>NZ_BAGG01000262.1 GCF_000308695.1 Nocardia takedensis NBRC 100417 | reverse complement strand
CTCCGGTCGGTGTGTAGGCCGTCATGCCGAGCAGGTGGAGGTGTTCGCGATTCGGGGCGGCGTGGTCGGCCTCGAGGTAGGACGGCCGGACGAGATCGGGGGTCGCGTGGAGAAGGATCGATGTTTCGAGTTCACCGGCGTGCATATCGTCGTGGCCGTCGCTGACCATCGCCGCGGCGGCGCGGGCTTGATTCCAGTCTCCTCGGCCGGGGTAGAGCAGGATTCGACGGCTTTCGGTGTTGGCTTGCTGAGCGAGGTTGCTGAGCGTGTAGTTGCCGCCGTGCGCGTTGACGAGGACGAGTTGGTGGATGCCCGATCGTGTGAGCGAGTGTTGGATGTCTGTGATGATCGCGGTGAGGGTTGCGGCGCTGAGGCTGACGGTGCCGGGGAATCCTTCGTGCTCGTGCGAGCAGGACAGTGTCACCGGAGGTAGGAGCAGCAACGGGTAGGTCTCGGCGAGGCGTTGGGCGATCAGGCTCGCGATGACCGTGTCGGTGATCAGGGGAAGGTGGTCACCGTGCTGCTCGAAACTACCGACCGGGACGACTGCCACCGCAGGGGTGCGGGTGGCGATGTCGGTGGAGGTGGCTTCGGTGATCCACACGGAAATGCGCTCCTAGAGTGGCTGGGTGCGCGGTCGGGAGGCGGCACGCACGTGGTCGGTCAATGCACGCGCGATGTCGAGTCGGCCGCCCGCGCGGAGCACGGCCACCGTGGTCGCCAGTTGGTTCAGCGTGCGGCGGGAGCCCGTGTCCGCTCCGATGGTAGCTGCGTGGACCGAGACCTCCATGGCCTGTCGCCAAGCGCCGACGCCGGCGTAGGCGCTCGACAGTCGGGCCAATCCCATTCCCAGATCGCGCCGATACTCGGCCGGCCAGGACGCCAGACGTTGTTCGAGAAGCGCCACGGCCTGCTCCGGGCGCCCGAGTGTCACCCAACAGTGCGCCGATTCCATGGCCACGTACTCGGGCGTGCAGTAGTCGGCGAGGTCGGTGGGGTCGGCTACCGCTTGCGCGGCCGAGTCCGCGGCGCGCGAGAGTGCGTCGCGGCAGGCAGTCACGTCTCGTCGGTCCTCGGATCGCAGAGCCCGGGCGACGTGGACGTGAGCGTGCTGGCGGTGCAGGACTGCGCGTTGCTGCGCGCTGAGACCCTCGGTGTGTGACAGTGCCTGTTCGATGAAGTTCGTTGCGGTGTCGAGGTTTCCGGAGTCGGTGGCGATGTTGGATGCTCGCATCAGGGTGTAGGCACGCAGGGCGCGATCCTCATCGCTGGTGACGTGGGTCAAAGCGACAGCCGACCAGCGTCGGGCTTCGGCAAGGTCGCCGGCGTCCTGATGTAGCCATCCGAGACTTTCGGCGTAGCGAGCGGCGACATAGCGCAGCCTGGCCCTGTCCGTGCCGGCAGACGTGGCGAGACGCTCAATGATGAAGGCGAAGTCACGCTGAACGTGTTCGATCACCGCTGGTGGTCCGAGGAGCTGGTCGCGGGCGGTGTATCCGGCCAGCGTCGCGAGCATGGTCTCGGCGAAGTGAGCGTCGGTGGACACCGAGATGGCCGCGAGGATCGCAGCGGGTACGACGCTGTCGAGCATCGATGGGTCGACGCGTGTGGTCCAGGAGTCATCGATCCATGACGACATCGGTGGAATCGTCGGCGGCGACGGAGTCGGGACCACATCGTCGAGTTCGCCGGCGAGCAACCGAGTGAGGGTTTCGGGCGTGATGCTCAGCAGGGCAGCCAGTTTCGGCCATGTTCCGGGTTGAGGCTCGCTCTTGCCCGCTTCCCAGCGCACTACTGTCGAGCGTTCCACTTCCAGGCGAGCAGCCAGCGACTCCTGGGTGAATCCCTGCTCTTTCCGGCGGCGTGCGAACGCGCGGCGCGGTCCACGCCCGCCGATCGCCATAGTCTTCCTGCCTTCCGCCCCTGTTCGACCGCGAGTTCAACCGACCGATGCCTCTGTCGCGCCTCACTATTGCCCAGTTCGCGCTCTGGTTGGTGACTGCCGCGCCCGGTTGGCTAAAGGGTACTCCCGGTGGCGGGTCGACCTCGAAAATTCTCGCTGCCGGGAGAACTCATTCGCCTTTGTTTTACCGCAGATTGCTGGGGGTTTCTCCGTTCCATGTCCGCCACGGCCCCACCACACCTCGCTCATTCCGTCCCGTCGGCTCCGGCGCGATCGCCGATCGTGCGTGACTCGGGTCCTGTCGGTCTGCCGGGTCCGATTTTCGCCCTGCATTCGGCGGAGTTCGCGCGCGATCCGCACGGCCACTACGCCGAGATGCGCCGTCATCACCGTGATTTCGCGCGTGTCCAGTTGGCCGAGGGCGTGTTCGCGACGTTGGTGATCGGGTGGGAGGCCGCGGTCCGGATCCTGCACAATCCCGTCCAGTTCTCGGCCGATCCGATCCGCTGGCAGGCCACGGTGGACCCGCACAGCCCGGTCATGCCGATGATGGGCGCCCGCGACAACGCGTTGCGCACCGACGATCCCGTGCACCGTCTCTACCGGCAGGCCACCCTCGCGTCGCTGACGGTGGTGGACCTGCACGCACTGCACACCGTAGTGGAGGGCCACGCCCGCGACCTGATCGCCGAGGTCGCCGCTCGGGGGCGGATGGATCTGGTCGCCGATTACGCGGGGCCGCTGGCGTTCCGCACGATCAACACGATGATGGGCTGCCCGCCCGAGATCGGCGAGCAACTCGCGCGCGGGTTCCGGATGATGTTCGACGCCGGCACCGATCCCGGAGAGGTCGCCGCGGTCCTCGACACCGCCCTGGATGCGTTGATCGCGTTGAAACGCGCCACTCCCGGCCGCGACATCCCGACCACTTTGCTGCGTCACCCGCACGCGGCCCGGATGAGTCAGAGGCAACTGCGTGAGCAGGTGTTGACCATGTGCGCCGCCGGGATCGAGCCGTTGCAGCATCTGGTGGCCAACACCGCGTTGTTGATCATGACCGACGACCGGTTCGCCGGAGACGTCATCGGCGGGTCACGCACTTCCCGCGAAGCCCTGGACGAGGTCCTGTTCAGGGACGCACCGTTGGCCAACCTGTGTCTCCGGTTCCCGCTCCATCCGGTGCCGTGGGACGGCGTGCTGCTGCCCGCGCATCAGCCGGTGATCATCAGCATGGCCGCCTGCAACACCGACCCACGAGTCAACCGCCCCGCCGATGTCACCGGCTATGTCGACTACTCGCGCAACTCTTCGCACCTGTCGTTCTCGGCCGGTCCACATGCGTGCCCGGCCCGTGACATCGCCAACCAGGCCGCCGTCGACGCCATCGAGGAGCTGCTCGACCACCTGCCCGACCTGCGACTCGCGTGTCGCCCTGACGAGCTGGTGTGGCGGCCGGGCGGATTCCACCGCGCCCTGCAATCGCTGCCGGTGGTCTTCGGTCCGCCTCGCTCTCGCCCCCGCCACTGATCATCCACCCGCCCGTGTGCCTCATCCGATCCCTCGACCCTGGAGTCCGGCAATGACCGATCTTCTGACCGCCCCCGCCCCCTTTGTGCTCGACGTGACCGGCGCAAACATCCCCGGCGAAGCCGCCCGCCTGCGCGAGGAGGGGGAACTGGTCCCGGTCATGCTGCCCGGCGGCGTCCGTGCATGGGCGATCACCACACCGAGGTTGATGAAGGCCCTGTTCACCGACAAGCGGGTGTCCAAAGACCCCTACCAGCACTGGCCGGCGTTCATCGACGGCCGGATCCCCGAGGACTGGCCTCTGCACACCTGGGTGATGGTGCGCAACATGCTCACCGCCCACGGGCCCGACCACACGCGCCTGCGTCGCCTCATCGGACCGGCGTTCACCGCGCGGCGGGTCACCGCGCTGCGACCCCAGATCGTGCGGATCGTCGACGACCTGCTCGCCGGGCTGCTCGAACGCCCGGCCGGGACGGTGGTGGATCTGCGCGAGGACTTCGCCGCCGCGGTGCCGTTGCGGGTGATCACCGCGCTGATGGGCGTCCCCGATGATCTGCGCCCGCGGTTGCGGGCGTGTGTGTCGGAGATCTTCGCGATGGCCCCGGGCCGGGATCCGCGCGAGACCTTCGCCGAGATCGTCGCCCTGCTGGGCGACCTCGTGGAACGCCGCCGGGCGGAGCCGGGCGAGGACATGACCAGCCTGCTCATCGCTCACCGCGACGACGAGGACCGCCTCAGCGAGGAAGAGTTGGTCCACACCCTGTTGCTGGTGATCAGCGCCGGATACGAGACGACCGCCAACCTGCTCGATATGGCCATCACCCAGGTCGCCACCCGCCCCGACCTCGCGGAGAGGTTGCGCGAGGGCAGGGTGACGTGGGCCGGGGTGATCGAGGAGACGCTGCGCTACGCGCCCCCGATCGCGATCTTGCCCTTGCGGTTCGCGGTCGAGGACATCGACGTCGAGGGGGTGCGGATCACCGCCGGTGATCCGATCGTCGCGGCCATCGCCGCGGCCAACCGTGCCCCGGACTCACACGGTCGAGACGGGTTCGATCCCGGTCGCGTGTTGATGGAGCACCTGTCCTTCGGCCACGGCGCGCATTTCTGTCTCGGTGCGGCCCTGGCCCGCCTGGAGGCCGAGGTCGCGCTGCCCGCGCTGTTCGAGACCTTCCCGGACCTGCGCCTGGCCGTCGAGCCCGAAACCTTGGCGACGCTGGACAGCTTCATCAGCCACGGCCACCAGCGCCTTCCCGCGTACCTCACCCGCGTCACTGAACCCGCGTGAACACGCGGCCACCATTCACCGCGCCACCGCCGTCGCCCCAGGACACGATCGCCCGCGAGTTCATGACCGAGATACGCCGCCTGTTCGGGCCGCGATACAGCGGGTGCCTGTTCCGCTGGCTCACCGCCGGCGAGGCCGACCGGCCGCGTCGGATCGCCGAACGCGACGCGGCGATCGAGATCCTGGTGGACGCGGGAATGTCGCGCAGACAGAGCGCGACGATCGTGCGTAGTCACACGGCCTTCGCTCAAGCCGCCGCCGATGCTCGAACAGCGAAACCGACCCGGGTCACGGCCGCGACACTTCTCGGCGTCCGCCGCGGGCCGGGCGGGGACGGGATCGCGTGAACGAAGCACCTGTCGAACCGAATCCGGCACCGCCCGGCATCGTTCCCGGATCACCGGCCGATCCCGCACCGAAGGACGCGTCCGGCCCGGCCACGTCCGTGCCGGACGCAGCGACGGTGTATCACCGACACCGCGACAAAGGCGTGAGTCAAGCTCAGATACGAGTCCTGATCGCCCTGTCGGGCCGTGAAAAGCCCTGCACCGCAGCCGCACTGACAGTTCACGGGAAGCAGGGCTCGACCGTGCGGACGCTGCAATGCCTGGCCGCGAAGACGCTGGTCGGCTCCGAGATGCTCCGTCCTGACGGGCAACGGCCCGCACTCGTCTACGCCCTGACCGAGAGCGGCCGTGAATTCATCACCCACCTGCTCGCCAGCACTCCCACTCCCGAAGCGAGGACACGATGCCACCGCGCCCCGTGACCGGGCCTGCGCACACCGCCGCGGCACCCGGTGGTCCTGGTCGACGCGACCCCCACGCACCCGAGCGCGTGACCGAGGTCCACGCGCGCGTTCACGGTCTTCGCAACCGATCTCCGGTTCCCGGCGCGGCGGTGTTCGTCCCGCGGCGCACGTTGGAGACGATCACTGGTTTCATCGCCGACCACGGCGAGCAGTACGCCCAACGGCTGCTGCTGGCCCTCGGCGCGGCCCTCGACCCCGACGGTACGGCATTCGAGCAACGTTCCGAATCGCTGTACACCGTCCTGGAGAACGATGGACGGACCCGCGCCGAAGCCGAAGCGCTCGTGCGCGCACACCTCGACGCCATCGACCAGGCCGCCGCAGCCGACCTCCACGGCGGGGCCGCGAGCCCGCCGACCGTCGCCGACCCCCGACCGTCGACGAACCGGTGACCTCGACGCCTGTTGCCGCAGATCGGCAGCGACTCGGCAACACCGCATCACTACCGCCCCACGGTCGGTCATGAACAGATTGTGTTGCCCTACAGCCTCATCCGAGAACCACCGGCACACCGCCACCCGCCGGCGCATATCCCGTCTGTTCGGCGAACCGAAAGGAGAAACCCTGTGTCCGAGAGCGCCGAGATCGTCCGCCGCACCGCGGCGCTGCCCGACTCCGCTCGGCTGATCGATGTCATCGAGGGCCTGCGAGCCCCGACCGAGCCGCTGGACTACCTCGCCGCCGCGTTCGCGCGGCTGTGGCGGACCCGGTTGACCGAGCACCATCGGACCGTCCTGGACGACACCGCCGCCACCCGTTCCCTGATCGTAGCCAGCGACGAAGTCGCGGACCTCACCGTGGCCTTCGACCGCGAGGTCACCTGGCAGCTCGACAACCGGCCGGTCCAGCAGATCGATGACGGTCCGGGCGGTGTCACCCTCGGCGAGGTCGTCAACCTGCTTGCCCTGTACTGCGTCGCCCACCAACGCTGGCCCGGCCCCGGAACCATGGCCATGCTGGGAGTCGAGGCCGGACGCTACACGATGCTGGTCCGCGCGATCGTCGACCTCGGCGGCAGGCAGAGCTGGCGGCGCTGCCACGGCGAACCGGACCCCGACCTCGCTACGCGGATCGAGGCTGTGGCCTCGTTTCTGCGTCCCGGCGAATCGACCCGGATCCGGATGCCCACCAAACCCGACGGCACCGCGGGACTGGCCCTGTCCATCACCCGCGCTCACCGACCACCGCCGATCACCGAGGATGCCGCCGAGCCCGTCCTTGCCGACCAACGCAGTGCGCCCTGCGGAGTCGAATCGGTCGAGGTCGGCCATATCGATGTCGCGCGTCTACTCGGCCGCTATCTCGTTCTCACCGGTGACGACCAGGTCCGGGTCCTGCTGTGGATGAGCACCGTCGACCGGCTCGTGCGCGCCGAACACCTCGCCACCGCGATCGGGGTCACCGTGTCGGTCGCGACCCGACTGCTCGAGCGGTTGCACGAGAGCGGCCACCTCATCGTCGAGTACCGGTGGCGTGCCACCGGCAAGACACCACGCGCGCGAGCCACCGCCGCCCAGCGACTCATGTTGACCGAGATCACCACCCACGGAACACGTTTCGCCGCGATCGACCTCGACACCCGACGACTACGCACCGCCCGATCCCTGCTCGGCAGCGGCTACGTGCAGCGACGAACCCTCTACGCCCTCGCCCCGGTGACCGCCGAGAAACTTCACGGCCTCACCGACCCGTGATCACCTTCGCCCGACCATCCCACGTCCGGCCCCGACGCTCGAAAGGAAAGCCCCGATGAGAACGATCCCGTTGCCCAGCGACCGCGCTCGCACGATGTTGGCCCTGACGTTGCCGGTCGCGCTCGCCGCGGTCGTGGCGGGTGTGCTGGGCTACGGCCGCATCGAGGCCGACAACGACACCACCCCTCCGGTGTCACCGGCCCAGCACAGCAGCGAAACCGCCACGGTCGGTGCGGACTCCGCTCCCCTCGAACTCCGGCCGTCGTAGAAACAGGGAGGACATCGCTGATGCTGGTCACCGACATCGACCCCCACCTATTGCTGGCCCGATATCTGGACGTCTCGCGCCGCGAACACCTCGACGTGCTGTTGTCACTGGTCGAGCAACCGGACCGCCCGCGTACCGTCGACCAGCTCGCCGCCGACCTCGAGGCGCGCCCCGACACGGTCGCCGTGTGGTGTGGCGAACTGTCTGCCCATCTGATCTCCCACCACCAGTGGAAGGCGACCGGCAAACAACTCTCGACACACCTCACCGCGAACGAGCTGACCCTGATCGAGGAATTCCGCGCCCACGGCCGGGAGTTCGTGAGCGTCGAGCTGAACTTCTACCGACGGCGCACCCTGCGGTTCCTGCTCACTACCGGATACCTGCGCGAACGCACCCTCTACACCCTCGAACCCGCCACACTCGCCCGACTCGAGGGCCTCACCTCCCCCTGATCAACCCAAGGCGCCCTGCACGCCGCGGTCCATCCCCTTTGCCGGCTCACCCTCCCGAGGAGTTGATCTCCGATGCACTTGGACTCGGAACACGCACCACTGATCCGGACCGATATTCCGCATTCCGCCCGGATATGGAACTACTGGATGGGCGGCAAGGACTACTACGAAGTCGACCGGGTCGCCGGTGACGCCGCCCTCGAGATCGACCCCGACATCGGCGCCATGGCCGTCCAGTCACGCCAGTTCCTCATCCGCACGGTCACCTTCCTCGCCCGCGAAATGCGGGTGCGCCAGTTCCTCGACATCGGCACCGGCCTGCCGACGATGCAGAACACCCACGAGGTCGCCCAAAGCATCGATCCCGCAGCGCGGATCGTCTACGTCGACAACGACCCCCTGGTCCTCACCCACGCCCGCGCACTGCTGACCACCACCACCGCCCAAGGCGTCACCACCTACATCGACACCGACTTCCACCACCCCGAACAGATCATCGCCGACGCCCGCCACGTCCTCGACTTCGAAGAACCGATCGCGGTCATGTTCATGGGAGTCCTCGGCCACGCCAGAACCTACGACGACGCCCGCCGGATCGTCACCACGACCATGCGCGCGGTCCCCTCCGGCAGCTACCTCGCGCACTGGGACGGCACCGACGACAGCGACGCCTACGTCCAGATGTGCAAGGCGTACACCGATACCGGCGGCACGCCCTACGTCCCCCGCCCCCAGGCCCAACTCCGCGACATCTTCGACGGCCTCGATCTGATCGACCCCGGCTTCACCTCGATCACCCACTGGCGACCCACCCCGACCGAGATCGGCCTGCCCCGTGCCCTTTCCGCTTACGGCGCGGTAGCACGAAAGAACTGATGCCAGAACCGCTCACCCTCTCCTCGACACCGCCGGGCCGGCCGTGACCGACACCGACGACCACGCCGCCGACGAATTCGCCGAGTGCGATGTGCCCTCGGATCCCAGATCCGACAAGCCCGCCTGCGAGCGAGTTCTCGACCACCTGTGCGCGAACAAGGACAATTACCGCGTCGACCGGGAGTTGGTCGAGCTACTGGACCGCGACGTGCCCGGCCTGCGCCCAGCCGTGCGCTCCGGGCGGGTGTTCCTCGCGCGCGCCGTCACCACCGCGCTTGCCAGGACACCGATTGAGCGAGTCGTCAGTGTCGGCCTGCGCTTCCCGATCGGCTTCTGTGATCACGACCAGATCCACCGAAAGCCACCGCACGAAGTAGACCTGCACCGACTCGTCGGAACCATCCGTCCGGAAGCGGAGACGTTGTATCTGGACTCCTCCCCGCTGCTACTCAGCCACGCACGAGCACTGCTGGAGGGACCGGGCGTCACCATCGCGACCGCGGACCCCACCGCACCGGCACCGGTGTCGGCCGCGATCGAAGCCTTCGCCGACGGCTCCGCACCGCTACTGGTGTGCCTGGAACTGCTCGTCCTGGAACGGATTCCCGACCCGCGTCACTACCTGCGCACCGTGCTGGAGACGCTACCGCCGGGATCGTATCTGCTGTTCACCCACCTGAGCGCCGCCCCGGACACTGCCACGACCATCGAAAAAACCTTCGTGACCGCCGGTCTTGCCCTGCGTGTGCGCACCCGCGACGAGATCGCCGAACTGCTGCACGGCACCGACCCGCTACCGCCCGGACTGACTCACCCCCATCAATGGCACCCGCCCGAAGACCCATGGGCACAAGACGAACACGACCGAGGGTGGGCACCAGCGCCGAGCGACCCATCGCTGCTCTACGCCGCCGTGACCACCACAAAACAACCATGACCCGCCACAGAAGAAAGCAGAAGATGTGAATCCGAGGACTCCGGTACCCCTCGAGGATGCCCCGCTCATCATCTCCACCGACATCGGCGGGGACCCCGACGACGCGATCACGCTGGCGTTGGCCGCGATGACCGAACCGAACCTGCAACTTGTCGTCACCGCCGACGAACTCCCCGACGGTCGCCGTTCCACCTTGGCGCGCCACCTGCTCGACCTGATGGGGCGCGAGGACGTTCTGGTGGCGGCGGGCGCCACGCACGGGCACAGCAAGTACTGGGCCGCCGACGGACTCGTTCCCGGTGAACCTCTCCGGCGGGGATTACCCCTCTACGACGTGGTCCGTGGGCTGTGTGAGTGGCATCCGACCGCACCGCTGCGTTGGCTCGGAATCGGCCCCCTCACCGACCTGGCCAGCCTGCTGAAAAGCGATGCGGCACATGACGAACCGCTGGGAATGGCACACAGGATGCGGATCTGGCAGATGGGCGGGGCGCTGGAGTGGCGCCCCGATCGGGCCGAGCACAACTTCCGACTCGACCCCCAGGCCGTCCACGACGTCGTGACGCGAGCACAAGACCTGACCCTGGTGCTGGCCGATCACACCTTCACCCCAGTCATGGCCGTCGACACGCAAAGCCCGATCTACCGGATGCTCACGGCCTCACACAAGCCGTGGGCGCGACTGATCCTCGACCACCTCGATCAATGGATGCAACGATTCCACCCCGCGAGCATGCTCCACGATCCGCTGACCTTCGCCGCCATGCGCGGCGACTTCGTCGCCTTCGAACCCGGCGAATTCGGTCTGGAACCCGACGGGCGGATGCGGCCGGGACCCGGCCACACCGCACGACTGTCGCGCTCGGTGGACTATCCCCCCTTCCTCGACTGGGTGCTCACCACCCTGCGCGACGGGACACCGACCCCGCATCCTCTGTGGAATCCCCTCGCGGGGACCCCGAGAACCAGTCGACCCGAACATACCTCGGCGCAACCGCTCGACAGCGGGTGGTCGTGATGGGCAGCTCGGACGACGACGACACCTGCGACACACATCCGTGGTGGGTCGGGCACCACAAAGCACGCGAGTTGATGCGCAACCACGGAGCCCACCGGTGTCCTACCGGCGCGATCGCTCGCGCCGTGCTCGAGGGCAAGAACGAACGCGCGTGGGATGAGCCCGAGTCCCTTGCCACGGTCCAGGACTGGGTCGACGCGTACAGGGCACGGCAGGTGCCGGCGACCCTCGGCGAGGACGGCATCCCGGAGCTGGTCGCCGATGAATCCGTCACCGCGGTCCTGGTGCCCTGGGCGTTTGCCGGGTGGGTGTACGACCGGCTCGAAGACCAGACGGCGGTACTGGCACCATCGGGCACCGCCCAGTTCGCTGGCGCGAGCTGGGCGTTCCTGGTGAGGCCCGAGCCCCTGCCGGACAGAGCAGTCCGCCAGCTCCGAACACTCGGTGTGCAAATCCTCGACCCGGGCGAACGTCTCAGCCTGCCGATGGCCCACCAGAGCCGCGACGGGCGTCCGTGGTGGCTCCAATGGCCGCGCGCGCACCTGCGATACAAGCACGAGCTCGCCACGCCGCCGATGAACCGCCTGATCAACCTCACGTTCTGGGCGGCGCACAGCCTCCACCAGGTCAACAAGCGCGACGGCCGGATCCTGTTCGAGGCACTGCCCAACACCTACATCACCATCCACCTCGCCGAGGCCGCGGCCGCAGGGGTCCGCAAGCGCGCGAGCGTGATGCCCGACCATCAAGCCGCCGGCCAACTGATCGAGGTCGGCGCGCGAATCGTCGCCGCCGCAGGCAGCGACGGCGTGGTCCTCATCAGGAAAACCGACGGCACCGAAACCACCGTGGACATCGACGACGCGCTGCTGATCAAATCCCGCGGCCGATGGCCGATCGAATACGAGGTGCACCGATGAGCGCGCCGCCCGGAAGCTAACTGAGCCGACAGGAGAGGTGGGTACTGACAAGCAGGACCGGCAGAGCTCCGGTCACGCAAGAGCGGGATCCTCGAAGTTTCGACGTCGGTATGAAGGTCCTCGCTGCGCGCCGGAGCCGGATCGGTCGCACCGGGCCCGTGATCCCTTGACTGATAGGTTGGTCATCGGACTTGGGGCGGGATACGTCGACGGTGGACTTGCAATGCGCCGAGCTCGGAGCGCGAGAGTTGATGGCCGTCAGTGCTGATGTTGTTCCGAGCCAGCAAGGTCACCGCCATTTGTCATTCGATCTCCGGCCGAACTAGGGCGTCCGATACCTACGTAGCACAGTCGGGCCGACCGCACCGCCGTTCGATCGATGTACCCTCGCGCGTCGAATATGAGCCTTCCGTTCATGTTCGTAGCGATTCGGTGCCAGTCGAGCCAGTTGTATTGATTCCATTCGGTCAGGACCAGTATCGCGTCCGATCCGAGTGCGGCGTCGTAGGGGGTTTCGACAGACTGGGGGAAGTTCGGGCGGCTGGTGTCGGGGGTGACTGTTGGGTCATGAGCGAGCAGGATCGCGCCTTCGCTGGCGAGTAGTCGCGCTATCGTTTCCGCGGGTGATTCTCGGCGATCGCATGTTCCGGATTTGAAGGTCAGCCCGAGGACTCCGATTCGCCGGTCGGTCAGCCCGTGGAGTTGGTTGCGTATCCGGTCGACGATGTAGTGCTGATGGTTGAGGTTGTCGGCGATTGCCGCGTCCAGGAGCGCGAACTCTACGCCCGCGTGACGTGATTGCACCGCCAGGGCTCGTATGTCCTTGGGCAGGCACGGGCCGCCCCAGCCCGGCCCGGGACTCAGGTACTCGGATCCGATGCGGGGGTCGGCGCCGAGTATCCGGGTGGCGTCGTCGATGTCGGCGTTGAGTGAGTCGGCGAGTCGGGCAAGGGCATTGACGTAGGACAGTCGTGTGGCGAGGTAGGCGTTGGCGGAGTACTTCGCGAATTCGGCGGTGGTAGGTGTTGTGGCGATGATTTCGGTTTTGATGGATTCGAACAATGCCTGGACCTGTTGGGCGGCATTGCGGTCGTCGCTGCCGAGAACGATTCGAGTGGGGTGCAGGAAGTCGTAGATCGCGTGCCCTTCGCGGAGGAATTCCGGGTTGGATACGACTGCCACGTCGTCGCGGTCGAGTAGTTGGCGGACATGGTGGTTTGTGCCGATGGGAACGGTGGACCTGATGATCAGGATACTGTCGGCGGCGAACTCGTTCCGCAATTGTCGGGTGGTGGTGTCGATGGCGGTGAGGTCTGCCGAGCCGTCTTCGCGTGGCGGGGTGGGCAGGCACATCATTGTGAATCGTGCTTTGTGGACTGTGGTGAGGTGGTCGGTGAAGTGCAGCTTCGAGGACGCGAGGGATTCTCCAAGCATGCGGGCCAGGTCGGGTTCATCGAGTGGGGATTCCCCGGCTGTGAGGTCGGCGATGAGGTCGGGGTCGTGGTCGTAGCAGGTGACACGGTGACCGAGCCAGGCGAGGCAGACCGCGGTGGTGAGGCCGACGTATCCGGCTCCCAGGACGAGGATTTCGGTTTCGGGTTTCATGGCGTTCCTGGTAGCGGGCGGCGGAGTGTTGGCGGTGGGATGCCTGCGGCTCGGACGGCGCGGGTGAGCCGATCCAGGGCAGTGGTGTGTTCGATGACCTGATGGTCTGTGTCGGTGAGAGGGCCGTAGGCGTCGAGGAATGCGGCTCGTAGGTCCGGGCGCGTGCGCCAGTGGCGGTCGTGCAGGCGGACGAGGTCGCGGCCGGGAAGGTCGAAGCGAGCGTGCTCGAAGTCGATGAGATGCAGCCCATGATCGGGGTGGTGGAGCAGGTTGTGCGGCGCGAAGTCGAGGTGACAGGGCGTAGTGGGCAAGGGACCGAGGGCGGCCAATCGCCGCAGGTGAGCTCGGGTGCGACGTAGGTGGCTGTCGGGCAGGAGCGCTCTGGCGGCGTGGATCCACTGTTCTCCGCGTTCGGCGAGCCATTCGGTGATGGCGACCGGTTCGGTGGTCGCGGCCGCGTTGTGCCATCGGCTCAACAATTCCCCGGCCTGCCGATAGGCGCGGTATTGCTCGTCGAGGCGGAGGGCTTGGTGGGCCAGCGGGGTTCCCGGTGCCACGGTGACGACGATGGTCGGAGGGTCGTGGATGTGGGCCACCAGAGTTGGTGCGCGACCGTTCATCGCGGGAGCCCATCGTTGATAGGCGCGAACTTCGGTGTGGTGCCGTGCGATGTCGCGGTGCCGTTTGACGACGAAGTCCCCGTGTTGCGTCGTCGCGCGCACCACGATGGTTCTACGACCGTCGAATCGTCTGTGTTGAATAAAGCTGTCGTACAACATGTTTCGGACACACAGGTCGGAAAACTGTCGGTCGTCGGCGTTCACGGTGTCACCGGCGCGAGGTGGGTGGTGTCGTTGTGTGTGGCCAGCGTCCAGGTTGCCTGCCCGAGTCGGTTGAGGTGGTGTTGCCATCGCGTCAGGCCGGTGTGCGTGGTGGTGAATCGGAGGTGTCGACTGGTGCCGGCGGGCAGGCCGAGCAGGTGTGTGTTGGCTGCTTCGATGGTTTCGCCGTGGGCCAGGACGAGGATTCGGTGTTCCGGGTGGCCGGCGAGGATGCGGTCCAGGGCGTTGGTCACGCGCTGGAGGTACTGCTCCCAGGATTCTCCGCCGGTGGCGTAGGATCGCTGAGGATGGAATTGGGGTGGTCCGCCGAAGCTGTCTTTGACTGCCCGCCAGCTGGTTCCGTCGGCGCTACCGTGGTCGATTCCGCGGAGTTCGGGGTCGATGATGGGCTCGACCTCGAGTGCCGAGGTGATGATTCGTGCTGTTTCGACTACGCGCCTTCGAGGTGTGGTGTAGACGACGTCGAACGGCTCGTTGGTGTGCTCGGCGAGTAGTCGACGTGCGAGGAGTTCGCTCTGGAATCGTCCGCGGGCGGTGAGTCCGGTGCAGCCGCGTTCTCCGCCGACTATTCCGTGGATGTTGCATTCGGCTTCGCCGTGTCGTGCGATGAGCAGTTCGCTGATCATGGTCATGGTGTGATCGCCTCCCGTGGCGATATCGACAGTGATGGGCGGCTGGTTTCGGGCGCCGCCGGATATCCCGGTTGCGGGATCAGTCGCTCTCGGAGTCCGGCCGACAGCCCACGTCGGCCCAACTGTGTTGGTAACCGTTGCGGTGGATGTAGCGCGCGGTCAGACGGTGATGAGTCCGACAGTGGCTGCGTAGAGCCTCGATGGTGTGCTCCACGCCGGTCGCGGTGTTGTAGGCGGCCAGCGCGGCGGTGATGTCCTCGGTCGGAAGTCGTCCGAAGGTCATGGCGGTGCTGACGATGAGTTTGGCCAGGTCGTAGCCGAAGGGTGCGAGGGTGAGGTCGTCGAAGTCGAGCAGCGCGGGGCCGTCCTCGGTCAGCACGAAGTTGCGGATGTTGCTGTCTTTGTAGAACGCGACAGGTCGCGGCTCGATGTTGGCTTCGCGGGGGGTGAGCAGTCCGGATCGTGGGGTGTGGAAGTCCGCGATGGTGAGGGTGTTCAGGATCAGTGGTGTGTCCAGGCGGGCTCGGGCGAGGTCGCCGCGTGCGGCTGCGGCGTGTGTGCGCCCGAGGGTGTCGGCGAGGCCGATCAGGTCGCCCGGGCCGGGGTAGCGGGTTCCGAGGTGCTCGAAGACCAGTTGATGTGTGCGGGTATCGAGGAGTTCGGGCAGCCGAGCTGCGCCCAGGCCGGCCAGCCATCGGTGGTGTGCGACGGCCGCCGTCGCGCGCCGGGGGTCGGGATAATCCTTGACGTAGATCGCTTTCATCTCGGCCCGGCCACCACGTATGTCAGGGTTGAGCTGGTGTGGACCGTGTTGTCGGGTACGCGCCGGCGGAGCGCGGCAGCGAGCGCGGCCGTTGTCGCCAGAGGTGGGGGAAGGACGTATTTGGGTGAGGTGACCAGATATTCGGCTACCTGGGCGAGGCCAGCGAACCGGAATTCATGGCGTTGTTCGACGATGTCGATGATCGGCAGTAGCGGGGCGGTGATCGGTGCCGCGGTGGTGCTGTGGAAGGTCTCGTACAGGCCGGGCCGGGTGGTGGCGTGCGGGTCGATCCCGGTTTCGGCGAGCAGGTCGTCGAGTTCGTGGTAGCTGTCGGCCGATTTGGTCACCAAGATCGCGCGGCCGTCCGGGTGTAGGCAACGTGCGATCTCGGCGATGGGGATGTGAGGTCGTGTCGAGTGGTAGAGGCAGAACGCTGCTATGACCAGATCGAGGGACGAATCCGGAAAGGGCAAGGCGTGGAAGTCGGCGCGGACCGGTGTCACGGGGTACCCGTCGGCGCGGACCCGCTGCGCTGTGACGGCGAGCAGGGCTGCGGACTGGTCGAGGGCGACCAGCAAGCGTGGGCGCAGGTCGGTGGCCAGCCGGCGGGTCGTCGTGCCGCGGCCACAGCCGATATCGCAGACGACCTGGGGGCGTCGTGTCGTTGCGGTGGCGAGTTCGATGATGGTGTCCGCAGCGGATGCGCCCGCGATCTTCGCGGTGTGCAGGCTTTGTGTTCGCTGTTGCAGTCGGATGGGTGCGCCGTAGAGGTCTCCGGCGATGAGGGTCGGGTCGGTGAACGGGTTCGCGGGCTCGGACAAGAGGGGTGCCTCCCCACTGGCGTGTCAGTGTCGCGTGGTGTGTTGATCGCGCAGCGCTCGCAGGAAGCGCGCCGTGGCGCGGCGGCTGGTCAGGGTGATCAGTTGAGTGCCGGTGCCGTGTTCGATGAGCAGCTGGGTGACGCGCGGACGCATGGTTTTGCGGTAGCTCCAGATGTAGCGCAGGAATCCCAAGGTGATCCGGTCGTAGACGCCGTCGCGTTCGTGCTGGCCGCCCCGGTATCGCCAGCGTCGCTGCGCGATGCCGAGCAGGCATGTCGTGGCAGGCAGGTCGAGGAATATGACGGTGTCGGCGGCCGCGAGGCGGATCGGCAGCGTGGCGGCGTAGTTGCCTTCCAGCAGCCACCGGGGGGCGGCGGTGAGTTCGCGTTGGCGGGCGGCGAACTCGTCGGTGGGCAGCGGGTTCCAGTCGGCGTCGTAGTAGACGGCATCGAGGTGGGTCAACGGTAGCGTCAGCAGTTCGGCGAGCTGATTGGCGAGGAAGGTCTTGCCCGAGCCGCCGCAGCCGAGAATCGCGATCCTGTCCATGCGCGCAGACCCTATCGGCCTCGGTCCGTCGCCGGTGGGCGTGTCCGTCATGCCGTCACCGTCGAGGCGTGTCGGTCCGATTCCAGGATCATGTCCAGGACGTCGAGTTGTCGCGACAGTCTGAACGGCTCGAGCCGTGCGACGCAGTCGGCGAGCAATTCGACGTGCCGAGCACGTCCGTAGAGCCCGCGCATCACCGCGACGCGGCCCGCGGTCTCCTCTCCACTGCTGATCAGCAGTGGTTTCGGAACGAACGTTCCTGCCCCACGAATGTTGGTAGGGGTCAGGGGCAGGCACCCGGTCGTGACGGCTTCGATGATCCGCTGGGTCATCTGGCCGACGGCGGCGTAGCGCTCGGGCAGCAACAGGATGGTGCTCACCGCCCGACGGTGCAGGAGCTCGACCTCGGTGAAACCGACCCGGCCAACGAACCGGACACGCGGCCAGGCGGTGGTGTCGGTCCATTTTCCGGCGACGAGATGGCGGGGATGAACTCGTGCGGCGGGCAGGAAATAGGTGCTGAAGGCGTCGTCGCGATCGTATTGGTTACCGACGTAGACCAGGTCCAGGTCACGATCGCCGCGGGCCAGAGCGGTCGGATCGACGGCGTCGAGCACGCTGTCATCGACCGGGAACAGCAGTCGCGTCGAGCCGTGGCTCGGATACAGCGCCGCTTCGCAGATCACGACGTGTCGCGCGGTGCGCAGCGGGTGCTCGGCAGGCAGCCGCCGGTCTTTGTCCCAGACGATCGTGCGGACACCGCGGTCAGTGTAGTGCGCGAGCAGCTCGGCTTGGCGGTGCAGGTCGCAGGTGTGCCCGGCGGTGCCGCAGTCGGTGGTGTTGCGGCCGGAGATCGGCCAGCGCCATTCGAGGAACAGCACGTCGATCTGCGGGAAACCGGAGTCCCAACGGTAGGTATCGGTGAGGTCGTGTCCGGCTTCGAGGCGGTCGCGGTCGACTTGCAGGAACACCACGTCGTGTCCACGTCGCAGCAAACCGTCGACGAGGGTCGCGCGGTGGCTGCGTCCACCGTCGGGGGTGTCGGTGATGCCGGGGCCGAGGAAGCCCCAGAAGCTGTAGCCGATCAGCATTTTGTCACCCACCAGCCCTGCATCATCAGCGCGTCCAGTCCACTGCCGAGCAGACAGTCCAACGCCATCTCCGGTGTTCCGCAGATCGGGGAGCCTTTGACGTTGAGGGAGGTGTTGATGAGTACCGGAACCCCGGTGAGCGAGGCGAATTCGGTCAAGATCGCGCTCAACAACGGGTTGGCTCGTGCGTCGACGGTCTGGAGGCGCGCGGTGTCGTTGGCGTGCACGATCGCCCCCACCGCGGCTCGCGCCAGGTCGGTCACCCCCGAGGCGAACGACATGAACGGAGCCGGCTGGGTGAGAGTGAAGTACTTCTCGGCCTCGCCGGCCAGGACGACGGGCGCGAACGGTCTGAACGGTTCGCGGTACTTCACGGTCGCGTTGAGCCGGTCGACGACCTCGGGGTGCAGGGGTGAGGCGAGGATGGATCGATTGCCCAGCGCGCGCGGCCCTGCCTCGACGCGGCCGTGGAAGATCCCCACGACGCGCCCGGCGGCGAGCTGTTCGGCGACCAGCCGGGCCGGGTCCTTGACTGATTCCGCTCGTAGTCCAGGTCGCGGTGTGAGCGGCAGTTCCAGGGCGGGATAGTCGGGGCCCAGGTAGCAGCGTTGTCCGATCCCTGTGGGCAGTGTGCCGGTACGAGCCAGCTCGGTCTCGACGGCGGCGCCGATCGCGGTGCCGGAGTCCCCTGGTGCGGGAGGTATGTGGACTTCGTCGAACAGTCCGGTCTCGACGATCTTGGCCGCGGCCACGCAGTTGGCCGCTACCCCACCGCCCAGGCACAGCAGACGAGAGCCGGTCAGCGCGCGGGCGCGTACGGCCAGGGCCACCATGACCTGCTCGGTGCGTTGTTGCAGTGCTGCGGCCAGGTCGCGGTGGGCCTGATCGATGGGCTCGCCCGCAGCTCGCGGCGGGCACGTCGCGGCGACGAACCTCAGACCGATGCGGAGCGATCGGCTGGACAGGACGCGTAGCGGGAACCAGGCGGAGTCGACGGCGAATCCGTCATCGGTGACCGGTATCGCCTGAGCGAAGACCTCGGCGAAGCGGTCCGGGTCGCCGAGCGCGGCCAAGGCCATGACGGTGCCTTCCTCGTCCCCGCGCCGCCAGCCCAGGTGCTCGGTGACCGCCCCGTACACATAACCCAGCGACGCCGGGTCCGCGACCGAGTCGATAATCCGCAACGAAGCCGGATCGCGGCGCGCGTGCCCGATCGTGGTGGTCTCGACCTCTCCGAGACTGTCCACCACCAGCACCGCGGCCTCGTCGTAGCCGGAGGAGGCGAACGCGTACAGCCCGTGCGCGCGGTGATGGCGGATCGCATGAACCCGCGCTCGAGGAAAACGCGCGCCGAGGCGATGGAGCCGGGAGCGGGTGCGGGCGGCGACCCGCACGAAACTGCCCGCGCGTGCCGCGGCGCGGGCGCGTGTCGGTTGCGACCGTAGCTGTTCGGGGAGTTGGCGCAGGCTGTCGAGGTAGCGCTGCGGTTGGAAGTTGTAGCAGACGTCGGTGACGTCCCCGGGCTGCATCTGCTGGCTGTCCAGCAGCCAGTCCACGGCCTGTCGCGGGTAGTCGCGGGTGTGCTTGATCCCGCTCAGCCGCTCTTCCTCGACGAATCCGACGAGTTCACCGTCCACGATCAGTCCCGCGGCCGAATCGTGGGTGTAGGCGCACAGTCCCAGTGTCACGTGCCTGTCGAGCCAGGCCGGGCGGGTGCGGCCGATCACTGTGGAACTCCGATCGCCATGTCCGCCTCGACGGAGAACGAGAGGCGTTCGTACCAGCGCTCGAGGGCAGCGCCGAGAACGTTCGGCACCACGCCGGCGCGCGCGATCGCGCCGGGGCGGTCTCCGGCTCTCCATCGGGCGTAGCTGTCCATGACGGCCGAGAACTCCTCCCAAACCGGGCAGTGGGTGCTTGGGGGCCTGCCTCGTACGACATCGTCGAGGACAGCGTCGAATCGGTCCCATTCGACGTGGATCGGTTCCATCGCCGCCGACGCCGAACTGTGCTGGTCGACGGTCCGTGCCAGTGCGAGGTGGCTGTCGTAGAGGTGCAGCGAGTCGAGGTGATGGTGGTAGTCCCCCAACTCGACGCCCAGCCATCCCGCCATCAGCTCGTGCAGCGTCGTGGCAGCGAACACGTCGTAGGGGAATCCCAGCCACAGATCCTGGCTGCGCATCGTGGTGTGCATGTCGAGCCGGTTCTCCCGGACGAAGAACCGGTAGTTCAACGTGCACGGCACGTCCCGGTGCCCACGGGTGTCGCGGGCCGGGTCGTAGAGCTGGATCACGGCCTGGCGTGAGTCCCGGTCGCGGGTCAGGATGTCGCGGACACCAGCGAGTTGATCGATGCGGCCGCCCCATCGGCGCATTCGTGGACCGTAGGCTCCTTGCAGGCGACCGTCGTCGGTGTAGCGCAGAAGGTTTCGGTTGTAGTCGAAGATCCATGGGTCATCGGAGCCGGACAGGATCCACATCGTCTCGGCGACCGCGAACGCCGGATTGATCACCCGGGTGGGTGCCAGGTCGACCAGCCGTCGCCGCGGGTCGGTCAGGTGCAGGTGCGCGCCCATCGTTTCGATGGTGGGCATCGACCGCGGGCTGACCTTGGTTCCGGTGTTCAGCAGTGCGTGGCAGGCGAGTGCGAACAGTTCGTTGGCGGATCCGGCCGTGATGTCGATCATCGGTTACTCCCCGTGAGGTTGTGGCAGAGAAGGTTTTGTCGCAGCGGGGGCGACAGTTCGGTGAGCCATGCAAGTTGGCGGGCCATGCCTTCTTCGAGTCCGACGGTGGGCCGGTATCCCAGCAGGTGTCGGGCAGCGGTCAGGTCGGCGCTGGTCGATCCGACGTCGCCGGCGCGCGGAGCCTGTTGGCTCACCGGCACCGGAGCGCCGGTGAGTGAACTGGCGAGGTTCAGGACTTCGCGCATCGAGGGGTTCGCGCCGCCGCCGACGTTGACGACCGCCGATTCCACGTCGACATGTGCGGCGGCGATGGTGGCGGTGACGATGTCGTCGATGAAGGTGAACTCGCGACGCTGTTCCCCGTCGCCGTAGAGCGGCATCGTGCTGCCGGACAGCGCGCTCAGCAGCGCTTGATTGATGCCCATGCCGGCGCGTTGACGCGGCCCGAAGACAGTGAAGTAGCGCAACGCGACAACGGTCAGCGCGGTGTCTCGGCGGCGGGCGTGAGCAAGGCACAGCTGCTCGGCAGCGAGTTTGCTCACCCCGTACGGCGAAGCGGGTGCGAGCACGTCCGACTCTTTACTGGCCCAGCGTGTTTCGCCGTAGACGCTCGATGACGACGCGACCACGAGGCGTCGCACGCCGGTGTGCTCGCAGGCGTCGATAACCCGTTGGGTCGCCAGTATGTTGGCCCTGACGTATTCACTGAATCGGTGACTGCCCCATGAATCCCGCACTCCAGCGACGGCGGCCAGATGAAACACGATATCGGCCGAGTCGAGCGCTGCGTCCAGACCGGCATCCAGCAGGTCACGGTGGTGCCACGAGAACCGACCGTTCGATGACGCCGCGCCCAGATTGCTCGCGACGATCGGGTCCGCGAGGTCACGGCTATCGATGCCGACGACATCACAGCCGCGAAGCAACAATGCGTCGACGAGGTTCGAGCCGACGAATCCGCCCGCGCCGGTGACCACCACCCGGCTCGGTGTCGTGGAGAGTTTCACCTGTTCAGCGTCGCCGCCGTGAACGGTGTCACGCCAACAACACCGGGTTGTACAACACCGAGTGGTGAACCGGTCAGGCCGTCAGCCCGAGTGCCAGTTCCACCGTGGCGGCGCCGGCGGCCTGCATCGGGTGACCGCCGGCCAGGGCCCGGATGTGCGCGGTTGTGAAGGGCTGCCACTGAAGGACTCGACCTTCGGCGTTGCTGTCGATCACGCGCGCGAACACGGAATCGAACAGCGGCGCGTCGATGACCACGGCGGTGAGCAGATCGGTGGCGAAGGTGAGCGGGTCCACTCCGAGTCCGAGGCAGTACGCTCTCACGGTGCCGTCGCTGCGGCCTTGCGTGAGCTGCGCGGCGAAATCCCAGGTGGCGTAGTCGATCGGCGCGCGCTCGCTGCCGTGGTCCTCCTCGACTCCGCAGAGTTCTTCGGCGAACTCACGAACAATGTTGTGCCACAACGAGAAGTCGTTGTCCAGGTTCCAGTCGGCGTTGCCGGAGGGCTGGAAGATCCCCACCGGAACCACCTGATACAGCCCGCCCGCGTGCCCGACCTTGCGAGGGTCTCGCCAGTGCAGCAGGAACTCGCTCGCGCCGGAGGCGGGGTCTCGTCGAATGGTCATCGTGCTGATGGCGAGGTTGATCGCCCGCTGTGTCGGGTCGCACGGGTCGGTGACCGCCTCGCGCACCCCCGATGTCGTCGCGCGGCCCTGGATACGGTCGGCGAACTCATGGGCCGCGGCTTCACCGATGTTGACGCTGTCGAAATAGCGCCCCGTCGTGAACCTCATGCGTGGGCTGTGCCCGGCCAGGTCCGCCTCCAGCAGCCGATAGGTGCGCCTGTTCTCGAACACCGCAGGAGCCGCGATCTCGCCCACCACCTCGGCGTAGTCGCTGTACATCGCCCCCGAGGCCCGTTGCGGCAGCGCCGCGCTGCGGGGAGTCGGCGAGGACGAAGGGGCAACCGTCAATTCCAGCCTGATATGCTCCAGCGGCACGGCGCGCGCCGGCATCCACTGCGGACGGGTCAGCAACGCGGTACCGGCTGCCCGGTCGAGTTCGGGGAACTCCGCGGCGGCGGCGAGATCGAGCTGTCGCCGATTCTCCCGGAGATAGGTTCGTGTCTGCACCCATCGCTGCTCGCTCGGGCTCAGCGTGCCGGTGTTCGCGCCCATAGGTCGTCTCCCGAACTGTTCAGTCGATCAAGGTGTGTCGATGCTGCCACGCCAGCCACAGACATGCCGCGCCCGGCGCGGCGACCGGTTCGGTGTCGAGCAGTCGGTCCACAGCCTCCCGGGTGAACGGCACACCGTCGGCGGCGCGCCCGTCGCCGATCGCCACGACCTCGCCCTCGTCGTTGAACCGCACGGTGGCGCCGAAGATGTCCTCGAACACATCGTCGTCGATGACCACGACCGTCAAGATCGTCGCCGCCAGACTCAACGCGTCCAACCCCAGTCCCAGCACGTGCGCGGTGACCTTGCCCTGCTGGCGGGCCTCCCCGAGTGCTTGATACAGCGGCCACGACTCGTAGTCGATCGCGCGACTGCCATCGTGCTCGGGCTGACCGAGGAGTTCTTCGGAGTACTCACGAACGATGTTGCGCCACAGCGAGAAGTCATTGCGTCGGTCCCACAGAGCGATACTCGACGGCTGGAATTCACCCGCCGGGATCACGTCGTACATGCCCGACGCGGTGACAACCCGCGCCGGATCACGCCAGTGCAGCAGGAACGACGCGGGCTCGGGATGGCGTCGCAACCGGATCGTCAACGTCGTCACCGCCGGTATCAACGCCCGCCGGCGCGCGTCGAACGGATCGCCCACCTCGGATCGGAAACGCAACCGTCCCCGAACGTCCGACCCCCGAAGCCCGCGCTCCATGCATTCCGCCGCCAACTCGTGTGCGACCGCTTCGCACAAGTCGACCTTGTCGAAGTACTCCGCCAGACCGAACTCCAGCACCCTGCCCCGCGGATCTCCGCTGAGAAGTCGGTAGCTCGGTCTGGAGTCGAACAGACGCGGCCGATCCAGATGCCGGATGGCAGCCGAATAGCTCTCGAACCGCTCGGTGTCCGTCCGCCAAGGGCGCAACGCCTCGGTGGCAGACCCGGTGCCGTCGACTACCGCCGGTCGCCGCCCCTCCGACAGGCGCAACTCGAGCGAATCCAAGTCGATCGGTTGATCCGCAATCCATCCCTCGGCCGCGATCAATGACGTGCGATCGACCCGGGACTGCGGTTCGTACAGCTCGGCTGCCACCCTGCCCAGATCCGCCCTGTGCGAGTTCAGCCAGTGCCGTTGCACCCTCCACCGTCCACGGCTCGTCGCCACAGCAGCCGACAGAACCGATCCCGCTCCCGCCGGTTGGCGGGTCGCCAGCCCCAGGTCCTCGGGAGGCACACCCAGAACATTCGCCAGCGCGAACCGTTGCTCCAGCGTCGCGTTCCGCCTGCCCATCTCGAGCTGGCTGAGGAACTGCTGCGACACTCCCACGGCCTCAGCGACTGCCGACTGACTCAATCGGGCACCCAACCTGTACTCCCGCACCACAGTGCCCACCACTCTCGCGGACTCGGCCGCCGACCCACGCCGAAGCCAGATCGAATCAGTCATCGCTACCCCACAGCCCTTCGACTCACCCGAACCGTACCCACCCAATCCGAACGGTTGTGGCAACAATCGGCAAGAACCTCGGGAGCCGAACGCGCTTCCAGCTACACGACCACCTTTGGCACCAGATCACCAGTCCACGGCCGAATCGACCAGCGCTCAGGATCCGGACCCTCCGGCGCGATCGAACTCCATCTCGTCCGGACACCCCAGCTCCACACGTGCAGGACCTCGATTTGTCTGCTGTGTGCAGTGGCCGATACCGCGCTGATTCACGCCGTACGGTGACTTCGCGGCGCATCCGAACCGGTCAGGCGACGCGCACGGCTCTGGTATGGGTAGCGATCGTCACCGTGGGTCAGGTGGTCGAAATGAGGTTCGAGATCGACGATTTCCGTGGCCGCTTTGCGCAGTTCTCGGCTGATTCCGTGGGCCCAGAAGACCACCCGTACCGCCAGGTCGCGTCGGCGCAGGGATTGCACGGTGGGCACGAAGTCGGCGTCGCCGGCGACCAGGACCGCGGTGTCGCCGGCGTCGGGGTTCATGTGCAGGAACGAGTCCTCCATCATCAGGGTGCTCAGGGCGATATCGACCTGCTTCTCCTGATTGTGTGAATTGCGGTGGAAGGTCCGGACCTCGAAGTCGGCTTCTCGGAACTTGGTCCAGATAGTGTCGTCGCCGACCGGGGTGGAACCGAACACGATCGACCGACCGACACGCTCGCCCTGCGGGCACAGCAATTCGTAGAACCGGCCGAAGTTGTAGGCCCAGGGGGCGATTCGATCCTGCTCCCGGGCGATCTGCGCATCCGGCGCGAGTCCGGCGCGCACGGCTTGCAGGCGCTTGCCCTCGATCCAGAGACCTGATTGATCGACGTAGACGTAGAGCGTCATCGGGGTTGGTCCTTCACTGTCGACGAGGGTGGCGCCGCGATCGGCCGGCGGCGGGGGGAGCCATCTGTGTCGGTGCACCGCTGCCGGTGTCCGAGGGGCCGATGGGCGGGCGGCGGTCGTTCATCGGAGGCGGAGGGTGCAGATCCGCTCGGCGGGGGCGGGAGTGAGGGTCAGGTCGAGTCCGGCGAGTTCGTAAAGGTCGAGTTCGGCGCCGGGTGGGTGCACGGTGAGTCCGCTCGCTCGGACGAAATTGGTATGCGCGGGCGTGTCGGGGATTCGGGTGTAGAGGACGCGGGTGCTCATGGTTCGCGCGGCGGCGACGGCGGCACGGATCAAGGCGGTGCCGATCCCGTTGCGCCGGTGGAGTTCATCGACCGCCAGGACCTGGATCTCGGTGGTGCGTAGCAGGGCTTGGAGCAGGTGGTCGTGTCCGGCAGCGACGGCGCGGGTGAGCAGCCACAGGGTGGGGCCGGACAGGATCCCGCCAACGATGCGTCCATCGGCGACGGCGACCAGGGCGGTGGTGCGAGTGGCCGCCGCGGCGGGAACGCCGTGGGTGTCGAGGGTGCGGCTTACGACCGCGGGAGAAATGGCGGGATCGAGGCCGAGCAGTCCGTCGACGTGGTGTTCGAGCAGATCCTCCACGAGGTGATCGGGGTCGCCGATCCCGCTCATCGCGGCCCAGCGGGTGAGTTGGTGGATCTCGGCTTCGCTGTCGATCGCGCGCACGGCCACACGTCGGGGCACTGTCGCGGAGCGGGCGTGGGTGGGGTGGTCTTCGATCATGGTTCCTCTTCCGGGCCGACGGTCGTGAGCAGCCGCATTGACGAGGGCTGCCCGCACAGGCGATGCGGTACAGGTAGTCCCGGCCGAGGACGGGTCCGTCCCCGGCCGGAAACGTGTCGTTCGTGGGTCAGGTGAGGGACTGGGTGAAGACCCGCCACCCGCTCTCGGGTGCGTCGTCGAGGTCTGGATCTGCGGGTTTGGTTCGGTCGACGCCCGGGCCGGGAACGGGAACCGTCAGCCCGGCGCCGCGGAAGAAGCTGGTCAGTTCCGGGTCGTCGGGGAAGTCCCCGACGATGACGCGGGCTCCCATCGCGGCGGCCGCGGACAGGGCGGCCTGGATGAGGGCGGTGCCGATTCCGCGGTACCGGTGTTCGGGGTCGACCGAGAGCACCTGCACGACGGTGGTGTGTTGCAACTCCGGCAGTCCGGCGTCCGAGTCATCGCTGTCCACGATGGCCTGCACGGCCTTGCCGACCGGAGGCGCGGTGATCACCCCGCCGACGGGAACGCCGTCCATCGCGGCGAGCAGCACGATCGTGGCGGTGGCCGCGGCGGCGGGCAGGCCGTGCCCGGCGTAGGCGGCGGACAGGGTCTCGGGTCCGGTGCCGAGCAGGCCCTGGCGGTGGAACTCGATCAGCGTGTCGGTGTATTCGGGGTCTCTGCCCGACATCTCGGACCAACGGCGGACGTGCTCGTGCAGTTCGGTCTCGCTGGTCACCGGTCGAACGGTGACGCGCGAGACGGGGATGGGGGCGGCGGGGCTGGTGCTCTGTTCGGTCATCGAATTGCTCTCTTTCTGGTTGTGATGCGGGGTGATGGGTGTGTTGAGGTCGCGGGTCATGTGAGGGGCTGCCAGCGGTGGGTGCCGCCGACGGTGTCGACATGGCCGAATTGGACGTCGGCGAAGTGGATGCCGAAGCCGAGGACGTCGGGGTGGGTGAGTTGGTCGATGAGCCATCGGGCGGTGATGCGGGATTGGTCGGGGGCGTCGTCGCCGGCGCTGGTCAGCTGCGGGTGGCTGATCTGGATGGGGGTGGTGAGGGCGTCCCCGAAGGCCAGTAGTCGCTTTCGGCCACTGGCGATCTGGTAGGCGGTGTGGCCGAGGGTGTGGCCGGGGGTGGCGATCGCGGTGACGCCGGGGAAGAATTCGCCGTCGCCGAGGGTGCGGACCTGTGCCGCGATCAGGTCGAGGACTTCCGGGGGTGTGCCGTCGGCGATCGCCTGGTCGGGGGTGCGCCATTCGGTGTGGCCGACCAGGATCGGGATTCCGGCGAAGATGTTGGTGGTGGTGTCGGGGTAGGACTGCCACAACCAGCCGAGGTGGTCCATGTGCAGGTGGGTCAACGCGACGAGTTCGATGTCGCAGACCTGTCGTCCGGCGGCGGTGAGGCTGTCGAGCAGTCGTCCGCCGCGCAGCAGTCCGACGTTGGTGGGGACCGCGAGCGGCCCGAAGCCGGCGTCGATGAGCATGGCCCGGTTTCCGTATTCGACGAGCAGGGCGCCGACGCTGGCGGCGAGGTAGCCGTCGGCGTCGATGAGGTCGGCGTGTTGTTCCCAGATGTGTTCGCCGGCGTCGGGCAGCCACAGGCGCGGTTCGATGCGGGCGATCCCGTCGGGCAGGTAGGTCAGGCGGTGGTCGCCGAGGTCGATGCTGCGCAGGTCGGCTTCACGGGTGAGGCGGTCGCGGGTGATCATCGGTTCTCCTGGTGGGGGTCGGGTCCGGGATCGGTTGTCGCGGATCGGGTTCGGGCGGGCGGGACGAGAGGGTCCGCGCCGGGTGGCGGGGCGGGTGGGGTCGTGGCGGCCGGGTGGCCGGGTCATGGGTCCGGCCCGGCCTCGATCGCGCGCGGCCCGGGTTCGAGGACGGGCGGTTGCGGTGTGGTGAGGGCCTGGGTGTCCTCGACCGTGCACAGTGCGGCCGCGGCGGCGCGGTCGATGTCCGCGCTCGCCGGGTTCGCGGCGTCGCGACCTGCGACGGCGTCGGCGACGGTGGTGTGGGCGCGGTCGAGCCAGTACTGCGGGTCCGGGGGGCCGGTGAGGGTGGTGGTCAGGCGATACCCGGAGGGGGCGTTGGCGGTGATCGAGCGTCGGTAGGTCTCGGCGATCCCGGCGCGGGTGTGGGCGTGCCAGAGCACGTCGATGTCGGCGGGGCTCAGGTCGAGGTAGCGGTGGATTCGCCGCTCGAGGTCGATCGAGGCGTGCCGGGTGATGCGTGTGTGGTCGCTGTCGCGGAGTCCGAGCGCGTGGGCGGTCTGGGCGCCGCGGCGCCAGACCGCATCCGCGTTGCGTCGGAACTGGACAGCGTCCACGGCAGCGGGATCGTTGGGGACGCCCTCTCGTGAGAGATGGTCGCGCACCGCGCTCACCGCGGCCATGTCCGCGAGCAGGTGGATGTCCTCGGCGACACGGCGGGGGCTGGACCGCATCCGCTCGCGGGGTATCGGCGGCAGGATCTGCTCGCCGGTCCAGGGTTGTCCGGTGGCGCCCTGGCGTCGTGCGGTGTCGATCCAGATCGCGGGTACTCCGTTGCCGCGCAGCGTGATCTCGGCCAGTGCGCGCCCGCGATCGAGGGTGGCGATCTGTTCGCGCAGCGCCAAACGCTCGGGTGGGGGCAGTGCGGGGTCGGTGAGTGTGTGGTGGCGGGCGGCGGCGTCGGCGGCCAGGCCGTGGATTGCGCGTAGGCCCTCGGCGTCGGTGGGGCGGAGTTCGCGGACCCGCTGGGGCATCGGGACCGGGCTCATCCCTCGACTCCGTTGTCGCGGCTGGAGAATTCCGCCGGTGCGGCGGCGCGGTCGCTGGTGTCGAGCCAGGCGGCCTCGGCCTCGGGATGGCTGAACAGTGCGGTATCGCCGCGCCCGGCCAGTGCGGTCTGGACGGCGCTGTCCAGGGTCGGGGACGGTCCCCGCACCGGTGATCCGGCGCGGTCGAGTTCGGTTTCGATGGCGGCGCGCACCCGATCGGGTAGCGGCAACGCGGTGGTGAGGTCGACCCCGATCGCGGCGTCGGTGGCCAGGACGACGGTTTGGCGGGACAGGGCGGCCACGTCGGTGGTCGCGGCCTGTGCCCAGCGGTCCAGGATCTGCTCGGGCGACGCCTCGTGCAGTGCGTCGACCCCGTAGCGCGCCCAGTCCGCAGCTTGGCCCCACATCATCCGGCCTTGTCGGTCGGTGAGTTCCAGGACGTTGGCGACTCCGGTGGTGCGGCGCCACAACACGTCCAGGGTGGCGCGCAGTTGTGTGGGGTGCGGGTCGGGGGCACGCAGACGCCGGGCTGCGGCGTCGAGGGCCTCGAAGTCCTGGATGCGGGTGACGTCGCTGGTCAGGTCGGTCAGGACCCGGTCGTAGTCGGTGCGCCCGTGGGGAAGCGGAAAGCCCGGCACCCAGAAGTTGCGCTTCTGGGCGTCGGCGGCGACCTCGTCGATCCAGGTGCGGGGGATACCGGCCGCGAGGGCGAACTCGGTCAGGTCTGTGGCGGCGTCGAGGTGTCGGCGGTGGGCCCGCTGCCAGTAATCCGGTGGCGGCCCCTCGAGGTCGTCGATGCTTTCGCGGAAGTCGGTGGCGCGCAGATGATGATGGCTCAACGCCTCCAACACCCGGATCTGGCTGTTGTTGGGGTAACTCATGGCTGTGTTCCCTCGTCACGGGATGGGACGAACGCGCGGAAGTCGGGGCCGAACCCGGCACGCTCGATCGGGGTCCGCGCGCCCGCCGCGCCGAACCAGTGCCGCGGGACCCGGGAGCCGGACAGGCCGGGCAGGTGCGTGTGTTCGGTGGGTGTGCAGCGGTGCAGTGGCCCGTGGGCGGCGTCGAGCACCACCCGCATCGTCGGGTCGATCTGGCGCAGGAACAGATTCGACATCGCGGTCTTGTCCGCGGAGACGACCGCTGCCTCGAACGCCGCGTGCATCAGCGCGAAGCGGACAGCGACCCCGTGGTGCTCGAACCAGCGGACGCACCAGGTGTAGGTGCCCTCACGCTGCTGCGCGGCGATCCGCACCGAGGTCACCGGCAGCAGCCACTGCTGGACCCACAGCGCGTAGTGGCGAAACCGCGGAGGCGGCGGGGGCTTCTTCGCGGAGCCGGCCTCGCCGACGGCCTCTGCTCCCGCTTCGGCCTTGGCCTCGGGTGCGGGTTCGGGTTCGGGTTCGGGTTCGGGTTCGGGTTCGGGTTCGGTGATCCATCCCGCGGGGACCGGTTCGAACGGCAGGGTCGGGGTGGGGACGTGTTCGGCGGGTGTGCAGCGGTGCAGGGGGCCTTGGGCGGCGTCGAGGATCACCCGCAGGTGCGGGTCGAGGTGGCCGGTGACGAACCCGCTCGCGCCCGGGCCGCGCAGCGTCTCGAAGGCGTTGTGCAGGTGCGCGATCCGCACCGCGACGGGTCGGTGGTCCCACCAGCGCGCGCACCAGGTGTAGGTGTTCTCCCGCTGGCCACGCGACAGACGCACACTGACGACCGGCAGCAGCCACGTCTGCGCGAAGGACACGAAATCCGGATACGCCGGACCCTGCGCCTGCGCGCGCGCCCCTGTCCCGCCGCCGGCGGGCGCCGCGCCGGTCACCGGTCCTCGGTCTCGGTGTCGTGGTCTCCCTCGCCGGGGGCCACGGTCTCGATCGCGGTGGCGCTGCCGGCGAAGCGCCGCAACGATTCCTCGATGAGCGGCGCGTATTCGGTGTCCTGCCACCAGACCTTGGCGACCACGACCGGCCCGTGGCCGGGGAGCCGGACCAGGGCGCGGTCTTTGGGCAGCGCGGCCAGCGGGGCGACTTCCAGGATCGGTTCGGCCCGCCACGACAATGTCCGGTTGGTGCCGCCCGCGCCGCGGCTGCGGGAGCGATCGGCGACATCGTGTTGCCCGGCCATCTGCGACCAGTGCTGGAGGTAGTCCACCGCGGCGATCCCGCCGCCGTAGACCTCGATGGACTGAGCGCGCATCGTCTTCAACCCGTTCGCGCCCCAGAGGTCTTCGCCCTGCTCGAGGACCTGGAGAATGGTGATGAGGATGATTCCGCAGCCCCCGGCGTAGGTGTAGTAGGAGGGGAGTTCGGAGATGCGGGCGCAGTTGGCGGCCTCGTCCAGGACCCCGAGCAGCGGGACCGCCAGGCGCCCGTCCGGACGTGCCCGCGCCGCGCTCAGCGCGGCTTCGATGATTTCTCCGACCAGTGCGCTGGTCAGCGGTGTCGCACCGTCCGGGCCGGCCATCGACAGCGCGTAGAGGGTGTCGTTCGAGTCGATGAACCGCTGGGGATCGAACTCCGGCAGATCATGGGTGCGCGGCCGGGTCTCGGCCTCGATCACCACCCCCGCTCCCCCGTCACCGCCGCGCTCGGCGTTCTCGCGGACCCGCAGGTGCTTGCGGGCGGGCGGGGTGACCATGCGCGCGTAGTCGGCGTCGGCCACGACATTGAGGAACCGGCGCGCCATGTCGTAGAGGCCGTCGCGCTGGCGGGCGTAGAGGGCCTGGGACTCCCGGATCCGATCGGCCGGGCGCGATTGACCGTGCGCGTCCAGGATCAGCGCCGGGGTCTGATCCTGATCACGCCCGAGCCATTCGGCCACGTGCAGCAGATCCCCGTCCGCCAATGCCGCGGCCAGCATGTACAAGGCGAGCAGTTCTTGCGCCCCGCCGTCGAAATAGGAGTCGACCTTGGCATTCGCGGCTTGAGACGCTGATCCCGACGCTGCCGAGACGAAGAACCCGGCGAGTTTTCGGGCGGCGGGCAGGCCGGTGACCTGGGTGAGCAGGTTCACCCAGAACCCGCAGGTCGGGGCACCGGTGACGCCTTGCAGGTCCGAGAGCCACAGCCGACCGCGCTGTTCGCGGCCGTGGGCGGTGTGGCGGTAGAGGTCCGGCTTGTTGCTGGTGGCCAGACACGGCCCCCACGCCGCCAACACCGCCGGGATCGCCCACGCCATCGTCTTTCCGGTGCGGGTGCCGGCGGCGATCGTGACCCCGAGCTCGGTCGGCACGAACAACTCGACCCCGCCGATCACCGTGCGTCCCAACGGCGGCCCCTTCAACGCCCGCACCGTCTCCGGGGCGTCGGCCAACAACCTGTCGTTGGCGGCGGCGTTGTCGACCGCGCGCGCGATACGGATCTCGCTGGGGCGCTGCATCGTTCGCGCGGCGGCGTCGATCTCGCTCGGCGAGCGCAACCAGCGCCGCCCGAGGATCAGCGCGGCGGCCTCAAGGGCGTAGAGCACGACCGCGACCGCGGTGGCCTGCCACGGCCACGCCACCGTGCCCATCACCGCACCGGCCATCGCCGCGGCGGGGTGCCCGGTGACCGGCAGCCCGGCCCACCAGCTGCCCACCGCCAACGCCGCCCACGCGGTCAGCACCGCGACCAGGACCGCGAGCGCCACCAGCAGCAGGGTGGTTTCCTCGCCGAGCCCGCCCTTGGTGCGGCGACGGGTTTCCCGGGTCGAGATCATCAGAGAACTCCTCGATAGAACGAATAAATAGGTTCAGCACCGGTTTTCACAACGACACCCCGATCTCGGGACGCGGACCCGCGTCGAGGTCCGGCCCCAATGGAGGTGGTTCGGCGACAGCGCTGTCGGGCCCGGGACCGATCGCGGCGGCCACCGCGGCGTCGACGGCCACCGCGGACTCGGGGCGGGCCAGCGCACCGTCGGTGGCGGTGTCGTGGGAGTAGGTGCCGTCGCGCCCGGACAGGTAGGCGGTGTGGATCTGTTCCGAGGTGGCACCGGCATCGAACGCGGCCGCACGCGCGTCGCGGGCCTGGCCGAGCAGTTCGTCCAGACGCTCGATCAGGTCCAGGTCGTGGCTGGTGATCCCGGCGAAGCGTTCCGAGGTGCGGGCGTGCTCGGCGGTGCTGTCCTGGACCAGGCGCAGCGCGCTGCTGCGCGCGAGCGGCTGGTCGGCGCCGCTGTCACCCACCTGCTCCTCTGCTTCGAGCAGGGCGTCGGCGGCGGCGATGATCTCCTCGACCTCGGTGATCGAGCCGATGTCGGGGCCGCGTCCGCCCAGGGCGCGGTCGAGCACGCTGGTGGGGTCGGCCGCGACCGCACGGGTTTCGTCGTGCGGGCGTGAGCGTGCGGCGTCCTGGATCGATCCGGTGACGGCGGGTTCGATGCGGCCGGTGATGACCGCGGTGTGGTGCAGGTTGCGCCAGGTCGGGTCCTCGGCGGCCACGTGCCCGGCCGAGACGGCCTCGGCCAGCCGGAAGTACTGCGTGAGCGTGGCTTCCGGGTCGTCGGTCCATTGTCGGGTCGCCGCGTCGAGTTCGGACCACAGTCGACGCTCGGCCGGGTCTTCGGATCGGATCCACTGGGTGCGCAAGCCGTTGGCCTGGGAGCGGAATTCGACTACTTGGTCAGGAGTTTCGCCGTACGGCGCGATCTCGCGCAGGTAGCGCGAGCGGGTGAAGTCAGCGCGGAGGCGCGCTTCGCGCGGGTCGGTGTCGTGGTAGTAGGCGGGGTCGGTCGGGGAGAGGGGGACGGACATCGCGGGCCTCCGGGTTGGGCTGGAGGAGGTGGTCGTTGTCCCTGGCGAGGCGGGATCGATGCCGGCGGTCAGTACCCGTGACCGCGGGATCGACGTGAACGGCGGGCTGTGGCCGGTTACCGGTTCAGGGGTCGTAGCCGACGTAGGGCCCGGGCGGCGCGCCGTCGATCCCGGGATCGACGCGCGGGGCGAGGTCGTCGACGGCGACACCGGTGACGGGCAGCGCGTCGTCGACGGCGGCGCTCAGCGCGCCGAACGCGGTGGTGATCTCGGTCCCGCCCCCGGTGCCGGCCGCGCCCAACGCGGTGTCGAGGAAATGGGCGCGCAGCGAGGTCTGGGCTGCGGCGATCATCTGCCGCGGTCCCGGCGGGGCCGCGGTCGCGGTGGCGGTGGGGATGCCGGTGGCGGGGTCGTGGGGAACGTAGCCGGGGGTCGCGGGTTCCCCGGTAGGGCGGGCGTAGGTCTGCCATTCCTGGATCAGGTCGAGTTCGGTGTGTCCGGCCAGATGTCGGGCGTGTTGGCGGCGCATCGTCTCCGCGCCCGCGCCCCACAGCTCCTCGGCCTCGGCGGGGCTGATTCCGGCGGCGGCGGCCAGCGTGGCGGCGCGCTGATGGAACAGCGTCATGTTCGCGGCGAAACGCGCGCCGGTCGGCGAGTCGAGGCCGAAGCTGTAGCGGCCGGTGGCGATCCGGTCCTCCCGTTCGGCGGTCACCGCCGCCATGCGTTCGAGCCGCCACAGATCCACCGAGAGCATGTCGAGGTAGAAACCTCGGGCGGCGTCGTCGCGCGCGGGTGAGGACAGCTCCCGGGTGGGGGCATCCACGCGTGGGCGTGGCCGGTCGCGTCCCAGGGCGGCGGCGTCGGCGACCGCTCCCGGATCGATCCCGGCGGTGAGCGCGGTCTGCTCGACGCGTTCGCGTTCCCCGTCGAGGGCGACCATGTGCTGTTCCCAGGCGGCTTCGGGTCCACGGCCGTCGTTGTCCTCGAAACCCTCCCAACCGGCCTCGAAGATGCGCTCGCGTTCGGCTGCCAGGTGTCCGATGGTCAGCAGCAGCCTTGTCTGCCACTGCGGCACTGACTCCGGTTCTTGTTGCGGTGTGGTCATCGAATACGCTCCCTCACTTCAGAATTCGGGTTCGATCGTCGATTCGTGGGTGGCGGGCTCGACCGCGGCGACCTCGGGACTCGGAGTCGTCTCGCGCTCGCCGCTCAGCGCGGTGCGGGCGGCATCCTCGACACCGCCGGCGCCGCCGTACACGCCGTGGTGCACGACGTCCAGCGCCATACCGGCGTGCTCGAACAGCACCGCCGGCGTCGGGGGACGCGCGTGATGAGACTCGGCGCCGGTGTCGGGGAGGTATTCGAGGGTGCGTTCGACGGCGGGTTCGACGCCGCCCCAGGCGTGTACGCGCCAGAGCTGTTCGAGCAGGGAGTCGCTGTAGGCGGTCACGGTGATCGCGGCCAGGCGACGCCAGCCGGCGACGTCACGGCCGAACAACTCGCGGGCTTCGGCGGAGTCGGGGTCGACGAGGGCGGCGGTGCGGTCCGCGCGCGTCCACAGCGCGTCCATGTTGCGCCGGTACTGGTCGCGAACGGCGTGGTCGCGGTCGTTGTCGAATCCGCGTGCTCGGTGTTCCACGGCGATCACCGCCATGTGCTCGAGGGTCCACACGTCCTCGGCGAGCCGGGCGATCGACTCCGTGCGCTCCGAGGAGTCCCCGTATCGGCTGGTCGGCGGGTTGCGGGCGCTCTCACCCCACACCCTGCCCTGGGAACCGTTCTCGATCGCCTCGGTGATCATCGCCGCCGGGATGCCGCTGGCGGACGCGCGCAGGATCACCTCGTGGCGATCGGCCTCCAGATCGCTCAGGTGCGCACGCCAGTTCGCCAACGCCACCTCCCCACGTCCGGCGGCGGGAACGTATTCGGGATATCCCCGCGACAGCACCCGCGCGAGCTCGAGGGAACGCGCTTGGATCTTGGCCAGCAGCCCGGCTTTCCAGCCGGCGAGATCACCGCGGTCCTCGGGCGCGCTCACACGACTCTCCTGGCTTTCGAGTTACGTTGTGCAGCAGAGTGTTTCGACGGGTGATGCCTGGTCATGGGTCGACTCCTGACGAAGGTTCGGGTGAGTGCGGCGCGGGTGGTGGCGGGTCCGTGCCCGCGGCGTGGGCGTCGAGGCCCGCGTCGGTTGCGGGACCGGCGGCCCGTACGGCGTTCTCGATCGCGGCGACCGTGCCCGCCCGTGCCGGCCCGCCTGCCTGGTCGAGTCCGGTCAGGGCTTCGGCGACCTGCGCGGACATGTCGTCAGCGGTGGTCGGCATCGCCGCAGTGGTGTCCTCGGCGGTGATGCCGGCGCCCTGGAGCACCATCACGGGGATCGCGAGAGCGCTGAAGTCGGCGGCGACGATCCGGTTCCATTGCTGTGCCAGTTCTTTCGGCTCGGCACTCGACAGCCGGGTCGCGACGGCGGTGGCCCAGTGCTGCTGACCGCGCCGCCACGCTTGATGTCGTTCCTCGGTGCTCAGCCGTAGGGCGTGCGAGATCGCTCCCACCCGCTGCCAGGTCATGCCGGCCACGCGCCGGAACCTGCTGTCGGCGTCCTCGTCCAGACCGCCTCTGTCGAGGAAGACCGCCCCGATCCCGGCGATGTCCTGCAACGCGCGGACCTCATGGGCGAGCCCGGCCAGCAGCTGGTCGCGGTCGACGTGGCCCGAGCCCAGCATCGTCGTGCCCGGCTGCCACCGCTCTCCACGCTCACCGGCCGCACGGGCGTAGTCGACCCACGCCTTGGGCACCCCGACCCCGAGCGCGACCTGCTCGAGCTGGGCCAACGACCGCTGCCCGATCCATTCACGCTCGTCGACCACCCCCTCGGCGGCATCGCCGCGCAACGCGCGGTGCAGGCGGTTGTCCAATGCCACGTTCTGCACGCCCCTGAGCAGGTGCCGCTGGAGCGGAGTCGGGGCGGCCATCACCGGCCTCCCACCCGCGGCAGGGACCAGCAAGCATCGGACGCGACGAGGATCACGGCTGCGGCCCCCAATCGGCTCCGGAGCCGAGGGGCGCGGTGAGCACCTCGGCGCCGTCGACCTCGGCCCGCGCGCCCGCCTGGACCGACGCGCTCGGCTCGGCGTCGCCGTCGAGAGCGGCCTCGACCGCGTCCGCCACCGCCGCCGCGGGTGAGAGGTCCTGCGCGAGATCGAGCCCCGCCTCACCGAGGGTGTGGGCGAGATCGGTATCCACGGTCAGTTCCCCGGCGAGGTCGCGTACGGCATCGACCAGGTTGCGCGCGGTCGGGTACTCGGGTTCGGCGGCCTCGACCGTCGCTGTCTCACTAACCGATTCGGTGACGTCGTCGACGATGTCGAAGAACTCGACATCCAGGACGTCCCGCGCATCGGCACCGCCGGCCGTGACCGGCGGCGACGCGAGGTCGCCGAAGACCTCGTCGAAGGCCCGCCCGACATCCTCGGCGAAGCGCTGCGCGTAGGCATCCGCGGCCGCCCTGGCCATTGCCGCCCGAGCCGCTGCCGCCCGGGCATCCGCGGCTGTCTTGGCGTCCGCGGCCGCCTTGGCCGCTGCCGACACCGCGGCATCGGCGGCTGCCTCTGAACTGACTCGTTCGGCCTCGGCCGCGGCGAACGCCGCCGCCGACTCCCCCGCCGCCCCTGCCGGTCCGTGCTCGGACAGCGAATCCACGAACCCGGCGGCACGGCGACGCGCGTCGATCAGCAGTTGCTTGTACTCGACCTCGAGTCGATGCAGCTCCTCGGCGCGTTCTTCCCGCGCCTCGTAGGCGCCGAGTTTCTCGTCCTGGACGTCCTCACTGTGGTCGAACTGCTGGAAGGCCAACAGGTCTCGGCGTTCCAGGTCGGTGTCGGCGCGGTCCATCCGGGCTCTGGTCTCTTCTTCGGCAAGTTGGTGGGCCTGGGTGTTGATCTTCATGCGGCCCTCGATCTCGCTGATGCGAGCGGTATTGACGGCGACCTTGGAGTTCGTCTCGAAAACCGTTGCCTCGACTCGCACCTGATGTTCGGCCGCCGAGCGGGCTTCTCGCTGGTCGGCATGGGTGAGACGTTGGGTGTGTTCGGCCGCCGAGCGGCTCTCGCTTCCGCGTCCGCGCATCAGCGCGGCGGTGGTGTGGGCCATCTGGAATGCCTGGATCGCACCTTGGCGCAGTTGCTGGCCGCTCTCCTCGACCGGATCCCCGCTCATGACCGCACCCGCATCCCGGCCAGCCGCCACCCGGTCGTGGGCCCGGTGCGCGCGACGGTGGCGTAGACGGGGAACACGATCGGTGCGTTCGTGCTGGGGACGAGTTCGACCTGCACCACCCGGGCCAGCGAGGTCGCCGTGTCCGCCGGGTGGTCGTCAGCGCCGAGCTGTACCCGCGCGTCCACCCGCACACCGGCCTCACGCCACTGCTGCCACCGGACGGGAGTGACCGGCCCCCACACCAGCGAGGTGCTCACCGCGTCGGCGGCGAACCGCTGCTCCAGCAGCGCACCCGCCTGCCGCACCGCCTCGGAGGTGTCGGGTTGCTCGGCCGGGCGGTAGGTGAACACCGCCCGCACCGCGGCCAACAGAACCTGTTCTCCCGCACAGGGATCGACCTCGACCCAGGGGGGCGGAAGGGCTTCGGCGCGGCATTGTGGTGGCGGTGGTGGGCCGAGGACGACGGGCGTGTTCGCCGCGCACCCCGACATCGCCGTCGTGACGGCGGCCAGGACGATCGCGATCCGAGTACGTCTCATAGCGATTCCCCGTTCGAGGCGAGAAGAGTGGCCGGGTCGCAGCCGCGCCACACGAGGGTCGGCGCGTCGCCGACCCGGGCGGCGGCGGGGTTGTCCACGGGATCGGCGACCAGCTCCAGCAGCACATCGGCGGCGAGGGCGTGATGGTGTAGTTCGAGCAGGTCCAGTCCGTGACCGCGAGCCACGGTCAGCCGCAGCCGCGCCGCCCGCGCACCCCATCCGACGCGGGCATAGAAGGCGACCCAGATCGCTCGTCGGGCGGCGTGTTCCGCGCCGCCGATGGCGGTGTGGATGGCGTCGTGGGGATAGCGGTCGTGCCAGATCAGGTTCCCGTCGGGGCCGGCGACGGCGAAGTGGGTGGCGGTGCCCGCGCACGACAACGCCATCTGCGGGCCTCGGCGGGCCTGGGCGGCGAAGGACGGGTCCAGTTGCAGCTGGGCCACGGTCAGCGCGCGGATCGCGGCGAGGTCGACTCCGAGGACCCACCACAACGCCCGGACGAAGCGGGCGATCTCGACCTCACGGCGCAGCCCGTGTTCGGCGGCGAACCGCTCGAAGTCGAGCAGGCGGGTCATCCCGCGCAGCCGGACCCCGTGGGCCCGCACCAACGCCACCACCTCGCCGCTGGTCCTGACCACGCTCGCGACGTGTCCCGGTCGACGGCCGGCGGGTGTGTTTCGGACTCGAGCGGTGACGTATCCGACGATGGGTCGCCGGTGCGTGGCGAGGGGATCTTCACCCATGATCGGGACTCCTTTCCGGCGACACGGGAACGGTGGGAGTGAGGGCGTGGGAGTAGCGGCGCACGTCCATGCGTTCGCCCTCCCACGCCGACAGCGGTGTGGTGGTGACGGTCTGGCCGGTCTGTGGGGCGTGCAGCAGCAGGTCCCGGCCCTGCTCGTCGCGGCCGAGGTAGATCCCGACGTGGTGGGAATCGGCGTCGCCGGGGGCGGTGAAGAAGATCAGGTCCCCGGGTTCACGCTGGTCGAACGCGACGACCTCGGCGGACGGGTGGTCCTGTTGGGCCTGGGTGTAGTGCGGGAGCTGGATCTGCCCGCCCGACGCGTGGTAGATCGCGTAGCGGGTCAGCCCGGAGCAGTCGAATCCGCCGCCGGTCGGGCCCTCGAAATCTCCGCCGCCCCACTCGTAGGGGGTGCCGATCCAGCGCGAGGCGTGGTCGATGACCGCGCGCCCGAACGCGCTCGCCTCGGCTGGACTCAGCGGCGTGCCCGAGCGCGACCCACATCCCTCCACCGCGCTCTTCGCCGACCCCGCCCCTGTCCGTGGGCCGGGGTCGAGGTCGGCGAAGAGCGCGTAGAGCCGTTGAGCAAGGGTGAGTTGGCCGGCGTAGGCGTTGGGGGCGCTGCGTTCGATGGCCTGGGCCAGTTCGGCGGGTGCCATCTCCGTCGCGGCGACGCCGAGTTGTTCGGCGTGAGAGTAGAACCAGTTGATCTGATACACCGGGTCCATCAGGGCGGCGATGCCGACCGATCCCCAGACGCTGGCGCGCATCTGGTGTGGTCCGACCGAGTCGTGGTCGTAGCCGAGGCCGTCGTTGGCGAAGCCCAGCGATTCCGGTACCGCGGGGTTGGCGAGGTTACGGAAGCTGGATTCGGTGGCTTGGGCGGCGAGTTCGGCGATGATCACCGACTCCGGCATCCCCCGTCGTTTGCCGATCACCACGCCTTCGCGCGCCAGCCGTAGTTGGGCTTCCGACAGCCCGGCGACGCTGTATCCGGTCGGTGCGCCGTCGAGCGCCCCGCCGGGGATCGGGGTCGCGCACGAGGACCGATCTTCGAGTCCGACGACGGCGAGCAGGATCACCAGCAGCAGGACAGGCAGCGAGATCAGCACCACGACGGTGGTTTTCGATGTCGTCATGACCGGTCACCGGCCTGCGTGCCGTGGGTGAGGTGGTCGAAGCGTCGGTTGGTGTTGTGGATCTGGGAGGCGCGTTCGGTGGGGGTGAAGTTCATGCGGAATGCGACGCCAGGTTCGGCGGCTTCGCCGGTTTTGAGCAGGTAGCAGCCGGTGCCGGGGGGTGTTTCGCGGCGGGTGGGGTCGAGGTCGTCGTCGCTGGGCGGGCGGGGGGCGGCCCAGGAGGTGAGCAGTAGTTTCTCGGTGTCGGTGATGCCGACGACGGCGCGGATGCGGTCGACTTCCTCGGGGCCGACCGGGCCGATGATCTTGGCGCGGGCGCGTTCGAAGAACCCGAGTGCTTTGGCTTGGGCGGCGGGTGAGTCGAAGGCGGCGAGGTCTTTGACGGTGTGGCTGCACATGATCAGCCCGGTGCCGAGGGTCCGGTTGAGCCGGGTCAGGGCGTCGACGCGATCGACCATGAAGTCCCCGACACCGAGCACGCGCCAGATCTCGTCCATGACGACCTCGAACGTGCGCGCGGGCGCCAGGCCGGCGTCGGCCAAGGCGTGAGCGGCGGCGACCGCGCCGAACCCGTCCGACCAACACACCATCAGCACTGCGGCCAACAGTTTCGTGTCGCCCTCGGGGATGCGCGAGACGTCCACGCACACCGCGGGGCTGTCCAGATCCAGACGTGTACTGGTGGGGCCGTTGAAGATGGCGCCGAACGGGCCTTCCACCAGCGCCCGCAGCGAGCGCCGCAGCGTCTTGGTGCCGGCCCGGTAGGAGGCGACGCCGTCCTCTTCGGCGAAGCGCCGCAATCGTTCGCCGCCGGTGGAGATCACCTCGAGCAGGTCACCGAGCAGCGGCGCATTGTCGTAGTCGAACCCGCTCGCGGGGCTGTAGAGTTCGCGCAGCCCGGCGGCGATGAGGACTTCCTCGTAGTCGGCGACCCGCGCGCCGCGGACCAGTTCGATCAACCCGGCCACGATGTTGACCTGCCCGGCCTCGACGCGGGCGCGGACCTGGCGGCGCTGGTCGGGGTCGGGCAGGCGCGCGATGGTCGCCGCGAGCGCGCCGACGTCGAGGGGGTTGACGGTGCCGTGCCCGTGCCCGACCTCGACGACCTGCCCGCCCAGGTGTTGCACGAGGTCGCGGTAGTCGGGTTTGGTGTCGCCCATGCACAGCACGGTCTCCCCGGCGGCGACTGCCCCGGTCACCATCCGCCGGATCAGGCTCGATTTGCCGAATCCGTTGAGCGCCAACACGAACGCGATCGGCGCGGTGATGAATCCTTTGAGAAACCACGACATCGGGTCGAAATGCACGGGCGCGCCGGTGATGTAGTGCGCGCCGACCGGCGTGCCGACTGTGGGGGCGCTGGCGCCGACCGCGAAGGGCCACAGGCCGGCGACCTGGACGGTGGTGGCCCGCCATTCCGGGGTGGAGGGGACCACTGCGGCGCGGCCGCCGCCCGGCCCGCGGTAGCCGCGGTCGGTCAGGGTGGCCGGTGATCGGTCGAAGCCATCCCCCGCATCGAGTGTTTCGGTGCGTCGGGCGGCGGTGGCCCGTCGATGATCGTCGCTCGATATCGCCAGCCGTGCCCACCAACCGCGCGGTCCGGGCCGGGCGGCGGCGGCTTCGGTCGCCGCTCGCGCGGTGGGAGTGAGCACGCGGATCCCGGCGACACTCTCGCGACGCCGACGCGCCCGCGAGCCGGTCGAGCGGTTCATCGCGACACCCCCGCCGAGATCGAGGTGTGCTCGGGTAAAACGAGCCCGATCCCGAGGGAGGCGGCGAAGGCGGCGGCCTGGTAGCCGTAGCAGCGGCGCACCGACAGCCGCGACGCCGCGCTCATCGCCTTGATCGAGGCTTCGATGCCGGGCAGGTCACCGTCGAGGTGATCGGTGACCGTCACCAACACACCGAAGCGGGTCAAGCCCGCGCCGCGGGCCTGTTCCTCCCGGGCGGCGTTGGTGTTGCCGACCCGGATCCGCGCCGAAGCACTGGCGATGCCGCGTTCGGTCTGCTCCGCGGCGATCGCGTCGCGGAAGTCCGCGTCGACCAGGGAGGTGGCTTCGGCGGCCGAATGCAGCCGGTACACGATCGCCACCCGCTTGCGCGGCACATCCGCGCGGGGGCGCAGTAGTTCCTCGAGCACGCTCTCCATGACCGCGCCGCGCGGGGCGGCGTCCATCTCCCAGGTGATCGAGCGGGCGCCGTCGTGCACGTAGTGGTCCCACCGGTCCAGGTGCGAGATCGGACCGACCGAATCCCAGGACTGGGTCTCGAGCACCGCGGCGCCGGCCGCTTCGACGTCGCGTTGAGAGGCCAGGTCGTAGCGAGTTCGAACCAGCCCCACCACTTCCCACGCCTGCAATGGCGTGGCGGGCAGTCCGGCGCGGGCGAGTTGGGACATGACCCCTTGTAGGCGTTGGCCGATCTCGCGGGCCTGTTCTGCTTCGTCGCGACGGACCCGGCCTTTGCCGATGGCGCGGTAGGTGATGGCGATCCGTGCTTCGATCCGCACGCCGACCCCGCCGATATCGGCGGCGGCCTCGCGCATCACCGCTTTCGCGAACTCGGGGGCCTGATCGCGGACCAACCGGGTGACTTCCCGAGCTTGGCGCAGTCGTGTCTCGACGACGTTGTCCAGGACCGCGGTCACCGCCACGACCTCTCCGCCGCGGCTCTGGGTCGCCAGGAAGTGCCCGTAGCCTTCCACCCACGCGTCGATCTGTGGTTGGTCGACCAGTTCCTTTCCGCGCGGGATCACCCGCAGCACGACGGTGTAGTGATCGGAGCGGCGGATGTGCAGCATGCCGAACCGTCGCCCGCCCGCGGTCTCGTACTCCGAGAGCCGCGAATCCGCCAACAGCCCAGGCAGTTTCGCGACCCCGGGAATACGCGCGAAACGCCCCGACCGGTAGACGAGTTCACCGCGCGCCCGCGCCGCGGCGAACTGGGCCCGTAGTACGGCCGACTCCCACCCGGTGCGCCCGTTGACGGTGATCGCCAGCGGCGCGAACACGGTCGCGGCGGCGAGGATCATTGCAGCGACGACGGGCAGGGATCGGGTGAGCAGGAACCCGACCATGACCGTCACGATCAACGCCAACCCGAACAGCGTCACACCCCAGGTCAGGCCGAAGAAACCGGCGCTGCGGGGCCGTTCCCATCGCCCGTACATGCGGGTGCTCATCGCCGCACCTCCCCCGGGCTCAGCGAATCCGGATCCCCACCGCCCTCGGCGGCCTCCCGGGTCTGCTCCCCGGCCTCCGACACCGCCTGCTCGCCCGCGGCCTTGACCGCGTGCCCGGCCAGCACCGCCCCCCCACCGGCACCGCCGCCGGCCTCGGAACCACCGCCGGATGGCGCACCCTCGCCCGGCGAGGAGGCCCGACCCGACGGGGCACCCGAACGCGAGGCACCGCCACCGGAGGTGCTCGACGTACCGCTGCCCGCCTTGCCCCCGCCTGGTGCACCCGCGGGCGAGGAGTCACTCTCGCCGCCGCCACCGAGCGGACGCCCCCCACCACCGCCACCGCCTCCGGTGTTGTTGCCGCCGCCCGGGTTCGCGCCGCCAGCGGGGCCGGTGCCGTTCGCGGCGTCTTCGCCTTCGCTGAGTTTGCGGGCGCTGCCGCGCTCGCCGGCCGAGCCCATCGCAACGCCGGCCGCGCCGCCGGCCAGGACCGCGGTCGCGCCACCCCCGCCGCCGAGGGTCGCCACGGCGGGTGCGACCAGGCGCATGAGCGCGGGCAGGATCAGCACGCTCATCACCAGCAGGATCAGCCCGAGCAGGACCTGCTGGGAATCGGTCTGTTTCTGATCGCCGATGACGGTGAACGCGACCGCGTAGACCAGGCCGCCGACGGGTTTGTAGAGGACGAACGCCACCGTCCACGACACCAGCTTCTTATATGCCTGCGATCCCGGACCGGTCCCCGCCGCGGCGGCAGCGATCGGGATCACCGCGACCACCAGGATCAGCAGCGCTTGGCGGACGACCAGCATCACCAACTGGAGCAGCGAGCTGACCAACCCTAGAGTTCCGACGACAATCAGAATCCCCGTGCCCAGCCCGGCCACGGTCGTGCGGTTCTGGTCGAATGCGGTGATCCGGTCGACCGCACCGAGCCAGTCGCCTTCGCTGGCCTCGAATATCACCCAGTTGGAGAAGTTGTCTCCGGCGCGGGTGCCGGTGGTGACCAGCACCGCGATGGCCATCGACAGGAAACTTGCCCGCCCCAGCATCAGGAAGCTCTCCTGTGCCTCCCCCGCGACACCGCCGCGCTTGGCCAACGCCAAGCGCGCGGCGGCGAACATGATCCCCGCGGTCAGGAACAGCACCTGCAAACCGCCGCTGTACTCGCGCACCGCGCTCAACACCGGACCAGGACCCGACGTGCCGTCGCTGAGCTGCGGCGACGGCAAGTTCGTCCACCACGCCATACCTATTCGAACCGTGCGGGCAAACCCTTCGAGCACGACGTCGACGAGTTTGTCGTAGGCCGAGTTCGCGACGTCCTCGGCGAGTTGGATGCCCTGGCACGCCTGCTGCGGTCCCAGCGGGATGTCGCAGATGCCGGGCACCGGCAGCTGTTCGCGGACACCGCCGAGGCGGGGGCCGGCGATCGTGTCGGTGCTCATGCGCCGGTCCTCCACGCCGTGCTGAACCCGGTCAGCGATGCGACGTAGGTTCCTGGCCCCCAGAGGATCTCGAGGTCGGCGGGTACGGCGACCCGCCAGTCTCCGTCGAACCAGGTCATCGGCCAGCGGGCGATCCGGTAGCCCAGCTGATCGCGCACCGCGAACTCGACGACCGCGTAGTCGGGGCTGTAGCCGGGCGCGACCCGGACACCGTCGGGGACGGTCACATAACGGGCGGCATCCGGTGTGCGCGCCCGCGACCGCGCATACCGATCCACCAGGGCCTCGCCGCCGCCGTGGTAGCGCTCGGCGACCACCTGCTGCCAGATCTGTTCCGGCGCGGCCAGGACCCGCCCGAGGGCGTCCGCCGCGGACAGGACCGCGCCTTGGGGTGTGCGGGCGAAGCCGGAGGCGATCCCGTCGGTGATCGTGGCAGGGCCGTCGCTGGCAGAGACCGGCAGCGCGGCGCCGCCCCACCCGCGCTGCCAGCGCAGTCCCACCGGTGGCGTGTTCAGGTAGCCCGGGGCGGCCGGGTCCGGACGGGCGGCGGGATCCTGCGGTGCCGGAGTGCCGGTCTCGGTCGCCGGGATGTCGAGGCGGTTGCCGAACATGTCCGAACTCGACCCACCCGAACCCGCCACCGCGCTCGAGGACGACGCGGCGCTCGACTGGTCCGGGTGTGGCGGGGTCGAGTCTTCGTCGCGGGTGACCGTCACGACGAACACGACGGCCACGACCACGGCGATGACGGTGAGCAGGATGATCAGGAGGCGATGGGATCCCATGACGCACAGTCGCTTTCAGCGGGCCGCGAAGGCGACGAGTTCGGCGGGCGGGGTGTCGAGGGTGGTGACGGTGGGCGGGGCCGAGGTGGCCGGGTCGGGCAGGCTCAGTCGCCAGTCGTCGTGTTGCCAGACCACGCTGGTGTGGTGGCCGGTGATTGAGCGGTCGGGATGTTGGGCGTAGAGGTCGAGCTCGGCGGCCTCAGGGCTGTAGCGCGTCAGGACGTAGCCGAGCAGTCGCGGCGCGGTGTCGGCGTCCAGCGGCGCGGTGACCGAGAGCTGTGCGCGGGCGACCGACCAGGCGTCGCGTCCCGGGCCGGGGGCGACCATGTCGGCGCCGACCTGCGGCCATTGGCTGTCGGTGGCGACCGAGATCCGGGCGCTGGCCTGGGCTGCGGCGACGGCGGCTCCGGCCGGTGAGCGCTCGAACCCCGAGACCACCGCGCCTTCGTCACTGCGGGGGCCTTGATCGGTCACCGGCAACTCGACTCCTTGGAAGCGCTGCCAGCGGCCCCCGGTAGGAGCGGCGTGGACCTCCACGCTCGTGGTGACCGGGGCACTCTGCTCGGATTCGGACGTAGGGGCGCCGCACCCCAGCAAGGCGGCCGCCATGACGGGGCCGGTGAAGGCAATCACGGCGGTCACCGAGAGACGGTGGGTTCGGTTCGAGCGCATGGGAATCGGTTCTCCTCGCTAGATTCAGGTGGGTGGGAGGACGGCCACGGCCAGGGAGCTGGCCATGCCGAGCAGGACCGCGCCGAGCAGGGCGCCCAGGAGTCCTTCGAGGCTTTCCTCGCGGTAGGAGCGGATGCCCAGCAGCGCGCCGATCCAGACCGCGCGTGCGATGCACAGCACCAGCACACACCAGGCCAGATAACCCAACAGTTGGGTCAACGGCGACATGACGTTCGCGGGCAACGGCAACGCCAGCATCGCTGCGGCGTTTGCGTGGCCGGGCATCAGGAGCCTCCGGCGACCACGGCGGTCATGATGGGGCCTGCGCTGGTGGCCACGACCCCGCCGACCAGTGCGCCCAGCAGGATCTTCGGGGACTCGACCGAGCCCCCGTGCCAGCGCTCCCAGCCGAATTTGCCGCCCGCGTAGATGATCGCCGCGATCCCGGCCAGGGTGACGAACCAGGCCAGGAAGTTGACGATGACAATGGCGCTACCCGACCCGGGCGGGGCGGTCGGGGTGATCGTGATGTCCTGGGCCAGCACGGTGACCACGGCGTCACCGAGTACTGCGGTCGGGCTCATGACAGGTTCTCCGTATCGATCGGGGCCGCCGCAGCGGCGAGGTGGGTGAAGATCGCGGCGCCGACACGGTGGACATCGGTAGGCACCGCCTCGGACAGTCGAGCTCGGCGCGGCGGGGCCGGGTCGTAGGGCCGGAACTGGGCCAGATCGGGCAGTTCGGTGGCGAGCAGTTCGTCGTGCCAGGCGATCTCGTGGACCTCGCGCACCAGCTCGGCGATCACCGACCGGTAGCGGCGCACGGCCTTCGGCACCGTGCCGGGACGAGCGGCGGTCAGGACCAGCCCGATCACCCGCACCCCGGCAGGGGCCAGGCCGGCGTGCCATTCCCGCAGTCGCTCGGCGGCGGCGACCAGGCCCGGGATGCACAACCGTGCCGCGATCACCACGTCCTGGGTGCTCGCAGCCGAGGCGGGCCAGGCCGGTCCGGTGTCGGCGGCCGGGGCCCACCAGCGCGCCAACGTCGACGCGCCCGCGCCACCGTGCGCGCCCAACACTGCCCACAACGGCGCGTGTTCGCCACCGCTGACCAGCGCCTGGGTGCGGATCAGTGCACGCCGACCTGTCTGGACCGTCATGGTGTCCGGGTCGAGGCGGCCATCGTCGGCGGGCGGAGTATCGGCCAGATGTACTACAGCGGTGCTCATGTCAGCTCCGCTTCTGGATGTTGAGGATCTGAAAGTCCCCGTTCGGGGTGGGACGGGTGTTGATCAGTTGCAGATAGTCCATCCGGGTTCCGTCACCGTGACGTTCGACCAGGTGCACCTCGGCCGCGAAATCGTCGAGCGGAGTGACCGCGACGCAGTGCCTGGTCCCGGCCGGAATGGACGCGATTCCCTCGGCCAACACCGGTTCGACCAGTCCGGCCTCGGGAGCGACCACCGCCAACGCGGCGGCGGCATCACGCAGGACGTAATAGCGGTACTCGAACGCCGCGATCACCCCTACACCGCTGCGAGTTTCGCCCGGTCCGTCGGTCACCGCCGCCCCGGTCAGGCCGGCACATGCCCCGCCGGCGACCGCGGTCGTGGCGCTCACGCCCGCTGTGATCGAAGAAGCGGTGATTGGGGGCGCGATCACCACGGTCGTGTCGCTGGCGTCGGTCACCGACCGGATCCCGACGCCAGCGAGCCCAGCGGCCAGCGTTAACGCCACGGCCAACGCGATCCACACCGCGCGCTGCCCTGCCTGTCGGCGTGCAGGAAACTCGGTCGACGGCCGGACAGCTGGTTGCTCCGGCTGCTGTGCGCGGTGCCCCTTCGGGGCACGATCGGTGGTGGTGTCACGGGCGGGGTCGGCGGCGGGGGGAACCGGTTGCAGGGTGGGTTCGGGGCGCAGCCAGCCCGCGCCGTGGGCGTCGTCGAGTGGGGGTCGGTTGGGCATGGTCGGTGTCACCTCCTACCGAGGCGCGAATGTGGGTGGTGGGGTGGACCCTTCGGGCAGGCCGCCAGGGACGGGGATCAGCAGACCGGGTGGGGTACGTCAGCTGATCGGGCTCCTGCCCGAAGGGGTCTGGAGGTCATCGCGGGCTGGAGTGCGGCTGGGGTTCACCCGGCGATGATCGGGGTTTGGTCGTGGGATCCGGTGACGTGGTCGACGCCGACGGCGTGCTCGCCGGTGAAGTAGGGGGCGACGGTGTGACCGGCGGCGTGGCGGGGATGTCGTGGGTGGCGGCGATGAGCCAGTTCGCGACCGTACGCAGGGTGGATTCGCCAGCGGGGGTGGCCGCGACAGTGTCGTAGGAGCCGTGGCGGCCGGTGGTGTCGCTGTACTGGGCGGTCCCGGCCAGGGTGTAGAGCTGCTCGGGGGCGGTGACGGTGCCGGTGATCGCGGTGAACGCCTCGTTCACCCACCGGTTCGCGGTCTGTGGCGGGATCAGTTCGACGGCCGCGCCGGCGAGTTTCGCGCCCAGCACGGCGATCGCCGCGGCGGGGTTGGTCATGCCGACGGTCGCGAGTTCGGCGATCGTGGCAGGAGTGATCACCTTGCGTATCACCGTGATCACGGCGTTGAATCCGATGGTGCCGAGTTTGATCAGCGCGCCCAGCGCCTCGGCCTGGCTCGGCGGTGCGGTGGCGGGGTCGGAGGCTTCGGCCAGTCGCTGCCCGAGCGATTTGGTCGGCTGGTAGGACAGCTGGTCGAGGCTGGTGCCGGACAGATCCTGATCGACCACCTCGACTGCGGTGCCGAAGATCGTCGCCGACAGGGCGGTGGCGACCGTGGAGATCGCCGCGATCGGATCGCGGGTGTCGGTGCGGGCCGCGATGTTGGCGACCGTGGTCGTCAACGGACTGCCCGCAGGGGTGTCGCACGTGGCGTCACCAGGAACGCACAGCTCCGCGACCCGACCCACCAGGCTCCCGTAGCGGGGCGCTCGGCCCGCGGAACCGGCGGGTACCGCGATTCCGGAGCCGGAGGTGGCCGGGTTGAGCAGGGCGAGATTCGAGACTTCCTCACCCGAGGTTCCCGGTGCCGGCGAGGGCGTGCTCGCTTGGGGCCTTCCCGGCAGGACCGGAGTGTTCGACGCGCGATCGGGATTGGCCACCAACGCCACCACCGCGACGCGACCGGCATCGACGCGACCGGCCCCGAGCCCGGGTTGGGGAGCGCCGACGCGTTCGGCGAATCGCGCGGCCGCAGCCGCGCCATGGCCGTAACCGACGACGGCCAGATACGTTGTCGGACAGCGGGCCACAATGTTGCCCGCAGCGTCTCCAAGTTTCGTTGCAGCCTCGGCCACCGCGGACTCGTAGGGCAGCGTGGCCCCGTTCTCGGCGCTACCGAACGAGATGTAGGCGCGTTCGACACGGTCACCGACAGCAGCGGACACGCGCCCGAACACCCGCCCTAGCGCGCCGGTGTCACTACCTGACTCGACCGAGCCCTCCTCGGCTCCTTGGACACCGAGCGCGAACAACGCCGGACAAGAGCCGGTGATCCTGATACCGGGCTCGGCCACGGCTGTCCCAGTTGCAGTCATCAATACGGCGGCGATCGCCGTGACAGCCGCCGCCAAACGCGGATGGATTCGATTGGAATGCATCGGATGTCACCTCAGTCCGACAAGAAGGGTCAATGGGGTATGTTCCGGCTGCGGCTCCGCCGTTCGAGTCAGGTCGCAAGCCGACGACGGCAGCGGTGAGAGAGTCATGGTGGGGTGGTCGAGCTCTGGGCGACCGACAGGCGCATCCGCCTCTCCGACCACGCAGTCGTCGTCGGTATCAGGACACGAGATCACCGGTTCGCTGTCATATTCGAGCCACCCGCGCCCAAGCGGGTCGGTCGCATTGTTCATCGGACTTCGTCTCCTGGGTGGGGCCCTCCGGGCGGTTCGCCATGGGGCGAATCAGCCACTGGAAATTGATGAGGTGGCCGACCCGGCGCCCGCCCGAAGGGGTCTCAGTGCATCGGTGCGCCTAGGAGGCAGGGCGCGACGCGGCGGGGAAGCAGTGGATCGAGAAACGGCGGATGCCCCCTTGATCAGATTCAGGAAGGTCTCAATCGGCCGAGAAGACCCGAGGTGATGGCCTGGGTTCTCTCAGGTGAGCCGCAAGCCGTTCGACAGCGTCGCTGGCTCCCGCTGCCGCAGCGCGACTGTGCCCGCCGCTGTACTCGCGCCAGCTCAAGTCGGCTCCGCGGGCGCGGTAATCGGTAACGAGCTGACGTCCCATAGCAACAGGTACGACAGTGTCTTCAACGCCGTGGTACAGGTGAACTTTCGCGTATGGCGTCGCCCGCCCTGCGATCTCGTGTGCCAGCACGTACCGCCACACCGGGTCGTTCCACGGGTCCGGACGTTCGCACCACTGTCCGAGACCTGTGGTCGCGAAGGCCCGCCGAAGCTGGCTGCGGCTCATAGTCTTTCCCTGCTCGATCGCGGACCTTCCCTGATCGGAGAGCAAATGGAAGACGGGCAGGTGGGCGTACGCACGCCCCAGTCCCACCAAGCCCGCCAGAACAAGTCCCGCCAGCGGTCCGCCGTCCAGTTCCACTACCAAGGCCCCCGGATCGGCGACGACGGCCCCCGCGGCGATCCCACGCAGGTCCAGTTCGGGCGCGTAGGCAGGTTGGACCTCAGCACTCCACACCGCTGCCCGCCCGCCGTCCGCATATCCCCACACCACGCAGGGTGCCTCGGCGGCTTCGAGGTCGGGCATTCGTTGGACCGCCCGCACCAAGTCCAGCGTGGCGTGTGCAGCTGCTCGGCCAGCCAACCAGGCATGTGGTCCGAGCCCAGTCAGTCCGAGTCCCTGGCCGTCTGGGACTACAACGGTCCATCCGCGCCATAGCGCCAATTCGAGGGACGGCCTGAAGGTTGGGCGGTGGCTGCGGGTGACTATCTGTGACGGCACACCATCGCCGCCCAGCCCATGAAAGGCGGGACAATACGCCAGGATCGGGGCCGGAACGACGGGTGGGCGCGCTTCAGGGGCAATGACAATACCCGACGATGCAATCGGCGCCCGGTGAGCGGTCCGCGAGGTGTAAACGAGCTGCCAAGCACGATGTTCGGCGCCCAGCCAGGGAAGTGTCACTGAGCGGCGACGTAGTATCCGCCCTGGGCGAGGCACGACATCGAGTTCTTCGCCGCGGTAGAACTTCTGAGTTTCGGAGAGGTCCATCATCGGCTCCCGACATCGTGGGCCAAAGCGATCAGCCAGGCGATTCCAGTGGCGAGTTGGCCGTGTGCATAGCCGGTGTGGCGAGCGACTGTGTCCACATACCGCAGCCACACCGTCGGGTTGACCAAGTCGGCGTTGTCGGCCAACAGCTGTCCGAAGGCTGAGGACAACTGCCCGAAGAGGTTGGGTAGCAGCGCGACCGGGTCGTTCGTGATCGTGCCGACGATCTCGTTCCACCGCGCTGCGGCGGCAGAAGCGTCCGGCACCGCGCTTCGCGGATCAGCCGCCTCCACCAGCCGATCGGCCAACCCGCGTTGCGGTGAATAGTCGACGCGATTGCCATCGAGTGCAAAGTCGTTGATCAGCACGCTGTTCCATCCTCGCCCCAGGGCTGCGTGGAGAGCAGAGTTCAAGGTGGACAATGCAGCGACCGGGTCACGGAGGTCCGCTTGAGCCGCGACTTCGGCGAAGAACCGCAGCAACGCTGCGTGGTCAGGCGCTGAGCAGGCCAGATCGCCTTCCGAGCAGATGTCGGCGACACGGCCGGTCAGCGCACCGTAGCTGCTCGCCCCGGCGATCCCCCCGCCGCCTGCCGGCGGATTGGTCATCGATACCTGCGACACCGCCGCACCGGTGGTACCCGGTGCGGGATCGGGCACCAACTGCCCTGGTCGTCCCGGAATCGTCGGCGAACCAGGCGCACGATCTGGATTGGAGTACAGCGCCACACCCGCGATTCGCTCCGGGGGGATCACCCCGACTCCCTCGCCTATCTCGACTGCCCAGTTCGACACCGCCTGTGCGCCTTGAGAATAACCAACTGCGGCGACCATCGTTTCCGCGCAGGCTGCGACGATCGCGCGGGCGGCCTCATCCAAACCACGCCGCGCATCGCGCACCGATTCCACGTAGGGATCAGTGCCTCCGCCTGGCACAGCTCCACCGAATCCCGCCGGGTATCCGATGTAGGCCCGCTGTACCAATCCTGGGGCAGCAGCGAGTACAGGCGCCACCAACTCACCGACCATCCCGGTGTCGGCGAGCGGGTCCGCCGTCGGCGAAGACTGCCCGGTGCCTTGCACACCGAGGATGTACAACGCCGGACACTCGGGTCCGATCGGTACCGCGGTGGCGGTGCCCCCGGCGGCCAACACCGGCCCCGCCGTCACGATCGCCAAACTGGCAGCAAGTACCCCCCGGCGTAGTCCCACGGTCCAAGTCATGGCTGTCCGACTCCGACCCCGGCACCGAATCCGGCACCCACCGTCCCGGCGGCCACCGCCCCGACTGCCGCTACCGGAAGTCCAGCGACTGCCGCACCGGCTGCCGCACCGGCTGCCGCGCCCAGCACGGTGCCCGCCACGCCCGAGGTGACAGGGCCGACGACCGGCACCGAGATGACCGTGCCCACAGCAGCTCCGGCAATGCCGCCGATCGTGCCGCCGACCAGGCCCCCGACTACCGCGCCGGCCGCCGCAGCCGGAACACCAGCTACCACAGCACCCGCCGCACCGCCGATGCCCGCACCAGCCAGAGTCGCCCCCGCAACGCGATCGGATCGGCCGGCCTCGATCCCGATCGAATCCAGGGCCGTCGCTACCTGCGCTTCCGCTTGCGCGGCGGCGTCGTTAATCGCCTCCGCGCACTCCGGTGGCAGCCAGTCAGGACGCGGAGCCGACCACTGCCCCACTCGCACCGTGTCCGGCGGCGCTTCGATCGGGGCGACCGGCTCGACCGGCTCGGGAAGATGCAGGTCCTCGATCTTGAACGGCGCCACAGGCGCCGCGAACTCCGGCGCAGGTCGCGACGAGCTGTCGTTGCGCACCTGCGGCGGCTGGGCGTAGAACACCGGCGGCTGCGGCGAGAGCAACTCGGCTTGAGGTTCGGGCTCGGCATCCGGTGGCGGGGGCAGCGTGGGAGCTGAGGTGCCCGGCTGCGCTGGTCCCGTGAACACTCCGGGCTGATCGGCGATCAGCCCGGCACTTTCCGCGACCGCGACCGCCGGGGAAGCGGTCATCATCACGAGTGCTACGGGAACCACGCCGACCACAGCAGCCAGCGACACACGAGCGGCGTTGGACTCCAATTGCTTTCGTCTACGCGACAGACCAGGGAGGCGATCGGTGTTAGACGACCCGTTGCCGCTACGAGTTTTGGACATGGCAAATAGCCCCTTTCAAGGTCCTGCAAATTCCGGGGGATTATCTCCGCGAAGCGGCTTCTCGGCGAGAACTGACCGAGAAACCGCATTTACGACGTGCGTCTGACTTTGTTCAGAGGAACGGAAGAACCAGCGACAGCGCCTGCGCGGCTACCGCCAGACCGTGCGACAGCACAGTCAATCCGGAATTCACCCACCCCAAAACAACGAATGGATCCATCGGATTTCCTTTCAATCGAGCCAACCTGACAGCTCGTATTCAACACACCAAACCTGCTGCCCTACCAGCGTTTCGGTTGCCTTGCTTTCCGTTAACGCTCCGGGCGTGAATCGCCGAAGGTGCCCCTAGCAGCGCTTATGTGCCCGGGTTCACGCCTGGGGCGTGAACCCGAAAGTTATCGAATGATAAGCAGATCAGCTTCTGGACACCCCCGCCGCTTCGCTGCCGCCGCGAAGCGGCCCAAGGGTTCGAACTCAAGCACCGCCGGGATGTGTTGCCGTGCCCTATCCGGTCTGGTAGGAAATTGACCCAGAGCCTGGGGGCGAACAGGCCATCGTATCTTCACCCGATCTGTCAGCGGAAGACCTACGAAAGGGGGGACCCAGCATGGGCTGGATTCCCAAAACCGTACCGACGCCAGGCATCCCGACGATGGGGACAATATTGCGTCTGATCAGGGAAGACGCCAACCTCGCGCGACACGAGGCAACCAGACTTCACGGCGTGAGCCCTTCCTACCTCTACGAGATCGAGTCGGACGCCAAGCTGCCGAAGATCGAGACATTGGAGGCCATGATCGAGGGGTACAACGTGGACCCCTTGCTGGCTAGACATCTACGCGAACTACGCTCTCCGGCAGTCGAACTCGAGTCGTTGTCGCAGATCCGCCGCCGAGTCACCACGAATGCCGACTGGATGAGCCATCTCGAGGACCTCGAGGCTCGTCACACTCTGGCCGCCTACGTCGACCCACTCTGGAATATTCTGGCCTGCAACACAACCTGGCTTGCCGCACTTCCCGGAATCGAAGAGACGATGTCGATCGCCAGATGGATCTTCGGGCCCCGAGCCAAACGGGTCTTCGTCGAGTGGGAACGCGAGGCAGCGCACAACGTGGCCTTCGACAAGGCGATGCTGGGCTTGTTTCGCGACTCGTCGCAGGCACGCGAGATAATCGGCCACCTCGCCGAGCACCCCGACTTCCGTCGACTGTGGGCCTCGAGCCTGACCGTGGCCTACGGTCGCGACACAGACGACCTGCTCCACCACCGAGACTTCGAGACCGGCACGCTGACCTCGTACCGCCTCAGCATCGCCCCGATGGACGAGACGGGAGTAGTGCAGTTGGTCACAGCGATCGCAAAGACCTACTCCGGACCTGTCCCACCTCGTCGCATCACGGTCCCTCGCAGGAACCAGTCGTCGTGACGCAATCCGTCTCGGGCGCTTGCAAACACCGGCTGGCTATCAGTGCAGCGATATCGGTAAACCGACAGCATCATCGAGTCATTCAACGCAGCTATGGTGCAGCACTCACGTCATTCTTTCACTCGCACTTTTGCGTTCACAATTCAGCGACTCCGATCGCACCCCGACTCCGATCGAGTTCTCTCGACGAGAAGCCCGCCGACGTCTCGTCTGACACGGGCAGGCGGCATCGTGAGCCTCCTCCATGTGGAAAGAGTTGAGCGAAACAGCTGAACGTCCAGTCGCACACAGAAATCCGCGCCGCACCAAGACGTGGGCCCCTGGCACGAAGCCGTGCGACGCACGGTGCCAGCGCACAGCGCCCCACGGCTTCGCAGAAAACGAGGCAGGCACGTGCCCTTCACACCCGCCGCCGACGTACACGACGTCGTTTCGGAACGGCCCTGTCGAACAGGCCAACCACGACGCCGCACCCGTCCGCCGTCTCTGATGTTCCCGACAGCGACTACCGACCCAACACCTCGACGAAGAAGTCACACGCCGCCGCGGCCGCCTGCTCGAAACCCTCCTCGTACACCACGAAATGCGGCCCGGATATCAGGACCAACCGCTTCGGTTCCAACGCCTCGGCGTAGCCGCGCAGCGCGATATCGGTGGGGGTCAACGTGTCCTGATCGGCGACGATCATCAACAACGGTGTCGGCGAGACCCGCCGCACGAACGCCTCGGGCGCATACGACTGGAAGTGGTCGATACTCGACAGCGTCACCTCGTTACGCCACCCCGGGACCTGGGGGCCGTTGTCCATCAGCCACCGGTACGCCTCCGGGCCGGGCATGGCCACCATGTCGGTCGGCACATCGGAGGCCGCTTTGATCGTCAGCGGCGCCTGCCCTGCCAGTCTGCCCTGGCGATCCGCGGCGATGGCCGCGTGCACCATCGGCAGCATCACCGTCGGCACCAGCGAACGCAGGTTGGCCCACCCGTCGGTAGTCGGCACCTGCGACACCACCGCACGCACCCGACGATCGATCGCGGCGACCACAAGGACGTGCCCGCCGGAGAAACTCGTCCCCCAGACACCGATCCGCTCCGGATCGATGCCGTCCAGTGATCTCGCGTAGGTGATCGCGTCCCGATACCCCTCGATCTGCGCGTTCGGATTCACCTCGAACCGAGGCTCCCCGTCCGAGGAACCGAAACCGGGATGGTCGTACACCAGGCAGGCCAGCCCCGCCGCGCCGAAGACCTCAGCGAAGGGAACCACCCATTCCTTCACCCCGGCGAACCCGTGCGTCATCACCACCAGCGGCGCCGGTCCGCTCCCTTCCGCCGGTCGAAACAACCACCCCCGCAACGTCACTCCGCCGCTGACGAACCCGACTTCTTCTCGCATCTCGGCTCCCCTTCTGAAACTCGCCGTCTCCAGAAACTACGCTGGTCCCTCCCCACGCGCGAACGATCCCCAAAATGAACACCCGACAGAAGCCAAGACGGTCAAGCGGGGACTCGCGGCCCGCCTTCCCGAAGGCCCCGCTCGATCGACGAGTCGAGTGTCGCGCACCACACGACAGGTGGTCAAACCCGCCTGCTGTCCCAATCTGTCCCACTTCTACCCCCGGCAGCGGATACTCGACCGTCACTTCGATCACCGCACGACGACTGCGTCTTCGACTGCTCCTGGCGTCGATGCCCACCACTCTCTGATCGACATAATCAAGATCATCGACTGGGGCTGACCAAACCAGTCCAGCATGGTCGGGTAGGTCAGCCCACTCGACAGCGAATGCCCAGACCCGACACCGTGACAGACCCGAGTCCTCGAATACTGGCCGCCGCGGCTGCTTTTCGGTCTAATGGATGGTGGGCGAATCAGCACGCTGGCAGGGAAGAAGACCCCCATGCCTGCACCACACCGCCGAAACGGCGACAGATCAACCTCGACTGGCCACGGTGGCCTTCCGCTGCCACTCCCTCCGACCCCACGGCCACCGATGGCTTCGACCTCGGCTGACCACGGTGGCCTTCCGTTGCCACTCCCCCGGCCCCACGGCCATCGACGGTCCTGATCCGCCCTGACATGGCGATCGGCGTATCGATCATCACCGATCGTGCGCGCATCACCGCACGCCGCATGTTCGAGGCGATGGGTTGGCACGCCGGAACCAGGATCGGGTTCTGGACCGACGGGCGCATCATCACCGTCGACACCACTGGCGGCAGTCGGAGACGCACCATCGGTCCTCGCGGACAGATTCGACTCCCGGCCGAGTTCCAACAAGCAACGGGAATAAGCGCCGGCGACTACCTGCTGATCGTCGCACTGGCAGACCGCGGCGTTGTGGCGATCGTTCCCCTGCCAGTGGTGATCAGCGCACTCGCGGGTCAGCTGTCCGCCCCTAAGGATGGCCGATGACCGGCGCGGACCTCGAGGCAGCGAGGCGGCTACTGGAGCGGATGGGCATCACGCCCGAAGAACTACTACCCACCGCCCGCACCGCACTGTCGATCCCTACTTTCGCCGATTACATCCCAGCCTTGGCCGACGCGACTCCAGTCGGGGCCAGGCGGACCTACCAGAACTACTGGGACCGCGTCGTCGAGGTCTGGGGCGAACGCCGCCTCAACGAACCCACCTCCCTCGAACTCCAACAGCTGGTCGAAACCACCGGCCGCAGTGCGGTTGTCCGCCGCAACCACCGCGGGGGACGGTCCGCCGCCGAACACATGGTCAGCGCATTGCGCTGCCTGTATCGAGCTGCCGACGCCGACGGGTTCGTCCCCGCCGCGGCCAGCCCGGTCCGCGGCCTCATCAAGCCACGGCGACTCCCCAGCACCCGCCGGGCCCTGTCCACGCATCAACTCGAACAGATAATTCACGTGGCCACCACCACCGGCAATGACAAGGAACTCGACTATCTACTGCTCCGCATCCACATCGAGACCGCATGCCGCACCGGCAGCGCCCTCGGCCTGAGACCGTGTGACCTCGACACCGATCTCTGCCTCATCCGACTGTTCGGCAAAGGCGGAACCGTGCACTGGCAACCCATCTCTCCTACTCTCATGTTCAGCCTGATCACCCACAGCCTCCGCGGCTCCGACGAGGACGCTCAACTCCTGCGCTACACCAATGGCCGTCCCATCACTCGACGACGTTACGACCACCTGTGGTCTCAAGTCGGACGCCTCCTCCCCTGGGTCAGCACTCAACAGATCAGCACCCACTGGCTCCGCCATACCACCCTGACCTGGGTAGAACGTAAATTCGGTTACGCGATCGCACGAGGCTACGCCGCCCATTCCGAACCCAGCGGACAGGACGGAGCAACACTGACCTACGTTCGCGCCTCCCTCGAAGAAGTCGCCGCAGCGGTCTCTGAACTGACCGGTGAAGCACACCCCCTCACAACGGTCGACGCCGAGGCACCCGAAGAGACACGAGCCAACCCGTTCGCTGGGCTTATGTCGCTCGACACCATAAATGACCGATGAGTCCCTGGACACCCACTGGAGCGCAACCACGTCACCGGCCCCCTCCCGGCCGGTTCGCCGCTTGCACCCGAACGACACCCCGCCCATCGAGAGCCACGGCACCGAATTTCAGCGAGGAATCAACAATAATGGGATCCAATCGCTGATCGCTTGGATCGATGTCGCCCGCCGTCCGCTACGGCGGTCCCCGCAGAGACCGTATCCGAGCGGTAGTGCGACGCTCAGGTCGGCTTGCCCTACCTCCGAGTGAGCGACCTGAGATCGAACCCGCCGCACCAGGAGCTCATGCGCGATATAGGCTGAGCACCGATCGCCCTGGTGCGATCGCAGCGCGCTCCGCCGCGAGAATCTGATCATTCAACTGTGCTGTGCCATGCCGAATTCAGCTGCGCCCGGCCGGCTACGTGATCCGCTCGATTCATCATCGGGGGGGTATCCGACGACCGGTCGGTTGGCTCGCCGATGATGCCCTCCCCTCGCTGCTGTCGGAGTTAGCCCCGTGCCTTCTCTCATGTTCCTGGTCCAGACCTCTGCGACCACCCCTGTGGCCCATCGGCCTCGACCAGTGCTCCTAGAGCGAAGACGCTCTGCGACACCATCAACGGGATCGAGAGCTCACCCACGTGCTAGCGTCGACCTCCGCGTGGTGGGACGCGGCTGTGAGATTCTTGCGGTTCCGACGCTGGGCGAGACAGGCCACCCACCACGCACTTCCGACACGCCCGCGGACGGCGCAGCGGGCGCCGAGCGTGCGGTGGTTGTCGCAGTGACCGAACCACCGCGCCCGCGCGCTATTCGGGTGCGGCAGACCGGTGGGTGACTCCGTCGGGCGGTCCGGGGTATGGATCGGGATCGATGTATCGAAAGCGACACTGCATCTGTGCGCCATCGATCGCAGCGGACACGTGTTGTGGCAACGGCGAATCAGCAACGACGAGGACATGATTCGTGAGGTGATCGCGCAGGTGCGTGGACCCCGGCGTCGCCGGGTGGGCTGGGCGTTGGACATGACCTCCGGTGCGACAACGCTGGTGATCACGCTGTTGCTCGGCGCGCGGCAGCAGGTCGTGTACGTGCCGGGACGGCTGGTGTCGCGGATCGGTAGCGGGCTCGCGGGCGGGGCGGCCAAGACCGACGCCCGCGATGCGCGCACGATCGCCGAGATCGCGCGGATGCGCACCGACCTACGACCGGTCACCACCGACACACTGCTGGTGGCCGAACTGCGCGTGTTGCTGGCACACCGCGACGACCTCGTCGGCGAGTGGGTCGCCGGGATCAACCGTCTCCGTCAACACCTCGCCGCGATATTCCCGGCCCTCGAGGCCGAATTCGACTACTCGACCCGTTCGGCGCTGATCCTGCTCACCGCCTACCAGACCCCCGGCCCGCTGCGCCGCCGAGGTGCGGCCGGGCGGGTCGCCGCGTTGCTGCGTCGTCACGGCGCACGGGGAGTGATTCCCGGCGGGGTCGAGGCGATGGCCCACCGCGCAGTCGCCGCCGCGGCCCGTCAACGCACCGTCCTGCCGGCTCAGCAGATCACCGCCGAGCTGATCGGACGGCACGCGGCGCGGCTACTGGAACTGCGCGAGGAGATCGCCACCTGCACCACCCGGATCCAGACACAGTTCGCGACCCACCCGTGGTCGCCGATCCTGACCAGCGTCCCCGGGATCGGCGTGCTGCTCGCCGCCCGCTACCTGGTCGAGACAGGAGGCGACCTCCAGGCACGCTTCGGCACCGAGAACCGGCTGGCCTCCTACGCCGGGCTGAGCCCGGTCCCACGATCCTCGGGCACCACCCTGGCCAAACAGCACCGGCCCGTGCGCTACAACCACGCCCTGCGCCAGATGTTCTACCTCGCCTCCACAGCCGCGATCCGCACCACCGACGGCCCCGGGCGCGCCTACTACGAACGCAAACGCGCGGAGGGCAAACTCCACGGCCAAGCCCTGCTGTGTCTGTCCCGCCAGATCAGCAGACTGCTCTGGGCGCTGGTCCGCGACCACCGCGTCTACACCCCGACCCACGACAAGCCCCCGCACACCGACTGATGCCGAACGCAGGCGAACACGACCGCGTCGGCGACGGCGGACCCAACGATGTAGACGCGCGACTGCGCGGCATTCCCCACGATGACGGATGCCGATGGACGGCAGGCCGGTTCGGTGGTCGGTCGCGCTAGACTCACACTCGAGTCCCTCGGTGGAATTCTCGGTGGATCGCTGTGACGAGGTCGGCGTATTCCGGAGTCAGGCGCGCCAGTTCCTCGACCGCAGGACGGTCACCCGCATGGCGACCGTAGACGGTCAATCCGTGAGTGGTCTCACCGAGTGATTCGGTCCGGCCGTCGGGCAGAACCCGCCGGGCAGGGGCGGTCGAGGATCGGTCCAGGATCGACACCAACTGAAGATGAGGACTGTCACCAGTGGCTCGGATCACGAGATGACCTACCTCGATATGCCCCGGGCGGGGCCGCGGCGGGTCGCCGAGAACGCCGGAGCGCACCTCTCCGGTCTCGTGCATCCGCTGGATGTCGATGCCGGTCGATTCCTCGACACCGTCGTGCCCGAAGCGTAGTACCCGATCCGGCCACCAGCCGTGCGGTTCGTGATCCCATAACCACAGCTGAGACTCGGAAGTGACCAGTCGGGTGCCGATCCGTGGCGGCTCATCGACGAAGGCGGACAGGTCACTGACCGACACGCAACCGTCGAATCTGTCGCGGGAGTGCGCGTTCCACAGCCCACACAGCACATCCACGACCTCGCGCGCATGCTCGGTACTGGCGAACAACTCGACGCCGCGGTGAGGCCGCCCGCCGCCGGTGGTGTCACGGTAATCGACTGCGCCCTGCCAGGCAGCGACGATCCACTTTCCCCACATCCGCGGTCCGGGTCGGGAGTGCAGCGCGCACAACGGACAATCCTCGGGATGGTGCCGGCGACGGCGAGGAACACCTCCGACGGCGTCGAGCGCAGTCGGATCGATGACGGCTTTCATCAACAAGCTCGCGAGCATCACCTCAGCGCGCGCATCGCCTGCCACGATCTCGTGATCGTGAGGCGTGCCGGTATCGGGATCGGTGAACTGGACAACTGTCATGCCGACCCGCAACGGGCAGGCGTCGAACGAAAAAGGCTGTGTCACTGTGGTCTCCGGTGGTATCGAGATCAATGCCGAGGACGGCCGCAAGCGGCCCGGAGCCGGCGTGGTTGAGATTCTCAGTCCGGAAGAGGAGCACGGACTGCTGCCGGGATCAACGAAAGAGATCCACGCTCAACGACGCTAGCACGTGATCGAAAGCAGCGTCGCGTGAAGTGCGTAGTCGTGAATCGCCCAATCCAGCGAACCCTCAGCCTGGAATGACTCCGGCCACGAGCGCCAACACAGCCGGCCCAACAACCATCCGCCAGTGATACCCCTCCAATTGAACAGCCCAAAGCGCTCCCACAGGGCGATGTGTCCCGGCACAAGTCACCGCACACTCCCAGCGCTCAGAGACAACTGTCAATCGCCCGTGGAATTCATTGCCTAGCAACGACTCTCGAATCGACTCGATGCCACAGTTTGACGGACGCCTCCACGGCAACCTACGATAGAAGCCTCTCTGGCACCACTTTTGGTCACAGGTGAAACCCCTCGTGCGATCGAGTCCCTCCTCGAACACTTGAGTAGCGAATCGCCCCGTCACGCTTGCCACAAATGAGAATCGGGCCCTGGACGAGGTTCCCTTCCGGCTCCGTTCACGGCATAATTCTACCCGCCAGCCCGTCTCGTAGCCCCCGGTCCGGCCTGCAATTGCGGGTCGTCGTCGCATCCGAGTCGAACAGGCCGATCGGATCGGTCCGGAGTTCCTTACGGCTATGCTCTGGGGACAGGGTGCGCTCCCCCGAGCGGACCTCGGGGCGGGAAGGCCGATTACGGTGGTCGAAACGATGTCGTGCCCGACATGGTGTCGCAGGCACCTGTCCCCGGATCCGAGCGAACCCGGCGACCAGGGCGCGCACTTCGGAAAGCAGATGTCGGTCCTGGTCACCAAACGCCCCGGCCTGGTGGCCGATCAGCCCTTCGTGGTTCAGGTCGCCGCCCACGACTACCGCGGCAGGCGAGAGACCATGATCTATCTCGACAACCCTGGACGCGGAATCGCGCAGATGACCGACCAGCAGGCCGAGGCCACCGCGGCGAACCTTCTGCAGGCCACCGAGATCCACGCCGCAACCGACCCGCTCGGGCGAGGATGCCCGACATGGTGCATCGACGACCACGACACGACATCCGCAGACGAACTCGACGCCGACGGCAACGCCGCACACACCAGTGCGCCCCTGACAGTGCCGATCACCGGACCGACCGCGACCGACACCGAGGTCTCGATCTACATCGCCGCACTCGACGTCGACGGTCTGCGACAGTCCTACCTGGAATTGGTGTTGTCGGGTTCCCGCACTCCCATCGATGTACCCGAGGCCTGCAAGATCGCAGGCAACCTCCTCGAAGCCATCGATAGCTGGAACAACCGGTAGAGGTGCACGACTCCGGCGGGGAAACCGAAAATGTTCGTCCGGGCTGCGGAAGACCGTGTACAACGTCAATCCAGGCCGGTCCTGACCAGGCCGTCCCGAACACGCGCAAGCCTGCCGCCGCTACTGCTCCCCCACGGGTCTACCAATCGACCATCACACCACGGCGGACGCCCACTCCGAGTTCCCTGTCCGGCTCCCAAGCACCCAACACGCCCTGTTCCTCGAACAGGTACGCGACCTCGGCCAAGTCGCGACCGAAATCCGGCAACGACACCGAACTCGACGCTTCGTCCCACTGCACTTCGATACCGCCTGCCGCCGCGAAGCCGGATCGCGACTCGACCATCACCGCTGCCGGCTAGCCACCCCGACTGGAACCCAACGCGTAGGGCAGACCATTCGCCGCGGCACTCGATGCACTACGCGACGGCGAACAACCCGCCGACGTCGCCCGAGCATCCCCCTTCGGCGCCACCTACCTCCGGCGCATAGCCCGCGAACACGGCATCGAACCCGCGCCGCGCGAGCCGAAACGACGAACATAGATCGCGTATCAGTCCGTTACCGGGGTGGGCGTCAGCAGCGACGCTCACCTTCATACGCGGACCTCCCCTGCTCCACCACCTCCGGCAGAATCCACCTTGCGACGGCAGACTCGCGTGTCGGAGGGTGCGCGGTCATCGCCAACTTGGTGACGATCCGGGCGGCACGGTCACCGGCGCCGATCGGAAAATGCATCTCGATTTCTACCGTGTCCGCCCAGCGGACCCGCGATGCATCGACCGCGTCGATCTCGACCGAGCCGTGGAAAGTTACCGAGTCGGGGCCGCGGACCACCAAGCCGACCGGGCGATCGGTTACTCCGAAAGGGTCTACCGACTTGTCCGGCGGGATCGGTCGCGGCTCACCAGAGTTCATGCGCACCCACTGGTTGGCGTGCTGCCTGGCTGAGGTGAACTGGATCTCCGTGAATCGAATGGGTTCCACGCCCTGGATGTGTGCGACTACCGACCAACGATGTTCTGGGAACACCACATGCTTGTCAGGCTCTGCGTCGATGAACAGCCCGCCACGGATCCCGAAGTTGTAGGACGGCGGGCCGGGCTCTGGTTGAGGGGCAGGTGTGGGTTGAGGAACGATGTTTTGAAACGTTCTCGGTTGGTGCTCATAGAGGATCGCTTCAGGCTTTATGAGTTCGAGAACTGGGACACTTACGGTTTGGCTCAGCATTAACAGCAGGTCGGCGCGAGTCGCGGAGCGTGTGTCGGTCCCGTCCCTCCAAGGAACGCCCCCATTCACCCAGCCCGTGCCTGCCACCATGTACGGCGGCTGATCGGTCTCGAAGTACAAGCACACGACTGCACCGTGGTTCGTGTGGACGGTCAGGTCGGTCAGCCGCGGCACCGCGCCGTACAGGAACTTGCTCTTCACCTGCGGCCACCAAGTCGCCAGATCGACTTTGTCATCGATCGGGACCACGGTGTGCGTTGCCTCGCAGAGTCCGATGAGCAGCATGACGGGGTGGCCGAGTGCGGCGTTCGCCAACCCGGCGAGCTGCTTCGCCTTGTCGACGCCCGGCCAGGCGCGCTTCGCCTCGACGGTGGAGTCCTCGATCTTCCCGCCGCCGAGGACATGGTTGATGTGCCGGAGGGCGGTGGCCTCGATGAGTGCCTTGTTCACGGCGGATCACGCTACTCGCGCCACGGTCGTTGGTGCGAACCGTTTTGGATGCCCGCGCGCGTCGAAACTCGTCTTTGACACGGGCGTGACAATTCGGACAGGAAACTGATCACCGCGGCGACCTCTTCGGGATTGCCGATGCGTTGCATCGGGATCGCCTGCTGGGCGAGCTGATGGTATTTGTCGTCGAGGGCCTGGGTCATGTCGGTGTCGATGAAACCCGGTGCCACGACGTTGGCGGTGATCGAACGGGACCCGAGTTCACGGGTGATCGAGCGGGCCAGGCCGATCAGCCCTGCTTTGGAGGAGCCGTAGTTGGCCTGTCCCGGGGTGCCGAGCATCCCGACGACCGAGCCGAGGAAGATCAACCGTCCCCACCGTGCGCGCAGCATGGTGCGGCTGGCGCGTTTGGCGACCCGGAACGCACCGGTGAGATAGGTGTCCAGGGTGCGCGCGAAACTGTCCTCGCTCATCAACGTGAACAGCATGTCGTCGGTGATCCCGGCGTTGGCGACCACGACCTCCACCTCACCATGTTGCTCGGCGATCTCGGTGAACGCGGTGTCGATCGAGGCGGTGTCGGTGACATCGCAGCGGACCCCGAGCAGACCGTCCGGGCCCTCGCCGCCGCGGTGGGTGACCGCGACCCGGTGACCGTCCTCGGCCAACCGGCGCGCGACCGCCAACCCGATACCACGGTTACCGCCGGTGACCAGGACCGAACGCGGGGTGATCGGTTTCGCCATCCACATCCTCACTCTCATCGAAAGGGTTCCCCGGGCGGGGAACGCCGGGTCCTGTCGAGCCCTCCGCCGCGCGAGCGGTTCGGCATCAGCGGGTTCCCCCAACAACGAGCACCGAAATATGAGGGATCCTCACATCACACCCCGAGCGCGACCGGGCTCGGTCGACGTCCCGGAAGCACCCAGCGCGCGGTGAACCCGTCCGGGTGGGGTGAATACCGGTGCTGGTAGGTGAAGCCGCGTCGAATTCGACGATCCCGACGACCCTGACGATGGTCCTGCTGGAGGTAGAGCTCATGCGAGGTTTCGTCCACACCCGATTGTTCAGCCACCCCCGCACACGGTCGGCCCCGCGTCGAGGGCCATCGGTCAGTCCGGCGGCGGTGTGGACTCGCGCTCGGCGAGGAAGGCGTCCAGTAGCCCGAACAGCGGGGTGAGTACCAGCTTTTCCTGCTCGACGCTCAGCGGTGTCCCACCGTCCCACTCGGGCAGGGCGATCTGTTTGATCTGGGCCGACCAGACCAGATTCGACCCGACCTCGTGATGGGTCATCAGCCACTCGCGCCATCCCTCCAGGCCCGGACGGCCGCAGCGACGCGAGGCCATGTCGTAGCCCTCGAGGTAGGTCACGACACCGCGCAGATCGGTGTAGCCGATATACAGGCCGGTGCGCGCGGCGAATCCGGCGAAGAACTCCCGGTCGGTCTGCTCGAGAGGATCCTTGTGCGGCCGATCGTCAACGGGCCCATACGTCTTCATTCCCCGATCGTGCCTCACCGCCGTCCGACTATGCCATGACGATCGAGAACACCGTCGACGAGAGATGGTGGGTCCGCGCGGGGCGGGGACAGCTCCACGCGTTCGTTCGACCACGGCGGCCGCGCCGTGGGTGACACACCCCAGGCAGTCGTGCCCCACGACCCTCCAGCAGGGCCGCCGGCCGGCAGGGCGCCGTGACATCGGTGTGTTCGGTAGTCCAGGGATCTGGCCTGGACCGCCACCACCGACCTCGACCACATCATTCCCACCGCCGACCAGGCCACGCCGCTGGTGCGGTACGCCTCGGTGCTCGCCTCGAACTCGGCCAAATGCTCTCCGGCTCTGGACAACTTGGCGCCGACCTCAAGCACACCGAACAGCCGACGCGCCGGCCTGGTGGCCGCAGGAACTCCGATGCGTCGCAGCCGGTTGCGACCGAGTCGATTCGGTCCACAGTCCTACGATGCACGGATGGATACCTCGGACTGGATCGCTACTTTCGCTGCTGTCGCCTCAGGTCTGGCGTTGATCGTCTCTATCCTGGCGGCCCAGTTTTCGCGCCGACAGGCGGCTGCCTCCGAATACGCCAACCAGCTCGCGGCGGGTCAGCGATGGCGGGTCGTCGATGAGACCGACACCCACTGGAAGTTGTTGAACGTGTCGCAATTCGCCGCGAGCGGGGTGGAGGTCGACGCCGCCCGGATCGAATGCCACACCTCGAACCTGCCGGTCAAGGTCACCATCGGGGTTGGTGCTGACATCCACAAGGACGGACATCGCTTCACCATGATGGGCGGCAGCGGCCAGCCGGACCTGCCCACCCACCTCTACGTGCGGTGGGCGGAAGGACCGAAGAAGAAGGGAAAGCCGGACTGGATGGCAGTACCCGTAGAACGCCGGCCACGATCTTCGTCGACTCAGTACAACTGATTCACCCCGACTGTGCGCGTGCTCGACAGGCGGACATGGGCCTGCCGCGCCCGTTGGCGACAAACCCATGCAGTCCGAGAATCGCCAGCGAGGCACAATCCCTGTGTCGACGCCGCAGTGCAGACTGCGAAGATGGCACCCTGCGTGGCCGAAAACTGCTCCCGGCCAGCCGAATTCAGTCCGAATGGACTCCGGATCGGGCCGCTGCCCCACACCAGATTCCTCGCTGAAGTCGTGCCTGGTGGCCAGTCGAGATAGTCCCACTTCAGATCCATAACCGCACCGTGCTGTCGTAGCTGGCGGTGGCCAGCGTGGCGCCGTCCGGGCTCAACGCCACCGAGAACACTGGCCCGGGCCCGGCGCCCGGTGCGGGGTGACGGTGTCGGGTGGTTATGCTCGCTGGTGGACGCGGCGGGAGGGGTTTCGATATGCGCGTGCTGGGGCGGGTGGTGCCCGCGGTGTTGACGGCGGTGGTGGTGGCGTCGTGTTCGGGTGGTGAGCCGCCGGTGTGGACGCCGCGGCCCGCGCCGCCGGAGCAGAGCGTCGAGGTGTTCGGGCGCGCGGTCGCCTCGGCGGATTACGCGAAACTCCAGACCGCCGAGCAGGTGCGCTCGATCGATCCGTGCGCGCTGCTCGAACCCGACCAACAGCTCTCACGCTACGGGCCGATCGTGTCGGTGTCGCCGTGGCAGGGACTGGCCGAATGTGTGGTGCGCATAGCGATTCCGGGGAACCGGGTGGCGGCCGATGTGACCGTGGACCTCGACGACAGCGGGCCGCTGTCGGACGAGGGGGCGGTGGTGGTGGCCGGGGAGACCGTCCACGTCGACAAAGTCCGCACCCGCGGCTCCTCCTGCGGATACCGGGTACCGATGCGGTTCCCGTCCTCCACCGCGCCGGTCACCGACCCGGCGACCACGGTGGTGCCCGAGGTGGTGGAACTGCCGCCGGTACCCTACCTGCGGGTCTCGACCGACTACTTCCCGTCCTCGACCGGCGGCGCCTGCCAGGTCGCCGGGGAGGTGGTCGGGCGGATCGTGGCCGCGTTCGCCCAGGATCGGGTGCCGCGCCGGGCGCAGGCCGTGACCCGGATCGGGTTGGCCGAGCGCAGCCCGTGTGAACTGCTCGAGCGGTTCCCCGACCGGTATCGGCCCGAGCGTTTCGATGTCACCACCGCCCCCTACGAGTGCAAGTTCTGGGCCGGTGACGACATCGTCGGTTTCTCCTTCGCCGCGAGCGCGGCGCGTTCGGCGATGACCCCGATCCTGGACTACCACCTCGAGACGATCCAGGGATACCAGGTGTTGGCCGAGGACAAGGTCGACGTGGTCGGTGACCGGCGATGCCTGTTCCATTTCCCCGTCGGTGCGTCCGTGGACGGTAACCGGGTCGGCGCCGACAGCAGCGCCCACATCCAACCCCGCGCCACCCTGTCCGGGATCTGCGAGGTCACCCGCGCGGTGCTGCCCGCCGCCCTCGAACTCGTGGGAGCCAACCGATGACCCGCGCACGTCTGGCCGTTCTCGCGGCCGCGGTCCTGCTCGGCTCCGCCTGCACCGTGCACGGCACCGCGGTCCCCGCCGACGGCGGATACCGGGCCATGATGGGCCCCGACCGCGGCCAGGCGTTGGCGGATGCGGCCGAACGCGACCGGGTCCGCCTGATCGACCCGTGCGCCATGCTCGACGAACCCGCGATCCGCGACGCCATCGGCGCCCCACGCCATTTCGGGGCCAACCACGACCTCGACGAATGCGAAGTCCGGTTCGATCCCGACGCCACCCCCGCCCGCATCGGATACGTCACCGTCGGGTTGTCGGTGATCGAGGACGGCTTCGGGCAGAAGACGCGGTTCGGTGCCCGCACCGGCACCGTCTCCGACAACAGTGGAATGTGCAGCATCGCACTGCCGTTCGAGCGGGGGCGCTCGTTCCACTACATCCTCAGCGGCAAAGAAGGCGCGGACCTGTGCGGGCCGCTGATCCGGATCGTGACCGCCTCCGAACCCGCGCTGAACAACCCGGCGCCGCGCTCGCAGTCACGGCGACTGCCCGCCACACCGGGATCGACCAAGGACCCGTGCGCGGCACTGAACCTCGCCTACGACCCCGGCCAACGCTTCGACATCCTCAGCTTCAACCCGTTCGAGTGCGACTTCCGCCTCGACTTCACCAGCTCCGACACCAGCCGCTACCACGTCACCTACGTCAACTGGCAGAAATCCCTGCTGGACTTCCCGCGCCCGGAGGACCGACAGCTGCGCGTCCTCGGCGTCGCCGCGACCGAGGAATCCGGCAGCGACGACTACTGCAAGATCACCATCGCCACCGGCGCCGACCACCCGTTCCTCGTGGTCGACTACCGCGGCGAGACCGAGCAATGGATCGAGACCATCGAGGTCGCCGGCCACTCCTGCGCCGAAACCCGCCGCCTGGCCGTCGCGGCGGTGAAAGCCCACCGACAGAGTTGATACGGGCATCGTCAGGCATGACACTTTCCGAGGCACAGGCAGTACCGACGCGCTATGTGGAGGCGAAGGAGTCAGGACCGCTGGGGCCGCGTGGCTGTGTCACTGAGGTCATAGGCGACGAACGCGCCGAATGTCGGTGTTCGGGCCGGGCTGATGTGCGTGGCGTGCGGGGTAACGCTGTCGCGGTGGTCGGCGAAGGGGTGGAGGTGACCGCTACCGATTTGAACAGCCTCGCGGTACCCCGGCGATTACGTGTCGAGCTGTCCGGGGTCGTGCCCGCCGACTACATCCACGACCACACCATCGGGGTGGTGGCGGATTGGTGGCGTGCGGAGTTGGCTGTGCACGGCTTCGACGCCGACGGCGTGCTCGGGTCGAGGATTTCGCGGGGTGATCTGTTCGCGCTCGCATCCGATATCGACGGCCGCGAGGAGATGTTGCGGCTGCTGTGGAACGTCTTGGCGTGGGGTACCGGCGGCCGTGTCCGGCACGGGCGCCACCGGATCCGTGCCGTGGCCGCCGATCCGGACCGCGCCGCCGACCTGCTACACGCCGCCGCGCGATCCTCGCGTACCGATCCCGCGGGAGCGTATGCGGTGTTGCGGCCCGGTGATCGCGCCAACGCGATCAGCTTCCTCGGTCCGTCGTTCTTCACCAAGTTCCTCTATTTCGCCGGTGGCGGTGACCCGGACCATCCCTGTCACATCCTCGATGAACGCGTCGCGCGGGCCCTGCGTGCCCGGGGTTGGGTGTCCTTGCCGCCGCGGGGCTGGTCGGCGTCGGCCTACCAGCGTTACAACGATCTGCTGCGGTCCTGGACCGCGTCGGCGGGACTGGCGCGCGGTGACATGGTCGAGCGGTGGCTGTTCGGGCGTTGAATCATCGGTTGGTCACATCCAGTACCGGTGGCCGCGATAGGTTGTCGGAGGGGTTCGACCGACCGTTTCGAGATGCCGGGCAAGGGGTGTGTGGTGGCGCGTGTGGTGGTGGTGCACGGTATCGGTGCGCAGAACTCGGGCGAGCCGAAGATGCTCTCGCAGTGGCTACCCTCGCTCAACAGCGGGCTGACACGCTGCGGCACACCACCTCTGGACGCCTCGGAAGTCGCGGCCGGATTCTACGGTGACCTGTTCCGGCGCCAGGGCGCGTTCCTGTCGCCCGGGGAGCCGTATTACGGGCCCGCTGATGTGGAGGCCGGTTTCGAGCAGGAGCTGTTGGCGGCATGGTGGGAAGCCGCCGCCGAGATCGATGCGGCGGTGCGTGTGCCGGGCGGAGACAGTTTGTTGCCGACACCTGTTCCGGTGCAGGCGATCCTGCATCAGTTGTCGCGGTCGCGGTTCTTCGCCGGTGTCGCGACCCGGTCGATGATCGGGAAGGTGAAACAGGTGCGCCGCTACCTGCTCGAACCCGACCTGCGCGAACAGATCCAGGACCGTGTCCGGGCGGTGATCACCGCGGACACGCGGGTGGTGGTGGCGCATTCGCTGGGTTCGGTCGTCGCCTACGAGACGTTGTGTTCGATGCCGGGGCACCCGGTGCGGGCGTTGGTGACGGTGGGCTCGCCGTTGGGGATCCCGAACCTGATCTTCGATCGCCTGCACCCGGCGCCGGTCGAGGGGGTCGGGGTGTGGCCGGGCGGGCCGGGGTTGGTGTGGACGAACATCGCCGACGGCGGCGATGTAGTGGCGTTGGTGAAGAAGCTGGATCCGTTGTTCGGCACCGATTTCACCCATCGGGTGTGGGACGCGGTCGTCCACAACGGGGCCACAGCCCACGACGCGTCGCCGTATCTGACCGACCGGTTGACCGGGCAAGCGATCACCGACGGCCTGCATGCCCACTGAACACACACCCCAACCGGGGCCGCGTCGGTTCCTGATCGCGACCGCGGTCGCCGCCCACACCGACGAACCCGGGTGGGACACCCCGGGTTTGGCGGACGCGCGCGCGGCGATGATCGCGTTGTTCACCGATCGGTTCGGCTACACCCTGGTCGACACACTGGGGATGAACCCGACCTCGACCCAGTTGGTGCGGGAGTTGCGGGCCTTCTGCAAGTCCCCGGACCGGCGCCCCGACGATCTGATCGTGCTGTATCACACCGGCCACGGCGAACGCCTCGATGCCACCGGTGAGCACGTGCTGATCACCGCCGACACCGACCCGAACGATGTCGAGGGCGCGGTCGCGACCGCGGCGCTGGCGCGACAGATGCTGCTCGGCACACCGGTGCGACGGCTACTGGTCCTGCTCGACACCTGCTATTCCGGGCAGGGCGGCGCGGATTTCGCGGCGGCGGCCCTGCGCTCCTACACCGGGGACTGGGCAGAAGAACCCGGCAACGGGGTGGTGGTGATCAGTTCCACCCAACCGACGCAGTGGGCGCGAGCGGGAATGTTCCCACGACTGTTCACCGACGCCGTCGACTCGTTGGCCGTCGCCGGCTACAGCCCACCGACCCTGCCGTTGGACTCGGTGATCACCACGATCAGCAACGCCGGCGGTCGCGCCGAGGGACAATCGATCGAGGCGACACTGGCGCGAGTGAATGGCGCGATCCCGCCGTTTCTGCCCAACCCGCGTCACGACCCGACCCTCAACGAGGTCGACCTGGCCGTGCAGTTGGCCGCGCAACGCGCAGAACACGAACAACGCCGCGAGGTCGAGTTCCGTGACCGACTGCTGCTGCGGGCGATGGGCAGCACCGACGGCCGCAGCTGGTGGTTCTCCGGGCGCCACACCGCCCTGACCGAGATCACCGCCTGGCTGCGCGGCCCGGACCCGGCCCGGCCGTTGCTGGCCGTCACCGCCGGACCCGGCTCCGGCAAAACCGCCGTCCTCGGCCTCATCGCCACCCTGGCCCACCCCGAATACCGTCGCACCGTCCCCACCGACACCCTCGCCCTGCCCACCGAAGCCATCCCCGCCATCGGCGCCCTGGACGCGGTGATCTACGCCCAGAACCTCACCCTCGACCAGGTCCGCGACGGGATCGCCGCCGCCGCACACCACTCGGCGGCCACCGTCGGAGAACTCCTGGACCGACTCACCGGGCGAGCAACAGTGTTCACGGTCCTCATCGACGGCCTCGACGAAGCCACCGACCCCGAACAACTCATCGACGCCCTCCTGCGACCGTTGATCGACCACGCGAACGGGCGCATACGACTGCTGATCGGGACACGCCCCTACCTGCTCGACCGACTCGGCACCGACCGCGCCCACGAAATCGACCTCGACGCACCGCGATACGCCGACCGTGACGCGTTGGCCACCTACGCCGCGCGGGGACTACTCGGCACCGACCCCGAGGGCATCTACCGCCATGCGGGTTCGCAGGTGCTGCGTTCGGTCGCACACGCGGTCGCCGAACAAGCCCACCCCTCGTTCCTGGTCGCCCGCATCGTCGCCGCGACCCTGGCCGCCGAGTCCACCGTCCCCGACGACCCCGACGACCCCGAATGGCGCGCCGGACTGCCACGGCTGCCCGGCGAGGCGATGCGCCACGACCTGGACTCCCGCCTCGGCGAAAACGCGCGACGGGCCCGGGATCTGCTGCGGCCCCTGGCGTTCGCGCAAGGCCAAGGACTGCCGTGGGAGAACCTGTGGGCAGCCATCGCCTCCGCCATGTCCGGGCACGACTACACCGACCACGACCTCATGTGGCTACGCCACACCGCCGGCTCCTACATCGTCGAAGCCGTCGAACACGGCCGCTCCGCCTACCGCCTCTACCACCAAGCCCTCGCCGAACACCTCACCGAAAACCTCGACCCGCACCACATCCACACCGTCTTCACCCACACACTGCGCCGACACGCCCTGACCACCGGCGACCCGGACACCGACTGGTCCCGCGCGCACCCCTACACCCGCCACCACCTCGCCACCCACGCCACACACGCCCGACTCGTCGACGACCTCGTCACCGACACCGACTACCTCGTCCACGCCGAACCCGCACCCCTGCTCGACGCCCTACACACCGTCACCACCCCGACCGGACTGCTCACCCGCTCGATCTACCGCTGCTCAGCCGACCACCACCGCCACCTCACCCCGACACGGCGGCGCCAACTCCTGGCCATCGACGCCGCACGCTTCAACGCCACACACCAGCAACACCAACTCAACCGCAGCCTGGACTGGCCCGTCCGCTGGGCCACCGGCACCCAAACCCACCACGCCCACCGCACCACCCTCGGACACACCAGCGCGGTGTTGGCGGTGGCGTGCACCGAGATCGACGGCCGACCCGTCGCCGTCACCGGCAGCGACGACGAGTCGGTGCGTGTATGGGACCTGACCACCGGACAACAACTCACCCACCTCACCGGACACACCGGCCCAGTGAACGCAGTGGCGTGCACTCACCTCGACGGCCGACCCGTCACCATCACCGGCAGCCACGACGAATCGGTGCGGGTATGGGACCTGACCACCGGACAACAACTCA
>NZ_BAGG01000263.1 GCF_000308695.1 Nocardia takedensis NBRC 100417 | reverse complement strand
GTGGTCCATCGCCATCTCGGTTCTCCCGGACAACGGCGTCGACGCCTACGATCGCGGCTTCCATGCCGCGACCTGGCCTTTCAGTGCCGGGCGGCAAGTGGCTCGGGGCCGGGATGTCGGATTCGATGATCCAGCAGACGGCGGAGTCGTCGTGGCTGGTGGGCTGGTCGGCGCGAGCGGTGTCGAGCAGTGTTTGCAGATGGGTTTCGAGGGTGATGAGTTCGGCGATCTGGGCGCGGACCTGGTCCAGGCGCTGGCCGAGCATGGCTCGGACGTGGCCGCAGGGTTGTTCGCCGCGGTCGTGGACCGACAGGATCTGACCGGCTTCGCGCAGGCTCAACCCAGCGGCTTGGGCGCGGCGGATGAACTGCAACCGGGCCAGGTGCTCGGGACCGTAGTCGCGGTAGCCGGTGGGGGTGCGCTCGGGGTCGGGCATCAGGCCCTCGTTCTCGTAGAACCTGATCGTTTTCGCGGTGACCCCGCCGGCTGCGGCCAGTTCGCCGATCTTCACCCAGTCCTCCTCGCACTCTCTCCTTGACATTCCATCGTACTGGAAGGTTCATGCTGGGGTCATCGCGCGGGAAGCGTGTGGATCGACGGAGGTTCTCAGGTGAGCGAGTTCGTGTACACGGTGCGCGGGATGTCATGCGGGCATTGCGCCGACGCGGTCACCCGCGAGGTGGAGGGCATCGAAGGCGTCAAAAGCGTCGCGGTGGACGTCGCGTCCGGTCGGGTGGTGGTCGACGCCGCGCGAGTGCTGACAGTCGAGGAGGTCGCGGCGGCGGTCACCGACGCCGGATACGAGCTGGTCCGATGAGGGTCGCAGCACGGTTGGCCGGCTACGCGCTCATGCTGGCTGCGGTGGCGGCGGCGGGTTGGGTCGGCGGTCGAACCCTCGGACCGGTAGATGCGAATTCGCCCTCACACGAACCCGGACGCCGCGAGTCGTCCGAGCACACCACCGCGATCGGGCCTGCACCGGCGACCGATGATGCGCCGACCTGGACCGCACCCGCGCCAGCCACGGGTGGCCAGACAGTCACCGCGCTCATCGAGGCTGCGTCGGGGCCGGTATCCGGGGTGCCTGTGATGGCTGCGGCGCCAGGACCGGTCCCCTTCGAGAGCGTACTGGCCGACCCGACACGGGACACTCGCTCGGCTGACCCTCGTCGCCTCGCCGATACCGGGCTGCCGATGCCCGCACAAGCGGTCACCGTGGCGACTATGCCCAGCGGCGGTGCGATGGGCTCCCCGACAACTCCCGGCGCCGTGACCACAGGCACCGGTGGCAACGACGCAGGTGCGGCACATCCGGTGGGCGGCACGGTCCCTGCCGAGCGGCCGGACGCCCACGACGATCGGCCCGGACCCGGTGGGCCGGGCAAACCGGGAGGTTCAGCCGGTCAGGCCGGCCTGCCTACCGGAGGAGGCGACACGGGGTCGAAGGCTCCCGGCGGGCCGCCTGCCGCTGCCGGGGAGCACGGAGCGGATACCCACGGTGACAAGCACGGCGGGAAGGTTGGCCGATGAGTGACACCGTCGAGGGTGTGCAGGCGATAGCGTCGCGGCAGTTGGAGCTCGCGATCGGCGGGATGAAGTGCGCGTCGTGCGCGGCCCGGATCGAGCGTCGGCTCAACAAAATGGATGGCGTTGTGGCCACGGTCAATTTCGCCACGGAGAAGGCGCGCGTCGAACTCGATTCCGACACTGCGGATTCGGCAGTGATCCGGGTGATCGAGGACACCGGATACACCGCGCGGATACCACAATCGGAGCGCGCACCCGACAGTGAAACACCCTCCGAGCCTGAGGAATACGACGAACACACCCGCTCGCTGCGCCAACGCATGCGAGTGTCGGTGGCATTGGCGATTCCGGTCGTGTTGCTGGCGATGGTGCCACCGCTGCAGTTCACGAACTGGCAGTGGCTGTCGCTGACCCTGGCCGCGCCGGTGGTGGTATGGGGCGCCTGGCCCTTCCACACGGCAGCGTGGACGAACCTGCGCCACGCCGCCGCGACCATGGACACCCTGATCTCGGTGGGTGCCGGGGCCGCATTCGGGTGGTCGCTGTATGCGCTGTTCTTCGGTGACGCGGGTAAACCCGGTCTGCACCACGGGTTCTCGCTGACCGTCGAACGCGGGATGGCGGGCAGCAACATCTACCTCGAGGTCGCCGCGGTGCTGACCGCAGCGATCCTGGCCGGACGGTTCTTCGAGGCCCGCGCCAAACGCCGCGCCGGCGCGGCCCTTCGAGCACTGCTGGAACTCGGCGCCAAGGACGTCGCCGTGCTACTCAACGGCCGCGAGCAACGCATCCCGATCGACGAGCTGATCGTCGGTGACCTGTTCATGGTGCGCCCGGGAGAGAAGATCGCCACCGACGGTGTTGTCACCGAGGGCAGTTCGGCGGTCGATGCGAGCATGCTGACCGGTGAATCGGTCCCGGTCGAGGTCAGTCCCGGTGACGCGGTGGTCGGTGCCACGGTCAATGCCGGTGGCCGCCTGATAGTGCGTGCCAGCCGGGTCGGCGCCGACACTCAGCTCGCGCAGATGGCACGCCTGGTCGAGGACGCGCAGACCGGCAAGGCGGAAATTCAGCGGCTCGCCGACCGGGTGTCGGCGGTGTTCGTACCGGTGGTGATCGCGTTCGCGGTCGGCACCCTCGCGTTCTGGCTCGGTGCCAGCGTGGGTGCAGCATTCGCGTTCAGCACCGCGGTCGCGGTGCTGATCATCGCCTGCCCGTGCGGGCTCGGATTGGCCACCCCGACAGCGCTTCTGGTCGGCACCGGACGCGGCGCCCAGTTGGGCATCCTGATCAAAGGCCCCGAAGTCCTCGAGTCGACCCGCCGCATCGACACCGTCGTGCTCGACAAGACCGGCACGGTGACCACCGGCAAGATGGCTCTGCTCGGTGTTCAGACCGGCATCGAGGTCGACGAACACACGGTGTTGCGGCTGGCCGGGGCGCTCGAGGACGCCTCCGAACACCCCATCGCCCGCGCGATCACCATCGGCGCGATCGAACGCGTCGGCGATCTCCCCGCGGTTGGGGACTTTCAGAACCTGGAAGGCCTCGGCGTGCGTGGAGTCGTCGAAGGGCGCACGGTGCTGGTGGGCCGCACCTCGCTGCTCACCGAGCACGGCATCGACCTCCCCACCGGACTGCAAGAGCACAAACAACGGGCCGAATCACTGGGCCGCACCGCGGTCGTCGTCGCTTGGGACGGGGTCGCACGCGCGGTAATGGTGGTCGCCGACACCGTGAAACCCACATCGGCGCAAGCGATTCGACACCTGCGTGAGCTCGGCCTGCGTCCGGTACTGCTGACCGGGGACAACGACACCGCCGCCCGCGCGATCGCCGCCGAGGTCGGCATCGACGAGGTCATCGCCGAAGTGCTGCCCAAGGACAAGGTCGAGGTCATCACCCGGTTGCAAGGTGAGGGCCGGGTAGTGGCGATGGTCGGCGACGGCGTCAACGACGCGGCCGCGCTCGCCCAGGCCGACCTCGGATTGGCGATGGGCACCGGTACCGACGTCGCGATCGAAGCCTCCGACCTGACCCTGGTGCGCGGGGATCTGATGGCCGCGATCGACGCGATCCGTTTGGCGCGCCGCACGTTACGCACGATCAAGGGCAACCTGTTCTGGGCCTTCGCCTACAATATCGCGGCCCTGCCCCTGGCAGCGCTCGGGCTGCTGAACCCGCTCATCGCGGGGACCGCGATGGCGTTCTCGAGTGTGTTCGTGGTGTCCAACAGTCTGCGGCTGCGCGGATTCAAGGCGACGCCCGTCACCGAACCGGCCTCCGAGCCCGGCACGGTAGCGGCCGGCGCACCGTTGCGCGGTGTATCCGGCGGGAGTGGGCTCGACGACGGCGAACGCGCCGAACTCGAGCGCCTGCGGGCGGAGAACGCGACGCTGGCCGAGGAACGTGATGCGCTCGAACGCAGCGTCGCGCACTGGGTACGCAAGGCCCACCGCGAATGAACCACATGGGTTTCCGGCACACCGACAGCGTCGTCTGGGCGACCTGGACCGCGGCGGCGCTGCTCGCGGTCGTGGTCGTCCTGGCGGTAGCCGGGGTACCGTCGGCGGATCTGCACGGACCGTTGCACCGGTTCGGGATCATGGACCCTGCGTGCGGTGGCACCCGCTCGGTGTATCTGTTCAGCCATGGCGACCTTGTCCGCGCGCTGCGCTACAACCCGGCCGGGCCGATCGTCGTCCTCGCCGCCGCGCTGCTCGCCGTGCGGGCGGTGGCCGGGCGGCTGACCGGCCGTTGGCTCACCGTCGCAGCACCACGCCACCTGGTACTACTCGTCGCGGGGATCGGGTTGCTGGCGTTGGAGGTCAACCAGCAGGCGCACGCCGATCTGCTCACCAGCTCATGGACCGGATGAGGGCTGGCGATGCGCGAAGGAGGTGAGCGGTCATGAGCGAATTGCTGGTCGGGACAACGTTATTGGCGTCGTTCCTCGGCGGCGTCGTGGCCTTGCTGGCACCGTGTTGCGTGTCTGTGATGCTACCCGCGTACCTGGCCACCGGATTCCGTCATCGGGGAGGGGTCGTCCCAGCGACGCTGGTGTTCGGCGCCGGAGTCGCGACGCTGATCCTGCCGATCGGGCTCGGCGCCAGCGTGTTGAGCCGCCTGTTGTTCGGCGGGCACGCGTGGGTGTTCTCCATCGGTGGCGTGTTGACCATCGTGGGCGGGATCGCGGTGCTGGCCGGGTGGCGCCCGAACCTGCCGATGCCCGGTGCGCGCGCGGCGACCCAGGGCAGTTACCGGTCTGCGTATCTGCTGGGCGTGTTCTCCGGGGCGGCCTCGGCGTGCTGCGCGCCGGTGCTCGCCGGGGTGGCGGTGCTCTCGGGGGCGGCCGCGTCTTTCCCGGTCGCGTTGTCGGTCGGGCTGGCCTACGTCGCGGGCATGGTCGCCCCACTCGCGGTGATCGCCGTGATCTGGGACAGCCGCCACGAACACGCCTCCCGGCTCCTCGGCGACCACACCCTCACCGTGGGATGGCACAAGCATCGGCGCACCCTGTCGCTGGGAACCGCGGCCAGCGGCGCGCTGATGATCGCGATGGGTGCACTGGCGATCGTGCTCGCGTTCACCGGGCCCGGTATGCCCAGCGGCGGCTGGCAAACCGAACTGTCGGCGTGGCTACAACACCTCAGCGCCCTGTGGCACAGGCACTGTCGTGGCTGCCCGGCTGGGGACTCGCCCTCATCCTGATCGGCGCAACCGTCCTCCTCGGCCGGCGCGCGATGCGACCGACCGTTACTCGGACCTCGCGAGATGCAGTGGGCTCCAACGATATCGAGGAGGAATCATGAGCAAACCTCGATCACAGGATTCGGCGCACCGAACCACCGGCTCGAACCGGACTCGAAGGCAATCGGTGACAGGGCCGCGAGGGTCTCACCCGCCTGCGGCCACCGTCGCGGCCGTCGCGCTTGTCGTGGTCGTGGTCGTCGCGGTCCTGTACGTGGTGTTTCGAACCGGTTCGCCTGCCACCGATCCCGGGGCGGGCGCCAGTGGCTACCCGCACGTGGCCGGGGACCCCGGCACCGGAGAAATGGCCCCCGATTTCACCCTGGCATCCGGGGCCGGAACGCCGGTGAGCCTGACCGCCTACCGCGGCCGCAGCGTGCTCCTGTATTTCCAGGAGGGGCTGACCTGTCAGCCGTGCTGGGATCAGATCCGTGACCTCGAACGAAACACAGACGCCTTGACCAGCGCCGGGGTGGACGCGGTCGTCTCGATCACCACCGACCCGGCCGCGCTGATCGGACGCAAGGCCGCCGACGAACACCTCACCACCGTCGTGGCGTCGGATCCAGACCTGAAGGTCTCCCGCGCCTACGACGCCAACTCCTACGGGATGATGGGCCAGATGCGCGACGGGCACAGCTTCGTGCTGGTCGGCCCGGACGGGGTAATCGCCTGGCGCGCCGACTACGATGGCGCACCCCAACACACGATGTACCTGCCGACCGCGAAACTCCTCGCCGACCTGCGCACCGAACGCCGACCATGACCATCGCCATCACCTTGCTCACCCGATCCGACTGCGGGCTGTGCGAGCACGCCAAGCAGGTCCTGGCCCGGGTCGGTCAGGACTATCCGCTGACCGTGACCGAGATCGACCTGCGCACCGAGGACGGACAACGCCTGGCCGCCACCGCCGGGGTATTGTTCGCCCCCGGCGTCCTCGTCGACGGCGAACCGTTCTCCCATGGGAGGGTTTCCGAACGCAAACTGCGCCGCACCTTGGCCCGGCACACCGGACCGGGATGATCACCGGACCCCGTAGCGATGTCGCCCCAGCCCGGCAGCACCAACACCAACCAATACCGACACATCTGTCCCCTCGAGTCCGCGTCCTTCCTGCGCCCCCTCCTCATCGGGGCACCGGAGTAGCTACCGCACCGTCCTCGCACGCAGATCGGTGCCGTTCGCGCAGGAGGTTTACCGGGTTCGGGATTCGGTGGGCGCTGTGTCCGCTGTTTGTGTCGGGAGCTGGAGGGCGGTGGCGGTGAACTGGCAGCCCCCGTGAGCTGTGAACGGTTCGGCGAGTTGGGCCAGGTAGCCGACCGGATAGTCGGGTTTGGCGGCCATGCCGATGTCCTCGCTGCTGAAACGGCGTGCGGGGTCGTAGCTGTAGGTGCGCAGCAGGTGATCCCAGACGAGGGTGAACAGTCCGAAGTTGACGTCGCCGATGCCTGCCCATTTGAGGTGGTGGAAGCGATGGCCTTCGTTGAGGGCCAGCACATATTTGAGCGGACCCACGCGGTAGTCGGCATTGGAATGCTGAAGCAGCAGCTGCACGGCCACGGCGAGCGACAGCGCGGCAGCGACCGGAACGGGGATGCCGAGCAGCAGCAGCGGGGTGACGCCGGCAGTCATCTCGATGGTTTGGTGCAGCGGGTGTTTCATCAGTCCGTCAAGCCGCCATCCGGCGTGGGCGGCCCGGCCTCGATCACGTCGCCCGAACGGGGTGGGCGAGATCAGCGTCGCTGCCGTGAAGGACATCCCGCGCAGCGTGCTCACTGCCTGCCGATCCAGGACCACCAGCGTGTAGGCGTTGACGATCCACTGCAACTCGGTGGTGCTCGCGCCCAAGTCACCCGCCAGCGTCGGCAGCGCGACATTGAGCACCATCAGGTCCAGCCCGACGGTGAGCAGCGCGATGACCAGCGCCGCCAGGCCCGACCAGCGGCGAGTCGCGGACAGCCCGGCCATCGCGTGAGAGTTGATCTCGGACATGGGATCTCCCGAACCAGTGAAACAGGGCGCGAGGTGAACGTGCGTTGCGGCGACTACCATCACCAATCAATCGTGCACAGACGATGTTATCAAAAAATAGTTCTACAATCGGTTTCTATCGATGATTATTCGAGATCCTCCGCTCGCCGCGCAGCACCGTCGGCTGCGCTCTCGAACACGTGACGACACGCCGGCTCTGCATACGCCCTTCGAAGTGTTTCTCCGCGAGGGATTGTGGGGCGCGATTCCTACGGCGGGGCTCGCTCGCCGACTCCCGTCGGCGCTTCGAGACGTCGCCTGGACCGCGTTCCGCATCGTCGTGCGCGCCGACTCCGATGGCTCCGGGCGACGCGTAAGTTGACTGAGAGACATATAAGCGCAGTTCAGTGGGGCTTCGGGTAGAGCGTGCGGGCGCGAACCGGGTATTGCGTGGGCGGCGTACGATCGGCTGCCGTGGCCAGTGGTGTGCGGACATCGAACGTGTGGCCGGTCCTGGTGGCGGCGCTGGCGGGTGTGGTGTTGACGCTCGGTGTCACCGACTGCCGGGTGTTCGGTCCCGGCTCCCCGGTCGCCGCGCCGACCGCGGGTACCACGGTGGTGGCAGGGGCCGCGGGCCCTGCGAATCCAGCCGATAGTTGCACGCACCCGGCCCATGAGGCCGTCTTTGCCGCGACGATCACCTCCCACCGAGACGTCCAGACTCCCGCACATTCCTCGGGTGTCCTGATCCTGGTCGGCGTCACGGGGTGGGCGGCGGCGCGGCCGCGAAGCCCTCCGTCCCGCGCTCTTCGCACCGAGAGCGGTAGCGCTCTTCTCATCCGTTTCGGCATCTGCCGACGCTGACCGGTCAGCGCCAGGCCGACGTGAGCTGCCCGTCTGCCGGTGACCGCTGCCCGGGTCATCGCTGTGCCGAACGGAACGGAGTCCGCCATGAACGACGCTGTGCTCGACACCCTGTGCACCACCCCTACCTCGTCGGTGACCACCGCATACCGCTGTCTGCGGCCCAACGCGCTGGTCGGCAATACACCAGTCCTGCGGATCGGTGCCCCGTTCGCGCCGGGGAACCGGGGATTCTGGGCCAAACTCGAAGCAGCCAATCCCGGCGGGATGAAGGATCGACTCGCCCTGCACATGGTCGAACGCGCTCGCGCGCGGGGCGAGCTGAGGCCGGGTGCCCGGATCGTCGAATCCACCAGCGGCACACTCGGTCTCGGGCTGGCACTGGCCGCATCGGTGTACAGGCATCCGGTCACCCTGGTCACCGACCCGGGCATGGAATCACTGATGCTGCACCTGCTGGCCGCCTACGGCGCGCACGTGGAGCTGGTCACCGAGCCCCATCGCTGCGGCGGCTGGCAGCAGGCCCGCCGTGACCGGGTCGCCCAACTGCTTGCCGCCGACCCGACGGCATGGTGCCCGGACCAGTACAGCAATCCCGACAATGTCGATGCCTACGATCGGCTGGCGTTCGAGTTGCTGGCCCAGCTGGGCCGCGTCGATGTCCTGGTGTGCTCGGTCGGCACCGGCGGGCATTCGGGCGGAATCGCCCGAGTGCTTCGGCGGTTCCATCCCAGGATGCGGTTGATCGGCGTCGACACCGTCGCCTCCACCATCTTCGGTCAACCGGCCGGCACCCGTCTCATGCGCGGCCTGGGATCGAGCATCCACCCCCGCAACGTCGACCATGCCGCCTTCGACGAGGTGCACTGGGTCGCCCCGGCCGAGGCGGTGTGGGCGGCGCGCACCCTGGCCCGCACCCACTACACCACCGGCGGGTGGAGCGTGGGCGCGGTGGCCTTGGTAGCCGGATGGGCTGCCGGGCAGTACCCCGGGCACGCGCGGATCGCCGCGGTATTCCCCGACGGCCCTCACCGCTATTTCGACACCGTCTTCAATGACGACTACTGCGATCGCCATGGCCTGCTGGGCGTCGCAGCACCCATCGAACCCGAGAACATCGCCCATCCGACCGAACACGTGGTGCGGACCTGGACTCGCTGCACGACCGTCGTCGACCCACGAAACCCGCAGGCGCACAACAGGACCACCGCAGCGACGGTCGCACGATGATCGCGGTGGTCACCGCCTACCGCGGCTACACCCTGCCCGCCCGGATATTGATGCTCAACCAGTTCGGCATCAACCTGGGCTTCTACATGCTCATGCCCTATTTGGCCGGATACGTGTCCGGCTCGCTCGGTGTGGCGGGCCTGACAACCGGGATCGTGCTGGGTGTGCGGAATTTCGCCCAGCAGGGCATGTTCCTGCTGGGCGGCACCCTCGCCGACCGGCTCGGCTACAAGCCGCTGATCGTGGCCGGATGCCTGCTGCGCACCGTGGGCTTCGCGCTGCTGGCACTGGCGGACGCCCTGCCGGCGCTACTGATCGCCTCGGCCGCAACAGGGTTCGCGGGGGCGTTGTTCAATCCCGCGGTGCGGGCATATCTCGCCGCCGAGGCCACCGATCGCCGGGTGGAAGCTTTCGCCTTGTTCAACGTCTTCTACCAGGCGGGCATGCTGGCGGGGCCGCTGGTCGGACTCGCGATGATGGCCGTCGATTTCCGGGCGACCGCCGCGGTCGCGGCCACGGTTTTCGCGGTCCTCACCCTCGCCCAACTTGCCGCGCTCCCACCGCACGACCCCGGCCAGGTCTCCAGACGGAGCTCGGTGCTGCACGACTGGCGCACGGTGGTGACCAACCGGCCGTTCGTGTCCTTCTCCGTCGCGATGATCGGTTCGTACGTGTTGTCGTTCCAGGTGTATCTGGCCCTGCCGTTGCAGGCTGCCCGCGTAGCCGGCAAGGCTGACGCCACTGCGACGGTGACCATGCTGTTCATCGTGTACGGCGTCCTCGCGGTCGCCGGGCAGCTGCGCATCACCGACTGGTTCACCCGCCGGTTGGGACGCGACCGTGGTCTGGTTACCGGCGTGGCGATCCTGGCGGCGGCCTTCCTGCCACTGCTGCTGATACCCGGCTCCGGGCCCTTCAGCACCGCAGCCATGTCGGTATCGGCGGCGCTCCTGGCTGTCGGGAGCGCGGCGGTGTTCCCGTTCGAGATGGACACCATCATCGCGTTGACCGGCGAGCGTCTGGTAGCGACCCACTACGGTTTCTACAACACCGTGGTCGGTGTCGGAATCCTGCTCGGCAATCTCGGCACCGGCGCGGCGCTCGACGCCGCCGCCCGCACCGGGCTCGACGGCCTCGCCTGGGCCGCACTGCTCGCCGTCGGAGCGGCCTCGGCCACGGCCTTGTTCGTTTTGCGGCGATCGGGAAAGCTGGGTGACACCGTCGAATCTCCGGCAGCGGCAGCGAACACCCGCCCCGCCCGATGACGGTGACGCCCCTGATCACGAAATGCTTTGCACACCAGCAGAAACGGGCGAGCGTGACACCGTGCCGGGTCGAGCCCCGCTCGGCGGGCGACGTCGGCGGGCGAGGTGCGCAGCAGCCCGCAGTGCCGCAGCGCCGACGATGGTGACGGCCGCGCCGACGCTCGCGCCGACGGCCAGGCTGACCAGGCCGCTGATCGGGTAGGCGGTACCCACATACACACGCGAGAACGCCAACCCGATCGACCAGATCACCGCGAACACCGCCAGGCGCCGGTTCATCGGCATCACCACCGCCGCCACGGCCGCAACGACCGCGATACGGGGATCGGGCATCGTATGGGTTTCACCGGCCATACAGCGCTCGAGAACATACGCTCCCGCCACCGTGCTGCACGGCGGCGGGAGCGCGATCGCCTCGGCAGCGACGCGCGAGACCACAAATGCCAGACCGGCAGCAATCGACACGGTGACCAGCCCACCGATCGCACGACGGTCCGGCCCCGCTCGCCACCACGCCGCCGCGAGAACGGCGGCAAGCACCACGACACCGAAACGTGCATAGACCAGCATGATCGGATGCAACCACGGCGTCTCCGAGGCAATCCGCGTCACCGCCCGGTATATCGTCCCGTCGGCACCCGCCTCGGTCAGCACATGGTGGATCAGGCTGACGACGCGTTGCTCGAATTCCGGTTCGTCACCGCCCCCGCTACTCGCACGCATGAACTCGATGTTCCCAGCCACCCCCACGATTGTCACCGGGTACCACCCGATTCGCCGTTCGACCTCACCTTCCACTGGTTCGCATATCCTTGCAGGCATCGTGATCGCCCCGGTATGCGTTCGGCACGGCCATCACCTGCGGCTCGGCTGGGAGGTCGACCGGGCGCGATCGCCGCCGGGCTCATCGGATCAGCCCCATTCGTCGTGTCAGCCAATCCATTTCGATCCGCAGTCCCGTGGACCAGACTGCCCAGGTGTGTCCGCCGGGTAGCTCGTGGGCATCCTCCTTGCCCTTGCCACCGTGCCGTCCCCGGTGGTCGCGAAGACGCGAGCCGATCATGACCAGAGCGACGGGCCGCCGCGGAGGGTCGCAGTCGACCCCCGGCGGGACCGTGCTCCATTCCCATCAGCATCGCCGCAGGTTCCGGGCCGAGAGTGCTCAGGCGTCGTCGTCGGTTCGGCGCCCATCGGGGCTGCTGCCGAACACGGTGAGAACGCACAGGCCGATGGCGCCGACGACGATGAGGGAGTCGGCGAGGTTGAACGTCGGCCACCAGCCGGTGCGCAGGTAGTCGGTGACCACACCGTCGGGCGCGCGGTCGACGACGTTGGCGATCGCGCCGCCGAGAATCGCGGCGAAACCGGTGCGCCACCACGTGTTGGCCGTGGGTGCCCACCGCCACACGGCCACAGCCATGCAGGCGGTAATCAGGCCCGTCACGGCCAGGACCACCCCGGTGGGCGCGCCCGCTCCCATCGAGAACGCGACACCGGGGTTGAACGCCAGCCGCAGGTCCACGGGCCCCAGTTCGATCGGATTGCCCGCCAATCGGCGCTGGGCCCACACCTTGGCCGCCAGATCGATGCCCGCCATCCCGGCGGCGATCACATACACCGTGACACGGTGCCGGATCGCCGCCCGACCGGTGGCCGGGGAGGGCGTCACTACGGGGTCGATACTCATGATCCGGTGCCGGCCAGCGCGCCGACCTGCGGGGCGGCTCCGACCGGTGCCGGTGCCAGCGGCGTGGTGCGACCGGCGCGCACGCCATTGGCGATGACGACGATCTCGGCGACTTCGTGCACCAGCACGACCGCGGCCAAACCGAGCACCCCGAACAGCGCGAGCGGGATCAGCGCCGTGACGATGGCCAGCGAGAGCCCCACGTTCTGCAGCATGATCGCCCGCGCGCGCCGCGCGTGGTCGAGGGTTTGCGGCAGGTGCCGCAGGTCCTCGCCCATCAGGGCGACATCGGCGGTCTCGATGGCCACGTCGGTGCCCATCGCGCCCATCGCGACGCCCAGGTCGGCGGTGGCCAGGGCAGGCGCGTCGTTCACGCCGTCACCGACCATGGCGGTGAATCGTCGCGTGCGCAGCTCGGCGACGATGCGGGACTTGTCCTCCGGGCGCAGGTCGGCGTGCACGGTGTCGATGCCCGCCTGCGCGGCCAGCGCGGCGGCGGTGCGCTCGTTGTCGCCGGTGAGCATGGCCACCTGGCAACCACTCGCATGCAGCCGCGCCACCACTTCGGCGGCCTCGGGCCGCAACTCGTCACGAACCGCGACAGCGCCGATCAACGCGCCGTCGTCCTCGATCAGCACCGCGGTCGCGCCCGCCTGCTGCATGCGTTCGACCTCACCGGCGAGCGGACCCGCCTCGATCCAGCCGGGTCGGCCCAAACGGACCGGTCGACCCTCGATCCGGCCGGTGAGCCCGGCGCCGGTGACCGCTTCCACCTCGGTGGCCGGTTGCACCGTATCGACGGCGGCGAGAATCGCACGCGCCAAGGGGTGTTCGCTGCGCGCCTCCAACGCGGCGGCCACCGCCAACACCTCGGCCTCGGTCGCACCGTTGATCACGGCGACCTCCACCACGGCGGGCTGGTTGCGGGTGAGGGTGCCGGTCTTGTCCAACGCCACAGCCCGCACCTTGCCCAGCGCCTCGAGCGCCGCACCACCCTTGACCAGCGCGCCGAGCTTGCTGGCCGCGCCGACGGCGGCCACCACCGTGACCGGCACCGCAATCGCCAGCGCGCACGGCGACGCGGCGACCAGCACCACCAGCGCCCGCTCGATCCAGGTCTTCGGATCCCCCAGAATGCTGCCGAGAACGGCGATGACCGCCGCCGCGATCATGATGGCGGGCACCATCGGTTTCGCGATCTTGTCGGCCAGGCGCTGCGCCTCACCCTTGCGGGTCTGCTCGGCCTCCACGATCCGCACGATCCGGGCGAGGGAATTGTCCTGCGCGGTCGTGGTGACCTCGACCTCGAGGACGCCGTTGCCGTTGATCGAACCGGCGAACACCTCGGCGCCGGGACCGACCTCGATCGGCACCGATTCACCGGTGATCGCCGAGGTATCCAGGGCGGTGCGCCCGAAGCGAATGACACCATCGGTGGCGATCCGCTCACCGGGCTTGACCACCATCGTGTCCCCGACCGCCAATTCCGCCGGGGACACTTCGGTCTCCACGCCGTCACGCCATACAGTGGCGCGATCGGGCACCAGCGACAGCAGCGCACGCAACCCGCGACGGGTGCGCGCGATCGAGTACTCCTCGAGTCCTTCGCTGATGGAGAACAGGAACGCCAGCATCGCGGCCTCGCCGACCTCACCGAGGATCACCGCACCGACCGCGGCGATCGTCATCAGCGTCCCGACCCCGATCTTGCCCTTGACCAGGCGCTTCAGCGTCGACGGCACGAAGGTGTACGCGCCGACCGCCAACGCCGCCACCTCGAGCGTCAGCACCACCGGGCGCGACATAGCGGCCCACCCCGCGATCAGCGCCGCGAGCAGCAGCACGCCCGCGACCGCCGCGGCCCGCAGCTCACCGACCTCCCACAGGCGCTGCGGTGCCTGCTCCTCGCCCTCTTCTCCTGTCGTCGGCTCGTCGTGGCCACAACCGCACGCGTCGCTCATCGCCGCCCCTTCCGTCCTGTCGCTTCGCCCGCGGCCGGTGCCTCGGTGCCGTAGTTCGGGCACAGCGCTACCGCGTTACCCGTCGCCGCCAACAGCGTCTCCGCCGAGGCCAGCAGGTCCATCAGTTCCGGGCGGGTCAGGCTGTAGAAGACCTGACGCCCTTCGGGGCGCCCCACCACCAGCCCGCAGTCCCGCAAACACGCCACGTGCGCCGACACCGTCGACTGCGCCAAGCCCAACCCGCTCATCAGGTCGACCACACGCGCCTCCCCGCCCGCCAGCCGCTGCACGATCGCCAACCGCGTCGCATCCGACAGGCTGTGGAACAGCGCCACCGCCGGCTCGAGAGCCCCCTCCCCGGAGGGTGGGCAATCACCCCTACTATTAATCGTCATCAAGCGATGCTAACACCATCAACCGTTGACATCGCGTGAAGACGGTCACCCAGGAGCGGGGCCGGCAACCATCAGTGCTGCGCGTTGTCATCGCCGAATGCCTATGCTGTCGAGGACAGTCGGACCGCAAATGATCACCACCGCACGGTGAGGAACCTGTCGATGGACTACGAGGTGTTCCTCATCCGCCGCATCCGCGAACACTGGGAAACCCACGGCGACAACCGACTCGCCGTCGCCTCCGGTCTCACCCGCACCGCACGACCCATCACCGCGGCGGCCGCCATCATGGTCGTCATCTTCGGCAGCTTCCTCACCGCCAGCACGCTCGAACTCAAACAACTCGGCCTGGCTCTCGGTGCCGCGGTCGCCATCGACGCGATCATCGTGCGACTCGTGCTGGTTCCGGCCCTGATGCAGTTACTGGGCCGATGGAACTGGTGGTTCCCCCGCCGGCGTGGGGGGCGAGTTGTGTCCTTGAAGCAGAATGGGGTCGGGACCACGCGAGCCAACCCCGATCGTCGGCAGCGCAGTCAGACGCGCAGTTGGTTCCCGAAGATGCGGGTGCCCAGCTGCTGGGCGTCGGTGAGGTCCAGGATGATCCCAGCGAGCTGTTGGGTGGGTGTCTGCCCAGTTTTGCGCGGTCTGCCGGTCGCTGAAGAAATTGAGGTAGCCGCAGCAGGTGTCGGCGGACGGGCCGGCAGTTGCCCGTGCGCCGACGAACACAACCGTTGTCTGAGGCTGCGCCGCCACGACCGCGTCGCGGACGGTCACCGTGATCGGTTCGCCCGTCGACGGGTCGACCGATTCGATCAGGACATCGGTGTCGAGCATGGCAGCGATACCCAGGGCATCGACGGCGCACATCGCATAAACCTGCGCCCCGGCCGCGATCCGCACCCGGTGCGGTGTCGGTGAGGCAGAGAACGGGTAAGCCGACTCGACGCTGCCGGACATGCCGAGGCGGATCACATCGGCTGTGTGCAGACGCTCGAGGACCTGCTCCGCCGAAGTATCGTGCTCGGCGGCGACCGCGGTCAGCTCCGCCGCCGCCGGTGCCCGGCCCTCGCTGGCGAAACCACGCAGGATCGCGTGATGAACTGCCCGTTCGGCGGGGTCGGTGGGCTGCGCTGCCGCGCGCCACGCGCTCAACGTCCCCGCCGCCGAAGACTCACCCGATGCCCGAGCGCAGCAATCCACAGCAACACCCGGTGCGTTGCCCGATGTAGTGGAGGAGTCCCCCAAGTGCAGCGCCTCGCGCAGCGCTACCACCGACGGCGCCCCGCTCACCGACCCGGTCTCGGACCGATACAGACGGCACGACACGCTCGGCGCCTGACCCGGTACGGCGAAAGGATCCATGCCGTCGACGAGCAGCGTCGGCGAGCCGGTCATTCCCGCAGCGGCAGCTCCGGCCGCGGTATCGAGCACGCGGTGCACGACCTCCACATCGACCGGCTCGCTGCCGATCGCCTGCCGGATCCGTTGCTCCAACACCGAAACGTTGGGGCAGTCGGGGACCTGCAGAATCTCCAGCTTCATCGTTCGCCTTCCTCATCGTGGAGGGTGTGCAGAAGCGGACAGCTCCGGTCGCTACGCGGGCGTTCACAGGTGGCAACCAGCTCCGAGAGCGACTGCTGCATCCGCTGCAGATCCACGATCCGCTCGGCGAGCTGAACCATCCTGGCTTCGGCCAGCTCCCGGGCCACGTCGCAATCATCCGGTCCGCCATCGGCAAGATCGAGAAGTTCACCGATCTCCTCCAGAGTGAACCCAAGATCCTGGGCGCGCTTGACGAACCTGACCACCGCCACAGCCTCGCTCGGATACGCCCGATACCCCGACGCTGAACGCGGCGGCGACGCCAACAGACCCCGGCGTTCGTAGTACCGAAGCGTCTGCACGTTCACCCCGGCGCAGGTGGCCAGCTCACTGCTACGCATACCAACATTCTCAACCCTGTACTCGAGTACAGAGTCAAGGCCGATCACACAGCGCAACGGCCACAGGGATCGGCCCCGGCCCACCGCTCGGCCACAGAGACTCGGCGGATGCCCTGCAACAGCTCGGTCTTGCGCACCCCTCGAGGGTTCAGCCCTCACCTCTGGCTACCTATCCCCGAACACGTACCCGCCCACACCCGCCGGTGCACGGATGTGACCAGTAGGCTCACTGTCGTGACCAGCGCTACGCCCGCAGTGCGGCGAGCCGGACTTCTCCGGCTCGTCGTCGTGCTGGCGGCGCTGGTCGGGATCGCGCTGATCGGGAGTGGGCACTGCCGGGCCGCTGCGCCGATGGACATGTCCATGACGGCCTCGGCCACGGCGGCCGGTCACTGCGGTCCGGCGCAAACCGGTGCCGACCAGAGCATGAACCACGCCGATCACGATCAGGGTGCGGTGATGGTTAAGGCCAGCGCCGCGTCGGTGACGGCCGGATCGGATCATTCACAGCCCGTGGCCCCGGCCGCAATCGTGATGGCCTGTCTGGCGGTGTTCCTCGCGTTGCTGGCCGGTGTGGCGTTGCTGCGCCACCACGGGCGCGCCCACGCGATCCGTATTCCCCTTCCGCTGGCGGGGCCCGAGCCGCGCACGGTGCTGCTGCGCCCGCCCAGCCTCGCTGAACTCTGCGTGCTGCGGACATAAACCGCAGATGCCGCGGGTCTGTCGCACTGCGACCGACCCGTCCCCCGTCGTGCGTTCGATAAACGCCGCGGGAGCCGTCTGTGTATGTCTCCGTACTTACCTCACGCAGGAGTTCGTTTCGTGAATCTCGTTCCTGTCCTGGCCACCGGCCTGTTCGCTGGCGGCGTCTCGTGTGCCGCCGTCCAAGGCGGTCTGCTGACCGGCGTCATCACCCGTCAGCGCACCGCGACCGCCACAACCAGCAAGACCGCAGCCGTGCAATCCCCGCCGCGGGTGTGGGCCCGCCTCGGTGACGATCTGGCACCGGTCGGTGGTTTCCTCGCCGGAAAACTGCTCTCCCACACCCTGCTCGGTGCCGCGCTCGGCGCCCTCGGCGGCGCCGTGCAGCTGTCGATCGGTACCCGCACCTGGCTCCAGATCGGGGCCGGGCTGCTGATCATCGTGTTCGGCCTCGCCCAACTCGGCGTGCCCGGGTTCCGCGGGATCGTCGTGGAACCACCCGCCTCGTGGATGCGGATCGTGCGCAGCGGCGCCCGCCTGCACACCGCATTCGCGCCCGCGGTGCTCGGTGTGCTGACGATCCTGCTCCCCTGCGGGATCACCCTGTCGGTGGAAGCGCTCGCTCTCGCGTCCGGGTCCCCGTTGTGGGGTGCGGCGGCCATGGCGGTGTTTGTGCTCGGTACCGGACCGTTGTTCGCCGTCCTCGGGTACGCCGCCCGGGTCGCGGCCACCGTCTGGCGCGGCCGGCTGGCCGTGGCGACCGGACTGGTCGTGCTCGGCATGGGCTTCTACACCCTCAACGGCGGTCTCGAACTTGCCGGCTCCCCGTTGGCTGCCGGACGCATCGCCGAAGCATTCGGTGCCAGTCAACCCCCCGCTGACGCCACGGCCGCGACCGTCACCGACGGCGTGCAGCTGGTGACGATCACCGCCCGCACCGGTGCCTACACCCCCGGCAACGTCGAAGCCAAAGCCGGTGTCCCGACCACCCTGGTGGTCAAGACCAACGGCGTCCAGGGCTGCATCCGGTCGCTGGTCATCCCCAGCCTCGGCATCCAGAAGGTCCTGCCGAGCACCGGGGAGACCCGCATCGACCTCGGGGTCCTGCAACCCGGCCGCCTGGATTACACCTGCGGCATGGGCATGTATTCCGGCCTGCTCACCATCGCCTGACGAAAGGATCGAAAACCTATGGCCACACACACTTTTCGGGTCCAGGGCATGCACTGCGGCAGCTGCGCGCTGCTCATCGACGACACCCTGGCCGACCTCCCCGGCGTCCGCAACACCCAAACGTCGATGAAAAGAGCGCGCACCACCGTCGACCTCGACACCGCCACCACCCCCGACGATGTCATCGCGGCCGTCGCTGAACTCGGCTACACCGCCACCGTCGACTCGTAACGACCTGCCCTGTCTGGTGGGTCGGCCGCCCAGCGCAGCCGACCCACCGGGCAGCAGCCCCACAACCTTTGGTGAACCCGGGATTCCTGGTTCACCTCGAGTCGGAAACGGAACGAGAAATGAACTCCGTACTACTCACCCTCGCGGTCCTCGCCTGCCCCATCGGGATGGGCGCGATGATGTTCATGATGATGCGCGGCAACCGCCACGACACCGGCGACGACACCCGCCAGATCGAACTCGACACGCTGCGCGCCGAAATCGAGCGCCTCAAAGCCGACCGCCAACCTGAGCACCGGCCCGGGAATTCGTCGTGACATCCACCTGGTACGCCGCGATCCTGGCCACGGCCGCGGCGACCGTCACCTACGTCACCTGTATCCGGCCGATGCGCCGCCACCGGCGTGCCGAGACCGGCGTCGATGAACAAATCGCGGCACTGACCCGCGAACTAAACACCCTCCGAGCAGGCGATAGGGCCGCCGCCAGGGAAGACCACAGCGCTGGTCCGGTCCAGCGCCGCACCGATGCAGACACAAACAATCAGTGACCCCCGATCTGCCTGGTCAACCGATCACCGGCAACTTACGCGGTTTGACCTTCCATTCGAATGGAAGGTCTAGCATCGCTGCGGTTCACCGGTCAGCCGAGATGCCCTCGGCGGCTCCGCGAACCATGGTGCCGGCGTCAGCAGCAAGTCGCCGATCGCGCCGCTGACGCGTCCCGAACACACCACTGCAAGGGAGGTGATTTACGTGAACCCGCTGAAGATGATCTGCGACTGGATGTGCAGCATGATGGGCCCCTGCTGTCCGGGCATGTGACAGCAAGACAAACCGCGAGCCGGCGGGCGGATCGACCCGCGGAATCACAGCGTCGGTCAGCCCGCCCGCCCCCCGGACTGAGCTTCCCCCGCTTTGCCGGAAGCCCTCCGTGAAAGCGGGGGAAGCTCAGACGGTGTCAGTCGTCATCGTCTGGGACGTCGGGATCCCGCAGCGCCCGGTGGCCTTCGCCGAGCTCGGGCAGGTGGAAGCTGTAATGGCCTTCCAGACGGAGGTGTTTGCGGATGAACGCTGACAACCGGGTGGCATCCTCATCGCGGACCGGGTAGTCCTGGGCGCGCAGCTCATCCAGCGCGCGGTCCAGGTACACCGAATTCCACAGCACGACACAGTTCAAGATCAGGCCGAGTGCTGAGAGCTGGTCTTCCATGCCGTCGAGGTAGGCGCGAGTGATCTCGCCCTTCTTGCCGTGAAAGATGCTGCGGCCCAGGTCGTGACGTCCCTCCTGAAGATTCGCCTGCGCCTTGGCCTCGCGCCGATACGGCTCGTCGTCAGCCAGGCGCAGGATGTGCAGGGTCTTGAAGATGCGCCCGTAGTGTGCGATGGCCAGCCCCAGTGACGTGGGGTTACCGTCGCGGGAGATCATGCGCGTGACCTCGTGCCCGGACACCTCACCACGATGCATCGACACCGCGATCCGGCACATGTCCTGCCAATGCTCACCGATCTTGTCCAGGTCGATGCGGCCGCGCGCGGCCTTGTCCAGGGGCCCGTAGTCGGCGGCCGGGTCGATACGCCACAGCCGCTGGTCAGGCAGGTTCGCCAGCTGCGGCCGATACTTGCGATCCAAGAGATGCAGGATTCCGAACACGATGTCGGAATAGGACCCGCTATCGGTGATGATGTCGTCGGGCACCTTGCTGCCTTCAGGTTGGCGCAGCACCACATCGACGGCGTTGAGCGAATCACGCGGAGTACCCGAAACGACCATCCCGTTCAGTCCGGCGGCCTGGTCGTTGAGCATATTCAGCCAGGTAGCGCCCCGTTTCGGGCCGAAATATTTTCGATTCGGGCGGGCATGGATCGAGCGGACCGGGACGACGAACCGCATCCCGTCCACGCTGGCAACCAGCCCGCCGCCCCACAGCTGCGCCAACGGCAGGTTCGCTTGAGCATTGACCAGCACCGTGTTGGCCGCGGCCATGGTGTCGGCGCGAATGTAGTGCTGGTCGACGTGGCGCGACCGATCCCGCGTCAACGCGTCCGCGCCGGGCGAAACCACCGGTGCCAGACCGACGTTCATCGCCTGCGAGCACAACACCGCAGCGACAGAGACGCCGAGGTCGGCGACTCGGGCGCTGGTGCCGGCGACGTGAGTGAAGGATTCGCCGAACTCCGGAAGCCACGACATCACCTCGAGGACCAGCTCCGGCAGATCCACCCGCGGAATCATCGCCGCCGCGCGGCGCCGCAGATCGGTCAGGCCGGGCGGATCCGGGATCGCGGTCAACGCGGCCACGTGCAGCTTGCCGTCGGAATCCACGGTGGCGGGGGTGTCGTCGCCCAGACGCGCGGCCAGCTCCCGGTAGGCGGCGTCTACGCTCCCGGCCAGCTCGCCCAGCATCGGCCGCGGGTTGTCCGGCAGCCCGAGCGCGTTCATGCCTGAATCACGGGCGGTCTCCCACGCCATCCCCGACAGCAGATGTGCTCGCGGGTCGCGCCATTTGGCGGATTCCTCGGCGAAGATGTTGCGGTAGCGCAGATGCCGCCGGAATTGCTCGAGCACGCACAGCGTGTACGCGGCCCCGTCCACGGTTTCTCCGGCCGCTCCGCCGGATAGACCAGGCGCTGCCAGCCCCCGCCCACCAGATCGTGATCGACACGGCGGGCGTCGAGCCAGCGGGCAGGCCGCCCGCGGTTGCGTTGCGGGGAGATCAGATCGGCCAGGGTGTGCATGGCTTTGAGGACCGGCCCGGCGCCGCCGGTGGCACCGAACTCGATGGTGCGCATCATCGCGGGCAGAAACGCCCGCACCGTGGCGAACCGGCCCGCCAGCTCCTCGAGGCGCTGGGAGTCGAACTCCGGATCCGCCTGCGGCACGAGCTCGTCGATCGCGGCCAGCGCGGCCCACAACTCGGCCTTGGACACGGCGTTCTCGATCAGATCCCACACCAGTTCCAGCGACAGGCCCGGGTCGGCCTCGCTCATCTCCAGCAGCACCCGCACCGCCCGCGCGAGCTTCCCGGCGTTACGCGTCACCCGCGGGTATCGGCGCAGCTTCTCGTCCTTGGACTGGCGTTCGGCCTTCGCCATCAGGTCGGTGACCATGAGCAGGTCGAACAGTTCGAGCACGTCGTCGACCGCTTTGGCCCGCAACGTGAACGCCGTCGCGGTCAACAACGCCAGCAACCGTTCCCGCTGCGACTTCATACGCCGCAGATGCGAGGTCTTGCCGGTGATCCCGTGCGCGGCGAGGGCGATCAACCGTCGCGGCGGCACCTCGGCGATGTCCACCGACGCCGGGACCACCGCGTTCAAGTCCCGCACCCGTGCCAGCGCGTGACGCATGCCCGTCACCGACGGGGTGAAAGCGCCCTTGCGCAGGCGCTCGAGCTCCACCACCTTGCGTCGGCCCTCTTCACGGGTTTCCAGCAGCTCCAATAGGATTCCGGCTTCCCGGCCGGTCAGTTGGGAGGCCAGATGTGTCCACAACCGCGCATCGGTGGCCTGCTTGCCCTCGGCAACGAGGCGTTCCAGGGTCGAGACGCCCGGGAGCAGGGCGGCGCGTTCGCGCAGCCAGCGCACCGCGCCCGCGGTCAGCGCCTTGGGGCCGTCACCGGTCATCCACGCCTGATCGGCGACCCACGCCACCAACTCGGCCTCGATCTGCGCGAACTCGGTCAACCCGTCCGCGCGGACGATCTCGTCCTGATGGTCGTAGCGGGTCTGCTTGCGCTCTGTGTAGGACTTCACGCACGTCGGATCGGCGATCTTGAGCTGTTCGGCCAGGTAGGCGACCACATCGTCGGGGACATCGAGCGGGTCGGGCAGAAACGTGCCCAGGTAGCGCACGGTCACCAGTTGGACAGCGAAGCCGAGGCGATTGCTGTCACGACGCCGCTGCGCGATCAGTTTGCGATCCTCATCGTCGAGATAGAAAAACCGCTCCAAATCGGCCCGCGTCAACACACCGAACCGGCCGTACTCCACGGCCCCCTCATCACGCACAGCCGCACATGAAACCACCAGCGGCACAACCGCGCTCGCTGTTCGACCGAATCAACCAGAATCAAACGCCTCGGTCGGATCCACCGCCTCGACACCCGGCCCGCTCACCTCGATCGGGTCGGATTCCGACGGCAGCCTGGTCTCACGTCACACCTCAGCCCGAGCAGGGAAAATACCGCTAAGCGCGACTTTTCGCGTCACTGGACCCCATATGCCGAAACCGCCGACATCGCCCTCATGGGCACCGACCTGCGACATCTTCCCCAGGCGTTGGCCCATGCGCGCCGCGCCCGGCGCATCATGGTCCAGAACATCGCCCTCTCGGCCGCGATCGTCGCCTCGCTGGTACCACTGGCCGCCTTCGGAGTCCTCGGCCTGGCCACGGTCGTCCTCGTCCACGAAGTCGCCGAGGTCTTCGTCATCGCCAACGGCGTGCGCGCCGGACGACTGCGCGCACTGCCCGGCACACCCGAACCCGAACCCGTATCCCTTCGACAACTCCCGCCCGCCGCGCCGACCGAGTCCGCCGACTGCGCCTGCTGCGCGCCCACCACAATCGGACTGCCCGTCGTCCGCACCGAAACCACCAACCGGTCATGACCGGTCTCGCTGGCCGCGACATCGGCTCACCCACCGGGGGCGCGGGTCACGATATGGGCAGTGCGGGCACAGGTTTCGGGGTTGTCCCTGATGTGGCGGCACGAGCGCGCTGGTTGAGTGGACCGGTGTGACGAGTACACACGCGACCAGCAGGGTCGAACGAGTCTTCGACCGGGTCGCCGCCGGGTACGACCGCCAGATCGCGTGGTCGGAGAAGTTGCTCCTGGGCAACGCCCGCGCCTGGGCAGTGGCGCAGGCATCGGGCACCGTCGTCGAGATCGGCGTCGCCACCGGACTGAACCTGCCCCTCTACGACTCCCAGGTCACCCACGTCACCGCCGTCGACTTATCCCAGCAGATGCTCGATATCGCACGCGACCGAATCCCGGCCACCGACACCGACCGGTTCACCCTGCGCCACGGCGACGTCGAACACCTCGACCTGCCCGACGCCTGCGTCGACACCGTCGTCTCGACCTACACCTTCTGCACCATCCCCGACCCACTCGCCGCCGCCCGCGAAGCGTTCCGGGTCCTACGCCCCGGCGGGCGGTTCGTCCTCGCCGAACACGGCCCCGCCCGAAACCGCCTGGCCAACACCATCATGCGCGCGGCCGAAACGATCACTGTGCGCTTCGCCGCCGACCACCTGACCCGCGACCCCGGCCCCTACCTCAGCGACGCGGGATTCACGCTGGAATCGGTCAACCGCACCGGCCGCGGCGCGATCACATTCCGCATACTGGCGCGAAAACCAGCTACTTCCCTCGCAGTCCAGCCCCAGCCATGATCCTGATGTAGCGATCGGGATCAGATCCTGGACGAGATACAGGCCGATGATGAATCGCTGACGCGCGAGCGATCCCGGCGAACAGATGTCCGGTGGCCGCGCGCGTGGTCCCTGTTCACCGGTGGGTGCCCGACTTGGTCGGCCGGGTCCGGGCAGGTCTGGCCGACGCGGCATCCCGGTCCGACAGTCGCGGCGGCTGGTGGCGCGCACGGGGCAGACCCACGATCCCCGCCGCGCGGCCTGTTCGCAGGGCCGACTCCCGGGTTGTTCAGGCGACACCAAAAAACTATGTTGCATAGTAATATGCTTGTGATCTGCTTCGGCGGGTCCGATATTCACCGGCTGTCACTCTCGATGGAGGATCTCGATTGGCGCGACACCGCAGGCCCGAAGAGCTGGCCGACGAGCATTCCTTCCGAAGGACCATGTCCGAACCTCGCCCGATCGAGCAGTCGCAATGGCCGGTAGCGGGGCCGCCGAGCCCACATCCGCGGCCGGATCGATACCCACCGCCGTATGTCGCCCCACCCGTGTGCGATCCACCGACCGACAGATATCCCGCAGTGACGGTGACTGTGCCTACGCCGAGTCCGGTTCGGAGGCCACGCAGTCATCGGGCTCCGACGAATATTCGCGGACGCGCGATGCTGGCGTCGGTGGCGGCCGGAGCGATCCTCGCCGGGGGAACCTCTACCGCGCACGCCGTGTCCGGTAAAGAGCAGGGTCATGTGCGGGTCACCGACGACGACGGGTCCACGGGCGCCGCGGGCGGCTCGGAAACGGCGATGTTGCTCGAACTTCCGTCGATACCCGACCTCGCCGATTTCGCCGATCGGCTCGCGGGTGCCCGTGATCGTGAGGAGGTGCGCGTCAAGCGTGAGGCCGAGGCCAGGCGGCCTCGAACTCTCGCACCGGTCGCTGGCACCTTGACCTCGAGTTACGGCCCTCGGTGGGGTACGAACCACGACGGACTCGACATCGCCAACGCGATCGGTACACCCATCGTCGCCGTCACCGACGGCACCGTGATCGAAGCAGGCCCCGCGCAAGGATTCGGTCTCTGGATCAGGGTGCTCCAGGACGATGGGACGATCGGCGTCTACGGGCACATGAACGAGATCTTCGTCGCTGCGGGACAACGACTGCGCGCCGGGGAGACCATCGCCACCGTCGGCAACCGCGGCCAATCCACCGGCCCGCATCTGCACTACGAGGTCTGGCGGACCGGCGGCGGCAAGGCCGACCCGCTGGCGTGGTTGCGGGCACGCGGCATCGACATGTGATCGAGGCGGACCCAGCGCGCGTGATCGTCATGGATTCCGCGACAGAGTCTGGCGCAGTGCGGGATTCACGTGCTCGAAGCATGCTGGGCTCGCCGCATTGCGGCGCCGATGTCGGTGCCGGGATCGTGTCCGCTGCGCCTGTCGGTCGGCTCGGCGGGGCGAGCGCGGCCGCGCGCCCATCGGCCGAGAAGCACGAAGACCACGATCACCAGCGGTATCTCCCCCACCGCCCAGGCCGCTCCGCCGCGCACGGTTTGGTCGCCGAGCAGATCGTCGTTCCAGCCCAGCGCGAGGCTGCCGAAGAACCATCCGCCCATCACGGTCGTCGTGGTGATCACGGCCAGACCGGACACCGCGTGTGAGGGCAGCGCGGCCAGAGCCATCGCGAGCCGGGTCGAGGGTGTGATCGGGCGTGGCGTCTCATCGATGCCGACCAGGACCCAGAAGAACAGATACCCGCCGATCAGGAAGTACAGGTTCATCAGCAGGTGCGCGGCGTGCGAATCCACGAAGGCGTGGTAGATCCCGCCGGGGTAGAGAGCGTAGAGCCCTGCGGCGAGAACGACCGAGGCCACGACCGGATGGGTGAGCGCGCGCGAGATCGGGCTACCCATCGCGGCGAGTATCCACTCCCGCGCTCCGGGCACGTCTTGGTGCGCGGCCGGTGCCACTGCCCGCAGGGCCAGGGTGAGCGGTCCGCCGAGGGTCAGCAGGATCGGTGCGAGCGCCGACAACGCCATGATCTGGCCCATGTGCACGCTGAACACCGCGTGCGCGTAGCGGCCCACGCCGGAACTGGTCGCGAGCAACACCACCACGCACCCCGCCAGCCAGGCGATCGTGCGCGCCGAGGGCCATCTCTGTCCACGTGCTCGCAGCCGCCGCACGCCCAGCAGATACACGAGCGCGAGCACCAGCGCCGAGGTCCCGAAGATCAGATCGAAACGCCACTCCACCAGCAGCCGGGCCGCCGACGGGGCTCCGGACAGGGTGTAGCCGAGTTCCACCTCGGCCGGTGTCGGCTCCGCGGTCGGTGGCGGTGGCGGGGTGCGGCCGAGTCCGACCGCCAGGCCCACGGTCACGGCGAATATCAGCACCTCGATGCCGCCGAAACGGATCAGCGCACCGCGGTCGCGCGGATCGGCGGCCAGTGCCGGTAGAGCGGCGCGGCGTTGGACGACGCCGAGGACTCCCGCGAGGGTCAGCGCGGCGATCTTGGCGAGGACCAGTCGCCCGTAGGTCGTGGTGAACAGTTCACCCGGCGCGACTCTGACCCAGGAATTGATCACTCCGCTGCCCGCGACGATCACGAACGCGACGGTCGCGATCGAGGAGAACCGGCGCGCGGCGAGGTCGGTGTGCGCGCCGCCGCGCAGCGCGTGGACCAGGACCGCGAACAGCCCACCCACCCATAGCGCGGCCGAAATCAGGTGCAGGACAAGGCTGTTGGTAGCGAGATCGTGGGCGCCGCCGGAGGAGGAATGCCCGCTCAGCGCCAACGGCATCATGGTCGCCACCGCCGCACCCAGCAACAGCGGCGTCCATCGCCACCGCAGTATCAGTCGAGCGCTCACGGCGAGGAGCGCCGCGAGCACCGCCGTGGTGGCCCACGCCTGCGCCAGCGGGATCTGGCCGGTCGCACGCCACAACACTTCCGGACGCCACACCCGACCGAGTGGCTGGCCGACCGTGTCCGACACCGTCGAGGGCACCAGCAATGCCGCGCAACACGCCCACGTCATCGCCGAGAGCGAGGCGCGTTGCATCGCGCGATATCCGCCGGTATCGAGAAGCCCGCCGGGTTGTGGCGGTGTCAGGAATGCCGCGAACAGCAATGAGCCGATCGTCGCGGCCGCTGACAGGTCGGCGAGCGCGCGCAGGGCGGGCAGCCCGTAGGTCGTCGCCGGTCCCGGATCGGGAAGCCCGAGCAGACTCAACGCCCGCGCCGCCGACACCCCGACGACCAGCGCCGCGACCGTGCCCGCCACGCTCGCGCAGAGGAATGCGAGCGTGGCCGAGCCCGGCGCCGGACGCGATAGGTGTGAGCTCGAGACCTCACGCTCACGGGAAGGCTTCCGGTACCACGACATACTATGCAGCGTAGTTATTCGCGGTGGTGGTGGGCCGATCGGGTGCGACGGCGCCTGCCGCGACCCCGCCCGGTGCGTTGGTCAGGGGGGATGGAGCCACAGCTCGCGGTCGGCGATCGATCACCGGTCAGACCGGGACTCGGTGCGTGTGTGGTGTGTGCGGCTGTGAATGTCGATGCAGCCGTGCGAGTCCGAGGGCGACCAGTGCTCCGGTCGCGCTCAGGCCGATCCATATCCAGCGGGTCGCCCCGTGGGCGGTCGCGGTGCCGAAGACCGCGCCGGTGGCGAGGTTACCGATCAGGATGCCGATACCGACGACGGTGTTGTAGAACCCGTAGTGGGTGGCCACGAGCCTTCCGTCGGTCAGTGAGACGACGGTGTCCATTTCGAAGGGGAACACCGCGGCGGTGCCGATCGCGAGCACGACGGCGGTGAGCAGCAGCGCCGCACACGCCGCGACGAACCCGAACGGTTCGGCGGTGGGTACCAAGGCCAGGGGCACGAACGCCACCGCCATCACCGACATCCCCGCGACCAGCGCCGTGCCGGTGGTGAACCGGGCGGCCAATGCGGCGGTGATGCGCAGTTGCCCGGCGATGGCGACGACGCCGGAGACCACGAAGATCGCCGAGACCAGCCACTTCTCGTCGCTGCCCGCCAGGGTCCGGGCGTGCAGGGGCAGGGCCAGATACACCTGGAACGACAGCACGTAGGAGCCGGTCATCGCGACGGCGAACCACACGAAGCGCCGGTTGCCCAGGACGGCGCGCCAGTCCTGGGCGACCGAGGTCGCCTCGGTGACGGCCTCGCGCGGCCTGCCCGGCAGGGCGAACAACTGCGCCACGGTCAGCGCGGCGAACACGACCGCGGCGACACCGGCGGCGAGCCGGAAGTCCACGGCCATCAGGGCCAGACCGGCCAGCGGTCCGGCCAGGATGCCCGCCTGGTAGAAGATGTTGAACACCGCGAAGGCTTCCAGGCGGCGCGATCCTGCGTCGGCGGCGAGGTAGGCGCGCACCGCCGGGTTGAACAAGGCTCCGGCGAATCCGGTGGCCGCCGAGGCGACCAGCAGCCACGGCAGCGAGGTCGCGAACACCAGCAGCGCGAATCCCGCGGTGCGCAGCAGGCATCCGGCGACGATGAGGGGTTTGTAGCCGAAGCGGTCGGCGAGGGTGCCCCCGAGCAGGAACATGCCCTGCTGGGAGAAGTTGCGCACCCCGAGCACGAGCCCGACCGTCCACGCCGCCAGCGCCAGCGATCCGGACAGATATCCGGCGAGGTAGGGCATGAGCATGTAGAAGCCGAGGTTGATGCCGAACTGGTTGATCATCAACAGTCGCGCGGGCCGGTCGAATCCGCGGAACCGGTGCCAGATGCTCACGCGTGGGCCTCCGGTCCGGCGGTGCGGGGATCCACGACGGTCGTGCACCGGGTCCAGGTGGTGACGACATGGCGGTGGGGATGGTCGATGGTGTCGGGTTCGACCGGGGGCGGCGCGTCGAGCAGGCCGTGCTCGTCGCAGTAGGCGTTGTTGTAGACGGTGTCGAAGTAGCGGTGCGGTCCGTCGGGGAAGACCGCGGCGATACGCGTGGTCGGGTCGTGGACTCGGGCGGCCCATCCGGCGACCAGGGCGACCGCGCCGACGCTCCAGCCTCCGCTGGCGTAGTGGGTGGCCGCCAGGGTGCGCGCGGCCCACACCGCTTCGGCGGGGGCGACCCAGTGGACTTCGTCGAAGGCGGGGTAGTCGACGTTGCGGGGGTGGATGCTCGAGCCGAGTCCGCGCATCAGCCGCGGCGCGGCGGGTTGCCCGAAGATCGTCGAGTCCACCGTGTCCACGCCGATGAGCCGCAGATCGGGGCAGAACCTGCGCAGTTCCCGCGCCACGCCCGCGGAGTGCCCGCCGGTGCCGACCGCGCAGACCAGCACGTCGACCCGGCCCAGTTGCGCCAGCAGCTCCAGGGCCAGGCGCCGGTAGCCCTCGGCGTTGTCGGGGTTGGCGTACTGGTCCGGGCACCACCCGTCGGGGTGGGCGGCCAGCAGTTCGGTGACACGGTCGCGGCGGGCCTGCTGCCATCCTCCGACCGGATGGGGCTCGGTGACGGTGTCCACGCGCGCGCCGTAGGCCCCCAACATCCGCGCCACGATCGGTTCCAGGCCGGGATCGGTCACCACCGTCACCGGATGCGCACACACCATCCCGGCCATGGCCAGCCCCAGGCCCATTGTGCCGCTGCTGGATTCGATGATCGGCGCGCCCTCGGCGAGGTCGCCGCGCTCGCGCGCGCGGCGCACCATGTGCAGGGCGGGGCGATCCTTCATCCCACCGGGATTGGCTCCTTCGAGTTTGGCCCAGAACCCGCGCCCGGCCGGGGCCAGCGGCGCTCCGATCCACAACACCGGGGTGTTGCCGATCAGCGCGTGTGGTTCTCGGGTGACCAGTTGCGGGGTCCGCAGACCCGCGGGGGAATCGAGCACGACATTGTCCATGAGGTGTCGCTTTCTGTATCCGGGACCACCGCGCACTCGCGGGCGGTCCGAGGCCGGGTGGACAGCGCTCACCGGCCGGGCAACCAGCACACCCCGGCCTGACGCCGGCCCCTCAGCGCCGCTGGATACAGAGACGAACCAGGATCTGCCGCCCTCCCCGCGCGGGTGATGCCGCCGTGGGCGGGCCGTGACAGCGCGGCACCGCCGATGTGGTGTCGTCGTCGGGGCCGGGCAGCGCGGCGGCCGGTATCGGCACCGCGCGCCCGAGAGCGTCGTGCTCGTGGCGGGCCGGTCCCGGCAACGCGGTGAAGTGCCCGGCATGGGGCACGCGGCCGTCGGTGTTCACATCGCCGGGGCCGTCCAGGCACATCGGCGACGCGGATTGCGATGTCGAGACCGACTCCGGGTCCGGTGCGGATCGGGCATGGCGATCGTCACAGCCGATGAGCGAGAACGCGAGCAGCAGCAGGGCGCACAGTGCGCCGAGCGCCGCGTCGGCCCCGCGAACCCGCTGCCCCACACCCACACCCACACCCACACCCCAGACTGTAGTAGCCGAAAGCTATGAATTGCCGCGTCGATCCCGCGCGTTCACCTCGACGATTCGATCACCGGGACCGCCGCGGCGAGCGTCTCGTCACGCCGCCGCGGATCTCGGCGTCGGGTGCCGGCCCGACGCCGAGTCCGAGGGGGCCGCGCCGGACGGGCCCAACATTCCCGCCCGGCGCGGCGGATGTGCTCGAGAAACCTGATGAGGGGATTCCTTGCACGAAGGGCAAGGTAGCCATCGCCGCCGCGACGCACCGTGATCGACACCACATTCGCGTGGATTCTCAGTGTCTTCTAAGTAAAAACTATGTCACATAGTACGAAATGGCTCCGTAGATATAGCTGCGCGAGAGTTCGAATCCTGTTGCGTCATCGAGCGGAGCGCACACCGCCTCCTCTCGAACAACGAAAAACTATGTAGCCTCGTATTTGACTCGGCCGGTTTCGGGCGGCGAAGTGTCATGGCGCGGGTTCGCGCTCGGAAGAGAGTGTGAGGTCACGATGAGGATTGCGTGGTCGCCGGGGCGGCGCGGCGCGGCGCGTGCTTCCCGGCGACGGGCACCGATACCGCGGGCGCTCGAACCGCGGCGCGGTCCGTCCTGGCCGCTCGTGCTGGGAGCGGTCTGCGTGCTCGCGCTCGTCGGCGTGCTCGTTTACCACATGGTTCCCAAGTATCAGGATATGGCGGAGCGGGCGCGCTACCTCCCCGATTCCGATACCCCGGATCCGTCGGTGGGAATCGAGGGGGTCGAACGCGCCGAGTACGCGCCGGGCAAGCACGTGCGCAGCCCGCAGCGGGTCGCCTACGATCGCAGCCCGCCCATGGGCGGGCCCCACGACCAGTACTGGGCCGCGTGCGGCGGGATGGTCTACACGGTGGCGTTGCGCACGGAGAACGCGGTACACGCCCTCGAACACGGCGCGGTCTGGATCACCTACGATCCGTGCGGGCTCTCGGCGCAGGAGATCGCCGTCCTCGAGGGCAAGGTGCGTGGGCAGGGCTACATGCTGATGTCGCCGTATCCGGGGCAGCCGACGCGGGTGAGTCTGCAATCGTGGGGCCGCCAGCTGCGCGTGGACCGGGTCGAGGACCGCCGAATCGACCAGTTCGTCGCCGCGCTGCGTCAGAACCCGAACACCCATCCCGAACCGGGCGCCAGCTGTTCGGTCGTGGGCGGCTTCGACCCGGACGACCCGCCGCCGTTCCAACCTGATCCGCCAGGCCCCGACGCGGTACCCGTCGACACAGCACCCGCGCCATCCACCACCCCGACTCCGTGAAAGACCACAGATGACCCTCGATGCCCCGGTCCCGGACAACGACGCTCGACCCGATCCGCCGTCGGTGTCGCGGTGGAGCAGGCCCCGGCTGCCGGTGCGTCCGGCGTTGCTCGCGGCGCTGGCGGCGGCGGTGATGCTCGGTGTCGGTGTCGGGTGGCAGATCAGTCCCCGCCCGGATCTGCGCGAGCACACGGTCGTCGATGTCGGATTCGCCCAGGACATGTCGGCCCATCACGGACAGGCGGTGGAGATGTCGGCGCTGGCGATGGCGCGCACCGACGATCCGGAGATCCGAACGCTGGCCTACGACGTGGTCACCACCCAGCAGAGCCAGATCGGGACGATGCAGGGGTGGCTGTCGCTGTGGGAGCAACCGGCGAGCGCGCCCGGCGCGGTGATGACGTGGATGCGAGCCCGGGAATCCGGGCCCTCACCCTCGACCCACGACATGGCGAACATGACCGCGACCGCGGCCTCGGCGATGCCGGGCATGGCCGGCCCCGAGGAACTGCGCAGGCTGCGTCAGTCCTCGGGCCCGGCCGCCGACGTGCTGTACCTGCAACTGCTGCTGCGCCATCACCAAGGCGGGCTGGCGATGGCCCGCTACGCCCGCGACAACGCCGGACTCGCCGCCGTCGCCCGCCTCGCCGAGACCATCCTGACCACCCAGACCGCCGAGTCCGACACCATCGGCCAACTCCTCGACCAGCGCGGCACCACCCCGCTCCCGGCGAACTGACACCCAGCACCGCCACCGGAACACCGACAGCGGTGTCGTCGCGGGTGCCGCCCGGAACGCGAGCCCCCGCGTCACCGAGGTGGCTCCGCTCTTCGTCAGGGCAGTCCCAGGCAGGCCGCGAGGGCGACCAGACCGACCGCCAGGCAGGCCACCAGCATCCCGGCCGCGATCGCCCCCGCGCCCGCGAGCACCGCGGGCAGTGCCGAGACCGCGGGAGCGCCGGGGGCCAGCCGACGGCATCGGCGCTCGAGCGACTCGTCGACCAGCGGCATGTCGAGCCCGCCGGCGTTCGATCCGGCCGCTACCGCCTCCAGCGCGGTGCGCATCGAGGCGGGATCGGTCAGCCGCGCCGCGCGGCGGTCGGCGGCCAGTTCGACCAGGGCCGCCACCGCCGTCGGCGCGGCGGCGAACAGCGGTATCCGAGGAAAGGCGGCGGCCAGGACCCGGCACACGCCGAGGATCTGGTGGTGGAATCCGCGCAGGTGGGCGTGCTCGTGCGCGAGTACCGCGCTGCGCTGGAGCGGTGTCAGCCGCCGGGCCAGTCCGTCGGTGGCCACGATGTAGCCGCGCCTGCCCGCGACGCTGAACGCCAGCGGCACCGGATGCTCGAGCCAGATCAGCCGTGCCTGCCGCGGATCGGCGCGCCCCAGCAACCGCACCACCTCGGTGTGGTGGCGGATCGAGCGGCCGCGCGCGCGGACATCGCGGGCGCCGACCACCACCAGCCGCGCGCTCACCGCGAGCCCCGCGCCCAGCGCGGCCGTCCACAGGAAACCTCGCGCCGAGGCCGGTGTCAGATGCTCCACCGTGCTCAGGCAGGTCAGCAGGGTCTCCAGGGGCCGCTCGCCGGGAGCGTGACCGGGCCAGAGCCCGAATGCCACCGCGGCCAGGGTCAGCACGAGGACCGTCGTGATGGCTCCCAGCCATGCCGCGATCGTGGCCACCGGCGCGGCCACCGACTCCACCGCACGCAGCACCGACGGCGCCGCGATCGCCGACACCGCCGCCGCGATCGCCAAGCCCAGCGCCAGGATCACCGATCGCCGCTCTCGGCCAGCCCCCGACGCAGCGCCTCGATCTCGCGGGCGGAAGCGGTGCGGGCCAGATGCAACAACACCGCGGGCGCGTCCGGAGTGGTGTCGAGAATTCCGCGCAGCACCTCGGTCGTCGCCTCGGCACGGCTGCGGCGGGGACGGTAACGGTAGGCGCGGCTGACCTTCTCCCGCAGCACCCACTCCTTCTCCCACAGGTGGGTCACCACCGTCAGCACCGTGGTGTAGGCGGGTGGACGCCTGCCGGGTTCGGCCAGACCCTCCACCAGGTCGTGGACCGACAACGGCTCGTCGCTGTCCCACAGCAGGTCCATCACCCGAGCCTCGAGTGCGCCCAGTCCTTTCACCGCTCTCCTCGCGTTCTCCCCGTCCCGATTGTGCCGCACCACGCCGCCCGCGACCGGCACCGCACACCGTCGCCGACCTCCACGCGACCCCGCCACCCGCGTCGCGGTCGGGGCCGCAACCCGCGGCACCGAACCCCAGATACTATGTTGCATAGTATTTAGGTGGCGGGCGCCGACCGGACCCGCCGGTCGAGGAGGATCGGATGATTCGAACAGCGACGGCAGTCGCGCTGATCGCGGCCGCGCTGGCATCCACAGGCGCCACCGCTTCGGCCCACAGTGAGCTGGAGGGCTCCGACCCGGCCCCCAGCGCGGTCCTGGACACGACGCCGACAGCGGTGACGCTGACGTTCAACCAGCGCATCGCCCAGCAGTTCGCCACGGTGTCGGTGATGGGCGGGCCGGCCGACGAGCAGTGGGTCGCGCAGGGCGTGACCGTCGACGGGCCCACGGTGCGCGCCACACTGCGGCCGGGACTGCCCGCCGGGCAGTTCACCGTCGGCTACCGGGTGGTCTCGGCCGACGGACACCCGATCACCGGCTCCTACGGTTTCACCGTCACCGCGCTCGCCGCGCCCTCGCCCTCGGCGGGCGCCGCCGCGCTCGACACCGCCGCCGCCCCACCCCCCGCCCCGGCGACCGCGGACACGAAGACCGACACCGACACCGGGTTCCCGATCCTGTGGGTGCTGGCGTTGGCGGGCGTGCTGATCGCGGCGGGGCTGGCCGTGGTCCTGCGAGGCGGGCGACCCAAGCCCCGCGACCGATAAGCCGATGCCGCTCACGGCCCTGGCCACCGCGGTCCACCTGCCCGAGGCCGCGCCGTCGCTGACGGCCTTTCTCGGCTGGGCCCCGCAGCCGGTCCCGGTCCTGCCGGTGACCGGGCTCGTGCTCGCGGCCTGCTACGGGTGGGGTGTGGTCCGGGTGCGGCGCGCGGGGCGGCGGTGGCCGTGGTGGCGCACCGTGTCGTTCACGACCGGATGCGCGATCCTCGTCGCGGTCACCGGCCTGGGGATCGAGGGGTACGGGTACCGGCTGTTCAGCGTGTGGATGTTCCAGCATCTGACCCTGTCGATCCTGATACCGCCGCTGTGGGTCCTCGGCAGCCCCGGAGTGCTGCTGCTGCGCTCGGCCGCCCACCACGGCGGTGGCCGGATCCTGCTGAGCCTGGCACTGGGGGGACTGCGCAGCCGCCTCGCGCGCGCGGCGCTGCATCCGGCCTGCACCATCCCGGTATTCCTGGTCGGCTACTACGGGCTCTATCTCACCCCGCTCATGGACATCCTCGGTGCCAGTGCGGTCGGCCATCTCGGCCTCGAGGTGTTCTTCCTGGCCAGCGGCTTGCTGTTCATCGTCCCGGTCCTGTCCACCGGCCCGCTGCCGATCCGCCGGACCAACCTCGGCCGGTTCTTCGACATCTTCGTCGAAATGCCGCTGCACGTCTTCCTCGGCGTCGTGCTCATGATGGCGACCTCGCCGATGATCACCCTGTTCGCGACACCACCACCGCGCTGGAGCATCGACCCCCTGGCCGATCAGAACGCCGCGGGCGCTCTGGCCTGGTCCTACGGCGAACCGGTGGCGCTGATCGTCGTCACGATCTTCGCGATCCGCTGGCATCGCGACGAACACCGCGCCAACACCGTCGCCGAGCGCTACACCACCAGCGAGGACCCCGAACTGCTCGCCTACAACGACTACCTGCGCCACCTGCACGGGCGGACACCGCCCGGCGCGCCCGCGGCCACCGCGCACGCCGCGCCCCGCGACCGATGACCCCCGCGCGACACGGAAGATCACACCCGATACTTTGTCATATGCGAATGTGACTATATTATAGCTGGGAGGTTCACAACGATGGGACATCAACACTCACACGCACCGGCCGGGGCCAGCGCGTCCAGCCGCCACGTCGGCAAACTGTGGATCGCGGCCGGCCTGGGCCTGGTCACGGTCGTCGCGCAGGTGGCCGTCGGGTTGACGACCTCGTCGCTGGCGCTGCTGTCGGATTCGGCGCACGTGTTCACCGACGTGTTCGGCATCCTGATGGCCCTGGCCGCGATCATGGCCGCCCAGCGCGCCACGGCACGGCCCGACCGCACCTTCGGCCTGCACCGCGTCGAGGTCTTCGCCGCGCTGCTCAACGCGGTCCTGCTGTTCGCGGTCGCGGGATGGGTCGGCTACGAGGCGATCGAACGCTTCCAGTCCCCGCCCGAGGTCCCCGGACTGCCGGTGACCATCGTCGCGCTGGTCGGCCTGGCGATGAACGTGGCGGCCTTCCTGTTGCTGCGCTCGGGAGCCAAGGAGAGCCTCAACGTGCGCGGCGCCTACCTTGAGGTCATGTCCGACATGCTCGGCTCCATCGGCGTGCTGGCCAGCGGCATCGTCACCCTGGTGTTCGGCTGGCGCTACGCCGACCCGGCCATCGGCGTGGCGATCGCGCTGTTCGTGCTGCCGCGCGCGTTCAACCTGGGACGCCAAGCGGTCAGGATCCTGCTCCAGCACGCCCCCGAGGCCCTCGACATCGACGCGATCACCCTGGCGCTGACCGCGCTGCCCGGCGTCCGCGACGCCCACGACCTGCACGTCTGGACGGTCACCAGCGGCATGGAAGTCGCCTCGGTCCACCTCACGGCCGCCTCCGACGCCGACCCCGCCGCGGTGTTGGGGCAAGCGCAGCAACTGCTGTCCCACCAGTTCGGGCTCGCGCACGCCACCATCCAGATCGAACCCGAGGCCGCCCGCAAGCACTGCGAGGAGATCTCGTGGTGAATCCGATGTCTCGACACGGCATCACCGCGCCGATCCACGCCGCACCGAAATACTATGTGACATAGTATTTCTCTGAGAATCCGCTGATAAATGCCGTGATCTGTGACTGCGGTCACTGTCGTTGCCGACGATAGGTCCGTAGAGTCGCGCCGTGCCGAGCGGTCACCGCGACGCTCGAGTCCACATCGGTCCCTTCCCTTTTCGTGCCTGCCGGGGCACGGGTCTCGAACTCGACAAGGATGCCCATGTCCACAGACCCCTCCGCCGGCATGCCCGCTCACACCCTCGACCGCCTCCGCGCGGTCGCGCGCCACGATCTGCCCGCCTCGATCGTGGTGTTCCTCGTCGCGTTGCCGCTGTCGCTGGGCATCGCGATCGCCTCGGACGCCCCCGTCATGGCCGGGCTCATCGCCGCGGCCGCCGGCGGCATCGTGGCCGGGCTACTCGGCGGCTCACCGCTGCTGGCCAGCGGCCCCGCCGCGGGGCTCACCGTCGTGGTGGCCGAGTTGGTGGGGCGTTTCGGCTGGAAGGTGACCTGCGCGATCACCGTGGCCGCCGGGCTGGTGCAGATCCTGCTCGGCCTGAGCCGGGTGGCCAGGGCGGCACTGGCGATCTCACCGGTCGTGGTACACGCCATGCTCGCCGGAATCGGCGCGATCATCGCGCTGCAACAGGTCCACGTCCTGCTCGGTGGATCCTCGCGCAGTTCGGTGTGGCAGAACATCACCCGGCTCCCCGAGCAACTCGGGTCGCTGCACGGCGGTGACCTGCTGGTGGGGCTGACGGTGGTCGCGGTGCTGTTCGGCTGGAAATACGTGCCCGCGCCGCTGTCGCGGGTGCCCGCCGCGCTCGTCGGTGTACTCGGCGCCACCGTCGTGTCGCTGGTCTTTCCCCTCGGTGTGGAACGGGTCGTGATGGACGGTTCCATCCTCGACGCGATCGCCGTGCCCGCGCTGCCCGACGGCGCGTGGGGCGCGTTCCTGGGCGGTGTGCTGACGATGGCGCTCATCGCGAGCGTGGAGAGCCTGCTCTCGGCGGTGGCGGTGGACAAGATGCACACCGGGCCGCGCTCGGATCTGAACCGGGAGATGATCGGCCAGGGCGCGGCCAACATGGTCTCGGGAATGCTGGGCGGACTGCCGGTCACCGGGGTGATCGTGCGCTCGGCGACCAACGTCACCGCGGGCGCCCGGACCCGCGCCTCCACCATCCTGCACGGGGTGTGGATCCTCGTGTTCTCCCTCGCGCTGGCCGGGCTCGTGCAGCAGATCCCCAAATCCGCGCTGGCCGGGCTGCTGATCGTCATCGGGATCCAGCTGATCAAGATCGCCCACATCCGCCTGGCACGGCGCACCGGAGACCTGCCGGTCTACCTCACCACCATCGCCGGGGTCATGTTGCTGAACCTGCTCGAAGGTGTGCTGCTCGGGTTGCTGCTCGCGGTGGTCCTGGTGTTGTGGCGTTCGGTGCGCGCGTCGGTGCACGCCGAACCGGTGGGCACACTGCCCACGCGCCGATGGCGGGTGACCATCGAGGGCACGTGCAGTTTCCTGTCCCTGCCGCGCCTTACCCGAGTGCTGGCCGCCGTGCCCGCCGACAGCCACGTCACCGTCGAGATCACCGCCGACTTCCTCGACCACGCCGTCGCCGAGGCGATCGGGGAATGGGTGCGCCGCCATCGCGGCGCGGGCGGCATCGTCCTCATCGACGAGATCGGCTCGGCCGCGCTCGCCGCGGCGGCGCAGCGCAGCCCGCAACGGCACCCGGCCGCGTCGCTGATCCGCGGGCTCGCACCCTGGAAAGCGCGCCAGCGCCACGACCCGGACCGCGGCGGCGCGCTGGCGCCGGTGATCGACGGTGTCGACCACTACCACCGCCACCACGCCCCCCTGCTGCGTGAACACCTCCACGATCTGCGCGAAGGTCAGCAGCCGCACTCGCTGCTGCTGACCTGCGCCGATTCGCGGATCGTGCCGAACGTCATCACCGGCAGCGGCCCCGGAGACCTGTTCACCGTTCGTAACGTCGGAAACCTCGTCGCCCCCGACGAACTCGACACCTCCCTGGAAGCCGCGCTCACCTTCGCCGTCACCGAACTGGGAGTCAACACCGTCATCGTGTGCGGTCACTCCGGATGCGGCGCGATGAAGGCACTGGCCGACACCGGCGCCGGACACCACCCCCGAACCGATCCCGTCTCCACGTGGCTGACCCACGCCGCCACCACCCGCGAGGCGTTCCTGGGCGGGCACTCCGTCGGTCGCGCCGCCGCCGCGGCCGGATTCGACGAGATCGACCAGCTCGGCATGGTCAACGTCGCCGTCGGGGTCCACGCCCTGCGCACCGGCCATCCCACCGTCGCGCCCGCGGTCGGCACCGGCGCGCTGGAAGTGGTCGGGCTGTTCTTCGACATCGCTTCCGCGCGCGTGCTGCACATCAGCGACACCGACATCGCCGAGTTCACGCCCGCGCTCACGCAACCGGCCACGCTGTGAACGGATGCATGCATCGACGCCGGGCGTGGCCCGTACCACCCCCGACGCGGGTGCGCGCTGCCCCGTCCGAGGCGGTCTCGGCGCGGACGATGCCCCTGCCGGTGTGACGCGGAGACGGTGCGGTGTTGGACCTGCCGTTGCTGGCCGGGCCCGTCCCGACGCTCCTGTCGGTCGTTGCGATGGCGGCCCTGGCGTGGTTGCTGGTCCGACCGGTACCCGCGCGCCGGGTATCGGTCACAGGCTGCCTCGTGATCGCGGCCGCCTCCACGGCGGTGGCGGGTCGGCTCGTCACCGATGTGTGGGAGCTGTTCCCCGCCGAGGACCTCGAACCCGAGACCTACTTCTGGTCCGGGTTCGCGGTGTTCGCGATCGTTCTCGCCACGACCCGCATCCCCGTGCGACCACGGGGCCGGACGCTGACCGTGCTCGCCGCGACGATCGTGGTCGCGGCGAGCGCGAACCAGATCAACACCGAGTTCCAGGCGTATCCGACTCTGCGCGCGGCGATCCGATCACCCCACCCCAGCGAGATCGCCTTCGACCGGATCACCTCCGCGGCGTCGCTGCCCCGCACCGAGGGCCCGGTCGAGACTCGATGGCAGCCGCCGCCGGACCTGCCCGCCGCCGGACGGATCACCCACGCGCGAATACCCGGCACCCGCTCGGGATTTCGTGCCAGAACCGCCGAAATCTATCTACCTCCCGCATATTTCACCGACCCGCGCCCGCTGCTGCCGGTCCTGGTGCTGCTGCCCGGCCAGCCCGGCTCCCCGCAGGACTGGCTCGTGTCCGGGAGCCTGGTGTCGACGATGGACACCTTCGCCGCCCGCCATCGCGGCTTGGCCCCGATCGTGGTCGTCGCCGACGGCACGGGCGGACTGTGGAACAACCCCCTGTGCGCCGACACGCGGCGAGCCCGCGCGGCCACCTACCTCGGTGTCGATGTCCCCGACTGGATCCGTGCCAATCTCGCCGTCGACCCGGATCCCGCCGCGTGGGCGGTCGCGGGAGCCTCCTACGGCGCGACCTGCGCGATCCAGCTCGCGCTGACCGCACCCGAGACCTACCCGACCTTCCTGAGCATGTCCGGCGAATCCCGCCCCAGCCTCGGCAGCCCCACCCGCACCCTGGAAGAAGGCTTCGACGGCGACACCGCGGCCTTCGCCCGCGCCGACCCACTCGCGCTGCTGCGCACACGCCCCTACCCCCGCACCGCCGGTGTCGTCGCCGTCGGCGACCAGGACACCGACACGATCCCCGAATCACGCACCATCGCCACGGCCCTCACCGCCGCGGGCGCACAGATCCGCTACCGACAACCACCCGGCGGACACGACTGGCGCGTCTGGTCGAACACCCTGCGACTCGAACTACCCTGGCTCGCCCGACGAACCGGCCTGACCTCCTGAACCACGGCCCCGCCGAACACTGATCCGCCCAGCGTCGATCTGTCCTCACCGACGCGATGAACACACCTATTCCGGAACAGGTCCGCACTCGGCCCGACTCGGCGAGGTCAGCGCACGACGATCTCGCCGGCCTCGACCGCGGCGGTACGGACGCTCAGGGGCTCGCGGGCGGGTCCGCGCAGTACCGATCCGTCGGTGGGGCTGAATCTGCTTCCGTGGCAGGCGCACTCGATGGCCACGGCGTCGACCTTGCTCACGAGGCAGCCCTGGTGCGGGCAGGTCGCGGAGAAGACGTGGATCTCACCGGGAGCGGGTCGGGTCACGACCACTTTCTGCTGCGGGTAGACGCGCCCGCCACCGACGGGGATCTCGGCCACCGGTATGCGCAGCGGTTCGGGATCGGCGTTGCTGTCGGCGCACCCGGTGACCGCGACGGCCGCGACCGCCCCGGCGGTGAGCAGCATCGCGCGGCGGGTGCACCCCGCGCACAGGGAGTGTTCGGTCATCCGGTGACCAGCAGTCCGGTGGCGTACATGACCAGGATCCCCGCGGCGATCCCGGCGAGGGTGAGCGCGCTGGGTCTGCCGTGGTGGTGTTCGCGCAGGCTGGGGGCGATCTGGACGATGACCTGGATGATGGCCCCGACCCCGATGCCGAGGAGCAGCGCGGAGAGTTCGGCGTTGTTGACCGTGGCGCCGAGGACCGCGCCCGCGATGGCGGGGGCTCCGGCGATCAGTCCGAGGCCGAGCAGGACCGGGACAGAGGGGCGGCGGTGGGTGAGCGGGGCGACGACGGCCAGGCCCTCGGTGGTGTTCTGGACGGTGAACCCGATGACCAGGAAGGCGCCGAGTGCGAGTTCGCCGATGGCGTAGGCGGATCCGATGGCCAAGCCTTCGCCGAGATTGTGCAGTCCGATCCCGACCGCGATCATCACCGCCAGCCTCAGCCCGGAACCAGCGGCACCGTCGGTATCGGGTCGGCGGTGGTGCAGCCATTGGTTGATCGCGGTGAGGCCGAGGAAGGCCAGGCCCGCGCCGAGCACGACCACGCCGGTGCCGCCGAACGCGCCGCCGCCGCGCTCGGCGAGTTCGAATCCTTCACGGATGCCTTCCCAAGCGAGGAAGCCCAGCAGACCGACCGTCGCGGCGAGCAGCACCCGCACGACGCGCCCGCCCGCGGCCCGCAGCACGGGCAGGAACAGCATGCCCAGCACGACCGGGACGATGCCGACGTAGGTGCCCAGCAGCGCCATCAATCCGAAGAACGAGGCGTCCGGGCGCGGGGTGGTGACCGCGACGGGGATGTCGTGGGTGATCACCAGCCCGGTCGAGGTGAGCATCGAGACCGTGTAGGGCTGACCGTCCTGCCAGGGATAGTCCAGCCGCAGTCGTGCCGAGGAGAGCCGTCCGATCGGGTCGGTGGGCCCGGTGAAGTCGACGTAGGCGTCGTTGACGAAGATCTGGGCGATCGTGACCTGGTCGGGTCCGGTGTTGCGCACCCGCAATTCGATCGTGCCCGCCTCGAGCACGGTGTGTTCGACCGCGATCTGCTCCACGGGCGGGCCGGAGCGTTCGGGCAGCGACCGCCCGCCCAGCAGGGCGAGCCCGGTCAGCGCGGCAGCGACGATCGCGAGGACCGCCCCTCCGAGCAGCCAGGGTTTGCCGGGGGTGGAGGTGGCGTCGGTCATGACCGCGCCACCACCTCGAACATGCCCATCCAGCCGAGTTCGGCGAACTCGGTCTTGTGGGCGTGGAACATGTACTGGCCCGGGTGGGGGAACCGCAGCTCGCAGATGCCGCGCTGGCCTTGCCCTTGCACGATCGTGTCGGTGTATTCGGCAGGCTGCAAACGGGTTCCGGTCGGGTAGTAGTCGAAGAAGTTCCCGTGCACGTGGAAGCTGTTGATCGGGTCGTATTCCAGCACGTTGACCAGGTAGATCCGCACGAGCTCGCCCTGGGTGACACGGATGGGTTCGTGCATGTAGTGGAACGGGATGCCGTTGACCGCGTAGAGCTGGTTGCCCTCACCGTCGAAGGTGGTGTTGTAGCCGTGCTGGACCATCACCATCTCGTCGGCGGCCGGGCGCGGCTGGGGCGGGTCGACGATGAACGTGCCGTACATACCACGCGCGATGTGCTCGGCCAAAGGGCCTACATGGCAGTGGAACAGGTGCAGGCCGAACGGTGTCGCGTCGAACTCGTAGGTGAAACTCTCACCCGGCGCGATGACACCGCGACCGACGTCGGGGACACCGTCCATCTCGGCCGGGTGGATACCGTGGAAATGCAGGGTGTGCGGATGCTTCGACCCGTTGGTGAAATTCACCCGCAGCAGATCACCCTCCCGGCAACGCAGGGTGGGGCCGGGAATTCGCGAATTCAGTGTCCACGCCGGGAATCGGACACCCGGCGCGATCTCGATGTCCTCGTCACTGGCGAAGACGTCCCACTCGCGCAGCGTCCGGCCGTCGGGTCGGGTCGTGGTCCGGCCGTAGTCGAAGTCGCGCAGGACATCGGTCGGGTTGAACCCGTTGCGACGGTGGTCGACCGTCGATCCCTTGCGGAAGGTCGGACCGCTGACACCACCGTGCCCGCCCGAGCGGTTGTCGGTATGCGATCCGGGGGAGCCCGGTGTCTGCGCCGTGGCGGGACCGGACTCGCCGACCGGTAGCGCGGCCAGGGCCAGACCGGTCGATGCCGCTACCGCACCGCCGAGCATGTACCGGCGCCCCATCGAAGAAGTCATCCCAGCCTCGTGATTCAGGTTGAACTATCAGCATAGTTTGGCATCCCGAACAAATTCTTTCAATTGCCCAAAGTGCGGCCCGTGTCGCTTCTTGCACGAAGATCCGCTCCGGACGTGGCGCGGCTGGACCCGAGTCAGGGCGCCGGGTCCAGCCGGCTTCGCCCCGCTCGTCGTCGGGCTGCGAGTAACCCGCCTGTCCATTGCATATATAGTAATGTATGCATATGATTTGGCGGAACCGTCGATTCAGGAGGAGGACTGGAGATGGGTGCAGGGCACGGGGGCAACGGATCTCACGGACATGCCCAGGCGCGAGTGTCGACAGTGACAAGCGGTGTGGCTGTCGGGCGCATTGGCGGTGCTGGTGGCGTTTCTACTCGGCGAGGTGGTCGTTGGCGTGATCGCCGGATCGCTGGCGTTGCTGTCGGATGCCGCGCACATGCTCACCGACGCGGCCTCGATCATGTTGGCGCTGTCGGCGATCCGGCTAGCCGCGCGCCCCGCGGCCGGTGCGATGACCTATGGGTGGCGGCGGGCGGAGATCCTGTCCGCCCAAGCCAACGGCCTGACCCTGCTCGGGTTGGCTGGTTGGCTGGGCTACGAGGCGATCCGGCGACTGTTCGAGCCGCCGGAGGTCCACGGGACGCTGGTGTTCGTCACCGCGCTGGTCGGTGTTGTGGTCAATATCGCCGCGACCTGGATGATCAGCCGCGCCAACCGCACCAGCCTCAACGTCGAGGGCGCGTTCCAGCACATCCTCAACGACCTCTACGCCTTCATCGCCACGGCCCTGGCCAGCCTGATCGTCATGACCACCGGATACGCCCGCGCCGACACCATCGCCAGCCTGATCGTGGTCGCGCTCATGATCAAAGCCGGGTTCGGCCTGGTCTTCGCCTCCGGGCGCGTGTTCCTCGAAGCCGCACCGCCGGACCTCGACCCGACCGAGATCGGAGCGGCGATGGCCGCGATCGACACCGTGGTCGAGGTACACGACCTGCACATCTGGGAGATCACCTCCGGACAGCCCGCCTTGTCGGCACATGTGCTAGTCGAACCGGGCGCCGACTGCCACACGACCCGCGCCGCGGTCGCCGACGTGCTCGACCAGCACTACCACTTGCACCACGTCACCCTCCAGATCGACCACGCCCCACCCGAACTCCTGTACATCGGCGCAGTCGAGCAGAACGCACATTGCGAACACTCCCACGGCCCCGCCCATCACAGTCCCGCCCTCAGCCGTCGATAGCCCGAAATCCAGCTCAGAAAGGAATCCCTGGCATGGCAACCCTCGCTCTGCTCCTCTACCTCGTCTTCGGCGCACTGGGCTTCGGGTGGCGCAGTTGGCAACAGCGCCGGCGGACCGGGTCCAGCGGATTCCGCGGCATCAGCGGACGTCCCGGCTCGCTGGAATGGTGCGCCGGAGCCGGATTCGTCGTCGCGATCATCGTCGGTGTGGCCGCCCCGGTCGTGCAACTGGTCGGGACCGTCTCACCCGTCGAGGTGCTCGACACCGGCTGGATCCAGTGGTTCGGTGTCGTGGTAGCGGTCACCGGGATCGGGGCGACCCTCTACGCGCAGAACGACATGGGCGAGTCGTGGCGCATCGGCGTCGACGCGGGCGAATCCACCACCCTGGTGCGTGACGGCGTCTTCGCGATGGTGCGCAACCCGATCTTCACCGCCATGCTGGTCTTCGGCGCCGGTGTCACCCTCATGATTGCGAATCCGGTCGCGATCGCCGCGTTCTTGCTGCTGCTGGCAACGATCGAACTCCAGGTCCGCGTGGTCGAGGAACCCTACCTCACCGGCAGCCACGGCGAAGACTACCGCGACTACACCCGCACCATCGGTCGTTTCCTGCCCGGCATCGGCCGTGCCAGAGCAACCGGCATCGACCCGAATTCTGTCCACCCGAAAGGCAAGTCGTCATGACATCCGTTCTCGGCCGTGCCGCGGTGTTCGACCGCGACCACGAGAAGAAGACCCTGCCGGTAGCGGGCCACGAGTGGACCTACTACCTCGGCGGTGACGGCACACCGGTACTGCTGCTGCCCGGAGGTGCGGGGATCGCCAGCGGCTGGCTCGACCTCACCCCCGCCCTGCACCCCGGCTATCGCGTCCTGGCCGTCGACTACCCGCCCGGTCCCACCACCCTCGACGAACTCGCCGACGGCCTGATCGCCATCCTCGACGCCGAGCACATCGACACCACTCACGTCGTCGGACAATCCGCTGGAGGCATGCTCGCCGAAATCCTGTCCCAACGCGCACCCACCAGGGTGTGGTCCCTGGCCCTCACCAGCACCGGCCTCTACGGCCCCGAGGACCTCGACCGCCTGCGCGCCTCGCTCGAACGCACCCGCGACACCCCCTGGGAGAACACCCTCACCGCGATCGCCGCATCACTGCGCAACACCTGGAAAGACGCCGCCGACGCCGACTTCTGGATCGAACGCGTCGACACCGCCACCCGCATCGGCGGACACGACGGTGCGATCAACTCCTACCAGCGCCTGCTCGACGCGGCGGAGAAGATGGACCGATGGCACGCTGGAACAGCCTGGCACGGACCGGTCCTGATCGTCCGCGCCGACGACGACCCCCTCATCACCCCCGCCCACACCCAACGACTACGGGACCTGCACCCCGACGCCGAATACCACGTTTTCCCCGACGGCGGACACTCACTGCTGCTCGCCCGCCCCGACGACTACATCGCCGTCGTCACCGAATTCCTTCACCGCCAACGACCAACCGAAATACTGAGTCAGCGCCAGGTGCTGCGGTTTCCGACCTGCACAAGCGATCATCGGCATCATGTGTGACGCACCACCGTGAGCCGAAATCGGGACCGAAGGTCGATCTCGGGCAATGTCGGCGATGGGTCGTGGTGCGGAGGCGAACGCGATGATGACGATGGCGGCGGCGATGGCGAGTCCGGTCAGGACGAGGTCGGTGTTGGCGTAGCTGTCGGTTGCGGCCGACAGGGCGGTCCCTGCCCAGGGGGCCGATGCCATGAAGATATGGGATCTCGGTGGCGACCGGTCGCAGGTTGTTCGGGTTCGTCGAAGCCGGTCCGCAGGGGAGGCGGGTGTACTCGTGTCATACCCGTCGAATAGACGCAGAGCAGAGGGCCCCTCGCTGTCGTGAAGTGGCAAACCTCGGTACCGGGACCGGTGCTGACAGCGCATCCGGGGGGCCGCGCGGTGTTCGATGTTCAGTTGCAGCAGGTGGCGCCCGAGGCCAGCGCCTTCTGCTTGGCGTCGCTGCCGCAGCACGCGCCCTCGGCCGCGGCCTGTTCGGCGGTGCCGCAGCACACCCCACCGGCACGCTTATCGCCGACCGGTTCGCTGGCGGCCAGGGTGGGTGCGGTGCCGAAGGTTTCGGAGTCGGCGAGGACGGTGTAGACCTCCCACCGTTCGGTGTCCGGCGCGGTGACCCACACCTTGTCCTGGGTGGCGAAACAACAGGTGGTCGCGATCTGCTCCTCGGTGAACAACCCGCCTTCCGACAGCCGGGCGATCTCGCCGTGCACCTGCTCAGAGGTCTCGACTTCGACGCCGAGGTGGTTGAGGCTGCCGCCGAGGCCGGGGTTCTCGATCAGCACCAGTTTCAGCGGGGGTTCGGTCACGGCGAAGTTGGCGTAGCCGGGCTTGCGCTTGGCGGGTTCGACACCGAACAGGGTCGTATAGAAAGTGACCGCTTGGTCGAGATCGTCGACGTTGAGGGCGAGCTGGATGCGGGACATGACCGAACCTCCACTTGTGAGACATATGTCGAAAGCCTTGCGGTGTCGAGTCTGCCACCTTTTCGACATAAGTCAACAGGGTGGGTAGAGTGATCCGTATGCCCAAGGCGCTACCCGTGATCGACATGTCCGCCCCGGTCTGCTGTGCGCCGGTAGCCGCAGGCCCGGTCGGCGACGCCGCCGCGCTCGAGGTCGCGTTACGGCTGAAGGCACTCGCCGATCCGGTACGGGTCAAGCTGCTGTCTCTGCTGCTGGCCAGCCCGGCGGGCGAGGAGAACGGGGGCGACCTGGCCGAGAAGGTGAGCCTGTCGGAGTCCACGGTCTCCCATCATCTAGGGCAACTGCGAAAAGCTGGGATCATCGAGACGGAGCGCCGCGGGATGAACACCTTCCATCGCGCACGCCGTGACGCCTTGTCTGCACTGTGTGCAGTCCTCGATCCGAACTGCTGCACCTGATTCGATCGAACGACGATCGACAGCTTCTGAAGCTGCGGATGTACGTGTGCTGGTTGTCGTTTCAGATCGGGCGGTGATGCACGTAGGTGAGCATACGGCGGCGCCTTCTCCGTTCTGGCCGAGGTTCTGGTTGCTTCACGAAGCCGACCCTTCGGGCGATTCGCCTGCTCGCGAGGTTGCGGACCGCGATTCCGCAGCGGAACTCGGCGACGTCGATGAGCTCGGGATGATCGATCGCGGCCTGTAGCATCGCGGTGCCGATCCCGCCGTCGTGGCGGTGGGGGTCGACAGCGTAGAGCAATGTCGCGTAGTAGGGGCCACGTACTGTCCAGCTGTTGGTGGTGTCACCGACGCCGTAGACGGTCGCAACGACGCAGCCGACGGGCGGCTCGCCGTCACGGCCGAGTTCGCGCACTGCCAGTTTGTGCATTCTCGCTACGTATCCGGGACCGTTGGGGTCTCTTCGGACGTCTTGCATGTAGCTGGTTCTCATGATTTGGATGCCACCGAGCCACCGGCGGACTCGGCCGTCGCGTAGCCAGGACTCGACGGCTTCCAGGTCGGCGATCGTGGCCGTGGTGAGGCGGACCGTTCGTTTCATCGGATCGCAGCGAAATCGGAGTTGCCGAGATCGGGCACGCTGGCAGATGCGTGGCTATCGGAGATCACGAGGTCAGCCTATCCCCGTGACGAGTGGTCGCGGCTTCGGATGGCAGACCGCAGAAGCAGACGGCTACCACGGGATCGCCGCGAGGCGATTACCCTGACGACCACTGGTTTCGCTTGGGTGGCACTGCGCCTGAGCGTGTGGAGATTCGCTCCACGCTGATCTGAGGTCTACTGGTCGCCAGGGCAGGAGGGCCGATCCACAGGTCTGCGCTGCTCGAATATCGCCACATCGACTTGCTTGGGTGGCAACATCCTGGTATGGAATTCACGGCCCTGCACCGGGCGTTGGGACTGTCGGCCGGACCGCTCGTCGACCGGCTGATCAATGACGCTGTCGCTGCGCAGCTCGCCGAGACCGATGATCTGGACTTCAAGCGGAAACTGCCCGCCGCCAAGGAACTCGCGACCTCGGACTATCCGAAGGACGTCGCGGCGATGGCCAACAGCGGCGGCGGGACGATCGTGTTCGGTGTGGCGGAGACGAACAAGCTGGCATCGGGCCGAGTCGATGTGGGTGAAGTCGATGAGAACTACCAGCGCACCCTGGTGCGCGTTCCGGTGGCCTCGATCCATCCACCGGTGTTCGGGGTGAAGGTCTACCCGCTGGGCGACCCGAGCATGCGGGCCGCAGTGGTCGTCGTTCCGGCCAGCATCGACGGGCCTCATCTGATCTATCGGGGTGAGTGCTTCGGGGCTCCGGTCCGCAACGACGCCGATACCGAGTGGATGAAGGAACGCCAGATCGAGGCGATGTATCGGGCTCGCTTCGATGAGCGCCGCCACATCGCCGAGAGGCTGACCACCCTCTATGACGAACTGGCCCAAGCACGGGACACGACCGAGCGCGCATGGTTGATCGCCGTGGCGCATCCACGCATCCCCGCCCAGACCTCCGAACGAATCGACCGCCAATACGCACGCGACCTGTTCGACAAGGCGGCGGACCAGTCCCTGGTCTACGCGGGCCGAAATCAAGGCACCCACATCTTCGAGACGATCGATCGCCACAATCCCCGTCCAGGACTGCGCCGTTGGATCGCACCCACCACGACCGATCGAGCCCGCTGGGGAGAAGCCCAGGCCAGCATCCATCACGACGGATCGATATCGGTCGCGGCCGCTGTGGGCGGTCACCGCGGCTATCCCAACGGCGAGACACGGCCGGGCTCGGTGGTCTATTCCTACAATCTCGAATGCATGATCGCGGATCTGTTCGCCTTGATCAGGGTCGCGCACCGACACCGCGGAACGACGGAGTACGAGGTGCGCGTCGGGATCGAATGGTCCGGGACAGAGCCGTTGCTGGTCCAGACCACCGACCAGCACGGCTTCGACTTCGCGGGCAACTCCCACCCGCTCACGCGGTACGTGCCCGTCGACGCCACGATCGACGCTGGCGCCGACGATCAGCGGTTCGGCGAGCAGCTACGCGATTTCGCCCAGGACTGCGTCAACCAGGGTGGGGTGAGCCTGCTGAAGGCGATAGGCGTGTGAACTCACCGTGACGGGTTCCCCCGCGCCTGTTCGCGTGCGGCTCGTCTCGGTTCGTGGACGAGGAGTGCACGTCAGGCGGGTGGATCTCAGACCCGGCTGTCATCGAGGCGACGGCGTTCAGCCTCCTGCTGATCGAAACCTCGCCGATGCCTTCGTGCGAGATGGTGCCCCGTGTGGCCTCGGCCCTATGGGATGCCGTGGTCGAGCGGCGTTACTGATCTGGACAGGTCGTTCGGTTTGACTCAACGGGAGGGCGTTGGTTGGTCTGACCGGCCCGACCATGTCGATGAAGCGACCGAGGTGGAGTTGGTGGGCCACGGTGGTGATCGCGGTAGGGCCGAGCCGGTGTTTGGCGAGGATCAGGTCGGCCTCTCCGCCACGGGAGTCGTCGCGGTCGTAGGCATCGGGCCGGTGAATGAGCAGGATATTGTCGGCGACTTGGGAGAGGGTGTCGGAATCACGCAGATCCGTGACAAGTGGCCGTTTGTCCGTTCGTGCCTCGACTCCGCGCCCGAGTTCTGCGGTCACCACGATGGGGATGTTGAGTTCGAGGGCCAGAAGCTTGAGCCGCCGCGTGATGACCGACAGTTCTCGTTCGCGGCTTGCGTCGAGGCCGAGGTTGGCGTCGATCAGGTTGATGGGATCGATCGCGATCAGATACAGCTGCTCGGCGCGATCGAGCTCGTTCACGTGCTCGCAGAACTCGTCGAGCGTTGGACCGGGAGTGGAGTTGACGAGCAATGGTGCATCCGATATTTCGGCCATGCGATGAGCCAGCCGTGACCAATCCTCATCGGACATCCGCCCGGTACGAAGGTCCCACCGTTTGATTTTCGACTCGGCGCAGAGCATTTGGGATATCACGTCGGTCACCGGGCGATCCAGGCAGAACACTGCGGTGCGCAGTTGGTGCTTTATCGCCGCGCACCGCGCGAAATCAAGTAGCAGCGTCGAAGACCCGACGCCGGGTCGGCTGGCGATGACGGTGAGCGAACCGCTGGACAGCCCGCCGGTGAGCTCGTCCAACTCTGTGAATCCCGTCGGCACACCGACTGAATAGCCGCTGGCTGTCGTGTCGATCTCCTCCATCGTGTCCTGAAGGATGTCGTCCAATCGGTGAGTCGGCAGCATCGTCCGGCCGGGCTTGCTGCGACGGCGTCGCAGCGATGTCGACGCGCGGCCAGACAACAGCAGCCGGGTCTCTTCGCTGACCGCGGTACTGCCGGGTCGGTCACGGAAGGCTTCGATGCCTCGAAGTACGGCCGCGACTATCTCCGACTCGGCGGGATCGCGGGAGTCGAGGACCACCGACGCCTCGTGGTTGGAACGCATTCCGCCCATCGTCAGATTGGGCGAACCGATGAGCGCTTCGGCATGTCCGTCGGCGAAGCTCGCGTGGTAGGTTTTCGCGTTCTGAAATTCGTCGGGTTGCACGACAACGCGCAGGGCGGCGTGCGGATACGGTTGAAGCAATGCGCCAAGAGCGATCAGTGCGTCGGGATCGGCTTGATCCGGTGCGCCACCGGCGACGATCAAGAGACTCCCCCCACGGTCGAGGAAACCAGTCATCGATTTCCTGACCTGCTCGACCGCTGGAGATGTGAGGAATCCTGTTCTGATCGCGATCGATTCAGCGCTGTCGAACTGGCTGCGGAGCCACTGCTCGAGTCGCGGCTGGTCCCCGAGAACGCTGTCGAGGTAACGCATTGAACGACTTCCTCCCACAGGTACAACGCTGGAGGTAGGCGCTGAGCACTCTCCGAGCGACTTCACGCAGATTAGCCGGTCAGAGCTTCTACGCGGGGATCTTTCAAGGTGTTCGCAGTAGTGATCGATCGCTCGATGATCGACCCGCATGCTGGCAGCAACGCTTCTCACCGCATCGTTCGCCGAGCGACGTTCAGGATTCGCCGGATGTGGGGACGAACACGACAATTGCAGCGACGATGGCGAGTCCAGCCAAGACGAGGTACGAGCGAGCGAAGCTGCCGGTCGCTGTGGCCAGAGCCGTGCCCATCCACGGCGCGAGGGCCATGACGATGGCCACGGGTGCGGACAGGAGTCCGTTGAGGCGTCCGTAGTGTGTTGCGCCCCAGCGTTCGGTGATCGCGGTGGCTTGGATCAGGGTCATGATCCCGCGCACCAGCCCGGCCCCGATCGAGACCCCGATCAGGACCGCGACGGTGGTGCCGAGCCCGAGCAACGCGGTGGTGATCGCGGTGGCGGCGAAGGCCACGACGATCCGGACGCGGGGGCCAGTGGCGGCGGCGAGTGGCAGGCAGCCGATGCGGCCCAGGACTTGCCCGGCTCCGCCCAGGCCGAGAGTGAGCGCGGCCAGGGAAGGGGAGAATCCGCGTTCGAGCAGTAGAGGTACGAGGTTGAACACTCCGGCGAACGCGGTGAACGCCCCCAGACTCAACCCGAGGACCAGAGCGAGGAAGGCGGGGCTACGGGCGATGGCGGTGTGGTCGTCGTGGAAGTCGCTGATTGGTGCCGGTGGCGGCGGCCAGTCCCCTCGTAGCCCGAACCAGTGTGCGGGGATGGTGACCACGGCGAGGACCGCGGTGAGGGCGAGATAGGTTGCCCGCCAATCGGTGTGCTGTACCAGCGCTGCGGTCAAGGGCGCGAAGACGGTGCTGGCCAGTCCGGCGGCGAGAGTCAGGATCATCAGCGCCTTGACGTGGGTGTCGCCGTACCAGCGGGTCAGCGCGGCGAAGGCGGGCGGGTAGAGCACCGCGCCCATCGCGATCCCCGCGGTCAGCCAGCCGAGGAAGAACACGACCGGGTTCGGCGCGAGCGCTACCGCGAGCAGTGACGGGACGGCGAGGATGGAGCCGCCGGTCATGATGGCGCGGGGGCCGGTGCGGTCGAGCAGGCGTCCGACGGGGATGCCGGTGAGCGCGGCGGCGAGCTGGCCGAGGGAGAACGCGGCGGTGATGGTCGAGGCGGACCAGCCGGTGTCGGTGGTGATGGATACGGACAGGACGGGGAAGGCGTAGTAGAGGATTCCCCAGCTGGTGATCTCGGTCAGACACAGGATCACCAGCACTCGCCGCAGACCGACGGCGGTGAGGCCGCCGGTCTGCGGGGTGAGGATGGTCTCGCTCAACGGTTTCTACACCCGCGCGGGAGCGGTGAGGGTGATGAATTCCGGCTCGGGTTGCGATTGCGACGGTGCGCCGCAGCAGCCGCCGCCGCTAGCGGCGTCTGCGGTGGTGTCGGGGTCGTCGAAGACTCCGGCGCCGCCGCAGACTCCGGTGTCGGGCAGGGTGAGTTCGACGCGGGTGGCGGCTTCGTGGTCGCCCGCGAGGGCGGCGGCGATGGAGCGGACCTGTTCGTAGCCGGTCATGGCGAGGAAGGTCGGTGCGCGGCCGTAGCTTTTCATCCCGGCCAGGAACACGTCGGGTTCGGGGTGGGACAGTTCGGTGACGCCGTGGGGGTAGACGGTGCCGCAGGAGTGCACGTTCGGGTCGATCAACGGGGCGAGCTGGGTGGGGGCTTGCAGGACGGGGTCGAGGCCGAGGCGGATTTCCGACAGCCAGGACAGGTCGGGCCGGAATCCGGTCAGCACCACGACCCGGTCGACGTCTTCGAGGCGTTGCCCGCCATCGGAGATGAGGGTGTGCCGGTCGCTGGTGTCGGATTCGATGGCGGCGGTGCGGAATCCGGTCACCACCCGCAGATGTCCGGCCTCGACGGCGGCCTTGGCGCGTTGTCCGAGTGCGCCGCGGGCGGGCAGTTGGTCGGAGTCGCCGCCGCCGAAGGTGTTGGTGGTGTCGCCTCGGCGCAGGACCCAGCTGATCAGGGTGTCCGGCTCCTTCTCGGCGAGTCCGGCCAAGGCGATGATGGCGGTGAGTGCGGAGTGCCCGCTGCCCGCGATGACGATGTGGCGTCCGGCGTAGCGGGCGCGCACCTGCGGATCGTCGAGGTCGGGGACCCGGTACTCGATCACCTCGGCGGCGGCGGATTCACCGAGCGCGGGAAGTCCTTCGCCGCCGAGGGGGTTGGGAGTGCCCCAGGTGCCGGAGGCGTCGATCACCGCGCGGGCGAGGACGCGGTCTTCGGTGCCGTCGGCGCGGCGCAGGTGCACCGAGAGGGGTTCGGTGTCGCGGCCGGAGTCCACGACGCGGCCGCGGCCGCGGCGGGCGACGCCGACGACCTCGGTGCCGAGGCGGACGGTATCGCCGAGCGCATCCGCCAGGGGGATCAGGTAGTCGCGGGTCCAGTCCTGCCCGGTCGGGTAGGCGTCGGGGTTGGGGGTGCTCCAGCCGGTGGTGTCGAGGAGGCGGCGTGCGGCGGGGTCGATGAGTTCGCCCCAGCGGGAGAACACACGGACGTGGTTCCACTGCGCCACCGCCGCACCGGCGGTGGCGCCGCGTTCGAACACGAGGACGGGGACGTCGCGTTCGCGCAGTTGGGCGGCGGCGGCCAGGCCGATCGGTCCGGCTCCTACGACAACGACGGGCAGCTCGTTCATAACCCAGGTTCCTTTCATCGACAGTCATCGATCAATCACTCGAACTGTATCGACGTTCATCGATGAATGCAACCATCGATGAACGCCGATATAATCGTGTGATGACCGATCTCGAGATGCCCGTCCTGCGCACCGAGCGCGTCGATGTGCTCTCGACCGCCGACGCGACGACCTACGCGGCGTGGTTCGCGTGCCTGGCCGATCCGACCAGGGTGCGGCTGTTGCACCAGGTCGCGACCCGTCCGGCCGGGATCACCGTCGGCGAGCTCGCCGAAGCCCTCGGCATCGGCCAGCCCACGGTCTCCCACCACGTCCGCAAACTCGCCGATGTCGGGTTCGTCAGCCTCCACAAGGACCGCACCTCGACCGTGGTCATGGTCAACCCCGCCTGCTGCACGGGCCTGCCGCACGCCGCCGACGCGGTCATGGGCGTGCTGACCCAACGCCCGTGCTGCCCCAGCGACCTGCCCGAGGACGTCGCGATCCGCGCCATGACGGATGCGGACTGGCAGGCGGTGCTGCGGATCTACGGAGAGGGCATCGCGACCGGCGATGCCACCTTCGCCACCGAGGTCCCCGACCGCGACGCTCTCGAGGCCCAGTGGCTGCCCGAGCACCGGTGGGTCGCCGAGATCGAGGGCACCGTGGTCGGATGGGCCGCACTGAGCCCGGTCTCGGGGCGCGACTGCTACCAGGGCGTGGCGGAGAACTCGGTCTATGTCGCCGAGGACATGCGCGGACGCGGTGTGGGAAAGGCGTTGCTGCACAAGCAGGTCATCGCCGCCGACGACGCCGGGCTGTGGACGTTGCAGACCTCGATCTTCCCGGAGAACCGCGCCAGCATCGCCCTGCACCACTCCGCCGGATACCGCACCATCGGCCTGCGCGAACGCATCGCCCAGCATCATGGCGTGTGGCGTGACACCGTCCTGCTCGAACGCCGCAGCCCCGTGAACTGACCCGTCCGATTCGCCTGTCGGCGCGGGTAATACGTCACCTTCTGCCGGGGGGGCCATCGTGCCCGCGGCCGCCATTCACCGCGCATGCCTTCGGCGATCCCCGAGAAGTTTGGCGACGGTGTCGATGTCGGTCGCGTCGGGTAGCGAATCGGCGTGTTCGAGAATGACGCGCTGGATCTGGAAGTCGGTGACCACAGCCGGACCGGCCGCGAGAACCTCGACGGCGGCGGCGATCTCGGCCGCCGACAGGCCGGGCCGCGAACACAGTGCGAGCAGCGGAACATATCCGGTGCGCGGCGCGTCGCCGGGATAGCCCGCGCGCAGCCAGCGCAGCAGGGTCCGCGCGCACCTGTCCGCGCTTTCCAGCCACCGCGTGCTGCCGACACGGTCGCCGCCGGTCGCGTCGGCGGATCTCACCGTGCCCGCCGACGGGGATGGCGGCGGGCCCGGCACGACGGCGCCCGAACAACGGGCGCGGGAGGCGGGGCCGCCTCGACCGGATATCGCGACATCGCGGGGGTGGTCTGTCCCGCTGATTTCGGTAGTGACATGTTCGGCGCCACCCTCCTCGACCGGCCCTTGACTCAGCGATTATTGACTCAATGATGGTTGTACTAATATGAGTCGTCGTCAAGCGGGCGGCCGTGCAGGAATCGGCGCCGACGTCTACCGCGAGCGTGTTCACTCGTTGTTTGCTTGCGGTCGAGTTAGATGGTGGTGAATATCGACGTATGTCTAAGTCGCTGTCCGCGGTCGCGCCGGTCCAGGAATGCGCGGCCTCCCCGCTGGTGCGGGAACCGCTCTCGGGTGAGGCCGCCGCAGGGTTGGCGGGGGTGTTCAAGGCGTTGTCGGACCCGGTGCGGTTGCGGGTGTTGAGCGCGGTCGCGGCGCGGGCGAACCACGAGGCGTGCGTGTGTGACCTGTCGGAGGGCATCGACGTGACCCAGCCGACGATCTCTCACCACCTGAAGGTGTTGCGCGAGACCGGGTTGCTCAGCAGCGAGCGGCGTGCGTCCTGGGTCTACTACCGCATCGAGCCTGCGGTGTTGCGGCAGGTGTCGGGGTTCCTGACCGTGGTGACTCCGCAGGACGCGCGGTGAGCGCGCTGGCGCGGCGGCTGGTCGCGGAGTTTGTGGGCAGTGCGTTGCTGGTCGCGGTGGTGGTCGGTTCGGGGATCGCCGCTCAGCAGTTGTCTCCCGGCGATATCGGGTTGCAGTTGCTGGAGAACTCGACTGCGACGGTGTTCGGGCTGGCGGTGTTGATCCTGGTGTTCGGGCCGGTGTCGGGCGCGCACTTCAACCCAGTTGTCTCGCTCGCGGATTGGTGGCTCGGTCGGCGTAGCGGGACCGGACTGAGCGCGATGGAGCTGGGGGCCTATATCGGTGCGCAGGTCGCGGGGTGTTCGGCGGGTGCGGTGCTGGCGAATGTGATGTTCGAGGTCGGCGCGTTCCAGGTCTCGGTCCACGACCGGGTCAGCGACGGCCACATCGTCGGCGAGGTCGTGGCGACGGCAGGTCTGCTGGCGGTGATCTTCGCCCTCGCGCGGACGGGACGCGCGGGGATGTCGGCGGCCGCGGTGGGGGCCTATATCGGTGCGGCGTATTGGTTCACCAGCTCGACCTCGTTCGCCAATCCGGCGGTGACGGTGGGGCGGATGTTCTCCGACACCTTCGCCGGGATCGCGCCGGGCTCGGTTCCGGCGTTCGTCGGCGCGCAGCTGCTCGGCGCGGTGCTCGGGTTGGGGTTGAGCGTGTGGCTCTACCCCGGCAGTGCCGCCGCCTCGGCGGACAATGTCGTGGTGCCGCACGAGGCTCCCACCGTCGACGCCGACAATCTGTCTGCTCGTTGAAAGGACTTTCGTCTCATGGCATCCAAGCCCAGTGTGTTGTTCGTCTGTGTCCACAACGCCGGTCGTTCGCAGATGGCCGCCGGTTTCCTGACCCACCTGGCCGGGGACGAGATCGAGGTCCGCTCGGCGGGCAGCGCCCCGGCCGACTCCCTGAACCCCGCCGCCGTCGCGGCGATGGACGAACTCGGCATCGACATCACCGCCCAGTTCCCGAAGGTCCTCACCTACGACGCGGTGGAGACCTCCGACGTGGTGATCACGATGGGCTGCGGTGACACCTGCCCGGTCCTGCCGGGAGTGAGCTACCGCGACTGGGAACTCGACGACCCGGCAGGGCGAGGTGTGGAGGCGGTGCGCCCGATCCGCGACGAGATCCGGACACGGGTCGAGGCGCTGATCACCCAACTCCTGCCCACGCGGACCTGAAGCACCTCACGCCCTGCGTACCGGCCGTTCGTGGACACCGGTCCGACCGGTGCGATCTGTTGTGGTGTTCGGCGGATTCGGGGTTGCATCCGGTACCGGGGTACAGGCTTACCGTGAATCCATGACCGATGACGACCTGCGCGAACAGATGATGAACCTGTCCGCGTGTACCCTGCCCACCACCGAACGCCCGACCCGGCTGGCCGAGTTCGACCAGTTCTTCACCGACGCCGTGACCGCGACCGCCCGTCCGAACCCGACCCGGCTCGAGTTGCACCTCACCGGCGAGGGCGACGCCGAGCGGGTCGGACGGGATCTGGCTGCCCGCGAGTCGGCGTGCTGTTCGTTCTTCACCTTCACCTTCGCCCCGGCACCCGCGGGAACCCTCATGCGGATCGAGGTTCCCGCTCTCCATGTCGAGGTGCTCGATACTCTCGCCGCGCGCGCCGACGCCGCTGTTGGGCGGGCGGGTCGATGACTACCGGGTTACGTAGCGGGCAATTGGCGGCAGCGGCGGGAGTGAACGCGCAGACGTTGCGCTACTACGAACGGCGCGGGCTGCTGGCCGAGCCGGATCGCTCCCTGGGCGGGCACCGGCTCTATCCGAAGCAGGCGGTGACGGTGCTGCGGGTGATCAAGGCCGCCCAGGGGCTCGGGTTCACCCTCGATGAGGTCGCGGAGTTGTTGGAGGCCACCCGCTACGGCCATCCCCGTGCCGATGCCGGGTTGGCGGCCCGCGCTGCTGTCAAACTCGCCGAGGTCGACGCCAAACTCGCCGAGCTCACCGCCGTCCGCGACACCCTGCGCGCGGCGTTGGCCGCCGGTTGTGACGACCTGCTCGAGTGCAGCGAAAGCCCCTGCTGCCCGGTCCCGTTCGACCGCGACGGTCGCGACCTCCCGATCATCGCCACCGAGACGAGTGGTCGCTGTCGCTGCTGACCCCGCCGGCACCGGCCGCCGCTGGTGGGCGCCGATCGGGCTCGGCGCGGCGGTGTGCGTGGCGTGCTGTCTGGCTCCGATTCTCATCGCTGCTGGGGTAATCGGCGGTGGAGCGCTGCTGGTCGGCCTGTCGTGGCTGGAACCCCTCGGCTTCATCCTCTTGGGGGTCGGCGTGGCCGGGCTGATCTGGTCACGTACTCGCCGCCGAGGCGACACCTGCGGCGCGGGCAGCGACGCCGAGGTGGGGTGCGAGAGCGCGGGATGTGGCTGCGCCACCGCGACGACCTCGGCGGGATCGGCACCGTAGGCTGCCCGACCATGACCGTTGCCCGTTCTGTCCTGTTGTTCGTCTTGGCTGCGGTCGCCGAGATCGGCGGCGCGTGGCTGGTGTGGCAAGGCGTGCGCGAGCATCGCGGCTGGGCGTGGATCGGGGCCGGGGTGATCGCGCTCGGGCTCTACGGATTCGTGGCCACGCTGCAACTGGACGCGCATTTCGGGCGCATCCTGGCTGCCTACGGTGGGGTGTTCGTGGCCGGATCGCTGTTGTGGGGAATGGCCTTCGACGGTTTCCGGCCCGACCGCCACGACCTCACCGGCGCGCTGCTGTGCCTGGCCGGGGTGGCGGTCATCATGTACGCACCCCGCCGGTGACCCCGCCCCCGGCGCGGATCTGATGCCGATCTTCGCGCCGAGAGCGGATGGTCAGATGGTCAGGGACTGACGGTCGGCGGTGAGCCGGTGTTCGCGGACCCAGGCTTGTGCAGCGATTTGTGTGGCGTCCCAGGGTGATCCCAGGGGCGGGGTGTAGGACAGGTCGAGTTCGCTCACGGCCTCGACGGTCATGTCGTGGAACAGGGCGGTGGCGTAGGTGTCGACGCGTTTGGCGATCTCGGCGCCGCGGCGGCCGACGAGTTGTGCGCCGAGCAGTCGTCCGGTGCGGGTGTCGCCGGTGATGCGGATGGTGATCGGGGTGGCGCCGGGGTAGTACGCCTTGTGGTCATCGGGTGTGGAGGTCGTGGAGGCGGGATGCCAGCCACGGTCGGCGGTGTGGGCTTCGTGCTCGCGCAGGCCGGTGCGGGCGGCGACGAGGTCGAAGACCTTGACCACCTGGGTGCCGAGGCTTCCGGCGAAGCGGGCGTTGCCGCCGACGGCGTTCTCTCCGGCGACGCGGCCCTGCTTGTGCGCGGTGGTGCCCAGGGGCAGCCAGGTCGGGCCGAGCAGGCGGTGGTGGGTGAGCACGCAGTCCCCGGCGGCGAACACACCCGCGAGGTTGGTGCGCATCCCCTCGTCCACCACGATCGCCCCGCGCGCGGTGCGCTCGACCCCGGCCGCGGCCGCCAGCTCGGTGTCCGGCCGGACGCCGACGACCACGAGCACGAGATCGGTGGTGCGGGTGAAGGGTTCACCCTCGTGGACGGTGGTGACCACGAGTTCGCCGGTATCGCTGCGTGACTCGATCGCGGTGACGGTGGTGTCGGTGATGACCTCGACACCGTGGGATTGGAGTTCGGTGCGGACGAGTGCGCCGAGTTCGGGGTCCACGGTGGGCAGTACCTCGGGCAGGGCTTCGATCTGGGTCACCGCGATACCGCAGGTGGTGAGTCCTTCGGCCATCTCGAGGCCGATGTAGCCCGCGCCGATGATGATCGCCCGCTTCGGATCTCGGTTGTCGAGGCTGGCGGTCAGGGCGTGGGTGTCGCCCATCGAGTGCAGCAGGTGCACCCCGTCGCCGGGACCCAGGACATCGAGTCCGGTGATGGACGGGCGGTCCGAGACCGCGCCGGTGCCGACGATCAGCGCGTCGTAGTCCAGGCTGCGGGTCTGCCCGGTCGGGTCGAGGACGGTCAGTGTCTGGTTGGCGGGGTCGATGTGGGTGGCGCGGGTGTCGGTGAGCACGGTCATGCCGGTGGCGGCCAGATCGGCGGCGCTGCGGTGGGCGAGGTCGCGCCAGTGGGTGACCTCGCCGGAGATGTAGTAGGGGATGCCGCAGATCGAGAAGTTCGGGTAGTTGTCGGCCACCACGACCGTGACGTTCGTGGCGGGGTCGAGTTCGCGGGCGCGCAACGCCGCGCTGATACCGGCATCGCTGCCACCTATCGCGATGACATGGCGATCGGACACGGGCGGATACTCCTCAGCTGGTGAGAGACGCGGACAGGAGAAAGGTCAGCCGACCGTGGTGATTTCGAGTTCGGCCAGCAGGCGCCGGACTCGTTCCTCGATCTCGTCGCGGATGGGGCGTACCGCCTCGACGTCGTGGCCCGCAGGGTCTTCCAGGACCCATTCCTCGTAGCGGCGCCCCGGATAGACCGGGCAGGCGTCCCCGCAGCCCATCGTGATGATCACATCCGCAGCCTGGACGATCTCCTCGGTCCAGGGCTTCGGGAATTCGCCGGTGATGTCGATACCGGCCTCGGCCATCGCCTCGACGGCGGCGGGGTTGATGGAGTCACCGGGCTCGGAGCCCCCTGACCAGGCCACCGCCTGCTCACCGGCGAGGTGGGTGAAGAACCCGAGTGCCATCTGGGAGCGTCCGGCGTTATGGGTGCACACGAACAACACCGTGGGCTTGCTGTCGACGATCTTGCCCTCCACCCGCGCCAGGGCGCGCAGGCGTTGGCGGGCGAAGCGCTCGGCCAGCAGCGGTAGGTAGTTGACCACGGTCGCGCGCCCGGCGAACTGGTCGTAGGAGGAATGCAAGAACCGTTCGATCGTCTCCACCCCGAAGGTGTCGGTGAACTCGGTCTGCAACCGGGTGGCAGCGGTCTTGAGCGCCAACTGCTGATCGATGGTCAGATCCTCTCGCGCGTAGGTGGTGCGGGCCAGAGGCGTTTCGGGCATGGCAGGACTCCAAACATGCAGCAGTGAAAGTGTTTTCGGATGAGGTCGGGTCAGGCGGGGTCGGTGGTGACGGTGACCGCGATGCGGTCGATGCGTTGACGGAGTTGATCCAGGGCGAGGTCGAAGGCGTCCTCGGTTCCGGCGGGGACCGGGTCGGGGATCGACCAGTGCAGACGTGCGAGGTCGGCGGGCAGCTCCTCGTGGGCGTTGTCGCAGACCGCGATCACCAGATCCCCCGGCCGCACCAGCCCCTCGACAGACTGCGGGGATCGGGGACGCAGGGGGATGCGGTGACGGCGCGCGGCGGCGACCGCGCCCGGATGCACCCGTTCGGCGGGATGGGTGCCCGCCGAGGTGGCCGGGACCTGGCTGCGTTGGGCCCAGGCGGCGACCGCCAGTTGTGAGCGCGCGGTGTTGCGCGAACACACGAATACCACCCGTTGGGCGGGGATCACGCTGCGCGGCAGCAGATTCGCGCCGAAGTCGGTGACCAGGCGCAGGTAGCTGCGGCGACGGTCCCCCTCGGAGCGGTCGCGGCGCACCAGCCCGGCGCGTTCGAGGACCTGGACGTGGTGGGCCAGCAGGTTGGTCGACAGGCCCAGCCGGGCGCACAGCTCCGAGGACGCCATGTCGCCGGTGGCCAGTATGTCCACGATCTGTATCCGCGTGATGTCGGCGAGCGCGGCGTGCACCTCGGCCCGCCGCGCCACCGACCATAGTTCCTCAGTAGTCATTGACTCAATGATCGCTGATCCAATATCGTGGGTCAAGCGCACGGGGGAAGGCTCGGAAAAAGACATCCGGTCCGTCGTCGAGCCGACCGGCCCGCACCGCCCGAACGCACACGCCTCCACGGAACGAGCATGGCGAAATCCGCAGAGGCGCAACCGGAATCGATCACCGACAACCGGCCGGATCGGCCGTCCCCTCGCGCTGTCGTTGCGACCGCAGCGCCCTGCCACGCCCGCAAATCTTCGACCTACATTCTGTCCCCCCGAGCTCGGCCGCCTGTGGCCGGCCGGTGCGGGACCGATCAGGAAGGCTCTCCTCGTCATGACTGTCCGCCAGGCCCGCCGCCTGCGTGTTCCCGCGCTCGCCCTGCTCACCGCGCTGACCCTGACCGCCTGCGGAGGCGGCGATCCGCAGCCGGAGGTGATGTTGTCGGGGCCGGTGGTGATCGATGGATCGAGCACGGTCGAACCGCTGTCGGTGGCCGCGGGCAAACTCTTCACCGCCGAACACCCGCAGGTACAGGTCGAGGTCACCGCCTCCGGTACCGGTGGCGGGTTCAAGAAGTTCTGCGCCGGACAGATCGACATCTCCGATGCCTCACGGCCGATGAGCGGTGCCGAATCCACCGCGTGCGGGCAGCACGGGGTGATCTTCAGCGCGTTGCAGGTCGCCAACGACGCGCTCACCGTCGTGGTCAACAAGGACAACACCTGGGCCACCTGCCTGACCGTCGCGCAGCTGAAGAAGATGTGGGAGCCCGGCTCGACGGTCAGGAACTGGAACGAGATCGACCCAGCCTTCCCGAACGAGCCGCTGAGCCTGTTCGGCGCGGGCATCGACTCGGGCACCTTCGACTACTTCACCCAGGCCATCACCGGCACAGACGGCGCCAGCCGCACCGACTACCAGGCCACCGAGGACGACAACGTCACCGTCGCGGGCGTCGCCGCGGCCAAGGGCGCGCTCGGCTACTTCGGCTACTCCTACTTCGAGGACAACACCGACAAGCTGCGCGCGGTCGCGATCGACAACGGCAAAGGCTGCATCGCACCGTCGGTGCCCACCGCTCAGGACGGCAGCTACAAGCCCCTCGCCCGGCCGCTGTTCATCTACCTCACCGACACCGCGCTGAAGAAGCCGCAGGTGGAGAAGTTCGCCGAGTTCTACATCAACAGCAACGCCAAGATCGTCGACACTGCGGGGTTCATCCCGATGACCAGCCCGCAACTGTCCCAGGCCCGCGCCGAACTGGCCGACATCGTCGAAACCGCCGGACAGTAACCCGCACCCCCGCCCCGCCCCGCCCCGCTCGGTGACGGCGCGGAGTGGGGCGCAGTGTCCCCTGTTCGCATCGTCTCGGGGGTATCGCCTATCGCCGATACCCACAGGGCAACAACGACTTCAACCGAAAGGGCCACGAGAGCAGTGAGCACGAAACCGGCAGTGTTGTTCGTGTGCGTGAAGAACGGCGGCAAGTCACAGATGGCCGCCGGGCTGATGCGCAAGGCCGCGGGCGACCGGGTCGACATCTACTCCGCGGGCACTCGCCCCGGCACCGCACTCAACGAGATGTCGGTGCAATCGCTGCACGAAGTCGAGGTCGACTTGAGCCAGGAATCCCCCAAGCCGATCGATCCGCGCCTGCTGCGCGCGGTCGATGTAGTCGTCACCCTCGGCCGCGAAGCCCACATCGACCCGGTCGAAGGCGTTCGGATCGTCAACTGGGACACCGACGAACCCTTCGAACGCGGCATCGAGGGCATCGAGCGCATGCGCCTGGTCCGCGACGACGTCGCCGCCCGCATCCACGACCTCCTCACCGAACTCAGCACACTCCACTGATCGCCCAAGGACGACTGGGCACGAGCTCGGCCGCAAGACTTATCCAATCAGGTTCTCGGTCCGAGTGCACGTTGAGATCGCCGCTATGGCTGAGCGAATCGGTGTTGCCCGGACCTATAGGCGCCTTCAGCCCGTAGCACGCTTCGAACCTGACCGAGCCTGAGCTGCGACTCGTTGCTAAGACCTACCCCGCACGAGCGGATCTCAGTTTCTATAGGCGGCCACCGGGGAGGACGACGGCGAGCACCCTGCCAGGGCTCAGTTGCCGGAATCCGGGTTGGCGGGTGGTGGGTGCGGCTGGCCAGATACGGCACGAACGTCCTGTGAGTTGATGATTCGTTTGTCAACGGAGACCGATGGCAGGTCGCGGGGGTGAAGACTCCGTTCGTCACGGCGTGTTCGACGGTTGTGAACCACCCGCGCCGGGATTTTCATGACGCCGGGGCGCGCGGCGCGGAGGGCGATGCGCCGCGATCACCGACGCAGTACCGCCCTTGGAGGCAATGACGTCGGCGGACGGCAACGTGAGCCGTTGAGCGAGCGCCCGACCTGCCTCCGACGGCTTGACGACGAGCTGCGCCTGCTGCGTGACCGCGACGGCTGATCTGGCCGTGTTCGGGCGGCGGCCGAGGGGGCGGCCCGAGACGGTGACGATGAATCCGTGGTATTCCCTTTTCCGGGAGTGTTTTTCGGCGACAGATGAGGTCGAGGCGGCCGCGGTCGCAGCCACGTTTGCGGTTGGGTCATCGGGATCGGCTGCCGGTGCGAGCGGACTGGTCAGCGGATACATCAGCGAGCAGCTGCGGCTGGCGCTGCCTGAACGAGGACTGCGCTAGAGCCTGTCCTCAAAGTGATTGTGGCTGGTGTGGTTTGATGCTCGGTCGTGGTGCGTAGGCATGAGTTGACCGAGGATCAGTGGCGGGTGGTGGAGCCGTTGTTGCCGGTCTCGGGTGCGAAGGGTCGTCCTCGGGTGGATGACCGGCGGGTGATCAACGGCATGTTGTACAAGGCGAGGACGGGGGTGGCCTGGCGGGATCTGCCGCAGCGGTATGGACCGTGGAAGACGGTCTACAACCGGTTCTGGCGGTGGTCGCGTAACGGCACCCTGGCGGTGCTGGTGGCGAGGGTGCGGGTGGTCGCCGACGCGGTGGCCGAGCTCGATCGTGAGGTGTCGGTGGATTCCACGATCGTGCGGGTTCATCAGCACGGTGCGGGCGCGCGGGTCGTGCTCGCCGGTGGGGAGAGGGTTTTACGACGCCGTTGACGAACCGGTCGATCATGGGATCGGCCGGTCGCGTGGTGGCCTGTCCACGAAGATCCATCTGGCTTGCGACGGTCTGGGTCGTCCGGTCTCGGTGGTGTTGACCGGCGGCAATGTCAACGATTGCACGGTGTTCGTTCGGGTCTTGGCCGGGATCAGGATGCCGCGTCCGGGATGTGGTCGGCCATGGACGCGGCCCCGCAGGGTGTTGGCCGACAAGGGCTATTCGACGCGCGCGATTCGGGAGTACCTGCGCCGCCGCGGTATCGCCGCGACGATTCCCGAGCGTATCGACCAGCAAGCGCATCGACGCCGCCGCGGAACTGCCGGTGGACGACCACCGAGGTTCGACAGAAACATCTACCGCCGCCGTAATGTCGTCGAACGCTGCTTCAACCGGCTCAAACAGTATCGAGCCATCGCTACCCGCTACGACAAGACCGCCGTCTCCTACCGAGGGATGCTCGACCTCGCGACCCTCCTCATCTGGCTTTGAGGACACGCCCTAGGCCCTGGGAGTCACCGTTGTCGCCACCACCGCGCTCTACATTCTGCCATCCCGGTGAGCCCACCCCGTGCGGCAGTGATCACCGCGACGACGCGCGGGTCGGCGCTGCTAGATTTGGAGGTGTGCTGTTCGGCTGTACGAGGGCGTTGGCGCGTCCACTGCTGATGGTCGCCTTGGTGGTGGCCGTGCTGGGCATGCATCACCTGATGTTTTCGGTAGCCGAGAGTCCTGCGCACGGGATGGGCTCCCATCATGCCTGGTCTGCCGACGCCACGGCGACCTCGGATCCGACTCTCATCGAAGCCGGAACGCGCGGGGCTTGCTGTGCTGCGCCGACGGTCGTGCTCGGTGAAGACCGGGCGGGCGGTGCAGGTCATACTCCCGTGGGTGAGCACGGCGGTCACGATCTGTTGCACCTGTGTCTGGCGATCATGGCCGCACTAGCGGGTGTGGCGCTGGTGTTGGTCGCGGTGATCTGGCCGTCTTCTGTGGGGATCAGGCGGGAGCGGTGGCCCTCAGGTGCGGGGGCCGCCGCGCGTCCGCCGCCGGGGCCGACGTTGCGGCGCCTGGCTGTTCTGTGCGTGCTGCGGCAGTGATCGACGTCCGCCGGACCGGTGAGTTCCCTCCCCCGGTCGCGGCGCTGACCCGTCACGTCCCTTCACTGCTCGAGAACTTCAGGAGTATCGATGTCCAAGAAGACCCTTGCCTCGGCCGTGCTGGCGATCCTCGCCTCGGCCGCTGTGCTGTCCGGATGTAGCGACGACGATTCCGCTGGTGGCCACAACGGGCACACCGACACCGCGGCCACCGCCACCGCGCCCGCGTCGACCGGCAGCGGCACGGTCACCGGTGCGCACAACGACGCCGATGTCGCCTTCGCTCGGGAGATGATTCCGCATCACCGCCAGGCGGTGGAGATGGCGGCGATGGCGCCGTCGCGTTCGACCAACCCGGAGGTGTTGGAGTTGGCCGCGCAGATCCAGGCTGCCCAGGACCCCGAGATCGCGACCATGACCGGCTGGTTGCAGTCCTGGGGAGCATCGGCGACCCCCACCACCGGTGGGGGAATGGATCACGGCGGTATGCCGATGACACCCGGTTCCATGCCGATGACCTCCGGTGCGATGCCGGGAATGATGAGCGATGAGCAGATGGCGCAGATGCGTGGCGCTACCGGCGCCGAGTTCGACCGTATGTGGCTGACGGCGATGATCGCTCACCATCAAGGGGCGATCGAGATGGCGCGCACCGAATTGGGGGCGGGAGCCGATCCGGAGGCGAAGGCGCTGGCCCAGCGGATCATCGACGCTCAGCAGAGCGAGATCACCCGAATGCAGGGCCTGCTGGCGGGCTGAGCTCGCGGTCGATCCGGTGGCCCTGCCTCGATGACGTCGGGGCGGGGCCGCGTTCGTTCGCCCGAAGGGGTCAGGGGCGGGTGTGGTCGGGGCGCAGCGCGGAGCGGATGGTGGCGGTGACCACACCGGGGACCTGGTCGGCGGTCAGCCGTCCGGCGCGCAGTTCGGTGGCCGCGCCGTGCAGGACGTAGTGCACGAGGTTGACCAGCCATTCCACGGGGAGATCGGTGCGCACGACGCCCTGAGCTCGGCCTCGGTCGAGCAGAGCGGTGAGCCGCTGCGCGGGGACGGCGTGCAGGTCCCTGACCCGGTCGGGTCCCAGGGTCGCTTGCACGGCGGTGAGCAGCGCCGCCGATTCGGCGACCAGTGCCCAGCTCGAGGTCAGCAGGGTGGTCAGGGCGTGGTCGGCGTCGCCGTCGAGATCCAGTACGGCGAGGGCCTTCTCGCCCTCGGCGAGGGCATCGGTGAGGGCGGCGTCGACGAGGTCGGCGCGCGTGCGGAAATGCCCGTAGAGGGTCTGGCGGCCGACCCCGGCGGCGCGGGCGATGTCCTCGACGCCGGCCTCGGGATCGGCGCTCAGTTGCGCGCGGGCGGCGGCCACGATCGCGGCGATGCTGCGCTGGGCGTCGGCGCGGCGGCGTGGACGGGCGTCGGCGGTGGTCACACCACATCCTATCTCGTACAGGTATGTACGGGTTGCGCCTTCCGGTGATATAACTCGTACAGTCATGTACGAGTTATCCGGTTGGAGGTAGTGATGACGGACCGCGAAGTCGAGCCCGTGCGGTCGGAGGGTGCGGCCGGGCCGGAGCCGGGAGGTGGGCACCCGCTGCGGTGGCGAATCCTGGCGTTGCTGGGATTGGGGCAGTTGATGCTGATCCTCGACGTGACCGTGGTGGCGTTGGCGTTACCGCACATAGGGCAGGATCTGGGGCTGGGTCGTGAGGCGCTCACCTGGACGGTGTCGGCGTACACGCTGACCTTCGGCGGATTGATGCTGCTGGGCGGGCGGGTCACCGATCTGTTCGGGTCCAAACCGGTGGTGCTGGCCGGTCTGTCGGTGTTCACCGTGGCCTCGTTGTCGGCGGGGTTGGGGGATTCGGCGCTGACGCTGTTGGGTGGGCGGATCGGTCAGGGTGTGGGGGCGGCGCTGTTGTCACCGGCGGCGCTGTCGCTGGTGGTGACCCTGTTCGAGGGCGTCGAGCGCAACAGGGCGCTGGGGGTGTGGTCGGCGCTGGGTGGCGGCGGCGCGGCGATCGGGGTCCTGGCGGGCGGTTTGCTGACCGCCGGGCCGGGCTGGCCGTGGGTGTTCTACGTCAACGTCCCCATCGGTGTGGTGGTCGCGGTGGCGCTGGCGGTGCTGTTGCCCGCCTCCGCACGCCCGCACCCTCGTCCTCGGCTGGATGTTCTCGGGGCGGTGCTGGTCACCGCTTCCTCGGCGACCCTGATCTACGCGCTGGTCGGGGCCGGTGATCGTGGCTGGGTCGATGCGCTCACCGCTGTGCTGGTGGGTGTGGCCGCGCTCGGATACCTGGGGTTCGTGGCATGGCAGCGCCACAACGCATCGCCGTTGATGGATATCCGGCTGCTGGTGCGCCGCCCCGTGGCCACGGGCACGTTCCTTATCCTGATGGCGACGGTGCTGATGATCACGGTGTTCTTCCTGGGCACCTTCTATTTCCAGAACCACCACGGCTACAACGCCGCCCACACCGGGCTGCTGTTCCTACCGGTGGCACTGGCCACGATGGCCGGTGCCGACCTCACCGGCCGCGCGCTGGCCTCGATCGAGGCCAGCCGACTTGCGGTCGCGGGTCTGCTGGTGGCCGCGGTGGGTTTGACGATCCCGGCGATCTGGCTGGGATCGGTACCGGTCGTGGTCGGAGTGGCCGTGGCCGGAGCCGGGACGGGCGCGTTGTTCGTGGTCGCCTCGGCCACCGCCCTCGGACAGGTTGCTCCACACGAGGCCGGGATCGCCTCGGGCATCGTGAGCACCTTCCACGAATTCGGTGCCTCCCTCGGCGCGGCGGTCACCTCCAGCGTCGCCGCCGCCAGCCTCGTCGGCACCACCACCACCGGATACACCCGCGGTTTCGTCGTGGCGGCCGTTGTCGCGGCTCTGGCTGCGATACCGATCATGGTGCTGGCGGTTCGCGGTGCGGCCGATGCGGTTTGAGCGCACCGCGACTGCGCGGGGCCCGATGTTCGCACGCCGTCCCTCCGCCTCCGCGCTACGGCGATGATCGGCTGTGCGCGCTGTCGCTCCAGGAGCGCGCCACCGGTGTGGGTCAGAGGTGTGGACGCACCCGGCCAGGCAGCGGTGGGTCAATGCCGGTAGGACAGCACGCTCATCATCCCGGCTTCGCCGTGATAGGCGTTGTGGCAGTGCAGCATCCACTGCCCCGGATTGGCTGCGTCGAAGTCGACGTCGACGGTGGCGGAGGGGCCTACGATCACGGTGTCCTTGCGTGCCCCGTTGCCGGTGCCGTCGGCCAGGGCGAAGGTGTGTCCGTGCAGATGCATCGGATGGAACATGGTGGTGGCGTTGGCGAAGCGCAACCGAACCCGTTGGCCTTGGGTCACTTCGAACACGGTGTGGGTGTTCTGGTGGACCGCGCCGTCGAGGGGCGCGTGGTCGTTGATGGTCCACACGTACCGGCTGACGTCGGCTCCCAGTCGCACGTCGAGTACTCGCTCGGGCGCACGCGCGGGCAGGCGCGCGCGGTCCTCGGCGCGTAGGCGGGTCGCGGTCAGCGGCGCGGTGGCCAGCTCCCGCACGCGCACCTGCGGGTCCGGTGCCTGGCCGGGGCCGGTGCGGATCAGTGCCAGCGCTCGACCGGTTTTGCCTTCCGCGGCGGCGATCAGGGGGAACACGCCCTCGTCGAGATCGATGATGACGTCGTAGCGTTCGCCCATGCCGATCAGCAACGAGTCGGTCGTGACCGCGAAGACGGGGTAGCCGTCGGACTGGACGACGCGCATCCGGTGTCGGCCGAGCGCGAAGCGGAAGGCGGTGTCGGCGGCGGCGTTGATGATCCGCAACCGTATCCGCTGACCGGGGCGGGCGGTGAAGGTGACCGGATCGGCGGGGACGCGACCGTTGATCAGATACAGGGGGTGCTCGACGTCGCCGCCGTGCTCGCCCAGCGGCGTGGTCTGTGCGGCACCGTGACCGCCGTGGCCACCGTGCCCGCCTGCCGTGTCGGGGTGGGCGTCCATGTCGTGCATTCCGGCCGCGCGTAGCCGCGCCAGTTCGGTGTCGGGGTCGCGTCCGTCGATCCCGTCGAGCCAGTCGTCCAGGACGACCACGGCTTCGAGGTCGTAGTCGTCGCCGTCGTCGGGGTCCTCCACGATCAGCGGGGCGTAGAGTCCGCGATCGAGTTGCACGCCGGTGTGCGGGTGCAGCCAGTAGGTTCCCCCGTCGGGGACGGTGAACTCGTAGTCGTAGCCGGACCCGGCCGGGATCGGCGCCTGGGTCAGGCCGGGGACACCGTCCATGTCCGCGCGCAGCGCCAACCCGTGCCAGTGCACCGTGGTGGGCTGGGCGAGCGCGTTGTCCAGGCGCACCGCGGCGACCTCACCGCGCGCGAGCCGGATCTCGGCGCCGGGCAGGCGACCACCGTAGGTCCAGGTCGGCACCTGCACCCCGCCCAGGTCCACCACCGACGCCTCGGCGCGCAACCCGAACCGCCGCACCACGGCCGTCGCGGCGCGGCGTCGCGCCTCGGCCACCCGCACGGCCTCGGAATCCACCGCCACCGCGGTCGTGGGGTCCGGACCGCCCGAGCAGCCCGCCACGGCCGCGGCCGCCGCAGCGAGGCCCATTCTCAGCACGCCGCGCCGCGACCAGCCGTCATTGTGTCCCGTCACGCGCGCAAGCCTAACTACCCCCACCCCGTATCCATACACCCGATTCGATCCGGCGCCGGATTGAGCGGGCACGCGACCCGGACCTTTACATATACCCCCATGGGGTATATTGTCCGGGTATGTCCAGCGATCAGAACTCCGCAGGCGGCCACGACCACCACACCCAGCCCGGCACCGGTACGCAGACCGCCCCGGACATCCACGCCGCGCACGGTGAACACGCTGGGCACGCGAGCCACGACACGCGCGAGAGACAACACGGACACCGGGACCACGGTGGCGGCCATGCCGGTCACGACGTGGGGATGTTCCGGCGGCTGTTCTGGGTGATGCTGGTGCTGGCGGTGCCGGTGGTGGGGACCTCGATGATGTTCGCCGACCTGCTCGGCTACAGCGTCCCCGACACCCTGTCCTGGGTTTCGCCTCTCGGCGGCACGATCATGTTCTTCTGGGGCGGGCGCCCGTTCCTGACCGGAGCGCTGCGCGAGATCCGTGCCCGGCGACCGGGCATGATGCTGCTGATCGCGCTCGCGATCACGGTCGCCTTCGTCGCCTCGTGGGGCGCCACCCTCGACCTCCTGGCCCACGACCTGGACTTCTGGTGGGAACTGGCGTTGCTGATCGTGATCATGCTGCTCGGGCACTGGATCGAGATGCGTTCGCTCGGCCAGGCTTCCAGCGCCCTGGAATCGCTGGCCGCTCTGCTGCCCGATGAAGCCGAACTCCTCGGCGAGGGCGGGGCGGTCACGACCGTGGCCGTGAGCGAGTTACAGGCCGGGGATCTGGTCGTGGCGCGGCCGGGCGGGCGCGTTCCGGCCGACGGCACCGTGGAGTCCGGCACCGCCGACCTCGACGAGTCCATGATCACCGGAGAGTCCAAACCGGTGCGGCGCGCACCCGGTGACAGGGTCGTGGCCGGAACCATCACCACCGATTCCGCTCTGCGGGTGCGGGTCACCGCGGTCGGCGAGGACACCGCCCTGGCCGGAATCCGGCGGTTGGTCGCCGAAGCCCAGAACTCCAGCTCACGCGCCCAGGTGCTGGCCGACCGCGCCGCCGCGTTGCTGTTCTGGTTCGCCACGGCCTGCGCCGCGATCACCGCGACGGTGTGGCTGCTGCTCGGCGAACCCGAATCCGCGATCAGCCGCACCATCACCGTGCTCGTCATCGCCTGCCCCCACGCCCTCGGGCTGGCCATCCCCCTGGTGATCGCCATCGCCACCGAACGCGCCGCCCGAGCCGGGGTACTGATCACCGACCGCCGCGCCCTGGAAGCCATGCGCACCGTCGACGCGGTCCTGTTCGACAAGACCGGCACCCTCACCCGCGGCGAACCCGCACTCACCGACGCCGCCGCGGTCGCGCACAGCACCGCAGGCGAGGTCGTCGCGCTCGCCGCGGCTGTGGAGGCCGACAGCGAACACCCCCTCGGACGCGCCATCGTGGCCGCCGCCACCGACCGTCACCTGACGGTGCCGACCGCGTCGGATTTCCTCGCGCGTAACGGCATCGGTGTCACCGCCGTCGTCGGCGGCGCCACCGTCTCTGTCGGCGGCCCCGGCATGCTCGCCGAACACCAGCTCACCGCCCTGCCCGAGACCCACCACTGGGCCGAACAGGGCTCCACCGTCCTGCACGTCGTGCGCGACGGTCAGATCCTGGGCGCGCTTGCCCTGGCCGACGAGATCCGCCTCGAATCCGCCCGAGCCGTCCAGGCCCTGCACGAGCGAGGGATACACGTCGCGATGATCACCGGCGACGCCGAACCCGTCGCCCGCACCGTCGCCGCGAGCCTGAACATCGACGAAGTCTTCGCCGGTGTCCTGCCCCAGGACAAGGGCAGCAAGGTCCACGCCCTGCAACAGGCCGGGCGCACCGTTGCGATGGTGGGTGACGGCGTCAACGACGCCCCCGCGCTGGCCCGCGCCGATGTCGGTATCGCGATCGGCGCGGGCACCGACGTCGCGATCGCCTCCGCCGGTGTCGTGCTCGCCAGCGACGACCCCCGCTCGGTCCTGTCGATCATCGCCCTGTCGAAAGCCACCTACCGCAAGATGATCCAGAACCTGACCTGGGCAGCCGGATACAACATCATCGCCGTCCCCCTGGCCGCCGGAATCCTCGCCCACTGGAACATCACCCTCCCGATGGAAATAGGCGCACTCCTGATGTCGGCCTCCACCGTCGTCGTCGCCCTCAACGCCCAACTCCTACGACGACTCGACCTGCACCCCGACACGATCGCACCCGCCCTGAATGTCGTCTCGCGCTGAGATTCCTCCGGTCGACCGGGCGTGTCGGCGCAGCCACCACGGTGTCCGGTCGCCGCGCTCCGCTCGGCGTGTTCGTCGAACTCGGGGTCGTCTCGGTGCCGAGCATCGTGATGACCGGCTGTGTCGGGCCGTGCGGAGACTCATGGCTCCGACGACGCTCGCCCGTGCGCGTCCGGACTGTTGCATGCGTGTGGCGGTCGATGGGTCTGCACGAGATCACGGTGTCCGGTCCGGTGGGGCCGAGGGCCTGTCCTTGCCGAGGACAGTACTGGTCGATCCGGTCGGGTCGCGCAGGGTGCGTACGCGGTCGCGGTATTCCTGGTGGTCGATTTCGCCTCGGGCGAACCGTTCGGCGAGCAGTTGCTCGGATGTCGGACGCCCGGCGGAGTAGTCGTCCACCGGGCGGGCTCGCCCCGCATACCGGAACAACGCGACGCCGCCGACGACGAGCAACGCCCAGAACACGATCATATTGACCGACATGAGCGCATATCCCCAACCACTCATGTCGGTATCACTCCAGTACATCATCGAGCAGTCCTACCTTTCCACGTCCGGCCCGTCCGGTATCGGCGTCGCCATCTCTGCCGAGTGCGGTCACGGTGATCGTTCGCCAGGGCACGGCGGCATCGTTGTGTCGAGACCGGTGCCGACGCACGGGCAGTGCGACCTGTCTCGACTGTGCTCCGGCTCGCCGGGTTTCGTCATGGGACAGTGTCGTGCGCAGCGGTGACCGAGGACCTTTCCTCGTCCGCCGAAGGGTTCTACCGATCGCGGTATCGACGCGACACGATCGCGAAGGTGTTCTCCACGCGCAGCGGTGTCCTTGCCCAGTTGCCGCGGTGGCGCTGGTAGAGCGGTAGATCGGGCACCGCCGCGCACGATGATCACGAAGTCGAACCGTGGTGGCGAGCACGGCCGACCCAGCCGCCACCGGACGGTGTCGCGAGGGTCTCTCAGGGAATGCTCACGGGTCGGGGAGGGGAGTGTCGGCGCCTGTAGTGTCGGCGCCTGTGTCGTCGGCGGGGAGCCATTCGACGGTGAGTTGACCACGACCGAAGCGATCGAAATCGCGGGTGACGATCTCGCGGATCCTCGACAGCACGGCCGCGTCCGCGGCTTCGATGCGTACCATCAGAGCCTGATCTTCGGTGTCGAGGACACAGCGCCCCAGCTCACCGAAGGTGACCGACCCCGAGGTCTGCGCCCAGACCGATTCGACACGTATCCCTTCGGCCCCGAGCGGGCGCGCGCGCTCGGGCGGGGCGTCGTGATGCTCGTCGCGGCGTCGCAGCGGCCGGGCGCCGCGCGCGCGGCGCTCGCCCATCGCGGCGGCGTGTTTGCAGAACTGGGTCAGATAGCGCGACGGACGGTCGGTGGCGATGCGCGCTCGGATCACTGGCATTGCGGAGACGTCCTCACCGATTCGGGGGGACCGATCCCGTCATCGCGCCGCGATGACGGGATCGGCGGCGGGTTCGCGTTGCGAGACGCGTTGTGCGCGGCGCTGACCGTAGCCGGTCATGCCCTTGGGTTTGTACACCGACAGCACCGCCGCGGCGGTCAGGATCACCAACCCGCCGATCGAGTGCACCAGATGGGTCGGGTTGCGCAGTGCGCCCACGGGTTCGGACGCGGAGATCGAGGAGGCCAGGTCGGCGAAGTAGTCGATACTGTTGGTGTAGAGGACCAGCACCGTGACCGCGACGAGGTTGAGCACCAGCTTGAAGATCACCCAGTAGTGGCGCACCAGTCCCCAACTGGTTCCCAGGCTGACGACCAGACCGGTGAGCAGCGACAGCGCGGCCAGCGGCACGATGACATACCAGATACCGATCCGCATCGAGGTCAACGCCCCCCGCACCACCATCGGATCGTTGTCGGCGACCACGGAGACGGCCAGGGCGATGTAGAGCGCGATCGCGCCCATCCATCCGACCGAGGACACGATGTGAACCAACACGGCGAAACGCCGCGAGCGCGGTGCGAGGGACATCGGGGATCGCTTTCTCGTTCATAGGATTGAAAAATACAAAGCGTCGGTACTGATACGGAGTGTATCGCAAAATGTGGGGGGTGGGCACCCGTGTCCGGCCCCCTTGGCTGCGCTGCTCGCGCACAGGTGGGCGCGCGTGTTTCGCGACAACCCGTTGTGTCCGGTTCGGTGTGTCGGGATGCGAAACGGTGGTCACCGCCCGGTCGGTTCGTCGCCGTTGCGGCCGAGATCCGCCACGAGGACTCGATATAATCCGACGGTGCCCAAACTGTGGAACGAGACCGTCAGCGCGCATCGCCGGGCCGTGCGTGACGCGCTGATGGATTCGACGGCCGAGCTCGTGGCCGAGCACGGTCTGGCCGCGGTGACCATGACCCAGATCGCCGAGACCACCGGTATCGGCCGGGCCACGCTGTACAAGTACTTCCCGGATGTCGAGTCGATCCTCACCGCCTGGCACGAACGTCGCATCGGTAACCATCTCGAGCAGTTGGTCGCGATCGCGTCGCGTGCGGGGAGTGTCCGACAACGCTTGGAGAAGGTGCTCGACGCCTACGCCATGATCGACCACACCCACCACGGCGGCGAAGTGGCGGCCGCGCTGCACCAGGGCGCGCACGCCGTCCACGCCCAACGGCATGTGCAGGCACTGCTGCGGGATCTGCTCGCCGAAGCAGCGACGGCGGGCCACGTCCGCGCGGACGTGCCGGCCGAGGAACTGGCACAGTACTGCGTGTCGGCGCTGTCGGCCTCGAACATGTTGCGCTCCAAAGCCGCTGTGCGCCGACTGGTCGCGGTCACCGTCGCGGGCCTGCGAGTCCCCGGCGCCGAGTAGCGCGCGGGGCGCGGGCGCCGCGTACTCGTGTTCGACACACGCCGGTGACGGCTTGCCGATCAGTTGTGCGCGCCCGAGTGCGTCGGCGGCGCGCCGGTCGTCGCGGTATCGGTCGAGGGCGCGGGGACCGCCGCGGAGGTCTGCGGCGCGGCGCCTGGCTGATGCCCTCCGGAGGGGGGTACGTGGCTGGTGTGGCTGCCCCCGTTCTGGGTGTGCCTACCGGGACCGTGTTGTCCGCCGCCGGCGAGCATCATGACCACGACGGCGATCACGAGGACCGCGACCGCGACGGCGCTGATCACCACCCAGCGGGGGATGGCGCCGCGGCGGGTGGGTGGTGCTTGTCGTGTGGGCTTGTCGGTCATGTCGCCTCCTGGTGGTCGGGGTGTACCCGGCCATCTTTTTCTATACAAGTTGTCTCTGTCAATACATATCGTTGTCACATGGTCGGTTCGTATACTGGGGGTATGCCCAGGGTGTGGAACGAGACGGTCGAGGCCCATAGGCGTGGGGTTCGCGAGGCGATCCTCGATGCCGCGTGGACGCTGGTGAACGAGCGCGGTCCGGCGTCGGTGACGATGTCGGAGATCGCGGAGCGGGCCGGGATCGGGCGTGCGACGCTGTACAAGTACTTCGCCGATGTGGAGATGGTCCTGGCCGCTTGGCATCATCGCCACATCACCGACTACCTCGATCATCTGATCGCGACCCGTGACCGGGCCGGTGATGGCGTGGATCGGCTGTGTGCGGTGTTCGTGGCCTACTGTCGCCATCACCGTGAGCGTGCCCGCCACGAGCGACATCAGCCGCACGGCGCGGAGCTGGCGATCCTGCTGCATCGCGCCGATGCGCAGGTGCACGCGGCTCAGCAGCAGTTGCACGCGTTGATCCGGGACCTGGTGGCGGATGCGGCGAACGCCGGGCTGGTGCGCGAGGACGTCGGTGCCGGTGAGTTGGCGACCTATTGTCTGCATGCGTTGAGCGCGGCGGATGCATTGGACGGCGACGCCGCTATCGATCGGTTGGTGCGGGTCGTCGTGGACGGGTTGCACCCCCGCAGCTGAGCCTCCGGCGGGTGTTCGTGACTGCGGTCAGGGCGTGGTGGATGTGGCGGCGTGGTCGATTCCGGGCGCGGCGAGGGTGCGGTCGTGGCGTTGGAGTACCAGGTCCACGATCGTGGGGGCGGCGCCCAGATAGTCCTGCGGTCGGAGCAGACACTCGATGTCCTCGATGCTCAGATGTCGACGGATCTCGGGGTCGGCGGCCAGGATCGCGGTCAGCGGTCGTGCGGTGGCGGCGGCGTCGAACGCGGCGGCCTGCAACCTGGTCTTGGCGAGTTTCTTGCCCAGCAGTGGTGTCAGCACGGCGGTGGTTCGCTCGCTGACGATCTGGCCGTTGGTCAGGGCCAGGTTGGCGCGCATGCGGTCGGGGTCGACGATCAGGCCGCCGGTGAGTTCGACCGCGGTCGCGGCGGCGCCGCCGACCAGCAGCAGGCAGTCGCGCAGCGGCTGCCATTCCGAGTGCCAGGCACCCGCGGGGCGTTCGTGTTCGGCGAGCAGGCACAGGTGCAGTGTCGAAGCGGGCGCCGGTATTTGCAGCGCCGCGGAGCGGATGAGGGTGCTGAGGGTGGGATTGCGTTTCTGGGGCATGGCCGAGGACTCACCGCGCCCGGCGGCGACGGGTTCGCTCAGCTCCGCGATCTCGGTGCGGGACAGGTCCATGACGTCGATCGCGATCTTTCCCAGAGCGCCGCAGGTGGCGACCAGCGCGGCGACGATGTCCACGATCGGGGTGCGGTTGGTGTGCCAGGGGACGGCCGGCGCGGTCAAGGAGAGCTCGGCGGCGAATTCGGTGGTCAACGCGCCACACAGTTGCCGCGTGTCGATGTCGGCCCCTGCGTGGATGGAGGACCGTGCGCTTTGCAGGTAGGCGGCCAGCGTGCCTGCCGCGCCGCCGAGTTGGACCGGCAGTGCCCCGTGTGCCAGTGGCGCGATGCGGTCGCGGGCGTCGAGGACGGCGCTGAGCCAGGCGGCGGTCTTGGCGCCGAAGGTGGTCGGTACGGCGTGCATGCCCAGGGTCCGGCCCGCCATGGGGGTGTCGCGGTGTCGGCGAGCCGTCGAGGCCAAGGCGGCGGCTATGTGGTCGAGGTCGGTGAGAACGGCGCGGCAGGCGCGGGTGGTGATCAGCATGGTGGCGGTGTCGAGGATGTCCTGGCTGGTCGACCCGCGGTGGACGTAGTTGGCGAGCTCGGGATCGGTCGCGGCGACCGCGGCGGTGAGCTCCTCGACGAGGGCGACGACCGGGTTGGCCGCGCCACGCGAGGCCACCGCGAGCGCGGCGACGTCGAAACGGTGTTGCCTGGCGACCGTGGTGATGGCCGCGGCGGCGGTTTCGGGGATCATGCCCACTCGCGATTGTGCGCGGGCGAGGGCGATTTCGGCGTCGAGCATGGCGGTGACCCAGGCGTCGTCGTCGAGGTGAGAGGTGATGATCTGCCCGGCTCGCACCGGGGTGAACAGTCCTGTGTCGCGCATGAAGGTGTCCCGATCGTCGGTGGGAGTGAAAGCGGTCAGGTAGGGCATCCGAGGCAGGCGGCGGGTTCCAGCGGAACCGAGGCCGAGGCGAGCATCGAGCGGGCCACGTGGTCGGCGTCGGCGAAGGTCACCGAGTTCACTCCGGGGCGTGGCCCGGCGGCGGTGACCCATCGGACCTTCTCGGTCGGCACGCCGAGGGCGAAGCGCCGTGGATGGGCGCGGCCCGAGTGATCGACCACCCGGTGGCCGGTGGTGACCTCGAGACCACCGGTGCGGTAGTCGCGGCCGGTGGGGTCGGGCACGGTGTAGCAGCGGGATTCCCCGCGCCCCAACAGGCTTCGCATGAGCGGATCGTCGGTGCGCCGGATATCGGGTTCGGGCAGGCGGGCCTCGATCAGACATCGCGCCGAGACCCGTGAGCCGCCGACGGTCGGTGAGTCGGCGACGAACCGGTCGTCCTCGCGTCGGACGCGGAGGCCGGGGCCGATCAGGACGAGGATTCCGGCGCGGATCAGCGCCGCCATTTCGGCGATGCGGTGTGCGGGCGGCCCGATGGACAGGAAGGCGTTCATCGGGGTGTACCAGCGGTCGAGGTCTTCGCGGTAGGAGGACCCGGTGATCCCGGCGTGGTCGACCACGAGGCGGACTTCGTTGCGCAGGTCGCGCAGCACGTCCAGGGCCGCTTTGACCGGGCCGTCGAGGTTGCCCTGTCGGGCCATTCGGACGTCGTCGTCCAAGTGGTGCAACAGCCACTGCTGGAACGCGTTCGGATCGGCGAAGCGCCGCCCGCGAGCCGGATCGATGACCCGTTCCCAGTGCCAGCGCCACTCGGCGGGGACAGCGGTCCGGTTCAGCAGATCGATGGTGTCGGGGCTGTTCCACGGCGCGCGCAGGAACTCGGCGCGGAAGCTGTGCAGGGCCGTGGCATCGAGGCGCTCGTGCAGCAGGCGGGTGTAGTAGACGGTCTCGACCTCGGTCGCGATCAGGGGCCAGATGTCGCGCCGGAATTCCAGATCGCCGCGCCGCAGGGCGCGCTCGCGGAACTCGAGGATCCGGGCAGGGGTCAACAGCAGCGGTGTGTGCCGAGCGCTGACACCCTTCTGGTTCTCTCCGCGCGCCTGGTAGGGCACACCTCGTCGGGAACCGGCGAGGATGAGCGGTTCCCGTCCCGAGGGCGTGTATCGCAGTCCGGCGTCGTCCTCGACGAACCTGCCGCCGCGGCCCTCGGTCAGCAACGCGAGGTGATCGAAGAAGCACAGCCCGAGTCCGCGCACGATCACCGCTTCACCGGCGGCGACCTCGCCCAGGGGCAGATCGGCCGGGTTGCCCGGACCCAGGCGTCGGGTTCGGGGGCCGTGCTCGCCGGACTCGGGCTCCGGGGGCGGCTCGTCCTGCGTCGCGGGCAGATGCCCTTGGGACAGGAGCACCGCGTCGAGGCCGCCGATGCGGCGCCCGTCGCGTAGTCGGATCTGCTGGGCACCGTCCTCGTCGACGATGTCCACCACGGTCTGCTGGATTTCGGTGACCTCGAGAAAACCGCGTGAGAGCCGTCGCAGGTGCTGATAGGACCACAGCAGATAGTGGCCGAAGAACGCGCGGGTCGGGTAGGAATCGGGGGTCAAGCGCGCGGCTTCGGTTCGCACCGGGCGCGGCGGGAGTTCGGATTCGCCGCCGTCGCGGATGTAGCGGGCCCAGTCGTAGAGACTCGGGCCGAGCTGGACGGGGCCGCACATGTCCACCGATTCGTCGGTGAACACACTGATCTGGGAGGCGACGGTGTTCATCAGCAAGTGCCGGGGCTGATCGACACGCCAGACACCGCCGGTGCCGATCCGGACCGCGTCGACGAGCACGACCTCCACCGTGGTGCCGTCCGGGGTGCGGCGCAGGTTGGCGCACAAGCGTTCGAAGACGGTCAGCCCGCGCGGGCCCATCCCGATGATGGCCAACCGTGGACGGCGCCCACGCGCCGAGACATCGTTGGACGCGGTGACCAGTGCGGCTCCTGTCACCGGTGCAGTCGCTTGGTGAGGGTGTCGCGCACGGTGGGCCAGTCGTCGTTGATGACGGCGTACTGGACGGTGTCGCGCCAGCTGCGGTCGGCGCGGCGCTTGTGTTTGCGCAGTACGCCTTCGCGTTCGGCGCCGAGATCGGCGATGGCCTGTTGGGCGCGGGTGTTGCGGATATCGGTGTGCCATACCACCCGCACGGCGCCGAGTTCGTCGAAGGCGTGCTGCATGAGCAGCAGTTTCGCTTCGACGTTGATGCCGGTGCGCCACCAGTCGCGGCCCAGCCAGGTGTAGCCGATGGCGAGCGATCCGGTGGCGGGGTTGATCTCGTAGTAGGAGGTGGTGCCGGCCAACCGAGGGGCCGCGCTGTCGCGGATGTCGATCTGGGCCAGGCACACTCGCCCGCCGGGGACGTCGGGGGCGGTCATGGTCTCGACCATGCGCGCGGCCTGCTCGATCGTGCGGGGTCGTGGACTGGTCATGTGTTCGAAGACCTCGTCGTCGGCGATGGCCAGCAGCGCTTCGGTGTGGGCGCTGGTCAACGGTTCGAGCCGGACACGGCTGCCGGTCAGGGTGATCGGGGCGAACCAGTCTTTCGCGTCGGCGGTGCTCATGAGATGTTTTCTCCTGTGTCGGCGAGTGTTTTCAGTCGTTGCAGGACCACGTCGTGGCGGGTGAGGAATCGGTGCGGGTCCAGGCCGTCGACCTCGATCCCTTGGTCGGCCAGGACTTCTTCGAAGCGTGCGTTGCCGGCGTCGTCGGTGGTGGCGGCGGCGGTTTGCAGCAGGCGGTAGGCGTGCTCGCGTTCGACGCCGTCGGCGAGCAGTCGCGCGAGGACCAGGGAGCTGTACACGGTTCCGGCGGTGTGGTCGATGTTGGCGCGCATCCGATCGGGTGAGACCTCGAGGGTCGCGACGACGTCGGTGGCCAGGGTGAGTTGGTAGTGGGCCACACCGAGGACCTGGGGCAGCGCGAGGCGTTCGACAGCGGCGTGGGCGAGGTCGCGTTCGTGCCAGAGCGCGACGTTCTCCAGGAAGGGCCCGATGTGTCCGCGCAGCACTCGTGCCAGCCCGCACAGCCGTTCGCTGGCGGTGGGGTTGCGTTTGTGTGGCATGGCGCTCGAGCCCTGGTAGGCGGATTTGCGTCGTTCCGCCACCTCGCCGACCTCGCTGCGTTGCAGCAGCCGCAGTTCCAGGGCGATGGCTTCCACGCAGGCCGCGAGTGTGGCGACGGCGCAGACCAGCTCGGCGTGCCGGTCGCGGGCAACGACCTGGGTGGGGACCGGTTCGACACCCAGGCCCAGTTCCCGGCACACGTACTGCTCGATGAACGGGTCGATGAGCGAGTAGGTGCCCACCGCGCCGGAGATGGTGCCGACCGCCACGGCCTGACGCGCGGTCGAAAGGCGGGCGATGCCGCGGTCGATCGCGAACCCGAATCCGGCGAGTTTGTGTCCGAAGGTCGTCGGTTCGGCGTGGATGCCGTGAGTTCGCCCGATACAGACGGTGTCCCAGTACCGCAACGCGCCCTCGACCAGCACGCGCAGCAGTGCTCGCGCGCTGTCCAGGAGCAGATCGCTCGCGGTCGCCAGTGTCGCGCCCAGCGCGGTGTCGACCAGGTCGTAGCTGGTCATTCCGAGGTGGACCCAGCGTGCGGCGTCGTCGGGGATCGTTTCGCAGTAGGCGGCCAGGAATGCCAGGACCTCGTGGTCGCGTTCTGCTTCCAATCGCGCGACCCGCGCCGCGCTCGGCGGTGGCGCCGAGCGGATGTGGTGCAGTGCCGCGGCGGGCACTGTGCCCAGGCGCGACTGTGCTTCGGTGACCAGGACCTCGACCCGGGTCCAGGTGTCGTAGCGGTTCTGCTCGGACCACAACTGTGCCATCTCGGGTGTGCAGAAGCGGGTGATCGTCACTGGGGGGCCTTCGCCTCGAGTCGGATGCGGTGGGTGGTGTGGCGTTCGACCGCGGGCCGGGTGTAGAGCAGGGGGACGTATCCGCCTCGCGCCCAGGTGTCGAGCAGGTCGCGGTAGTGGGGGCTGCGGGGATCCCCGGATTGGCCGGGTGTGTTGACACACAGGCTGTTGTCCCATCCGCCGACGTCGATGATCATGCGGAAGGAGGCGCCCAGGAACGGGGAGAAGTCCTGCGGCCAGTAAGCGCCGGAGGCGACCGTCGTGTTCGAGCCGCCGATCGGTATCGAGCCGACGTCGAAGGCGTGCTCGAGGTGGCCGAGGAGGTGGGGTTGGGTGTTGCGGTGCAGCGCCCCCCAACTCCAGGTGCGCGGGTCCGGGCCCAGCCGGGTGGTGAGGTCGTCGAACGCGGTTGCGAGGGTGGTGTGCAGCAGTCGGTCGCGGTGGCCGGTGGTGGGTGGGTGGCGCAGCCAGTGATGGACAGCGCCCGGGTCGGGGTAGGCGATGAGCGCGGCGGCCTGCGGTGAGGTCGCCGCCCGCAGGACCGCCGGTCCCAGATGGTGAGTCGACCAGAGTTCGAACAAGGCCGCGGCGGCGGAGTCCGCGGTTTCGACCGCATCCCATGGCTCGAGCAGTTCCCGGGCGGCGGCGGCGGGGGTGTCGTTGTCGGGTGGCGGTGTCGCGCGCAGGAGTTCAATGATGCTGCGGGCGCTGACCGACAGCAGATCGTTCTGGAGTGTGGCGCTGTCGGTGAGTGTGTGGGATCGCTGCTGGGCGAGGACTTCGACGATGCGGGTGTGGCGGTCGGGGCCGGGCCATTCGTAGCTCGGTAGCGGGTAGCCGTCGGGGACGTTGAATTCGTTGGCGCTGGCGATGAATCCGGTGGGTGGGTCGAGCGTGGTGGCGAACTCGTCGGGGGCGAGGAACCCGTTCCAGCGGTAGCGGGGATCGGCGGGCACGGGCAGCAAGCCGTCGTAGCCGACGCGGCGGGGTACCAGTCCCGCGCTGCGGGAGGCGATCGTGCCGTGGATGTCGGCGTAGACGTGGTTCTCTCCCGGTGCCCGCCAGTGTTGGAGCGCGGCGTCGAACCGCGGCCACGTCGTGGCCGTCATGGACTCCAGACTGCCCAGGTAGGGGGCGGTGCCGGGCTGGAACCAGGTGGAGCGCAACACATAGGCGTTGCCGTGGTGGTGGTCGACGTGCAGAACCGGACCGTGCCTGGTGAACTGCAATTCGACCTGCGCCGGGTCGCCGCCGCGCACGGGGATGGTTTCGGTGACCGTGTCCAGGTGTTCGGTGCCCAGATCGCACACCACGAGATCCTCGGTGTCGATCGGGCACACCGTGAACCCGAAGGCGGCGGTGCCGTTGTGGCCCAACGCGATACCGGGGGTGTGGGGTTCACCCGCGCCGATGACGTCCAGGCCCGGCGCGCACAGGTGCACGATGTAGCGCAGGGAGGGGGTGGCGTAGCCGCGATGGGGATCCCCGGCCAGGACAGGTCGGCCGGTGGCGGTCCTGTCCGCGGCCACTGCCCAGCAGTTGCTGCCCTCCACCACGTCTTTCGGTACCGGCACCGACGTTCGGCCGGTGGCCAGCAGATACGGGGCGAGTACCTGCGCGGGTAGATCCGGGTCGATGCCCTCGGGCATACCGGCGCGGTGCTCGCGGGCCAGCCCTTGGCGCAGGGTGTCGGCGTCCAGGTCGGCGACCGCGGCGACCCTGGCGCGGTGGACCTGGGACATCAGGTTGAACACCGGGGCGTGGGCGCGTGGGCGTACCACGTCCTCGGGTGCCCACCGCGCGGGCCGATGGCCGGTGAGCGCGAATTCCGGGGGCAGGTCCTCGGGATGGGTGTCGAGTCGGTCGATGTAGGCGTTGATCCCGGCCACGAACCGGGTGACCGCGGTGCGGGTGGTGTCGCCGTAGGCGTCCCATTCGGTGTCGAGGTCACCGCGGTAGGCCAGCAGGCGGGCCGCGCGGTCGTGGTCGATGTAGGTGGGACCGAACGCTTCGGCCATCAGTCCCAGACCGCGGCGGCGCCACAGGTCGAGCTGGAACAGGCGTTCGCGGGCGGCGTTGTAGCCCTGGGCGAAGAACACGTCCTCGGTCGATGCCGCGTAGATGTGGGCGATCCCCCAGGTGTCGATGAGGATCTCCACGGGCTCGTCGAGTCCGTGCACAGGGTGAACCGTTGTCGACACGAGCGCTCCGTTCACTGCGAGAGATCGGCTGTGGCGGACGGGGAGAGTGGTTTCGGGGCGCTGTGGCTGCGGGTCACCGCGCGCAGCAGCGGACCGGTCAGACCCGTGGTGACCACAGCCATGACGACGAATATCGCGAACAGGGTGGAATTGAGGATGCCCAGTTGCCGGCCGAGGTTGAGCACGATGAGCTCGGTCAAGCCCCGGCAGTTCATCATGATTCCCAGCGCGAGCGCGTCACGACGCTGTTCACCGACCACCAGGGCCGCACCGGCGGCGCCGATCACCTTGGTGGCCACGGCGACGGTGATGATCACCGCCGTGGCCAGGATCGTGGAGGTGCCCACGGCAAGCCCCAGATCGGTGCGGACACCGACCACGACGAAGAACAGCGGCAGCAGCACCCACATCGTGACACCGTGCAGCTTGGTGGCCAGACCGGTCACCAACGCCGAATCGCGCGGCATCACGATTCCGGCGAGGAAGGCGCCGAAGATGGCGTGCACACCGATCGCTTCGGTGGCCAGCGCGGCGGCCAGCACGAAACACACCAATCCCGCGTATATCGCGACCGGGGGTTGCTCGGATCGCTCGATGCGTGCCAGCAGCCGCGCCAACAGGGCGCGCACGAGGGTGAGCATGGCCACGGTGAACACGACCGCCAACACCACCGACCGCACCGCCGGCAGCACCGAACTCTGGTGTGCGATGGTGACCACGACCGCCAGCAGCGACCACGCGGTGAGATCGCATATCCCCGCCGCGCCCATGCCGATACTGCCCAGCCGCGTCCTCATCAGGTTCTGCTCGTCGAGGATTCTTGCCAGCACCGGGAATGCGGTGACCGCGAAGCACAATCCGATGAACAGCGCGAACGCGGTCGTGCCCGGTTGATCGGGCCGATAGCGCGTGTACAACCACCAGGACAGGACCACCCCGCCGAAGAACGGTAGTGCGATGGCCGAATGCCCGATGGCCATGCTGGTCGCACCCGCGCGACGCAGATCGTTGAGCGAGACCTCGAGCCCGACCAGGAACATGAACAAGGCGACACCGAGTTGGGCCATGGAGTCCAGGTGGGTCAATACCATCGACGGGAACAGCCACCCCTGCGCCTGCGGAGCCAGCGCCCCGAGCGCGGTCGGCCCCATCAACAGGCCGGTGATCAGTTCACCGAAAACTCTGGGCTGTCCGAGTTTTTCGGCGACCGCGCCACCGAGCGCGGCCGCTCCGACGACGACGACGACCGCGAGCAGCAGATGCGGCAACAGCGAAGCCGGCCTGCTCCCTGTGGCCGTGCCGGCGCCCAGCACGGCATGGCCGATCGGCACCAGCAGCAGCGCTGCCGCGGCCGCGGCGACGGGCAGTGCCACTACCAGAAGATAGGCCAGGACCACTCGTCTCATCGGTGACCTCGGTTCGTGTTCACGCGACGGGCAGGCGCAGCGGGGGGCCGTCCACTCCGTAGACCGGGCACCCGAGTTCGAGTTCGAACGGCGCGAACAGCGAATACTCGGAGTGTTCGCGCAGTCGTTTCACCAGCCGGTTCGAGTCGGTCCAGAAGTCACCGTTCAGGGTCAGGACCCGGTCCTTCTCCTCGAGTCCTTCGGCGGTCAACAAGGTCCGGATGTAGGTGCCCATGGTGCCGACGCGGGTGTCGTACACGGCGCGGATGAGCCGGTAGTAGGTCTCGTACCCGGTCTTGAAGAAGTTCGCGTAGCGGCGCTGGGCCTCGGCTTCACCGGCCTCGTTCTCGAGTATCCGGCGGGTCTGTTTGGCGGCTGCGCGGCCGGTGGCCAGCGCGAGATAGACACCGGCGGAGAACACCGGGTCGGTGAAGCAGCCCGAGTCGCCCACGACGAAGAACCCCGGTCCCGACACGGTATCGGAGTGGTATTCGAAATTGCGTTCGCCGCGAATGTCGTGCCACACACTGGTTCCCGTGAGACGTTCGCCGATGCGGGGCAGACGCGCCAGACTGCGGTCGAAGATCTCCTCGGCGGTGGAGGCGCGAAGGAGTGACACAGGTGTCATCGCCCCGACGCTGATGATGTCGTCTCGGATCGGGATCGCCCACATCCAGCCCTCGGCGTGCACACCGATCTGGGTGTCGCCCTCACGGGTCGGGTTGTAGCGTTCGTCGAGCCCTTCGAAGTGCTTGAACACCGCGGCCATCTTGAGGGTGTTGTCGGTGGAGCGCAGGCCCAACTGTCGGGGGATGACCCCCGCGCGGCCGCTGGCGTCGACGACGAAGCGCGCGGTGGCGGTCTCGGTGACGCCGTCGTGTTCGAATCGGACGCCGCTGATGCGTTCGCCGGTGAACAGCAGTTCCTTGACCGGGGTCTCTTGCAGGACGGTGACGCCGGGCGATTCGGCGGCGGCGTCGAGCAGGATCTGATCGAATCGGGCGCGCTCGACCTGATAGGTCCAGGTCCGGTAGCCGTCGGCGCCGGTGACCTCGAGATCGACCAAGCGGTTGCCCTCGGGCAGGATCAGATCCAAGCCGCGCTTGACCGGGAATCCGTGGCCGGACATCCGATCCAGCACACCGAGCAGCTCCAGCATGTCGGCGGTGTAGGGCAGCAGCGATTCACCGATGTGGAAGCGCGGGAAACGGTCCTTCTCCAGCAGCAGAACCGAGCGCCCGCCCTGCGACATGGTGATCGCGTAAGCGGCCCCGGCGGGGCCGCCGCCGATGACGATGGCATCGTATTCGCTGCGCAGGATCTCGTGCGGTGTCATGGTGTCCTCGTTTCGAGTTCGTGTGCGGGACCGTCGGTGGATGTGCGGGTATGGCGGGCCCACGCGGCCAGGGTGGGTTCGGCGGTGAAATCCTCGAGCGCCATGCGGATCCCGGCACGGCGCCACAGATTGATCACCCGCAGCATCCCCAGCGAATCCAGACCGAGATCGAGCAGATCGGCGTTCTCGGGAATCTGCTCGGGTTCGCGTTGCAGGACGGCGGCGAGGGTGGCGCGCACTTCGTCGAGGGTGGGTGGTCGGCCGGGTGGACGTAGCGACATGGTTTTCTCGGATCTGCTCGAAGAGGGCGGGATTTCAAGAGGATGCGGCCGCGGCGATCAATGCCTTCTTGTCGACCTTGCCCAGACCGGTCAGAGGCAGTTCGGTGACCACCTCGAGGCGATCAGGCAGTTTGTAGTCGGCGATACCGCGCTCCTGCAACGCTTTCCGCAGCTGTGACAGCGTGGGTGCGGTGTCGGTGGCTCGGATGTAGGCGCAGATGCGTTCTCCCACATAGGGGTCGGGGATCGGTATCACCGCGACCTGGTCGACGAGGGGATGGTCGAGAAGATAGCCCTCGATCTCGGCGGCCGAGACCTTGTTGCCGCCGCGTATGATCACGTCCTTGCGGCGGCCCTGCACGATCAGCTCTCGGGTGAAGGTGAGGCGTGCGAGGTCTCCGGTGCGGTAGAAGCCGTCGGCGGTGAACGCGGTGGCGTTGTGCTCGGCGGCGCGGTAGTAGCCGCGCAGAGTGTAGGGGCCTCGGGTCCACAGTTCCCCGGTCATTCCCGGGTCGAGGTCGGCTCCGTTGTCGTCGACGATGCGGATCTCGTCGTCGGGGGAGAGCGCGCGCCCTTGGGTACCCACGACGATGTCGTCGGGGTCGGTGTCGCGGGTCATGGTGATCAGGCCCTCGGCCATGCCGAATACTTGTTGGAGTCGCGCTCCGAACGCGGGGCCGACGGCGGCGGCGAGGTCGTGGTGCAGCGGCGCTCCGCCGATCTGGATCGTGCGCAGACTGCTCAGGTCCGAGGTGTCGTCGGTGACGGTGTCCAGCCACATCTTGGCCACGGCCGGGACCAGGGCGGTGACGGTGACGTGTTCGGCTTCGATGAGTTCGAAGCAGTCGGCGGGGACCGGATCCTGCGCGAACACCACCGTGCCGCCGACTCGGAGCGTGCCCAGGACTCCCGGGCAGCCCCAGGTGAAGTTGAACGCCACCGGCAGTGCCGTGAGATAGACATCGGTTCTGCTCAGCCCGGTCACCGCGGCCGCGGCCCGGGTCTGGTAGGCGTAGTCGTGGTGGGTGCGGGGGATCAGTTTCGGCAGGGCGGTGGTGCCTCCCGACAGCAGGAAGAACGCGACATCGCCGGGGTCGAGCGCCGGGCTCGCCGCCGGTTCGGCCTCGAGGCGTGCCAGTTCGACAGCGCCGTCGGGGATGTCCTCGCCGTGGACGAACAGGCGCAGGCCGGGGTGTTCGGCGGCCATCGTGGCAGCCAGGTGGGTGTAGTCGAATCCGTGGCTGTGGTCGGCCACGATGTAGGCGACCGCGTCGGTCATCGCGAGCAGATGGCGGATCTCGGTGGCCCGATGCGCCGCCAGCGCGAAGACCGGTTTGACGTCGATGCTGATCAGGGCGAAGAAGGTGATCACGAATTCGGGGATGTTCGGTAGCTGGAGCACCACCCGATCCCCCGCGACGAGCCCGTGTGCTCGCAGGCCCGCCGCGCGGCGGCGAACGAGCAGATCCATTTCGGTGTAGGAGATTCGGTGATCGCCGTGGACCAGCGCGGTGCGCTCACGATGGCGTCGCGCCCAGTCGCCGGGAAGATCGGCCAAGGTCTCACCGCTCCAGTGGCCGTGGTCGCGGTAGCGGGTCGCGACGTCGGCGGGCCAAGGGGTGCAGCCGTCGAGCATGAGAGGTTTGCTCCGTTCGATCGGTGGGCGGGTGTGGTCGGCGCTCAGCCGGCGGTGGCGGGGACCGGGGCGGCGGCGGGGACCAGGAAACGGGCGACGCTGTCGAGCTTTTCGCAGGTTTCCTCGAACTCGCGCTCGGGCCGGGACTCGCCCACGATGCCGGCGCCGGCCTGGAGCCAGGTCCGACCGCCGCGTCGATAGACCGCGCGCAGGACCAGGGCCGCGTCCATGCCGCCGTCGTCGTCGACGGTGAGGATCGCACCGCTGTAGAGTCCCCGCGGATGCGACTCGTGGGCGCGGATACCGGCGTAGGCGGCGGGCTTGGGGACACCGGAGGCGGTGACCGCGGGGAATACCGCGGCGAAGGCGTCCCAGGCGTGGCGTCCGGGAGCCAGATGCCCGGCTACCCGGGAGGCCAGGTGTTGGACGGTGCCGCGTTCGCGCACGGCCATGAATTCCTCGACGGTCAACGTGTCGTGGTCGCAGACGTCGCGCAGTTCGTCGTGGGCGATCTTCACCGAGATGGCGTGTTCGTAGATCTCCTTCGGATTGGACAACAACTCAGCGCGCAGACGCCGGTTGCGGGCGGGATCCTCGGTCAAGGCGCGAGTACCGGCCAGGGGTTGGCTGATGACTCTGCCCTTCGCGTCCACCGCCACGACGACCTCCGGGCTGAATCCCGCCGCCTCGATTCCTCCCAGGCACAGCAGAAACGAGCGGGCCGGAGTGTTGCCGCGGCGTCCGCGGTGATAGGTCGCGACGAAGTCGATGTCGCCGTCCACCTCGAAGGTGCGCGAGAGGATCACCTTCTGCAATTCCTCGGCGCCGATCGCGGCCACGGCCTCGGCGACGGCCCGACGGTAGTGGGCTCCGTCGGCACGGACATCGAGCGGGCGGGTGGGGGCGGCGACCGGTTCGCTCGCGGCGCTCAAGCACGCGGCCACCGCCTCCACGCCCGCTTCGTCGGCGCTGCGCACCAGCACACCGCGCTCATCGATGCGGACCTCGGTGTGCGGCACGACCAGGTGCAGCAGGCGCTGGTCCTGGATCGACGAGAGGTCGCCGTCCTTGGCGTAGGCGAGCTCGAACGCCGCCCACCCGTAAGCGCGCCACCCCGCCACCTCTATCCGGGCCAGCAGAGCACGGACCGCGTCGAGGGGCCGCCCGTCCCACTCCAAATGCACCCGGGTGGTGCCGCTGGTCAGGTGGGCGCCGGATCGGTCCAGGTGTATCTCGGCGCGGGCGCCGCCTGCGTAGCACCACTGGTGGGGCCGTTCGTAGACGATGTGCTCGCGATGCAAGCCGGCGGCGGCCAGACTCGTCACGGCGGTGAGCGGATCGACTGCCAGGGTGAAGTGTCGTTCGAGGTAGGGGCGCGCGGGTGTGCTCGTCATATCGGAGAGTCCTTGTCGCAGACGGGGAGTCCTTGTCGCCGGGTGTCAGGCGGTGACGGCCTCGGCGAAGTGGTCGATGATCTGTGCGGCCTGGGCGGGATTGAGCCGGGGGTCGCACGGCGGCGCGGGACTGGACGCACTGCTCGATTCCGGGGTCTCGTGGCATTCGGCGACGTCGTCGGGGCTGACCTCGAGGTGCAGGCCCGCGGGGTGGGCGCCCGCGGCGCGCAGCGTGTGCGCGAATCCGGTGATCTCGGCGCGCAGATCCGGCAGCAGACGGGTTTTACGGCCCCCGATGACGCGGGTGTTGGCGTGCATGGGATCGCACTGCCACAACACCGGGGCGCGGGACTCGGTGACGATACGCAGCAGCGGATCGAGCCGTGCCGCGATCGTGTCGGCGCCCAACCGGGTGATCAGGCTCAGCCGCCCCGGCTGGTGGCGGGGGTCCAGCGCGCGGGCCAGATCGAATACGTCGTATCCGGTGGCGGTGGGACCGATCTTCACCGCGACCGGGTTCGTGATCGAGGCGGCCCACTGGATGTGCCAATTCCACAGTCGCCGTGTCCGATCCCCGATCCACACCAGATGCCCGGTACCGGCGTAGGCCGTGGCCCCGCACTGGGTCAACGGCGCTTCGTAGTCGCGTAGCAGCGCCTCGTGGGAGACGAACGCCGTCCGGTCACCCTCGGCGGTGAGTGCCTCGAGGTCGGCGAGGGTGTCCAGGGAGTGGCGATAGGCCGACAGCAGGCGATGGGGATCGGGTCGTCGCGCTATCGCGTCGGGGTCGCGGTCGTTGACGGCGTCGCCGCGGTAGGTCAGCATCTGGGTGCCGTCGTCGGCCGCTTCGACTGCCTGACTGCGCGGTTTGGCGTATTGTCCCGCCATTCTCGTCACGAGTACCACCTCGCGGCCGGTTCGTTCGGCGAGGCGATCGGCCAGACTGCGATACAGTTCCCAGCGTCGTGCGATATGTCCGGTACCGGCCATGTCGAAGGTCTCGGCGCATTCCCCGATGTGCAGCACATGCGCGTGCCCGGCTTGGGCGCGAGCCAGCTCCCCGCACAGCGCGTCGATCCCGGCGGGCCGAACCAGGGGCGGCAGTTGCGCGAGATCGGTTCGCACCGCACCGATATCGCTGCGAGGGTCCCAGGGCGGCTGGTGTTCGGCGGGCAGATTCGCCAGCCCGGCCAGACGTGCGGCCGCCGGGCCCGTGGCGGTGCTGACCTCGACGTGATCGGAGAGTCGGCGCAGCATGAGGTTCCTTTGCTCGGACTAGCGGGGGAAGGAGGCGACGGCGGGGGTGGCGATCGTGGCCCAGTGCCAGGCCGGATCGAAGGCGGCGACCCGAATCTGCCGGCGCGCCGACAGACTCGCGGCGTGGCCGGTGGCGGCGGCGATGAATCCCGAGGTGCGGTGCGCTGCCAGCAGTTCGGGTTCGGTGAAGGGGTCGCTTTCACAGCGCAGCAGTCGCAGGTCGACGAATCCGCCGAAACGGTGCCCGTCGATCGTGACCGGTTGGGGGCTGCGGATGCTGAAACGCACCCGCGCGGCGACGTGGCCGTGGTGGTGTTGGTCGGAGTAGTAGGCGATGTCGGGGACGCCCGGCGCGACGAAGTAGTCGCGCGCGAGCACTTCGTCGGTCTTGGGTAGGTTGCCGGCCAGGAAGTGCCAGGAGTTGTACTGCATGCGCGCCGACATCGACCAGGCGATGTCGGCCAACGCCGCGGAGTCGTCGCCGAAGAAGCGGCGCGCGCGGGGGTCGGGCACGACACAGCAGAAGTACTCCGGCAGCTCCCACCCGACGATCGTGGGCCAGTCCTGGACCCGCATGGCCTCGATCAGAGCGCTCAGTCCGCGCAGTCCGCGGCTCATGGCGAAGTCGACCGCGAAACCCTCGCGGGCCGCGGCGACGGTTTCGTAGATCAACGATTCCAGTCCGGTGCCGAAATCACCGTGCGGCTGGATCAGCCACTGCGGGGCGGCGGCGAGGCTGTGACCGAGTTCGATGAACGTCTCGCCCTCGAGAGGCAGACATTCGCGCAGGCGTGAGCACAGCGCCGCTTCGAGGTCTCGGGTGCGTGTGGTGGGCGCGGCGGCCACGCGTTCGATCTTGTGCATCAAGGGCCCGTAGATCTCGCGGTAGAGCTGCACCGATCCGGTCAGTTCGCCACGGCGGGTGCGCAATTGCTGTGCCAAGGTGTGCAATGCTGCGATCCGCGGGGCCGTCACCGCCGGGATCGGGGTGGCGCCGGGCACCGCGTTGTAGCTGCGGCGGGTCCGGTCGAGCAGCTCCGCGAGGTTGCCCGCGTCGATCTGGGTTCCGTTGACTTCCTCGATCCGTGCGTAGCCACCGGATCCGATCAGCAGGCTCAGGCAGACCACCACCATCGCCTCGGCGTCGGACCAGTCCGGAAGCGGGGTCGCGCGAAGAGCGCTGAGCACGCAGTCGGGGTGGCCGGCGAACAGCGTCTTGCCCGCGAGGTTGTTGCGTTCACGGAAATTGGTGTAAAGCTGATCTTCTCGGTACAGCACGAACGGCGCGGTGCGGCGGGCGGCGTCGATGAGTTCGTCGAGCAGTTGCTCGCGGCCGTGCGAGCCTGCGGCCGCCAACCAGGCTCGACATTCACTCACCGACTCGCGGTCCTCGATCGCGGCGCGCTCGGCGAGGTCTCGGTATGCCTCGACATCGGCGGCGGCCCACCGCAGATGGAACACGCCGTCGACGAGGTCGTCGCGCTCGGCGACGCCGGGGCCGTCGGGAACCCCGACCACGACCCGACCCGTCGTCGTCAGCCCGAGCGCACCGAGAAACCCCGATGCCTGTGCCGATCGCTGTCGATCGGCGATGTCCCAGCCCAGTCCGCGTGTCACCTGCAACGCCGCCCGCTCCGCGGCCGGCAGCGCCCGCAGCCCGATGTCGGCGGGAACCCGACGGTCCAGAGTCAACAACGTCGATACCGCGGCGTCGACATCGGCCGCCGCGGCGGCGGACTTCCACACCGACGCCAGCAAGGTCGGGAACCCCGCCGAACGGTCCAGGACACGGTCGGGGACCGGCGTGACGCCCGCTTGACGTTGCAGACGGCTTGGGCGGCGACTGCGGCGGGCCAGCGCCATCGCCTCGCGTCGCGACAGCCCGTCGTGGGTGTCCTCGCTCATCGCGCGGTCCCGCTGCTCGCGGCGACGAAGTCCCACATGTCCTGGCCGGTCTGTTCGTAGTCCTCGTCGAGGTAGATGCAGTCGACCGGGCAGACAGCGACGCATTTCGGGCAGCCCGAGCAGAGTTCGGGCACGATCACGACCCGCAGACCACTGTCGAATATCGCGCCGAACTCGGCGGGACAGCTACGCACGCAACTGTCGCAGGTGATGCATTCCGCGGACTCGATCCGCCGTGGCGGTTTCTTCCACGCGGAATTCCTCGACCTCGATTCGATTCGTTCCGATCGAAGAGCAGTGGATTCGGGAAAATCTTTCGGCGGATTGGACAATTCCGGTCTCCCTGGCGCGCGATTCTCAACTATTTCGGGCGGCGCATTCAGCGGTCATCGACGATGCGTCGGAGAATATGACGTAAGCCGTCGGCGGCGACAGCTCCGTGATCACAGAATCTGACAACCGGAGGGCCACCGTCAAGCAATCGCCGGCGAGCATTCCCGAACAATACGTCGATGCGGGATCGGTACCGTCCGAGTGAAGAATGTCGCAGTTGAACAGTTCGACCGGAGAATTTCACAGTTGAACGGAACCGTGGCCGTGCAGGTGTTCGGGTCGGGTGGTGGTGATATCGGAAGGTAGCGGCCTACCATTCGCGGGAAACCGTGCGCTTCGGGAAAGGAATGCGATCG
>NZ_BAGG01000264.1 GCF_000308695.1 Nocardia takedensis NBRC 100417 | reverse complement strand
CTTCGAGGAGGGACTTGCGCAGTGCTTCGGTGAGACGTTCTTCAGTCGTCATCGGCGGACCTCACTGATTCGGATGTCGAGACTGACGGATTTCGGGAGGGATCGGCCTCGGCCGACCGCGCGCGGAAGGGGTCCGCCGCGGCGGACCCCTTCTGCGCGATGAGCTTCCAGTTCATCGTGATGCCGTGGTACATGCGGTAGTCGGCTTCGAATCGCTCGAACGCGGGATGCGGCACCGGCTCGAACGCCAACCCGTACGGTTTGGGATAGTTGTTGAACACGGAGCGATCGGCGCACACGTGCGCGGGGATGGCGAGGATCGCCCATTCCCAGCCGAAGACCAGGATGTAGGCCGTGACCACCAGGCCCTGGGTGACGGCGCTGTGCATCACGTTGTACAACACGAAATATGCCCGGGCGATATTGCCGTCCGGGCTTCGTCTGAATGCCAGCATCCCCGGCGCCGTGCCGACCAGGTCGATGTAGCCGAAGAGCAGCACGGCGTGCCACACGTCGAGGTCGCTCCAGTTGAACAGCATGAGCAGGAAGCACGCCGCGAACCCCAAGCCGTATTCGAGGCGTGCGTGCAGTGCGGTCGCCGGGGTGAAGAAGTGATTGACTGTGTCCATGGCGATCGCCTACCCGCGGGGCTGTGCGGCCGCGCCCACCGCGCGCGCCGGACCGTCGTCGATCATGATGCCGCCGAACAGCTTCGACACGATCTGCGACATGGCGTGCCTGAGCACCCGCAGCGCGACGGGATTCACGATCGACTCCATGCTCGGAACTCCGAAATCGAATTCGGCCGTGAAGGTGAGGATCAGGTCGCCGTCGACCTCGTCGACGCGCCAAGCACCCTCGAAGACGTCGAAGTCGCCGTCGATCTGGGTGAAGGTGATGGTGCAGGTGTCGTCGTCGTAGACGTCTTCTTCACTCCAGCACAGGACGCCGTTCCTGAAGTAGATCTCCCAGTGGGTGAGCGCGGACCCCGGGCGCGGGCCTGCCTCGGTGCGCACCGACTTCACCTGCTCGGGCGCGTATTTGACATAGACTTCGCCGTCCTTCAGTCGCTCGTAGACCTCGCGCCGCGACCAGCCGGACACCGCCGAGCGAACCTCAACCGCCTGCATTCGTTACCCCTGCCCATTGTCGAGTTGGATTGTCGCCGGCGTGAGCGAGGCGAAGCTGCGCTGCACCGCCTGTTCGATCTGCGCGATCTCCGATTCCGCGATCACGGCCGGCGGGGTGAAACGGATAACCGTCGGGCAGTTGACGGAATGATTGGCGATGACGCCGTTCTCGACCAGCCCGAGCATCATCTCGCCCGCGTACCCACCGTCGGCGAAGTCGATCCCGATCAGCAGGCCCGCGCCGCGGATCTCGCGCACGACGTCGGGCGGTGCGTGTCGCGCCGCGGCCTCGAAGCTCTCCAGCAGTCGCTTGCCGATCCTGGCCGCCTCGTCGACTACGTCGTAGATGGCCAGGGCTTCGATCGCGGCCAGCGCCGCGGCCGCGGTGATCGGCGCGCCACTGAAGGTCGACTGGTGCAGGAACGGATCCTTCTCGAACGGCGCGTACGCGCTCTCGGTCGCCACGACGGCGGCCACCGGGACCACGCCGCCGGACAGCGTCTTGCCGACCAACATCACGTCGGGTCGCACGGCCGTTCCGTCGATCGCCCACAGCTTTCCCAACCTGCCCAGGCCGGTGAGGATTTCGTCGACGATGAGGAAGGCCCCGAATTCGGTGCACGCGGTCTGGACGCCGTCGAGATAGTCGGCGTCGGGAATGATCACGCCCGCTTCGCCTTGCACGGGTTCGAGGATGACGCAGGCGGGCGGGCCGTCGCTCAACGCGCGCCGCAGCGCCGCGACGTCGTTGTACGGAATCTCCTCGACATCGGGAAGCAGCGGGGTGAACGGTTTCTGATAGACCGGTCTGGCGCTGACGCTGAGTGCGCCGATCGTGCGGCCGTGGTAACCGTTGGACATCGTGACGACGCGCCGGTAGCCGTGGATGCGCGCGAGTTTGAGGGCTGTCTCGGTCGCTTCGGCGCCGGAGCAGGTGAAGTAGACCTTGTCCAAGCCCGGTGGGGTGATGCCGACGAGTGCCTCGGCGGCTTGGGCCACGCGGCCTTCGATGAACAGTCGAGCGGACAGCGGATGACGCTGTACCTGTTCGACGACGGCCGCGACGACGTGCGGGTTGGTGGCGCCCAGCAGAAAGACGCCGTATCCGGAACAGTTCACGTACGGCGTGCCGGATTCGTCGAAGACCAGCGCGCCGTGCGAACGCTGTTCGACCTGCCCGCCGAAAATCCTCGAGAGCGCGACGAGCTTTCCCCCGAGGTGGCGTGCGTAGGTTTCGCGAACTCCCGCGCCGAGGGCGGGTGTCGTGCTGTCGGTATTGGGCTGCATGCGAAATCCCCGTTACTGGTTCAGGTGATGGAAATGGGCCGACCCAGGAATGAACCCTCGAGTTCGCTCACCATCGAGTTCCGGGAAGGCGGATGCAATGCCAGGGCGTGTGTCGCGGAGGCCAGGTAACTGATGGCGGGATCGGTGATGAACGCGATGCCGCCCAGGGTTTCCACGACGGCGCCGACCGTGCGGACGATCGCGTCCTGCGCGGCGTATCGGGCGATGAGCGCGCGGCCGAGTCGATCGGACCGATCGTCGGGGTCGTCGATGGATCGCGCGACGCTTTCCAGCGACAGCATGGTCGCCTGGAGCGCGCCCGCGGCCGCCGCCCGCGCGTGCGGCGTGCCTTTCCCGCTGTCCAGGAGCCGATCCACCAGTGCGCCCGCCATGCCCAGATACGCGGCGGTGATCAGCAGGGTGAACCACGTCAGACCGTGGGTCTCGAGTTCCTCGAGGGTGATGTCGATGCCTTCGGCGGGTTTCATGACGAGTTCGTCCGGAACCTCGACATCGGTGAGGACGACCTCGTCGCTCTCGGCGGCCCGCAGCACCGACGCGTTCCAGAACGGGCGCACCGAGAGGCCGTCGATGGTCGACGGGATGACCAGGACGCCGATCTGCGGTTCGTCGTCGTCGCCGATCAACGACACGCTGGCCGACATGAGATCCATCGATCGCGACAGGCTGCACGGCTTCTTCGACCCGTTGACGATCCAGTGTCCGCCTTTGCGATGGGCGGTCATCGTCGGCGACAGGAAACCCTGACCGGACCGTCCCTCGGCGAATCCCGACGACATGAAGAGGCGGTCGTTGGCCACCGCGTCGAGGACCATCCATTCCACGCCGTCGAAATGCTCTTCGATGGAACTCAACGCCGCTACCGAGAAATTGTGCATCGTGGCCGCGACCGCCAGGGACGGCGCGAGCGATCCCAGCGCCCGCGTGCAGTGCAGCGCTCGGTGGGCGGAGGCCCCCATCCCGCCGTGGCGTTCGGCGACCAACATCCCGGTCGCTCCGGAATCCCGATAGATTCCGAGTCCGATCGAACTGTCGGACTCCAATCGGCCGAAATCGGTCCGGGCGAGATTCTCGCCCAGGCCCGGAACCACATCTTCCAGAATCTCCAGCGACTCACGAGTGCTTCCCACCGTCAGTGCTCCTTCTCACCTAGTCGGAACCGAGGGGTCGGTCGTCTGCCGCGTTTTCGGAGTCGGTCAACCGGACGAACACCGATTCCCGGGGTCGCACCGCCGACGCGATGCTGATGGCCTGTAGATGACTGGTCCGCAGGATCGGGAAATGCGCCTCACCGAACGGGCCGCCGGTCAGTCCGGTGCCGCCGTGGGTCGGTAGACCGGGCGCCTGGGAGATGTGGCTGTCGTTGATCTTCAGGAAGCCACCGTTGTTCAGTCGGCGACAGAAGACCTCGATGAGATCCGGGTCCTGGATCCAGGCGGAATTCCTGAGCCCGTAGCGATTCGCGTTCATGAAATCGACGCAGGTTTCGAATAGGCCGTCCTGGGTACCGTCGGCATCGGTGTCCGCATCCACGACGACCAGCGGCAGCAGCGGGAAGAATGTCTCTTCCCGCACGACATCCAGCGTCTCCGCCACTTTCAGCCCGTCGATCCTGAGCAGGGTCGGATCGATGAAATATCCGGTTTCGCTGGGGGTCCCGTCGATTTCTATGCGTCCGCCGCCACACAGCACCTGCGCACCCGCGTCGGTCGCGGCGCCGAGCATCGACTCGAATGCCGCCGACTTCATCACCGGGGAGAGCAGCGAGCCCTCGTCCTCGGGATAACCCGGCCGAATTCGGCGGACCACCTGGATCAGTTTTTCCAGCAGGGTGTCCGCGACGTCCTTGTGCACGATCGCGTATTTGGGCACCATGCAGATCTGGGTCGAGCCGTAGAAACATTCCGACAGCGCGGTGACCGCGAGGTCGACCTCGGCGTCCGACCAGACCAGGACACCGTCGTTTCCGGCGAGTTCCAGAATCGCTTTCTTGCCCCGCGCGTGCCAACGGTTGCCGAGATCGATTCCGCGAACGGATTCGCCGAAGTACATCAGATCGTCGACATCGTCGGATTCGAGCCAACTGTCGAGCACGTCGTTGGGCGAGGCACAGATCACGTTGGCGGTGCCCGCGGGCGCCTTCCATTCGGAAAGAACCGGGTTGACGATCTCACGCCAGAACCACGCCGTCGCCAGGGGCGCGCTGCGCGGCGCCTTCACGATGACGGTATTGCCCGCGATCAACGCGCCGAGAGCGATCATCGAATTCGCCGCGGGCGCGTTGTGCGGGGGGTGTACCGCGACTACGCCGTCCGGTTTGCGCACCAGCCTGAGTTCTCGGCCGCCTTCGGTGGTGACTTCGGACAGTTGCTTGCGGGCGCGCGACAGATTCACCTCGGAGGTCATCTCGACGGCGCTGCCCACTTCCCACACGGCCAACTGCCTGGGATGACCTTCTGCGACCAGCATGTCGGTGAACTCGTCGGCACGCGCGCGAATCCGCTCGCCCACCGCCGTCGCGACCGCGAGACGCTCCTCCGGCGACCACCTCGACCACTCGGGGAACGCCGCCCTGGCCGCCGCCGAGGCTTCGCGCACTTGGTCGAGCGAACTCAGACCCACCCGCCCCACGACGCGTTCGTCCTCGCAGTCGTCGATGAGGCCGCGATCGAGATTGCGTTTCAATTTCAGCGCCGAGATCTCATCGCGCAGCAGTGCGCTCGCGCGGATGACGTGTAGCCATTTGCGGTGATCCGCATCCCGACCGTCGATCAACGACGGGTAGCTCTTCATAGGGACGTGTCCTCTCGAATGCATTGCCGTCCAGCGTTAACCGGCATTCTGTAGACGAATCACTCCGAGCGTCAGCGCTCCGGGCAAAGCTATGACAGAGCCGAAATCGCGTCAACGCGTCCGTCTGCCACACCAGATGGAAAGAAGCCGTTGGACACGCGGAGGCGGCGCGGGTCGCGACACGAATAGACCACCGCGGATTACTTGACAGGCATCGCGAGTTGTCTGTATCGCCCATTCACGAGTATCGAGCAGCGCCGATCACCGACAGGGCAGTGCGGCGGGCCGATCGCGTTCGACGGAAATCCCGATTCGGGAGTCATGAGGCACGAGGCGTTTCGAATTGCCGAATGTCAGCCGCTGAACAGGTGATCCGCGCCGAAGAAGGCGAAGACGCCCGAAAATACGCCCCGTCGGGACTTCACCGTCGAGGACGCGGGCGATATAATTTTCCGTCCGCGCTACGGACGAAACGTGGTCGGGAAAGAGTTCAGGACGTCTCGGTGCGCAGTTGCAGATCGCGCGCGATGGTAGCCCAGGTCACCGAGCAATACCTCGCCAACTCGATGAAGTGCGAAACGCAATGGTCCGGAACGGAGGTGGCGATCTTGGTGCTGTCGTCGAACCTGACGGTGCGCGCATGCAGCCAGCGCAGCAGTTCGCGTCCGGTCTCGTTCATCCTCAGTGCCGGGTCGCGCGAGAGGATCGCGAGCAGCGCCGTCGCGTCGGCCGGCTGATCGACACCGACGGGATGTTGTCCGTCGGCGCCGAGATGTACGGCATCGACCACGTCGCCGGGAGACGGTGATCCGGGAAATTCGCCACGGCTCAGGCGATCTCGAACGTTGCGCACCGTCCCCGGCGAGACTCCGGCCGCGCGTGCGATCGTGCGCAGCGACGCCGTGGGCATCTGCTCGAGCAGTTCGGCCGCGCGCCTGCGACCGTCGGAGGCGTCGACCGGACGGAACCGGCCGTCCTTGCCCAATCGGGTGTTCGACTGCGGATCGGCATCAGTTGCACACCGCAGGCGACTCACCACTTTGGCGGAGAGCCCGGTCGTCGAACCGATCGCACGGTCGGACCATTCGCTGTGGGTCACAAGGATTTTGGCGGCGGCAGCGCGTCGCTCCGCGAAGGTGAGCGGCAGTCCGTTGCTGATGTTCGCCTGCACCGCGACGATGAAGGCCAGGTCGATCGGACCGGTGATGAGATAGGCATCGAGTTCATCCATGCCCTTGCAGACCGCCGCGGCCACGCGATGCAGGCCGTCGAGTATGCGCATCGTCTGGCGATGGACGATGATGGGCGGCAACGGCCACTCGGCCGCCACCATCCGCTCGACATGGGCGCTGTTGAGGCCGCTCGAGCGTGGCGAGCCCTCGGCGAGCAGGTCGCGGATCTTGACCACACTCACGGGCAGCGAATTCCGGCTCGGTAGCCCGCCTCCCGCCGAGAGCGTCGCCGAGGACGAGGGTTCCAGGTCCACCCCCGGCACGCTCACCTCGTGACGGCCGCCCAGGGCGACACTCTCGTCGATTCTGCCAGTTGTCATCTTGTGCCTCGTCTCGGACTCGACGCCGTTCACCAGGGACGAATACGTCGGCAAGAAAACCTTTTTCACGCGCGGCTCCCCTGCCCCGTGCGCGTGCCGAGCGCCCCGGGCCCGGCGACGGGTCACCCCCGGTCGTTTCGGATGTCCTCACGCAAACCGACCCCGAACAGCGCGGAGTCGCGGATTCGTCGCCTCGAACTCGCCGACACGGACACGCCCCGTCGGCGGGCGGATCATCGTAGCGGTTCAGGAGGAGGTTCTATTTCGCCGTGAACTCCGGATCGGGCCCCGCCTTCCAGGCACTGCCCGCCGGCGATCCGTATCGGGTCCAATGCTCGACTCCCCGTTCGTGAAACTCGCGGATTATCCGCCGCACATGGACTTCCACCACTTGCATCAACAGGTGACCACCCGGATCGGCCTGCACCACGCCGAAGCCGTCACCACATCACACGGCGCGTCCTGATCGATTACCCGGTCGCGCATGTGATTTTCTACAACCACTTGGTCAGCAGCCCAACCTTTCTGGACGAGACATTGTGATCAAGCTACATCTGGATGCAAGTGCAGTCAAATACTTGGCCGATTCGCGCCGTGCGACGCGCGGCGACGAGGGCGATCATTTCCGAAAACAATGTATTTCACGTTCTGCCAACGACTTTGGTTCATCACCGTCTCACACCTCCCCCTACCAGCGAGGCTTTTACCGCGGCGAACCCCGTCGGCGATTCGGCTCTACGGCATCGCGGCATCGGCGCGGTCGACCTCGCGCCCCTCACCGTTCGGACGCGGACGGTAGGCACTCGGCGGAGTGCCGGTCCACCGTGCGAACGATCGACTGAACGCCGCCGTGCTGGCATAGCCGAGGCGCGCCGCGGTCTCTTTCACCGTGAGGTCGAGGACACCGAGCATATCGATGGCGAGCGCGCAGCGGACCTCCTCCTGGACGATGCGGAAGTTGGTCCCCTCCTCGGCGAGTCGCCGATGCAGGGTGCGGCGATCCATGTTCAGTCTGGCCGCGATCTCGCCCGCGGTCGGCGCGGTGTGGATCTGTTGCAGGAGAATCGCGCGAATCCTGCTCGCGAGCGGGCCGCGCTCGTGTCGGTTCTGCAACAGATCCAGGCACTGCTGCTCGCACAGCGCGGCGGTCGCCGGATCCGGCATCGACATCGGTTCCGCGAGCAGATCGAGGGGGAACGTCAGTTCCGTGGTCGGGCGGTCGGCGGTGATCCGCAACCGCCCGATCGGATCGTGGGCGAGGTCGGCGAGCATCCGCGCCATGCCCTCGGTCATCGTCGCCACACGATGCTCGGGCAGCGCCAGGTCCAGGCGCGCCTCCCCGAGACGATCCACCAGTCGCGGACTCAGACAGCGCAACACGATCACGCCGAAGATGATCACGATGTCGCGTTCGAGCAGGAACGCGCGGACATCGTCCGGGAGGTCTTCGTGCCGGAACGTGATCCGTCCCGTCGTCTGACTCAGACCGAAGGTGATGTCGATGAAACGGTTGCCGATCCGCAAGGTCCGCAAGGCGACGCGCAGCGCCTCGCCCGCGGTGGGGCTGCTGAGCATGGCGAAGCCCAGCAAGCCGAAGTTCGCCAGCGAGAAACGCATCGCCACCTCGGTGCCGAGCCCCGGTCGGTCCCCGAGCGTCTGCACCAGGTTTCGCGCGACGGACAGTTCCTGCACGCCTTCGACTTCCAGGTCCTCGGCGTCGAGATCGGCGACATGCAGTCCGGTCGAGGCCAGCAGTCGACGCTCCGCGATCCCGTGATCGAGGCCGACCCGGACCATGTGCCGGATTCCGACGGCGCCGCGGCGGAAGTCCCATGACTGTTGCTTCACCGTGCCGAAATTATCAAGGTTCCCCGTCGCGGGGTCCATCCCCCGATCGGTACGGCGTGGCCGGCGTTCGGCGGAGTCGGGCGCGGACTACACCGCGGGCCGGTCGTGCAGATGCGCCAGGCATCGCCAATACACGGTGAGAAATTGGACGAGATTTTCAATCAACGCGTCAGCCTCGCTCGTGGTGGAGCCATTGATCCACGAAGCCAGAATCTGTCCGACCCCGCCGACCATGAGCTGAGCGACGAACGGCACCGAACCGTGCTGATCGGTCGGCGTCGCCTCGCGGAGTTGCGCGTCCATGAGGTCGACGAACAATTGGGTCGATTCATACCGCTTGTGCAGGAGAACGGGATTGAATTGATTGGCGCTGAACAGCAGACGGCCCACGCGACTGTCGGCTTCGATGGCGCGCACAATTTCACCGATACCGGCGCGCAACTTCTCCTCGACCGGCGCGTTCGCCGCCGCCAGTTGCGCGGAGGCCGCCAGTTCCCGCACCGCCCAGTCGTAGATCTCGGCGGCGAACTCGTCTCTGTCCGTGAAGCTTTCGTAGAAGTAGCGCTGGGTGAGGCCGGCCTGCTGGCACACGTTGCGCAAGGTGAGCTCGCCGGGACTGTCGTGCACCCCGAGGATATTCAGGCCCACCTGAAGTAAGTGCTGGCGTCTTTGCGCGACCCGCTCTGCCGCGGGAAGACCGTTGTACGGACGGCTCGTTGTCGACGTCACCCCTCCAGTTTGACAGATGCGGGCCCACCGTATGCGGAGCCCCATCGAAGTCGGGGGAAGTATCGCGAAAGGGAATAACCGGCCCTGTCGCACATTTCGAATGCGACCGGTCTGATCGTTCCAATTGGTATGTCCCCCGGTGGAACTCGCGGCGTCCGGGAACCGGGGGAAACAAAGCACCGAGATCGGCGAGCGCGGTCCCGACCTCGCATGTGTGCCGGCTCACATATCCGTGCTTGCGAATTCGGCCGTGATCGCGGCCGCGAGGTTAGCGGCGACCCGCGTCGACGTGGTTCGCCGGTGCTCCGCGACGCCCCGGTGTCGGGACGTCGCTCCCCTGACGTCCGGGGCGTTTCGACTGTCTCAGCTCACCGGCGACGGCGGCTTCGTGGCCTGCGAGGCGTCCGCGACGTCCTCGGCGCTCGGCCGCACCCCCTCGGTCGGTTTGAGCAGGAGCCAGCCGACGACAGCGGCGGCCACCGAAACACCCCCGGCGACGAGGGAGGCCGTGTGGAAGCCGTCGAGGAACGCGTCTTTGACGAGGCCACCGAGTTGGGCGCCGACGGGATCCGGGATCGAATGCGCCGCCTGGACACCGGTCAACATCGAATTCGTCGCCGCGTCGTGGGCCTGCTGGGGCAACGGGAGGTCGGCCAATCCGGTGGCCACCTTCCCGGAGTACACCGACGCGAGGATCGAGCCGAGCACGGCGACCCCCAGCGTCCCGCCGAGTTCGCGACTCGTGTCGTTGACCGCGGAGCCCGCACCGACCTGCCCGGTCGACAATTCGTTGAGCACCATGAGGGTCGCTGGCCCCGAGACTAGCGCCACACCCGCGGCCAACGTCACCATCACGGGCACGATCACACCCCAGTACGAGGTGTCCGCGTCGTACCGAATGGTGAGCCAGAACGCGGCGGCCATGACGAGCGAGCCGAACACGGCGGTACGGCCGGCGCCGATCTTCGAGCCCAACCACATACTCGGACCGGCGAACACCGCCATCGCGATGGCGAAGGGCAGTGTTCGGATCCCCGTCTCCAGGGGCAGGAATTCTTTGACGCCCTGGAAATACTGCGTCATCAGGAAGACGAATCCCATCAGGGCGAACATGCCGAAGGTCAGCAGCATGGCCGCCGCGGCGAAGGTGCGGTCGCGAAACAGACGGATGTCGAACAACGGCGAGGAGAATCGGGTCTCCCAGACCACGTACGCCGCGATGATCGCCGCACCGACCGCGAGCCCGCCGACCGTGCGGAGGGTCAGCCAGCCGTTGTTCGGCGCCTCGATCACGCTGTAGACGATGAGGGAGATGCCCGCCATCGACAGCACCATGCCACCGAGATCGAAACGGCCGACATCGGGATTCCTGTTGGGCGGAATGAGGGCCGCGACCCCCACCAGGGCCACGATCCCGGCGGGGACATTGATCCAGAAGATCGAACTCCACGAATAGTGGTTGAGCAACCAACCGCCCACCACCGGCCCCACCGCGGCGGCGACGCCGGCGACCGCAGCCCAGATCGCGACCGCGATCGCGCGTTCGTTGAGGTTGTCGAACAGGATCACCACGATCGCGAGCGTGGCCGGAAAGACCAGGGCGGCGAAGAGCCCGAGGCCAGCCCGCGCGGCGATCAACTGGTTCAGATCCGTCGAGATCGCCGCGAGTGCGGACACCGCCGCGAAGCCCACGATGCCGATCAGGAGCACGGTCTTGCGGCCGAAGCGATCACCCAGGTAGCCGCCGGTCAACAGCAAGCCCGCGAACACGAGCGTGTACATGTCCACCACCAGTTGCAACCCGGAGGTGCTCGCGCCGAGCTCCGTGGAGATCTTCGGCAACGCGACATTGACGATGGTGTTGTCCACGAATACCAGGAACTCGGCGAAGCACAGGGCCACCAGTCCGAGCCATCGGATCACCACGGAACGCATCGGTTATGGACCTTCTTGTCTCTGGCGGACGGCACCCGGCGAGAGCCGCGACCCGCGCGCGGCCCGGTACCGGCGCCGACCACCGGTCGGCACAACGCCACTGTATGAGACACCCGAGGCGACCGGAATGATCCAACGGGACAGAACCTTGATCATTTCGGCACGAGGGAAGGACGACCGAACTCAGGGTCTGCGACGCCGAGCGCGCGAAATCCGCTCGGAGAAGCGGGAAGATCACGTCGTGACGAGTGCGGTCGAGATCTACGCGTTCGCGGGCTGGTCCAGCTTGCGCAATCGGCCCATCCAGCCTTGGGCGGTGTGCCGAGGGACGTCGTAGTGCTTGGCCACGGCGGTGACCGTGCCGAGGTTGTCGTATATCGCGCGCAGTTCGTCGACGTCGGGCATGCGCCGGTACGCCCTTCCTGGCTCCTCGCCTGCACGCGGCGACGGCGCGGGAGTCGCCGTCTCGCGGCGGACCGGAGCCGAGGCTTTCGGCGGGACAACGGGTTCGGGTGTCGCGTCGGCGGCCGGTGCCGGGGCGGCGGGCCGGGTCGGCTCGGCGAGCGCGGCGGTGGGACGGAACTTCGCGGCCAACGCGGTCACGATCGCCGTCATGTCGATGGCGTCCACGCTGGCCGCCGTCAATCCGGCCACGGACGTCGAACTGAGGGCGATTTCGGTGACCCGCGCCTCCTGCGCGGTCGTCTCGACGCGGACGGTCAGCCGCGGCGTCTCACCCCGGGCACGCTGATCGTCGACCGAATCGGGAATGATCACCACGGTGTAGCTCGGCATGTACGGTATGTTCCTCGTGACGGCTTCGGGTGTCGGGTCTGGCGTTTGCGAACGATAGCACACATGATTTCGGATTCCGGGCGAGAAGATTCCGTCCAGAATTCCTCGGTGCGAACAGCAGTCCGCTCTCACGATGTGTCGACCGTTCTCGACCGGGCGCTGTGGCAATGGTGAACGTGTCGGTCATGGGCGGCTTTCTATCGCCGTCCGGCCGGACGCGATTGTTTGGTGGGCCAGGGCGAGGCCAGTTGACGCTGGTCCTGCAATGCCCTGATCCAGTCCTTCGCGACGCGATGGGGTACGTCGTAGTGGCGGGCGACTTTCGCGATACTTCCGAGTCGCCAGTAGTTGACCCCGAAATCCGACGGCATGCCCGCTGCCCCGGGCTGAGCGCCCTCCCCCGCCGCCGTTTCGGACTGCCGGATGGCTGCCTCGGCACCGTCCTCTGCCGACATCGATTCCGGCACAGCAGGCGGTAGCGAAGCGTCCCGCTCAGCGAAAGTCTCTCGGCGCGAGGGCGTGTCGTCCGGAGGGCGCGGGACCGCGTCCGCCTCTGGGGTATCCGACGGGACCGCCTCCGGCGCTGTTCCGGTCAGCAATCGCACCGTGCGGACGATCAACCCGAAGTCGACATCCGCCAGTTCGCCGGGGATCTCGTACCCACCGGTCGCGGCCTGCACTTCGGCCAGCGACACCGCACCGCCGTCGATGTCCACCCTGGCTCTGGCGAGGGAATCTCCCGCCTCCGTCGCGATGGTGATGACGAAACTCTCGGTCATTGTTCACTCCGTCGAAAGAAGGCGCGGTCGCCGGCGGAGTCGTCTCTGTCTGCCGCGAGGGGGTAGCCGAACAACTCGTGGGTCTTCCTGCCGGTGTGTGTCGATTGTGTCGTATAAGAATGTAGCAGCGCGAACCGACAGCGAGTATTCGACCACGGCGACCCGTTTGGCGCCGGTGGGGAGGGGTATTTGCGGTGGTGAGCGGGAGGTTCGGGCGATGGCGGAAATCGCGGTGACGACTGTCGGTCGGTCCGGGCGCAGGGTCAGGGGCCCGTGGGCGCTACGGCGCGGTACCTGGTGGGCGGTGTTGCGGCGCACGGTGAGCACGTTGTGGAACGACGACCTGACCGACCGGGCCGCTAGTCTGACCTACTACAGCGTGATCTCGTTGCTGCCCGGTGTGGTGGTGGTGTCGGCGCTGCTGGGGTTGGCGGGGCCGTCGGCGACGCGGTCGCTGATCGACACCATCACCGAACTCGGTTACGGCGGCGACAATTCGGTGTCGATCCAGGTGCTCGAGGAGTTGCAGAGCGCGCGAGCGTTGGCGGGCCCGGCGGCGATCGTGGGTCTGGTGACCGCGCTGTGGACGGCGTCGGGATACATCGGCGCGTTCGTGCGCGCGATCAACGCGGTCTACGACACCGAGGAAGGTCGGCCGCTGTGGAAGACGGTGCCGTTGCAGATCGCGCTGACCGTCGCGCTGGTGGTCCTGGTCGTGGTGTGCGCGGGCGGTGTCGTGCTCAGCGGCCGGGTCGCCGAGGTCATCGGAAGGTGGCTGGGGTTCGGTCCGGCCGCGGTGGGTGTGTGGGGCGTCGCGAAATGGCCGGTGTTGGCGCTGTTGGTGAGCGTGGTGATCGCACTGCTGTACTGGGCGGCCCCCAACGCCCGTCAGCTGGGACTGCGGTGGTTGACCCCCGGCAGCGTGTTCGCCGTCGCCCTGTGGATCGCCGCGTCGGCCGGATTCGCTTTCTACGTAGCGCATTTCGGCTCCTACAACAAGGTCTACGGGTCGTTGGCGGGCGCCGTGGTGTTCCTGGTGTGGATGTGGCTGTCGAATGTGGCGATCCTGCTGGGCGCGAAACTCGACGCCGAGTTGGCCCGCGGCCGCCACATCGAACAAGGCGGCGATCCCGACACCACCCCGATCCTGCCCCACCGCGACGCCCCCGACACCGACTGATTCGTCCCGTCGAGCACCGATGAGATTCTGGTGCCGGGACCGTCTGTCCGTGGGAGATCGACTCACGAGAGGATGGCGGAATGCGGAAACTGATCTTCGGCATGAACGTGACCTTGGACGGCTTCGTCGCGGCCCCCGGCGACGACATCGGCTGGGGCGTGTCCGGTGACGAACTGTTCCAATGGTGGCTCGACCAGGAGCGGGCCTACGACACCGTGCTGTACGGACGCAAACTGTGGGAGGCGATGAGTTCCCACTGGCCGACCGGCGACCAGCGGCCCGACGCCACCGCGGCGCAGGTCGAGTTCGCGCGGAACTGGCGGGACACGCCGAAGGTGGTGTTCTCCTCGACGCTCACCGAGGTCGACTGGAACGCCCGCCTGGTCTCCGGTGACGCCGTCGCCGAGATCACCCGGCTCAAATCCGAGGACGGCGGTCCGATGAGCATCGGCGGCGCGGCACTGGCCGCCGCGGCCATGCGGGCCGGGCTGATCGACGAGTACGCCGTGGTCACCCATCCGGTCCTGATCGGCGGCGGCACGCCGTTCTTCACGGCGCTGGACCGGTGGGTGAACCTGAACCTGGTGCAGACGCGCACCTTCCCCGACGGAGTGGTCCTGACCCGATACGAGACGAGGCGCTGAGGCCGCGGGGAGCGAACCGACGGCCGTCGCCGTACCCGCCGGATGGTGTCAGTTCGGCGTGTGGGCCCGGGCGACCGGACCCAGGTCGGCGGGCATGTGTTGGTAACCGCGCAGGGTGAACAGCCGCCTGCGCCGCGGTTCGCCGCGCAGTCGCAGGTTCGGGTAGCGGGTGTAGAGCGAGCGCAGCGCGTGTTCGGCTTCCATTCTGGCCAGCGTCGCGCCGAGGCAGACGTGGATGCCGCTGCTGAAGGCGACGTGGTCCGCGGCGTTGGGGCGGGTGATGTCGAAGCGGTCGGGGTTCTCGAAGACGAGCGGGTCGCGGTTGGCGCCCGCCAGGGAGAGCATCACCGTCGTGCCCGCGGGCACCGTCTGACCGTCGACGTCGATGTCCTCGGTGGCCAGGCGCGCGGCGGCCACCACGGGCGGGTCGAAACGCAGCGTCTCCTCGACGACCGCGCCCCAGCGTTCGGGCTCGGCCAGGGCGAGGGCGAGTTGGTCGGGGTTGGCCGACAGCGAGGCGACCGCGTTGCCGATCAGGTTCACCGTCGTCTCCAGTCCGGCGCCGAGCAGCACACCCGCGCTGACCAGTAGTTCCCGGGTGTTCAGCTCCCCCGAGGCGACCAGCGCGGACAGGATGTCCTCGCCGGGTTCGCGCCGCAGTTCGGCGATGTGGTTCTCGAAGAACTCGTTCATCGATTCCATCGCGGCCATCGCCCGGCCGTAGGACCGCCACGAGGTGCCGACGTCGAACAGCGGCGTGATCCGGTCGCCCCAGTGCTGGAACTGCGCTCGGACCGACGGCGCGAAACCGAGCATGTCGGCGATGATCGTCATCGGCATCCGGGAGGCGAAATCGTCGATCAGGTCGACCGATCCGTCCGGCGGCATCGCCTCGAGTATCTCGGCGGTGACCACCTCGACCCGGTCGCGCAGTCGCGCGATCGCGCGCGGCGTGAACGCCGAGGCGACCGGTTTGCGCATCCTGGTGTGCTCCGGGGGATTCAGCAACAACATCGCCGGCGGATTCATGGGGTTGACGGGCATCCGCACGCGTTCGGCGACTCGACGGAACGGCGCGGGCAGGTCCTGGGGGATCGAGGGCTGCACGGCGAAACGCGGGTCGCGCAGGATGGTGCGCACATGCCCGTGCTCGAACGCGACCATCGCCAGCGGCGTGCGGCGCAGTCCGCCCTCGCCGCGCAGTTGCCGGATCAGCGGGTGCGGATCACGCAGTCCGCGTTCGCCGTTGAGCAACTGCGCGAACGGATCACCCCGCCGCAACTGCCAGCGCAGGAACGCCCGTCGCACCCCGTGTTCGGCCGACCATCGCACCCAGTATCGCGGTTTCATCGCCCACCCTTCTACTCGTCCGAAGATTTCCCGCCGCTTCCGAATCGACGCCTACGGCGAGGCGGGCTTGCGGGCGATGAGCAGGACGTAGCCGAGAAACCCCGCGTCGGCGCCCTTTCCGAGCGCGCCGAAGGCGCCCGCGACGGCCGTGACCTGCCGGGTGGAGTCCGCCGCTTCGACATCCTGTCGCAGGTCCGTCGCCCGCTCGACGAGTTTCGCCCACGACGGGCGGACCCGCGGCCCGATGTCGCGCACCTCGACGATCTCGAAACCCGCCTGCGCGACCAGATTTCGGTAGTCGCTCGGCGACAGCAGGGTGGCCATCGCGCGCAGGTCGGATTGCGCCGCGTTGGTGAGCTCGAGCAGCCCCTCGGACTGGGTGAGGTCGGCGACGACGAGCGTCGCGCCCGGCCGCAGCACGCGGAAGACCTCGTTGAGGGCCCGCTGTTTGTCGGCGATGTGGATGAGCGATTCGATCGCCACCGCCGCGTCGAATTCCGCCTCCGCGAAGGGCAGGTCGGTGGCGTCGCCCACGTGGAAGTCGACGTCGGCGTCGTCGTTGCGAGCGAGGGCGACCTCGACCTGTTTCGGGCTGATCGTCACGCCGGTGACGGCGGCGCCGGTAGTGGCGGCGATGTGGCGTGCCGGGCCGCCGGTGCCGCACCCCACATCCAGGATCCGGGTGCCCGCCGTGGGGGCGGCCGAGGCGGCGACCAAGTCGGTGAGCCGCTTCTGAGCGTTGTCGAGTCCGTCCTCGACCCCTTCCGGCCAGTAGCCCAGGTGGATGTCGGGGCCGAAGATGATCTCCATCGCCAGGGTCTGGTCGTACAGGTCGGTCACTGCTTCGGAGGTGTGCGAAATGCTTTCGCGCATGGTAGTTCTCCGCTCTCGGTCGAAGGGGAAAGGGGTGGTTCGACAGGTGGTGCCGCGCCGAGGTGAGGCGAATTCATCCGCAGCCGCCCGCGTGACCTCGGTCCGGTCCGGCGCCTCCCTCCAGCGTCGACGCCGGGACGGGCACGTCGGTTTCCGGAGGGGCCTTGCCCGCCTCAGCGCCCGTCGCGAACAGACCCAGGCGGTCGACGCCCCAGAACTTCTCGCGGCCGTGCACGAAGAACGGCACGCCGAACACGCCGTCACGGTCGACGTCCAGCAGCGCACGCGCGCCCCGCGCCCGATAGTCCTCGTCGTCCGCCGCGTTCGCGAAGCGCTCGGGAGGCAGTCCCAGGTCGACGGCGAGGTCGCCCATGGTGGCGGGATCGCAGATGTTCCGGCCGTGCTCCCAGCGCAATTCGCTCGCGCGGGTGACGAATTCGGGGCCCCGCCCGGCGTCGGCGGCGGCGAAGTAGGCCAGGTGCGGGATCTCCCAGACCGGATCCCGGTCCACGGGCCAGACCAAGGGCAGTCCCAGGCCACAGGCGAGGCGGCGCACATCCCGGAGGATGTAGAGGTGCTTGGCCTTGGACATCGCGGTGTACGGGAAATCGCCGCCGAGCGCGGTCAGCATGGCGGTGCTGCGGGCGTCCGGTTCCCAGAACGGCCGGTACTCCAGTCGGGCGAGCAGGTCGGGATACCGGTCGCGCAGCAGATGGCCCGCGATCCACGAGTAGGGGCTGCGCAGCGAGAAGTACCAGCGCGGGGAATTTTTGGAAGACATGGCGCACCCGATCCGTCAGAGGACTATTCCGCCGTCGATGGGCAGGACCGCGCCGTGCACGTAGGACGCCGACGCCACGTAACCGACCATGTCGGCGACCTCCTCGGCGGTGCCGAACCGTCCGACCGGGATACTGTCGAGCGCCCCCTGCCGCACCGTCGGCGAGAGCGAATCGGTCATCTCGGTCTCGATGAAGCCCGGGGCCACGACGTTCACGCGGATGCCGTAGCGGCCGACCTCCTTGGCCAGGGCCTTGCTGAAGCCGATGATGCCCGCCTTGGCGGCCGAGTAGTTGGTCTGCCCCGCGTTGCCCGACACCCCCGCGACCGAGGAGATGTTGACGATGCTCCCCCGCTTGCGTTTGATCATCTCGAAGACCACCGTCCTGCAGATGTTGTAGGTGCCGGAGAGGTTGACGTCGATGACCTCGTCCCAGTGGTCGTCGCTCATCAGGGCCAGTGGAGTGTCGCGGACGATGCCCGCCGAGGTGACCAGCACCTCGGGGACGCCGAAGTCGGTGCGCACCCGCCGCACCAGCGCCCGCACCTCGTCGCGGCGGGTGACGTCGGCTTCGACGGCGACCGCCCGGTCACCGTTGTCGGCCACCACCCGCGCCGCCTGTTCCGCGCTGCGGGCCGTGTGGCAGAACGCGACGAGGTATCCGTCGCGGACCAGGCGCGCGACGACGGCCCGGCCGATGCCGCGCGATCCGCCCGTCACCAGCGCGACCGGATCATGCTCGGGTGCGGTCATCGGCGGCTTCCTTTCTCGGTCGACCGTTTCCGGTCACCGCGGCGATCGGTCGCAGCGCGATCGTCATCTGCTCGACCTCGAGCACGGGACGACCGTCGACGGTGCTGACTCCCTCGGCGAGGACGGTGTCCGAGATCCGGCGGACGATGCGGACGTGGTGGTCCATGACGTCCCCGGGACGGACCGGCGCGGGCAGTCGCGCGCCGGACAGGCTGCCGAACAAGGGCACCGTGTCGAGGGGGTTCGCCGAGGGCCGTTCGCGGGCGATCAGCACGGCCGCCGCCTGGGACCAGGATTCGAGGACGAGGGCCGCGGGGTAGTCGTCGGAGGCGGCCTCCGGTCCGCCGGGCGGGCTCTGGTACCAGGGCTCGCCGCGGGTCACCGCCTTCTGCGCGAACACCTCCTGGTCCGTGACGGGACCGACGACCCGATCGATCAAGAGCATCGGATAGCGATGGGGCAGCAGGCGATGGATCTCGCTCCCGGTCATCACCGGGTGCCGGGAGTCCCGCGCCCCCACCACGTCCGACGGCGATGCCGGAGGGTCACCGAAGACCAGGGACAGCCGGGCGGCGGGCCCGTCGGCGGTGCCGACCGCCGCCGAGCAGTGCCACCGCTCCCCCGTGCGCTCCCAGGTCAGCCGCGCGGTCAGCCGATCACCCGGCCGGATCGGGTTCAGGAATCGCGCCCGCCGCACGCTCTCGACCCGCAGGCCGGTGCGCGGCGCCGGGTGGGTCGACACGGCGGCGCGGCGCACGAAGTCGATCACACCGATTGCCGGGAAGATCGGGAAGTGCGGGAAATGTCCGGCGAACACGGGTTCGTCGGCGGCGACGGGCATCGTGACGACCGGTGACGGACCCGTCTGCTCGACGACGAGCGCACCGCGCACCACGCCGTTGTCGGCGGTCATGGACGCACCTCCAGCAGCATCGCGCCGACCACGCCGTCCGCCTCGACGGAGGTGATCACCACCTGGTGCCGCGCACCCGGTTCGGCCTGTGCCAGGGCCGCGACGATCTGGAAGGCCGCCGAGGCGGCGGAGGTGTCGCCGATCGCCGTGTCGAGCGAGATATCGCGCGCCCCGGTGGTTTCGAGGACTTCGGCCAGGGCGGCCCGTTCGTAGTCGCCCTCGGCGCGGTCCGCGCCCGAGGTGACGACGAAGCGGATCTCATCCGCCGAGGTCCCGCTGTCCTCGAGGACCCGCCGCACGCACCGCGCGAGGACGGGTTGGATGCGGTCGAGGGTCCTGGCGAAACCGAACTCCATCCGTCGGGGCACCCCGAGGATCCGGCGGCCGTGTGCGCGGGCGGCGGCTTCGTCCTCGAGCAACCACATCGCCGCGCCCTCGCCGAGGACGGTCTTCTCGACGTCGGGTCTGCCGCGGGCATGCCATTCCAGCCAGGCCCGCGCTTCGGAGAACTCCTCCACCGCGCCACACAGCACGGTGGAGGTCCGGCCCGCGCGCAGCAGTCGCAGCGCGTATCGCAGCGCCAGCAGTCCCGACGCGCGGCCGCCCGCGACGGTCGCGTTGGGCCCCTTCAGCCGGTGCCAGATGGCGGATTGCCCTGCGGCGCAATTCATCACCGTATTCGGGAAGTGTGCCGGATTGACCAGATAGGGCCGTTCCTCGACCAACGAGTCGCGGGTGAACGACATCATGCTCTGCGCGCTGCCCATGGCGGTTCCCAGCACCAGTCCGGCGCTGTCGGTGACACCGGCCCTGCGGTTCCCCGTGCCGTCGTCGAGCAGCAGGCCCACCGCGGCCACCGACAGCGCGGTCATCCGGTCCATCGATCTGGTCCCTTTCCGGCCCAGCGCGGTGCGCGCGTCGAAATCCGGTACCAGACAGGCGTGTCGGAACGGCACCTCCCAGTCGGCGTCGTCCAGTCGCCGGGCGGTCGGGCCGGTCGAGCGCAGCCCGGCCGAGAATTCGGCGGCGCCGATTCCCCAGGGGGAGATGGCGGACCACGCCGTGATCGCCACGCTGTCGGCGTCACGTCCGTCGGTCGTCAGAAGAACCACACCCTCTCGTAGTCGGGCCAGTCCGGGCCCTCTCCGGCGGCGACCGGACGGACTCCGGGTATCAGCCGCCGCGCGGCACTGTCCCCGAACATGCGCAGGTCCGTCGCATCGACCCACACCCGGGCGCCCGCGGCCAGCAAGGCACGCAGTGAACGGCGCGGGTCGGCGGGACGCACAGACGGCGCGATGCCGGACGTGGCGACGACGCCGGTATCGATGGCGTATCCGGCCGCGGTGCCGCGCAGATGGATGTCGAGGCCGCCGCCCTGCCGGTACAGGGCGGCGGCGAAATACAGTTCGTCGGAGAACTGGGTCTCCAGCCAGCCGCGGTGGCCGCGTTCCAGGATCAGCAGAGTGGTGGCGGACACGATCAGACCGCCCCCACTGCCAGCACCTTGCCGGACACTTCGACGTGCCGCCAGAACGCCCCGGGCGAGCGCACCACGACCTGCGGTATCTGCTCGGGCGCCGCGCGGTCCCGGCAGCAGAACCGACACACGTACCAGCGCAACCGATCCGGGTGCGCGGCGAGCAGGTCGCGCACGACGGCCGCGGTGGACGGGTAACGGGTCGTATGGTCGGTGACGTCGATCGGTTTCTCGTCGCCGAGGGCGGCGCTGGTCAGTCGCGTGGCGTCACCGCAGGCCCACACCTGGACCCGCGCACCGCGGCCGAGCAACGCGTGCGCCAAGCGCAGCGCGCTGCCGATCAGATCGTCCCGGTGCGGCGCTCCCAGCAGCTTGATCAGGACGTCACAGGAGGTGGGCTCATGTCTCATGTCAGTGCCACACCGCCCGAACCTCTTGCCGCAGCAGGGTTTCGGCGATCCGGTCCATGCCGACCGCGATCACGCCCGCCGCGAGGTCGGACCGGGCCACCCCGCGCTGCGCGATCGACCAGTCCTCGGCCCACACCGCGCCACCCGCACCGGTGAACTCCGCCAGGCGCGGCAGCACGCCGGGGACCGCGGCGAGTACGCCGTCCTGGATCAGCGCCAGCACCACCCGCGCGCCGCCGTGCCGCAGCCGGCAGGCATCGCCGACGAACCGGTCGGCGGCGGCCGAACCCGGTGCGCGGGACTCGATCAGCAGGTAGGAGGGCACGGCGCACCGGTCACTTCGCTTCGACGCGCAGCGCCTCGAGCACCCGATCGTCGAACGAGGCCAGCGACCAGTCGCGGCGGTCCTCGATCACCGCGTAGCCGTGGGTGATGGCGCCGGTCGCGGTGTGCAGCAACGCGCCGTCACGCACGACGTAGCAGTCCATCCGCGCGGAATAGGTGAACTCCTTGTAGACATCTTCGACCGTGAAGACGGTGTAGAGGTCCTCTTCCATCCGCGCGTGGTCGAGGATGCGGATCGAGGAAGCGGGGACCACCGGGATCCATTTCCGGTCCGCGAGCAGTTGTCTGATCGAGATGTCGCGGTCGGCCAGGAACAGGTCGACCACCTCCTCCATCTGCCGCAGATACCCGGACATCTGCAGCCGCTCGGTGAAATGGCAGTAGAAGTACGGGATGCGCCATTTCCAGCCGAAGGCGTTGCGGCCGGCGGTCAGTTGTTTCAGCACCGCGGCACGGTCGGTGACGTCGACCTCCGCGCTCGGTGCTGCCGGATCGATCGGGCCCGACACCACGAACGGCGCGAGTTCGGCGGGACATTCGGCGATGTCGCCGCCGAATGTGCCGGGTACCAGCACCGCCCGCACGGTGGCCGCCGCCGCGCGGACCTGTTTGCCGTCGCGCTCGACGGTCAGTCGCACACGGAAGCCGAACCCCGCCTCCTCGCCCGCGGTGGTCGGCGTGACGGTCGCCTCGACGAGATCGTCCATGTGCAGCGCGTGGGCTATGCGCGTGTTCAACCCGACGAGGTCCAATCCGAGGCCGTACTCCTCGAACAGCGCCCTGGCGGGCAGGCCCGCGGCGCGGAAATGGTCCAGCACCGCCTCCTCGACCAGGTAGTTCACGTGTTTGAAGCCGATCCACGTGCAGATATTCGAACCCTCGTAGCGCGGCCGCAGGGCGACCCGACTCGGTGCGTCGCGCACCGAGTCGCACCGGGCGCGCAGTTCGTTCGCCGTCGACGTGCTCATCGCTCTCAGTTCCCTTCGTCCGGCACCGACAGGTGCCCGCTCACGACCAACCCCGCGAAGTCGTCGTCACCGCCGCTCGTCATCACCGCCGCGCCGCCGCCCGATTCGAGCCAGGCGACCGCCGCCGCGCATTGCAGGACGCCGTGCGCTCCCGAAGACCATCCGTAACGGGGGGCCAGCGCGCGCCGGGTGAGTCCGTCCAACCCCGCGTCCGGGTCGGTGTCCTCGGTCAACCACAGATCACAGGCGCGCGCCGCGTCCCGGCCGATCTTCTCGACGTACGCCGCGGGCGAGTCCGCGCGCGCGTACGCGCCGATCCGGGCCATCGCGCGGGCTCCGCGCGCCCGGGCGCGATCCGAGCTCTCCAGGTACACGGCGACGGCGCCCTCGAACAGTTCCGGTGCCGCCACTCCCGTGAACCGGGCGACCACCTCGTTGCGCGGTTCGGCCCCGACCACGAGAACACCGGCGCAGCGTCGCGCCCGCAGCAAGGCCACGGCCCATCCGATCGCGTCCAGACCGGAGGTGTTCCCGTTGCACAGCAGGAGATTCGGCCCGCGCAGGCTATACCACCGGGCGGTCGCGGCGGCCAGGACATTGCTGGACGCGGTGGGCAGCGCCAGGGCGCTCAGCGCCGCGGAGGTCTCGGCGGCGATGCGCGCCGACATCTCGCACACCGTGTCGAGATTGCCGAAGTTCGAGCTGGCGACCACCGCGATGCCGTCGCCCTCGGTGGCTTTCGGGCCGAGCAGGACCCCGGCTTCGGCGAGGCAGTCGCCCGCCGCCGACAGCGCGAGTCGGGTCGCGCGATCCAGATATCGGACGCCGCGACCGCTGACGGTGACGACCGGGTCCGCGCCCACCACGCTGTCGGCGTCGAGCAGGGCGCCGCGCCCGCCCGCGCCCGCCAGCGTCGTGCCGACTCCGGTCACCACCACCTCGTCCGCGCTCACGACGCACTCTCCAGGATCGCCACCGCGTTGACCCCGCCGAAACCGAACGCGTCGATCTGCGCGAGGCGCGACGGTGCGGCCACGGTGTCGCGTTCGGTGCGGGCGAAGCGCCACTGCCGCGCCGGGGCGATCGGATTCCGCAGGCCCAGCGTCGGCGGCACCGCGCCCGTCGCGAGCGATCGGGCGGCCACGATCAGGCTCAACAAGCCCGAGTTGCCGGAGGTGTGGCCGGTCATGGACTTCAGCGCCGTCATGATCGGCCGCCGCGCCCACGGACCGAACACCTCGCCCAGCGCGGCGGCCTCCGCCTCGTCGTTGAGGACCGTGCCGGTGCCGTGCAGCAGGACGAGATCGATGTCGGCGGGTGTGACCTCGGCGAGCAGGTGAGCCGACCGCATCGCCCGCGCGATGCTCTCCGGGTCCGGCGCGGTCGGGTGGTGGGCGTCGCAGTTCATGGACACCCCGCGCAGGAACGCGTGTGGGGAAACCTCTCCCCCGGGCGCGCGACGGGACAGAACCACCGCGGCCGCACCGTCGCCCATCAACGTGCCGCAGTGGGCTTCGTCGAACGGCAGGACGCGATCCGGCGTGGTCAACTGCACCCGGTCCAGCGCGCCGAACATGCTCGCGGTGATCGTGTCGACCCCGGCGACCACCACGGTGTCGGCGACCCCCGCGGTCAGCATGTCCATGCCGAGGGCCGGGGTGTGCAGCGAGGCCGAGCACGCGTTGGCGAACGTGTGGGCCTGCCTCGTCCCGAATCGCTCCCGCAGCGCGACGCCGAAATCCAGTCTCCGGATGTCGAATTCCGCGCCTTCGGTCCACGCCAACTCGACCGAGCGCAGTTCCCGCAGCCCCGTCCCGACCAACACGGGGATATCGGTCAGATCCTCGCCGAGACCGGCGTCCGTCACCGCTTGCGCCACCGCGTGCAGCAGATGCTTCGTCGCCCGGCCGGGCAGGTCGCGGCCGTCCGGACGGTCGTCGATCTCGTAGGCGAACTCGGCTCGGAAGCGGTCGCTCGCGAACGCCCGCAGCGGCGCGCGACCGCTGCGCCCGCGACACAGCGCCGCGAACACCTCGTCCACGCCGTCACCGACGCTCGCCACCGCCCCCATACCGGTGATGGCTGTTCGCACGCCCGCGTTCATCGGTCGGCCCCGTCCGCGCAGGCGCCGTAGAGCACGATCGCGTTGTTGCCGCCGAAGGCGAAACTGTTGTTCTGCACGACGCGCGGTCGGACGGCGGCGGCGCGGTTCGGGACGCAGTCGATCCCGCACTCCGGATCGGTTTCGCGGTGGTTGATCGTCGGCGGAATGAAGCCGTCGGTGATCGCGAGCACACAGCCGATGGAGGCGAGCGCGCTCGCCGCACCCATGGTGTGCCCGAGCATGGACTTCATCGAGACGGTCGGTGGCGCGGTCCGCTCACCGAACACCCGCCGCACCGCGCGCGCCTCCGTGACGTCGTTGGCCCGGGTGCCGGTGCCGTGCGCGGAGATGAAGTCGACCTCCTCCGGCCGCACCCGCGCGTTGTCCAACGCGAGCAGCATGCACGCGGCGATGCTGTCCTCGTCGGGCGCCACCTGATGGTGGGCGTCGCAGTTGATGCCCGCCCCGAGAACCTCGGCCAGAATCCGCGCGCCGCGCGCCCGCGCGGAATCGAGACTCTCCAGCACCAGCATCCCGGCGCCCTCACCGGTCAGGATGCCCTTGCGATCCCGATCGAAGGGTTGGCAGAGTTCGGGAGCGATCGTGCCGATGCGATAGAAACCGGTGAAGGTCTTGCGGCACACCGCGTCCGCGCCGCCGCACAGCGCCAAGTCGACATCGCCCGCGCGGATCGCGTCGAAGCCGTAGGCGATCGCGTAATTGCCCGCCGCGCACGCCGTCGGCAGGGTGACGACCTCGACATCGCTGAGTCCGAGTTCGCCCGCCACGGCCGCCGAGAGCCTGCCCGCCGGGACACGGGCGGCGATCTCGCCGGAGATCTCGGACGGTCCGCGACGCACCTGTGTCTCGACGATGCCGTCGAGATCGCGGGCTTCCCCGTCGGTGGTCCCGACGGCGACGAGCGCGTCGCTCGCGCCCACCCGTTCCTCGGTCAGCCCGGCGTGTTCGATCGCCATGCGGGCCGCCGACGCCGAGAACGTGCTCGCCCGGCCCATGTCCTCGGGACTGCCGTGGCGAATCCAGCGGTGCGGATCGAACTCCCCGACCTCGCAGCCCAGCGCGTGCTCGTAACCCGTGGTGTCGAACGCGCGGATCGGCCGCACCGCGCTGCGACCGGAGCGCAGCGCCGCGCCGAACTCGCTCGCGCCCATGCCGATACTGGAGACGACGCCCATGCCGGTGACGACGACACGGCGTACGGATGATTCACTCATGGCGTGGTTCCGCCTCGGCCCGGTGCACCGGCCCGCTAGCGCGCCAGCGCCTCGTCGACCACTTCGTAGACGCCCACCAGGTTCACCATGCGCGCGAGTTCGCCCTGATCGATGGAAACGCCGTACGTCTTCTCCAGCGCGGCCAGGATCTCGATGGCCATGAGCGAGTCGACATCGTGGTCGTCCTTGAACAACGCCACCTCCGACAGTTCTTGTTCGTCTATCTCGATGATTCGGCAGACGATCTCTTTGATCTCGACACGACGGCTGTTGACGGTGGAACTCATCTGTACCCCTTCGTGGAATCGCCATCCCTCGGCGGTTCGCCCTGCTGAATTCGTGAATTACCGGGAAAAGTCGACGACGGTCGACCGATCGACTCCGTGGCGGGGTTCTCCCGAATATTTCGTCGCACGCGCCATTGCTCGAACACCCTCCCGCCGGATTTCCGGTCGATTCGAATGCCTCGGAGCCGCACAGTCCATTCCGCATGCCGAGAGCAGGAACAACGGCTCTGTCACCGCGGCAACCCCTCGTCGCGACTACGCCTATTTCCGATTCCGTATGTCCGACGCGATATCCGTCTCGAATTGAACCCGACCCGCGATAACCAGTCAAGGCCGGTGGATCCCAGGAAAGTCGACCGATTCGCGCGCGAAGCCCGGAGCCCGACCCGACCAGTAGCATCGCGAGATGACCGAAACTGTCGACGCCGTCGTGATCGGCGGCGGTCACAACGGACTGGTGGCCGCGAACATCCTCGCGGACGCGGGCTGGGACGCGCTCGTGCTCGAACAGGAACCGGACTTCGGCGGCGCGGTCCGTTCCACCGAGTTGTTCGCGGGCTTCCGGGCCGACCTCTTCAGCGCCAATCACCCTCTGGCCGTGGTCTCCCCGGCGCTGCGCGGCCTGGATCTGGCGGCGTTCGGATTGCGGTGGGCCTACGCGCCGACCGTGGCGGCCTCGGCACGCACACCTGAGGACGGCGTGGGCTTGTACCCGGACCCCCGGCGGACCGCCGACGAACTCGGCCGCCATCATCCCGAGGACGCCCGGACCTGGCTGGAGTTGTCGACCCAGTGGCGGCGGGTACGAGATCCCCTGCTGCAGATCGGCTTCGGCGGTCGCCGCCCGCTACGCGAAGCGGTGCGGCTGCTGCGCGCCGAAGGTGCGCCGGAACTGGCACGCTTCGCCAGGTTCCTGCTGCTGCCCGCCGACCGTATGGCGCGCGAACTGTTCCGCGGCGAGCACGCGCGACTGCTGCTGCTGGGCAACTGCGGTCACGGCGATCTGGCCGTCAACGCCGCGCCGTCCGGGGCCGTCGGATGGCTGCTGACGATGCTCGCCCAGGACACCGGCTTCCCCTGCCCGGTCGGCGGGGCGAGCGCGCTCACCGACGCACTGGTCGCCCGGGCGCGGGCGGCCGGTGCCGAACTCCGCGCCCGCGTGCGGGTTTCCGCTCTGGAGGTGCGGGGGGGACGCGTCACGGCGGTGCGCACCGCGTCGGGCGAGCGCGTCGCGGTGCGGCGTGCCGTCGTGGCCGACACGCCCGCGACGACCCTGTACCGGGAACTGCTCGCCCCCGAGGCGCTCCCGGCCCGCGTGCACGAGGATCTCCGACGTTTCGAGCCGGACGGCGCGGTCGTGAAGGTCGATTACGCGGTGTCGCGGCCTATTCCGTGGCTGGCGCCCCAACTGCGCGGTGCGGGGACGGTGCACATCGGCGCGGATGAGCGCGGTCTGATCCGCTGGGGAGCCGAGATCGCCTGTGGCGCCGTACCGGAGCGCCCGTTCCTGCTCCTGGGCCAGATGACGACCTGCGATCCCACGCGCTCACCGGAGGGCACCGAATCGGCGTGGGCCTACACCCTGATGCCGCGCGGCGTGCGCGACGACGCCACCGCCGAACTGCTGGCCCGCGAGATCGACGCGGTCATCGAGGACCACGCACCCGGATTCTCGGCGGCCCTGCTCGATCGACAGGTGCGGCGCCCGGGCGATATGGCGGCCATCGGCACTCGGCTCGGTGGCACGATGGCGCTGCACCAGCAGGGCCCCTTCCGGCCGCTGCCCGGTCTCGGCGGGCCGCAGACCGTCCTGCGCAACCTCTTCCTCGGGAGTTCCGCCGCCCATCCCGGCGGCGCCGTCCACGGCGCCTGTGGCGCGGATGCCGCCCGTGCCGCGCTGCGCCGCAACGGTATTCGCGGCCGTGCCCGCCACCGTCTGCATTCGGTGCTGGTCGGGCGTTGACGGGTCGGGTCGGCCTCCGACGGCGTCATCCGCGCCGGTTGAGCAGATCCGCCAGGTAGAGCAGCTCGCGGGAGCGCTGCTGGGCGAGTTCGGCGATGCTCGGAGCGCAGTGGTGCGGAATGCCGGCGATCATGGCGTTCAGGTCGGCGCCTTGTCCGACCAGGGGCTCCAGCCGCCGCAGCAGGTTGCGCCCGGTCTCGCTGAAACGCAGCGACGGGTCTTTGCGCAGCCGCTGGAGCACCGCGGCGGTGTCGGCCTCCCGGGCGGCGGCCCGCCCCGGACCGGCGGGCTCGCGCGCGGGCTCGGCGGGCGGGACGGCGGGTGGCGCGGGTTCGACGGCCGACACCGGCGGTTGCCCGGTCCGCACCAACTTGCGGACTTCTTTGGCGGTGGTAAGCGAGATGCCGGCGGCGGCGGCCACCTTCCGCGCCGACGCGTCCGGGTCGGCGGTGAACATCTCGATCGCTCGTCGGCGGCCCTGCTGTCCGTCCAGTCGGTGCACCACGCCGTTGGCCGCGACCCGGCCGGTCGACTGGACAATCTGTCCAGTCGACCGGGTTCGGATGGCCGCCACGGTGCGATGGGAGATCCCGGCGACGGCGGCGATCGACCGATCCGAGGACTCCGGATAGGACAGCAGTATCCGCAGTGCCGCGGCTTTGCGTTCGGTGAGCGACAGCGGCAGTCCGTGCGCCGCGTTCACCTTCACCGACAGCACGAACGCCTCGGTGGCGTCGCCGTCGAACAGCACCGCGGCGATGGTCTGCTCGCCGCGTAGTCGGGCGGCGTGCAGCCGATGCCAACCGTCGATGATCTGCCTCGTCGCCCGGCGGACGATAATCGGCGGAAAAGGGGCCGCGGAATCGGCGAGAGTACGCACATGTTCCATGTCCACCGCCGATGTGCGCGGCGACGAATCCGCCGGAAGCACATCGGAAATCGATAATTCGACGACATTCGTACAAGGCGACAGTGCGGAGATCGGCGCCCTCAGCAAATCACTTCTCCTCGTATGCGAACCGAGGTTCCCGGCGTTGCCCATCGATCCCCCTGTGTACTTCGTGGTTACCACCCTGATCGCCTCCTAAACCGGCACTTGCTGGAGGAACTCGGTCACCTCGGCAGCCGGGGGCCCGCGTCGACGGCGGCGGCGAAACGGGCCACCTCCGCGAGGATCTCGGGTAGCTCAGCATCGGAGGCTAACAGTTCGCAGACCTTCGGCACGGCCGGTCGGCGACACTCGGGAATGGCATGAACAGGCCACACCTATTTCCCGATGAAACGACCTGGAACGCCGTTCCGGTCCCTTCCGCCGAGCCCTGAAACGTGTTCTACTCGGTGGAATCTCGAAGCGGGAGAGAGGGGTCCGGCTTGGTCGCGATCTTCACGATGTCGCAGGACCGCTATCTCGCCACCGACCTCGCGGTCAGTCCGTGGTCGGACTCGCACCTGCGCGGCACCGCGGTGTGCGGTCTGTTGGCTCGCGAGGCCGAACGGCACTGTCCAGGAGCGTCGTTCGTCCCCGCGCGGTTCACCGTCGATCTGTTCCGTCCGGTACTGAACGAGCCGATCCGGCTGCGCGGCGAAGTGGTGCGCGACGGCAGACGAGTACGCGTCGTCGACACCTCGATCGTGCAGCGGGACCGCGTGCGGGCCCGCGCGACGGTGCTGTACTCGGCCGCCACCGAGGAACCACCCGGACGGGTGTGGCAGCGGGCGCGGGAGTCGCCGACGCCGACGCACCCGCTCGACGCCGCCGGGGGCCACGCCATGCTGTTCAGGTCGGGGGAACGGGACTGGACGACCGATATCGCCGCGGGTCTGCACGGCGAGCGCCTGTGCGCCTGGCACGACGTCCCGACCCTGGTGGACGGCGAGCCCAACTCGCCGTTCCAGTCGGCCGCCTACGCCGCCGACGCCTCGAATATCGTGTGCAACTCAGGAACCGAGGGCGTCGGCCACATCAACTGCGACGTGACGATGACCCTGTCACGTCTTCCCGTGGGCCACGAGATCGGACTGCGGGCCGCGGACCGCGTCGCGACCGAGGGGGTCGCCGTCGCGTCGGCGCTGATGTACGACCGCGCCGGTCCGCTGGGTCTGTGCCTGGTCACCGGTATCGCCAACGGCCTCGGGCAGATCGACCTGTCCGCGTTCTCCGCCGCGCAGGCGCTCTCGGCGCGGCGCGGCGACCCACAGTAGGCCGAAGTTCCGCCAGGCCCGCGCACCCGAGCGGGCCGTGAGTGAGGTGTGATGAAGGTGTCCCTCGATCCCGACCGCTGCGGTGGCCACGGCATCTGCGTGTCGCTGTGCCCGGAACTGTTCGCCCTGACCGAGCACGGCTACGCCGAGGCGCGGCGGTCCGACGTTCCCGTCGACCTCGAGCGGGCGGCCGCGGCGGCCGCCGGGGCGTGTCCGGAGTGGGCGATCGTCGTGGGCTGACCGGAGCCGATCGACCGGGCGGTGCGTGCCGCGACCATCCACGTTCTCCTCCACCACGAAAGGCTGACGAGCACATGACCGATCTGGCCTCCGTCGACTTCTTCTCCGATCCGGCCATCGCCCAGAACCCCTACGAATATCTGGAGTTCCTGCGCGGTCAGAACCCGGTCTACCGCGAACCGAATCACGGTTCCGTACTCGTCACCGGGTACCAGGAGGCCATCGAGGTGTTCCGGGACCCGGGCACCTATTCCTCCTGCGTCGCCATCGGCGGGCCGTTCCCACCGCTGCCGTTCGAGCCCGAAGGGGACGACATCAGCGACCAGATCGAGGCGCATCGTCACCTGTTCCCGATCAGCGAGCACGTGGTCACGATGGACCCGCCCCAGCACACCCGCACGCGGGGAATGCTGAGCCGGATCCTGACGCCGAAGCGACTCAAGGAGAACGAGGATTTCCTCTGGGTGTTGGCGGACAACCAGTTCGACGAATTCCTCGCCGAGGGCCGATGCGAATTCATGGGCGACTACGCGAAACCGTTCGCCGCCCTGGCGATCGCCGACCTGCTCGGCGTCCCCGACGAGGATCGCGCCGAGTTCCGCGCCAGGCTGGCCGGGAAGGGCAACCGGGTGGGGGCGTTGGACCACGCACCCGTCGGCGTCAACCCGCTGCGGTGGCTGGACGAGACGTTCGGCGCCTACGTCACCGAGCGGCGCGAGGCCCCGCGCGATGACATCCTCGGCATCCTGGCCGCGACGACCCACGCCGACGGGTCGATCCCCGAACTCATCGAAGTCGTGCGGCCCGCGACCCTGCTCTTCGCCGCGGGGCAGGAAACGGTCACCAAGATGCTCGGCGCGCTCGTGCGCGTGCTGGCCGAGCGACCGGAGTTGCGGAAGACGCTGCGCGAGGACCGTGGCCGCATCGCGCCCTTCATGGAGGAGGCGCTGCGCATCGAGTGCCCGACCAAGGTCGACTTCCGTCTCACCAAGAAGCGCACCACCCTCGGCGGCGTGGAGATCGCCCCGGGAACGCTGATCACGCTCAGCCTCGACGCCGCGAATCGCGATCCGCGCAAATTCGACAATCCGCACGAGTTCGACATCGACCGCGTCAACGCCCGCGAGCACCTGTCGTTCGGGCGCGGTATCCACACCTGCGTCGGTGCGGGACTGGCGCGCGCCGAGGGCTTGATCACGATCAACCGACTGCTCGACCGCGTCCGCGACCTCGCCATCGACGAGAACGCGCACGGACCGGCCGAGGATCGCAACTTCCAATACGAACCGACCTATCTGCTGCGCGGTCTGCAACGGCTCGAGATCACCTTCGAACCGGCCTGACCATGCACCGGCAATCGCCGTCCACACACACAGGAGTTGCCCGATGACCAACGGCCTCGCGAACCGACCGCCGCAGGATCGGACGATAGCGGTCACCGGGTCGAGTTCGGGGATCGGCGCGGCAGTCTCGGATCAGCTGCGTCTGGCGGGATACCGGGTGATCGGTGTCGGACGACGAGACGCGGACGTCGTCGCCGACCTGGGCACGCCCGAGGGCCGCGAGCACGCGATCGCGGAGATCACCCGTCTCAGCGAGGGCAGGCTGAGCGGATTCCTGCCCTGCGCCGGCCTCGCCGCGGCGAACGAGCGGCCCGGCGCCCTGCTGGTGTCGGTCAACTACTTCGGCGCGATCACGCTGCTCGAGGGGCTGCGGCCCGCGCTGGAGGCGGCCGGGAACGCCTCGGTCATCCTGATGTCGTCCAATGCCGCCGTCACCCAGCCCGGCTGGCCGGTGGAGTTGGCCGAAGCCTGCCTCGCAGGCGACGAGCAGAAAGCGCGCGAGATCGCCGACTCCTTCGCCGAACTCGGTCCCGTCCACGCCTATCCCGCGACCAAGGCGGCGCTCGCCTGGTACGCGCGCACCAGATCGGCGGAATACGTCCGCGCGGGCATCCGGCTCAACGCCATCGCTCCCGGCATCATCGACACGCCGATGACCGAGCAGTGCATACAGGATGTCCTGGTCGGCGCGGGCGTACGGGCCTTTCTGGCCGCCACACCGGCGGGTCGCGCGGGCAAGCCCGAGGAGATCGCCGCGCTGGTGTCGTTCCTGCTCTCCGATCAGGCCGCGTACTTCATCGGTTCGGTGGTGTTCTGCGACGGCGGGACCGACGCGCTGGCCCGGGGCAAGGACTGGCCCGCCGTCCTGCCGCTGCCCAGCTGACCGACCGCCCGCGCGCACCTCGCGCGAAGGGTCGATCCCTGTCCGTGACAACGACATTCCTCCACGCAAGCCGAATCCACGAGAGGCCGTGACATGTGCGGAATCGCCGGTTGGGTATCGTTCGACGCCGACCTGACCCGCCGACAGAGCGTCCTCGACGCGATGACCGAGACGATGGCCTGCCGCGGGCCCGACGGGAGCGGCGTCTTCCTGCGCCCGCACGCCGGGCTGGGGCACCGGCGGCTGGCCGTCATCGACCTCCCCGGTGGCACCCAGCCGATGAGCGTGAGCACGCCCGCGGGTGAGGTCGCCCTGGTGTATTCGGGCGAGACCTACAACTACCGGGACCTGCGTGCGCGGTTGTCGGCGCTGGGACACCGGTTCCGCACCGACAGCGACACCGAAGTGGTGCTGCACGGCTACCTGGAGTGGGGCGAGAACGTCGTCGACCAGCTCAACGGCATGTACGCGTTCGCGATCTGGGACCAGCGCGAGGAGAAGCTGGTGATGATCCGGGACCGCCTGGGCATCAAACCCTTCTACTACTACCCGACGCCCGACGGCGTGGTGTTCGGGTCGGAGCAGAAGGCGATCCTGGCCAACCCGTCGGTGCGCGGGGCCGTCGATCTCGACGGGCTGCGCGAGATGTTCACCCAGACCAAGGACCCGGGCTGGGCGCTGTGGAAAGGCATGTCCGAGTTGCTGCCCGGGACGCTGGCCCGGGTGGACCGCCACGGAATCCACCGGCGGGCCTACTGGCGACTGCGCGCGACCGAACACACCGACGACCGGGACCGGACCGTCGAGCGGGTGCGGGAACTGCTCGACGACATCGTCGAGCGACAACTGGTCTCCGACGTACCGCGCTGCGTACTGCTCTCGGGCGGACTGGATTCCAGCGCCATCACCGGCCTGGCCGCGGCGAGTCTCGCGCGGCGCGGCGAGCGGTTGCGGACCTTCTCGGTGGAATTCCTCGACCACGACTTCGTCCCCGACGAGATGCGCGACACCCCCGATTCGCCGTTCGTCGACGCGGTCGCGACCCTGGTGCGCTCCGACCATCGTGACGTGCGGCTGAGTTCGGCCGAGCTGTCGGATCTCTCGGTCCGGCGCGCGGTGATCGCCGCGCGCGACAATCCCGTCGGACTCGGCGATATGGATCTGTCGCTCTACCTGCTGTTCCGGGCGATTCGCGAACACTCGACGGTGGCGCTGTCGGGCGAAGCGGCCGACGAGGTGTTCGGCGGCTACCCGTGGTTCCGCGACGAGGGAGTGCTCGCCGCCGACACCTTCCCTTGGCTGGCCTTCTCCCTCGCGGCCACCCGCAACGCTCCCCGCTTCGACTCGCTGCATCCGGGACTGCGTGAACGGCTCGACATCGACGCCTTCACCGCCGACGCCTACGCGGCGGCGCGCGCGGAGGTCGAACACCTGCCCGGTGAATCCGCGGCCGATCGCCGCATGCGCGAGATGTGCCACCTGCACCTGACCCGGCTGCTGCGGATCCTGTTGGACCGCAAGGATCGGATGTCGATGGCGGTCGGTCTCGAAGTGCGGGTGCCGTTCTGCGATCACCGTCTCGTGGAATACGTCTACAACACCCCGTGGTCGCTGAAGAGTTTCGACGGCCGGGAGAAGAGCCTGCTGCGGCACGCCACGAAACATGTGCTCCCGCAATCGGTCGTGGACCGGGTGAAGAGCCCGTACCCGTCGACGCAGGACCCGGTCTACGCGGCGAACCTGCAACAGCTCGCGAAACAGATCCTCGCCGAACCGAATTCGCCCGTGTTCGACCTGATCGACCGGAAATGGATGCTCGACGCGATCGCCGAGGACCCCTCGCGCATGAACCCCCTCACACGGACGGCGCTGGACCGGTCCGTCGACATCCACGCCTGGCTGGACATGTACCGGCCGGAGCTGGAACTGGATTGATATGGATGACCGTCCCGAGTTGCCTGGAGATCGCAGCAGATGAATACTTCGCGGCCTGATCGAAACCCTGAGGACAGCATCGCCGTGATCGGCATGGCCTGCCGATTCGGCGGCGGCATCTCCTCCCCCGAGGACATGTGGGAGGTGCTGAGCAGAGAAGCAGATGTGGTCACCGATCTACCCACGGATCGGGGCTGGGACATCGCGCGGATCTACGATCCGGACCCGCACAATTCCGGGACCACCTACACCAGGTCCGGCGCGTTCCTCACCGGCGTAGCGGACTTCGACGCCGATTTCTTCGGCATATCCCCCAAGGAAGCCGCGGCGATGGACCCCCAGCAACGCCTGGTGCTCGAGATCGCCTGGGAACTTGCGGAGAATTCGGGGATCGCCCCGCACGCGCTGCGCAAGAGCGATACCGGCGTCTTCGTCGGCACGAACGAGAAGGACTATCTTTCGCATTTCTTCCAGGTGCCCACCGACAGCGAGGGTTTCCTGGTCTCCGGCAACGCGCCGAGTGTCGTGTCCGGGCGCATCTCGCATTTCCTGGGGCTGCACGGACCGTCGCTGACCGTCGACACGGCGTGTTCGTCGTCGTTGATGGCGATCCACCTGGCGTGCCGTTCCCTGCGCGAGGCCGAATGCGATCTCGCGATCGCGGGCGGCGTGGCCGTGATGTCCTCGCCGGGCGCGTTCATCGACTTCTCCCGCAAACAGGTCAACGCGCGCGACGGACGGGTGAAAGCCTATTCCGACGACGCCGACGGCACCGGATGGGGTGAGGGCGCGGGACTGCTGCTGCTGGAGCGACTCGGACAGGCCAGACGCCGCGGCCATCGGATCCTGGGCGTCATCCGGGGCACGGCCGCCAATCAGGACGGCGCGTCCAGTGGCGTGGCGGCCGTACCATACGGGCCCGCCCAGGAACGCGTCATCGAGCAGGCCCTCCTCGACGCGGGCATACGGTCGGACCAGATCGACGCGGTCGACGGCCACGGGACGGGCACCGCGGTAGGCGATGTCATCGAGGTCCGCGCGCTGATCAACAGCTACGGTCGCGACCGCGCGCCCGATCGTCCGCTGTGGCTCGGTTCGGTCAAATCGAATATCGGCCACACCCAGGCCGCCGCCGGTGTCGCCGGGGTGATCAAGATGATCAAGGCCATGGAGCACGGGCGGCTTCCGGCCACCCTCAACATCGGCACCCCGAACTCCCGCGTCGACTGGGACGACAGCGCCGTTCGACTGCTGGACCGGCCGCGACCGTGGGAGGCCAACGGCGAACCCAGGCGCGCCGGGGTGTCGGCGTTCGGCCTGTCCGGAACAAACGTGCACGTCATCGTCGAGGAAGCGCCCGGCGCGCCGGAGCCGCGGAGCGAGTCGACGGGCGCCGACCTGCCGTGGACCGCGTGGGTCCTCTCGGCGCGATCGGATCGGGCGCTGCGGGAACAAGCGGCGCGGTTGCGCACCTGGCTCGCCACGTCCACGGACACGATCGCCGATATCGGCGCGGCCCTGGTGCACTCGCGCGCCCCGTTCAAACATCGCGCGGTCGTCGTCGCCGACTGCCGGGACTCCTTCGCCGAATCCCTGTCGACGGTCGAACGCGGCGAACCCGGCGGCGACGTGTCGACCGGTGTTGCCCGTCCGGGTCTGGGACGGCCGGTCCTGGTGTTCTCCGGGCAGGGCGCGCACTGGGCCGGCATGGGCGCTGACCTGCTGGAGGTCTCCCCCGTCTTCGCCGAAACCCTGCGCGCGGCCGACGCCGCCCTCGCGCCGTTCCTGTCCTGCTCGGTGCTCGACGTGCTGCGGCAGGAACCGGGCGCGCCGACACTGGACGATCCGGAAGTCCAGTGGCCTGCCTCCTACGCCGTCACGGTCGCGCTGGCCGCGATGTGGCGGGCCCACGGCGTCGAACCGGGCGCGGTGATCGGCCATTCGCAGGGCGAGATCGCCGCGGCGGTGGTCGCCGGGGCCCTCACGCTCGAGGAGGGCGCGCGCATCATCGTCGCCCGGACCCGGGTCAGGACCAAGATGCGGGGAATCGGGACGATGCTGGTCACCGAACTCCCGGTGGCCGAAGTGCAGCGGCGGATCGAACCGTATCGGTCGACGGTGTCGGTGGCCGTGGTCAACGGTCCCGCGCAGGTCGTCGTCTCCGGGGCGACCGCCGAGGTGACGGCGATCCAGGAACAGCTCCGGTCGGAGAACATCCGCGCGTTCGTCGTCCGCGGCGCCGACGGCGCGGGCCATTCCCCGAAACTGGACGAATTCCGCGACGAGTTCGCCGCCGACATCGCCGGAATCGTCCCGCGAGCGCCCGCCATCCCGTTCTTCTCGACGGTCACCGGGAACCTGCTCGACGCCGAACCCGATGTCGACTACTGGTTCGACAACGGCAGGCAGCCGGTCCGTTTCGACCTCGCGACGCTGTCGGCGATCGGCGCCGGGCACCAGGTCTTCATCGAGTGCAGCGCTCATCCGCTGCTGCTCGGAGCCATCGAGGATCTGGCCGCCGAAGCCGGTGTCCCGGTGACGACCGCCATGACACTGCGGCGCGACACCCACGGCGTTCAGCAGTTCCTCCGCTCCGCCGCCGATCTGCACTGCGCGGGCATCGGTGTCGACTGGGCCTCGCTGTTTCCCAGGGAACGGCACCGCTCGGTGCGGCTGCCGAACTATCCCTTTCAGCGGCAACGGTTCTGGCTCGAACCGGCCGACGCCGACGCCCCGGTCGGCGGCCGCACCGCCGAGCACGAAGCGTTCTGGCAAGCGGTCGAGCAGGGCGACGCCGCGACGTTCGCGCAGACCCTCGGACTCACCGGTGCGGGTGAGCTCGCCGCGCTGGCGGAGGTCCTGCCGAGTCTGTCGGACTGGCATCGGCGCGACACCGTCACCAGCACGATCGAGGCCAACCGGTACGGCGTCGTCTGGGAGCCCAGCGCCCAGCCCCCGCCCCTGCGCGGCCGCGCCGGAAGCTGGCTGGTGCTCGTCCCCGCCGCCCGTGCGCGGGACCAGGTGACCGAACAGGTCCTCGAGGCCGTCCGCGCCCGCGCCGAGGACGTGCGCGTCCTGGCGGTCGCCCCCCACGACGACCGGAGTTCCCTGACCGCTCGGCTACGCGACGAGTCGACCGGGGGCGCGGCGTTCACCGGCGTCGTCTCCTTGCTCGCGCTGGACGAGAGCCCCTCCCCCGCTACCGATTCCGTGCCGACCGGGACCGCGCACAATCTCGCGCTCGCGCAGGCGCTGGGTGACGCGGGCATCGACGCGCCGCTGACCCTGCTCACCCAGGGCGCCGTCCGGACGGGCGATTCCGACCGCCTCGAGCACCCGATCCAGGAACAGACCTGGGCGCTGGGCCGGGTGGTGGCGCTCGAGCATCCCGAGCGCTGGGGCAACCTGATCGATCTGCCCGCGCGACCGGACGCCGTCGTCGTGCGCAACCTCGCCGCGATGCTCACCGAGCACGTCGAGGACCAGATCGCGTTGCGCGGCAACGGCCATCTGGTCCGCAGGCTGGCGCCCGGCGCCAAGCTCAGGCGCGATCGGACGGCGATCGAGCAGCGGTGGCAGCCGGGACCGGCGGACACCGTGCTCGTCACCGGCGGCACGGGCGGGCTGGCCCGACCGGTCACGAAGTGGCTGGCCGAACGCGGCGCGGGTCGGCTGATCCTGGCCAGCAGGCGTGGTCAGGAGGCCGAGGGCATCGCGGAGCACGTCGCCGAACTGACCGCCCTCGGCGCCGAGGTCACCGTGGTCGCCTGTGATGTGCGCGACCGGCGGGCCGTGCGGGCCGTGCTCGACGGCGAACACGCGATCACCGCCGTGTTCCACCTGGCCGGTGTCGGGCGATTGCAGTCGATCTCCGAGTCCACCGCGGCGGACTTCGCCGAGGTCTTCGGGGCCAAGGCCGCGGGCGCCCGCGTCATCCACGAACTCACCGAAGAACTGGACATTCGGCTGGCCGCGTTCGTCCTGTTCTCCTCCGTCTCGGTGCTGTGGGGCGCGGGCCGACAAGCGCCCTACGGCGCGAGCGGCGCCTACCTGCACGCCCTCGCCGAGCACCGGCGCGGCCGCGGACTGTCCGCGACCGCGATAGCGTGGACCGCCTGGAATTGTCCCGGGATGGGCATGCGGGACGCCGCGCAAGAGGCGTTGCGGCGGCAGGGCCTGCCCGACGGCGCGTTCGACCAACTCGGCATGACCGAAGCACAAGCGGCCATGCAGGTGGCGCGACACTGGGGATTCGCCGTCTTCGAACCGGAATTTCAACTGCACGTCCTCGAGGACGCCCTGGCCTCGGCGGAACCCGTCACCGTCGTAGCCGACGTCGAGTGGGAACGGTTCACCGCGGGCTACGCTTCGGCGCGCCGCAGGCCGCTGCTGTCCGGGATCCCCGAAGCACTGCGGGTGATGGACGAACTCGAGGGCATCGGCGCGGGCGGGCCATCCCCGGGGCAGTCAGAGGGCGCGCAAGCGTGGAAGGATCGCCTGCGACAGGCTCCGCCCGGCGAGCGCGCGAGCATATCGCTGGATCTGGTGTGCTCGGAGATCGCCGCCGTCCTCGGCTACGACGCGACACAGATCGACCCCGACCGCCCCTTCATCGAGATGGGGATGGACTCGATCGTCGCGGTGCAGTTGCGCAACCAACTCGGCCGCGCCACCGATCTGCGACTGCCGGGCAGCATCGCGTTCACCCGCCCCACGCCCCGCGCTCTCGCCGAACACATCCTGTCGGCGACACTGGTGAACACGGGCATCGCGGAGGACGCCGCGCCGCCCGCCCCGGACGCCAAAGTCACCGAACCCGTTCCGAGCGAGGCGGATTCGTCCGACAGTCTGGTGCGGCTCTATCTCGGCGCGTGCGAACAGGGCCGGGCGGTGGACGCCGCGCGGATGGTGCAGTTCGCGGGACGGCTCCGGCCCGCGTTCACCGCGCCGGACGTGCCGCCGCGACTGCCTCGACCGGTCCAATTGGCCGAAGGCGCGGAGCATCCCGTCCTCGTCTGCACCACCCCGTACGCCGCGCCGTCCGGTCCGCACCAATACGTCCGCTTCGTCGCGCCGTTCCGCGGCGACCGACAGGTCTGGGCGATCCCCAACCCGGGATTCGCCAAGGACGAACTGCTCGCGGCGGACCTGCCGACACTGTTCGAGACCCAAGCGAGGGCGGTGCTCGACGTCGTCGGGGACGCGCCGTTCGTCCTCACCGGCTACTCCTCCGGCGGCTGGGTCGCCTACGGCACCGCCGCCCACCTCGAGTCGCTCGGCCGCTCGCCCGCGGGCGTGATCATGCTCGACAGCTTCAGCCTGCGGCACCACGACGACGCGCGGATCTTCGCCACCATGATCAACCAGTTGCGCAGCCTGGAAGGCTTGGTGGACGTGCCCTCCGAGGAATTGACCGCGATGGGCCACTACGGACCGCTGTTCGAGCACTGGGCCGCCTCGCCCCTGCCGGAACTGTCGATCCCGGTCCTGCTGGTCCGGGCCGAGGAACAGCCGATGCTCGATCCGGAAACCGGTGAATTCGCCCCGCCCCCCGACGAAGTCACCGTCACCCGCATGACACCGGGAAACCACTACACCATGATGACCGACCACGCCCTGCGGGCATCGGCCGTGGTGCGCGACTGGCTCGCGGAAACCTTTCCGGCGGCGCCGAGATGAGCGTGCGTCCGTTCGACATCTCCACCGGCCTGCGGCTGTGGCTGGTCACCGGATACGACGAGGTACGGCAGGTGCTGGCCGATCAGCGCTTCGCCAAGGACGCCACCCGGATCGCGGACCTGCTGCACAGCCGCGCGCAATTCGGCTACCACGCGCTGTTCAGTCAGTCGCTGACCCACCACATGCTCAACACCGACCCGCCCGACCACCAGCGGCTCCGACACAATGTCGGCCGCAGTTTCTCACCGCGCTACGTCCAGAACCTCCGCCCGCGGATCGAGGAGATCACCGACGAAGTACTGGGACGGCTGGACGGTCGGGAAACGGTGGACCTGATCGACGAGGTCGCCTTCCCGGTGCCGATCATGGTGATCTGCGAGATGTGCGGGGTTCCCGACAGCGACCGGACCACCTTCCGGGAATGGACCGCCGACACCGTCAGGGCGGGTCAGCCGGATGCGAACAAGGACTACACGCCCATGTTCGACTATCTGCGAAAACTGGTGGCCTTCCGGCGCGAGAACCCCGGCGACGACATCATCTCGACGCTGCTGGCCGACGACGGCGAGGACCGTCTGAGCGACCAGGAGATCGAGACCATGATCGGCCTGCTGGTCGCCGCCGGGCACGAAACCACCGTCAACCTCATCGGCAACGGGATGTTCGCCCTGGTCACCCATCCCGAGCAGGCCGCGGCGCTGCGCGCCGACCGTTCCCTGCTGCCCGGCGCGATCGAGGAGTTCCTGCGATACGACAGCCCCGTCAACCAAGCCACGCTGCGCTTCACCGCCGAAACGGTGGAGATCGGGGACGTGACCGTTCCGGCCGGTGAATTCGTCATGGTCAACATCGATTCCGCCAACCACGACGGTTCGCGATTCCTGCGGCCCGACATCCTCGACCTGCGCCGCGACGCCCGCGGGCACCTCGCGTTCGGGCACGGCATCCATTACTGCCTGGGCGCTCCGCTGGCGCGATTGGAGGCCGAGATCGTCTTCGGAAAACTGCTGGACAGATACCAGCACATCGAACTGGCGATCCCGGTCGACCGGATCGATTGGCGGCCCAGCACGATCATGCGAGGTCTCGCGCGGCTACCGCTGCGCATGAGATGACCGGGGTTGTCGGTTCGCGGAGTTCCAGGACCGCGGAGGTCGCCGGACTGCGGAGGTCGCCGGACGCCGGAGGTGTCGGGTCGGGTTGGGCACGCGGCGCGTGGGTATGCCGGGGGCGAACGCGACCGGTGGACGAGGGCGAAACACTCGTCTCCGGTCGATTCGCTCTACCAGGAGAATCTCGATGAGCAGCACTCGGCCGCGCGGTCGTCTCGGCACGGGCACCCGACTCGCCGGTCTACTGATGTTGACGGTGCTGGCCGTCACGTCGGTGGTGGCAGGCGGACCGGCACACGCCGCCCCCGTGCGCGAGACGCTGGTCGTCCACTCGCCGTCCATGAACGTCGACATCCTCGTGGACGTGCTCGCGCCCGCCGATCCGGCCGGAACCCCCGTGGCGATCCTGCTCGACGGGGCCGACGCCGGACGTGACAGCGGCACCCGGGCCAGCGACTGGCTCACCAAAACCGATGCCGCCGACCTGTTCCGCGACAAGAATGTCACCGTCGCGCTGCCCGTCGGCGGCCGGGGCAGCTTCTACACCGACTGGCTGCACCCCGACCCGACCCTGGGCGCCAACCGGTGGGAGACCTTCCTCACCGAGGAGTTGCCCGCCGCGCTGCGCGCCGCCTACTCCGTCGACACCACCAGATCCGCCCTGGTCGGACCGTCGATGGGCGGACACGCCGCGCTCACCCTGGCCGCCCGACACCCGGGCCGCTACCGCTTCGCCGGCGCCTTCAGCAGTTGCCCCGCCAGCGCCGACCCCTTCGCCCAGCAGTCGATCCGCGCCACCGTCGCGACCCGCGGCGGCGACCCCGACCTGATGTGGGGCCCGCCCGACGATCCGCAGTGGGCCGCCCACGACCCCCTGCTGCTGGCCGAGAACCTGCGCGGCACAGCCCTGTTCGTGACCGTCGGCAGCGGAACACCGGCCCCCGACGACTCCGCGCAGGACGCCGTCACCGGCGCGCCGCTCGAATGGGGCGCCAACACCTGCACCGACCGATTCCGCCGGCGCGCCACCGAACTCCACCTACCCGCCACCTTCGTGGACCGCCCCACCGGCCTGCACGCCTGGCCGTCCTGGCAGACCGACCTCCACGACGCGTGGCCGCACCTCGCCGAAGCCCTCGCCATCTCCTGAACACCGCTCACCCAACGGAGTCCCGCAAACGCCGAGCGCACAACGCTTTCGGAACTTATGGTCAGGGGACCAGGCGGTATTTGAGCATCATGTCGTGGTCTTCGTGGTCGAGGATGTGGCAGTGCCAGACGTAGCCCTGGAGATCCGTGCCCGACGCGTGGTCGTGGGTGTGGGTGTCGCCGTGGCCGTGGGTGGTGTGGGTGTCGCCGGGTGCGGGTGTGCCGCCTGCGCGCCGGGCGAAGACGGCGTCCGGGTCGAAGCCGAGTTCGGCTTCGGTCGGGAAGCGCACGATGATGCTGGTCACCGTGCCGCCGTCGGCGCGCACCACGTCTTTCCAGCCGGCCTCCCAGGGTTGCGGCGGCGTCATCGGACCCGCCAGGAAGCCGTCGGCGGACGGCGTCCATTTCCGGCCGATGGGCGGTTGCGGATGGGCGAGTTGGTAGTCCACCGTGCGCAGCGGGGCGCGGCCGAGAATCCGAAAGGTGACCAGGTGCAGGTGGATCGGGTGCGGGTCGGGGGTGATGTTGATGATGTTCCAGCGCTCGACCGTGCCCTGCCTGGGCATCTCGATACCGGGATCGCTGAAGCGCAGATTGTTCAGCGACATGATCGAGGGCGGTGTCCGCACCTCGTAGGGCTGACTCACGGTGACATCACGCACCACGGTCGGTGTGCGCAAGGGCGGCAAGGCGGCGGGTTGTCGTGGGCCGCCGCGCAGACGGTCCGGCACCGCGCCGGTGAAGCCCCGGCGCGACTCGGCGCGGAATCGGCAGAACACCGGCATCGTCACCGCACCGATCACAGCCGCCTGGAAGACGGGCACCTCGTCGTTGCGCAGTTCCACCGACTCCCCCGGCGCCAGGTCCGCGAAATCCACCAGCAGATCGAGCCGTTCGCCCGGAGACAACCGCACCTCGTGGACCGGAACCGGGGCGTCGAGCAGACCGTGGTCGTCGCCGATCACCCAGAATCGCCGCCGATCGCCGAAGAACAGATTCCAGACGCTGAACGACGCGGCGTTCAGCACCCGGAATCGGTACAGTCCGCGCGCCACCGACATCGACGGCCAGATCTTGCCGTTGACCAAGCCGACGTCACCCACCGCGCCGCCCTCCCACGACCCTTCGGGCACAACGGGAGTGGACCGCAGCGACTGGCGGCCGTCGGCGGTGAAGATCTTCTCCTGCAGGACCAACGGCACCTCGAACTCGCCCGCGGGCAGTCCGAGCGGGTTGTCCGCCGCGCCGGAGTCGAATTCGTCACGCAGCAGGAACATTCCGGCCAGCCCGGCGTACACGTTGGCGCGGGTGATGCCCATGGTGTGGTCGTGGTACCAGAGGTGGCCCGCGTCCTGGCGCAGCGGGAAATCGTGCTCGATCTCCTCGCCGGGATACACCACCTGTTCGGGATGTCCGTCACTGGCGGGCGGGGTCACCCCGCCGTGCAGATGCAGGACCGAGGGCGTGCGCGTCCGGAAACTCTCCGCGACACCGTGCACCGAGGTGTCCAGATCGGCGGCGAAGGGATGCGCGCCGAGACGATTCGCGAAGCGGACCCGCAGCGGGGTGTGCGCGTGGTGTTCCACGGTCGGCCCGAGATAGGACATGCCGTTGTAGCCGAAGGCGGGCGATTCCGGCAGGTCGCGATGGAATCGGTGGGTGGTCGACGAGGCGAGCAGGTCCAGTCGGTCGCCGCGCGTCACCGGGATCGGCGGGAGGTCGTCCACGAAAGGTTCGACCGACGGGGAGTGGAACAGCAGCGGACTCGCCGCCACGGGATCCGCCGCCACCAGTGTCCGCGACAGCGCCGTCCCCAGCACGCCCGCACCGACGCCGCGCAGGAACAGGCGACGCCCGATCGGCTGTCTCATCTGTGCACCCTTCCGCCGGCGGCCCCATCGCACGCCCGCACGGCGACCATACCATTGGGTACAGTTGCCCGTACCTTGCTGAATGGGCCACCCGGGAGCGCACCCGCCGAGCGCGCGAATGAACGCCGGCCACAGCGACATTAGACCCCCGCGCCTCGCCGTGACCGCTCGGCACGGGAGTTGACGACGCCGCCCACCCGGAACACCACGGGACGCTCCAGAAGCGCCGTCGTCCGAACGAACCGCTCACAGCGTGGCGGCCGCGGGCGCGGCGGCGATGATCCAGTTGCCGAACTCCACGGCGAGATGCCATCGGTGCTGATGGATCATTCGCGCGGGCAGACTCGCCGGGAACCGGACGGTCAGGCGTTTGTCCCGAGCTCGGACCTGGTCTCGGGCGACTTCGTCGCCGCCCGGGAATGTGTGGATCGCGATGAACTCGCCCATGAGTTCTTCGCCTCATCCACGTCGGCTACAGGATCCGAGTCGCCATGCCATCTCGAGCAAGAACTACTTGCGTTAACCCATCCTCCCTGCCGCGGCGCGACTGCGCTGTCGCGCGAACCGGGGAGGCCGGCGATAGGAAAAGGTCGATGCTGACCAGGCGAAACTTCATGACTCGGACGGCAGGGGCGACGGCCACGGCGATCTACCTCGGCGGCGGCGGCGCGAGCGCGCAACCGGATTCTCCGGTGTTCGGGACCTGGCTGCGGACCTTCATCGGCGGTGCGCCGATCGAACAGGCCGGGATCGTGGAATGGGAGCGCCGTCGGCTGTCGGTGGCGGCGGCAGCGCAACGACTTCCGCGGCCTGGAATCGGGCGGCGGGTCAAGGGTTTCGCGCACCGCCAGCACACGGGGATGCGCTCGAGGTCGCCGATTCGCTCGAATCTCTCGATGACGGCGCGGAATACGGTGCTCGCCTTGTCGTCGCCTCCTCGTTCGGCGAGTTCGTGCGCCGACTCGGCGGCGCGGTCGAGGTCACCCGCGGCGACGAAAGCCATGCCGTGCTCGAACAATTCGTTCGTTCCCGGCCCCTCCGGTTCACCGTTCATCCCACCCACCCGTTCGGATCGATCGTTTGCCGCACACGAGGGGCGACACCCCCATCATGACCGGACGCCCGCCTACTCGGGGCGGTAGGGATCGTTCGCGCGCACGCCGCCGTAGATGCCGCGCCGCACTATCCACGGCAGCAGAATACGGTCGACCGACCAGGAAGGGAGGCGGAAGAGTTGGCCGCCGGGAGCGAACAGGTCCAGACCTTCCGGTTGGACGCCGAGCACCGAACCCCAGCGCCGTCTCGGCGGACGGTAGGCGCGCGGCGTGCCGCCGTGGAAATGGGCGCGCAGGTTGTGGGCCAAGAGTTTGTCGGCGCGGTTGCGTGCGGAACTCCGCAGCGGATCGGTCGCCGCGACATCGCCGACGGCGAAGACCTCCGGGTGCCCCGGCACCGCGAGATGCTTTGTGACGCGCACGAATCCGCGTTCGTCGAGCAGTTCGGCGGGCAGCCAGCCGGTATTCGGTCGCGCGCGTCCGATCGCCCACAGCACGGCCGCGGCCCGCGTCTCCGGTTGCCCGGTGGTCCATTCGACCGGCTCGTCGGTGATCGCGTCGCACGCGAACCCGTCCGGCACCACCGCCCGGTGTCGGGGACGCAGGTCCACCCCGAGCTCGCCGAGCCGGCGTCGTATCCGATCCCACACTCGCGGATGGTGCTCCGGCAGCGCGCGCTCCCCCGGGAAACACAGGGCGATCCGTTTGCCGGGCCACACGCGCGCCAGATTCGCGGCCGAACTCACCGCCGCCGCGCCGCCGCCGATCACCAGCACCGAATCCGCGGCGGCCAGTCGTTCGTGCGCCGCCCGCAGATCCGCGCCGATCTCGGTCGCGGACTGCACCGACGGTTGTCGCCAGAAACCGTTGCGCACCCCGGTCGCGATCACCAGCGCGTCGTAGCTCTCGGCGACCGCGCCGCCGTCCGGTCCGCGCCCGAACACTGTGCGCGCCGCCAGGTCGACCCCGGTGAGTTCGGCCCGCACGGTGCGCACCCGGTCCATGCCGCGCAGCCGATCGAACGGCATCCAGTAGTCGCGCGCCCAGCGCCCTGGCTCGCTGAGCCTGATCCCGAGTTCCTGCCCGCTGACCAGCGCCGATCTGGCCGAGATCCCGACCACCTCGACGTGCCGCGCCAGATGCATCGCGGTGAGCACACCCGTGTCGCCGAGACCGGCGATCACCACTCGACTCACCGCGTCACCTCCTGGCCGAACCCCCCGTCAGGGTAGACGCCGCGGGTCGCCGCTGTTCACGATCTCGGCCACGTCGTTCACCGGCAATCCGAAGCGCGGGGCGTACGCGGCTTCGTGCGGAGTCGGCTGCGACCAGCGTCGTCGCAGTTCGGCATTGCCCGCCAACGAGCGGATCTGGGCGCGGTCCAGGATGCCGTCGAGATGGTCGATCTCGTGCTGGACGATCCGCGCCGACCAGCCGGAGGGGCCGGTCGGCGGAGGTCAGCTGATGGTGGTGCCCGACCAACCGAAGCTGAAGCTGTGGCCCTTGGACGTGCACAGCAACGCGCCCCGTCCGCCACCGGTGCAGGTCGCCCCGCCGTTGGTCAGACTGCCGTCGATCGGCGGGCTGCCGGGGCGTCCGTGCGGACCGACGAGCCCGAAAGTGGGATGGGCGGGCAGGAACGGCAGATCGATCGCGAGGTCGTGGACGGTGAAGCCGAAAAGGTTGGTGCCGCCCGGGATGTCGCATCCGACGTCGCCGTTCGGGCGGATCGCGCAGTTCGAGCCCGAGAAGCTGAAATACACGGTCTCCTCGGCGACGGGGCTCGGAGACGCGCTCGCGACGGGGCTGGTCGCGAGACAGAAGGTCAGCGAGACCAGGGCGAGGCCGATTGTCGTTGGTTTCCTCATGCTGGGGATATAGCCCCGACCACCGTGTTCATATCCCCCCAAAAGCACGGGCACCGCCCTCGGCGGCCGAGCGCGAGGCACCGTCAAGCCGGCGCTTCGGCGCGGGGCGACGCCCGACGGATGCTCGGCTTTTCAACCCCGCGTCCACTCGGGGACGCTGCATGATCCCGGGACTCCGACCCCGATACCTGGAGAAACCTCCCCGTCCTGGGAAACGCGACAGCTCGAGGTGCCGCGATCAAGCGAAGGGATGGTGTCCGGCGGGCAAGTGGCGCCCTCGGCGGGCAGGATGCCCGAGGCGAGATAGTCCGACACCGCCGTGACCGCGCAGCGCGACTGCTGGGTCGCGATGTGGCCGATGCCTTCGTGGACCAGTACCCGACTGCCCGCCAGCAGACGGGCGACCTCGAGGGCCCCGGTCGTGTCGATCACAAGCCTGGCCAGTTCTTCCGTCGGCGCGGAATCAGGTTCGCCGGCAGCCCGGTAGGCCAGATGCAGGAGCAGGTCGGGCCGGATCTGCGGCCACATCGCGGGTTGATAGAGCGCGCCACCGAGGTAGGCGACCAGTTTCGAGTAGGTGAGCGTGGTCGAGGTTCCGTCGGAGGCGGTCAGCGGGATCGGCCGCTCGCGCAGGCGGACGAGCAACTCCGGGAACGCGCGGACGGGGTCGTCGGCGGCGAACGCACAGGTCCGCCCTGCGGCGCACAGGCGAAGCGCTTCGTTCATGGCCTCGGTCGTGGCGAGGTCGCCGTTGGTCGCTTCCGAGCGAATCCCGGAGGGCGCGCTCGCCGTCGGATCGAGCACGCTGTCCAGGACGAACGAACCGACCCGGTCGGGATACAGGTTGGCGTAGACCAATCCCAGTGCCGCGCCGTAGGACTGGCCGAGGAAGTGCAGTCGGTCCTCCCCCAGAGCCGCGCGGACGCGGTCGAGATCCTTGGCGACCGCGGCGGTGGTCAGGTGGTCGAGCAGGTCACCGGCGCGCTGACGGCATCGGGTGGCGAATTCGGCGTCCCGCACCGCACGCACGGCCAGATCCTCGGCGGTGAGCGGAACAACCGGCACGTCGGCGCCGAACGCGGTCATCGCTTCGACGGTGTCGAAGCAGGTCACGGCGGGGGTCGCGAAACCGACGCCGCGCCGATCGACCGCGATCACGTCGTACTGCTGCCACACCCGTTCGTCCCAGGGTGACGGCAACGAACCGGTGACCAGTCCCATCAGATACAGCGACGTCGGATACCCCGGACCACCCCGGTTGATGATCAGACTCCCCTTGCGCCGATCCGGGTCGCGGGCGGGCGATTTGAACAGCGCGACCTGCACGGTGGGACCGTCGCTCACGGCATGGTCCATCGGCACCTCGAGGGCGGCGCACTGCAAGGACTCCATTCCCGGGAACGCCGCCACCGAAGGGCAAGCCGTCCAGTCCAACGTGGGCTCGGCGGCACCGGCCACCCCCGCACCGCTCAACGCGACACCGGCGAGCAGGAGCACAGCGCCCGCACCGCGCCATACCCGGGACATCTCGATCATCAGCTGAAAGTACCCGACGGCGAGCAGTCTCGGACATACCCGGCGCGGGCCGAAGCGGCAGCGAGACAACCGGTCTCAGGGGAGGGTGTTCGTGGCGGTTCGGGCGTCTTGCTCGTAGCGTCCGCGGACGCGCAGCAGCGCGGCGACCGCGAGGAAGATCGCCGGGACCAGGGCGAGCATGGCCAGGACCAGCGGTTCGCCGGTGTAGTCGGTGGCGCCGACGAGGTCGGAGGTGAGGCCGACGAAGAAGGGGCCCAGCGCGCCGCCGAGGGTGACCAGGAAGGTGAGCAGCGCGAAGCCCATGCCGCGACGGTCGGCGGGCAGGACGTCGGCGGAGGCGGCGGTGAGATTCGGTATGGCCCCGGCGAATCCGGCGCAGGCGACGGCGATGAGGGTGACGCGCGCGGCGAGGCCGGGTACGAGGACCGCGCCCGCCAGGGCGAGCGCGCCGAGCAGCAGCATGGCCGTGGCCACGGTGAGGCGACCCGCGGGGCGCGCGCCGTGGGCGCGGTCGCCGAGGCGGCTGCCCGCGATGATGCCGATCACGATGCCGGTGCCGCCGATGGCGCCCGCGAGCCCGGAGGCGGAGTCGTAACCGAGGTTCTCGGTGCGTTCCAGAAGGGTGGGCAGCCAATAGAACACGCCCGCGATGCCCAGGGACAGCAGCGCTTGGCCGACGATGATTCCGGTCAGCGTGGCGATGCCGAGCAGTTGTCTCGCTTCGGCCAACAGCGAGGCGGGCCGGATTCGCGCGGGGCTCGCGCTCGGTTCACTCGCACCGCCGCGTTCGAGGCGATCACCCAAGCCGCGCAGCGGTTCTCGGACGGTGAGGACCAGCGCGGCGACCAGCAGGCCGGGGATCGCCGCGACGAAGAAGACGGTGCGCCAGCCGAGCGCTTCGGCGAGGGCGCCGCCGAGGATGACTCCGGTCGGCAACCCCAGGTAGTAGCCCGCGCGCTCGAATCCGTATGCCTTGCCGCGACTTCGGGCGGGATAGTAGTCGGCGAGCAGGCTGGAGGCGGGCGGACTGTAGAGCTGACCGGCGGCGCCGATCAGGACGCGCACCAGGAAGAACAGCGCGAAGGTGGTCGCCAGCCCGCTCAGCACCGAGCACAGCGACCAGATCAGGACGACGATCGCGATGGTCACCACGCGCGGGGCGCGGTCGGCGAGTCGGCCCGCGGGCAGCAGGAGTACGGCTCCGGCGAGGGCGGCGGCGGTGGGGATGGCCCCGGCGGCGGTGTCGCCGAATCCGAAGTGGTCCTGGATGGCGGGCAGCGCGCCGGCGACGAGGTTGATCTCGACGCGGTCGACGAAGGCGACGAGTCCGACGGCGGCGGCGGGCCACCAGCCCAGCGGGGCCTGTTTGGTCAGGTCGAGCAGTCGGGCGGGCCCCTTGGCGAAGACGGCGGTTTCGACGAGGCCGGTCTGCCGGGCGGGCGGTTCCGGGGTCGCGGGCGGGGTGTCGGTCATGGCATGCGCTTCCGTCGGATGGCCGGTGATGGGCCGAGCCTACGAATCGGGCAAAACGGTTGCGTCTCACCGACGTAACACCGACAGAGACAAACACCTATGCGTGTATCTTATCCAACCCTCGACGCCGCTCGCGGTTGCCGACTGTTTCGTATAGGGATACGTTGTCTCCAAATCCGCCGCATCGCGAAAGAGGAACACCAATGGGAGCACACGCGCACGGATGGTGGATCATCCTGCATCTGACCCTGTTCGTGTTCTGGCTCGGCGGTGACCTGGGCGTGTTCTACTCCAGCCGTTTCGTCATCGACCCCGCCCAGAGTGCCGAGGCCCGTGTCGCCGCCCTGCGCATCATGAGCGGACTCGACCTCGCGCCGAAGATCTGCCTGGTGCTGTTCCTGCCGAGCGGCGTCACACTGATGGCGCTGGACCCGCACGGCGCGCGCGTGTTCGGCCTCGACCCGTTCACCTGGTGGACCGTCGCGGCCACCTGGCTGTTCGCGCTCGGCTGGCTGTTCCTCGCCGTCACGGCGCACCGGACCCACGGTCGCTTTCCGATGGTCGTGCGCGTGGACCTCGGCATCCGCTGGGCGGTGGTGCTCGCGCTGACCGTCGGCGGAATCTACACGGTGACGGCGTCCGAACCGTTCGGCGTCACCACCGAACCGCGCTGGCTCGGGGCCAAGATCCTGCTCTACGCGGCGGCCATCGCGGCCGGGCTCGGAATCCGACGGACGTTGCGCCCCTTCGGTTCCGCGTTCCACACGCTGACGACGACCGGTTCGACCGCCGAGGTCGAGCGCACGATCACCCGCGCCGTCGACGGCTGCCTGCCCTACGTCTGGACGATCTGGGGCAGCGTGCTGGCCGCCGCCGCGCTCGGCGTGCTGAAACCGGGCGCGAATCTGTGAGGACCGGTCAGCCCTGGTGGCCGAGTTGGGCGGAGATCGCCTGGCCCGACTTCAGCAGGACCGGCACGAATTCCTCCACCCGGGGCTCGAAGCGCGACAGCGGCGCGCACACGCTGAGCGCGGCGACCACCCCGCCGTCGTGGTCGAGGATCGGCGCGGCGATCGAGGCGGCGCCGATCTGGCGCTCCCCCAACGAGATCGCGTATCCGCGCTTGCGGATCGCGGTCAGTTCGCGGCGCAGCGCGGTGCGATTGGTGATGGTGTCCTCGGTGAACGCGGTCAACTCCTGCCTGCGCAGGTAGTCGTCGATCTCCTGCTTGGCCAGGTAGGCGAGGATCACCTTGGACGAACTGCCCGCGTAGAGCGGATACGGCACGCCGAGTGCGACTTCCACGCGCAGTTCGTGACTGGGCACCACCTGGTCGACGTACATCCGGGTGTCGCCGCGACGGATGGACAGCGTCGCGGTCTCCCCCGTCAGGGCCGCCAGCCTGCGCAGTTCCGGGGCCGCCATGATGCGCAGATCGGTGCGCGCCAAGTAGGCCCGCCCCAACGCGATCGCGGCGTGGCCGAGGGTGTAGCGGCGGGTGGTCGGCTCGAAGGCGATCAGGTCGCGATTGCGCAGCGCGGTGAGGATGCGGTGCACCGCGGCCTTGGTGATCGCGAGTTCGTTCGCGATCTCGGTCACGCCGAGATCGGCGCGGCCGGAGCGGCCGAACAGCAGCAGCACGTCCATCGCGCGTTCGACCGCCGCGATGGACCGACTCGAATTCTCGGTCTCTGTCTCCGTCACCCGGCAAGTCTAAGCACAGAATTTCCCTAGGGGAAACGTGAGAAGGCCCTGTTGCCCTTGCGGTCCACCCAGGTCGGCGTTACGTTGAGGGAGACAGTGTTTCGACCAACGAAACGAGAGAGCCCGTGGTTGACCCGCCATTCTTTCGCACGGTACTGGCCCAATGGGCCAGTGGAGTGGTCGTGGTGACCACCGTCTCCGACGCCGACGGCCACCGCTACGGCATGACCGCCAGCTCGTTCACCAGCGTCGCCACCGATCCGCCGCTGATCTCGGTGTGTCTGGCCTCCGCGGGCACCACCTATCGGATGATCCGGCGCAGCGGCGTCTTCGCCGTCAGCGTCCTCGGCCACGACCACACCTCGATCAGCCGCCGCTTCGCGACCGCCGACTCCCCCTACTCCGACCGCTTCGCCGAAGGCCGATGGGATACCGCCTGGACCGGTGCGCCGGTGCTCGCGGACGCCCCGGCGTGGCTGGACTGCGTCGTCACCGCCTGTCACCAGGCCGGTGACCACACCATACTGCTCGGATCGGTGCAGGACGCGGCGACGCCGCGTCCGGTGGCCCCGCTCGTGTATCACGCCCGCACCTACTACGAAGGACTGCTCCGATGATCGGTGAACGCCTGGTCGAAGACATGACCGAAGCCGAACGCGACCGAGCGCGCCGCGTCGAGGCGGTACTGCCCGCGCTGCGCGCCGCCGCCGACGACGCCGACCGCACCGCGACCTTCCCCACCGGACACCTCGCACTGCTGCGCGAGGCCGGACTGCTCGGACTGGTGGTGCCCGAGAAGTTCGGCGGACTCGGCGGCGGACTGCGCGATCTGGCCGCCGCCACCTACGCGATGGGTACGGCGTGTTCGTCCACGGCGCTGGCCTTCTTCTTCCACAACACCAGCGCCTCGCGCGGCCTGCTGCCGCTCGAGGCCATCGACGCGGGACTCTTCGAGGCCGAGGAGATCCCCTTGGTGCGCGCCTTCGCGGAGAAAGTACTGAACCGGATGGCCGACGGGGTGTGGCTGGCGAATTTCGCCTCCGAATCGGTCAAGACCGAAGCGGCCAACATCACCATCGCCACGACCGCGCGCAAAGTGGACGGCGGGTGGCTGCTCGACGGCGAGAAATCCTTCGGCTGCGCGACCGGCGTCGCCGACTACTACCTGACCTCGGCGAAACTCGACGGTCACGACACCGCCGACGGCATCGCGACCTTCTTCGTCCCGCGCGACGCGGCGGGGGTGTCGATCCGCGCCCCGTGGAACGGGCTCGGCATGCGGGCCACCGCGAACAACGGCATCCGACTCGACGGCGTGTTCATTCCCGAGGACGAGGCGCTGACCGTGCCGGGGGCGTTCCCGAGGATGTTGCGGATGAGCCGGGGCAGTTTCGTCGGCAACCAACTCGCCATCGCCGCCGTGTACACCGGGTGCGCGCAGAACGTCTACGACGAGGCCATCGCCGCCGCGACCCGCAAGACCTTCGCCGACACCGGGAAACCGGTGGCCTCCTCGCCCGTGCACCAGGTGCTGTTCGGCGAGATGACCAAGCAGTTGCAGACCGCCTACCTGTGGCTGCGCTATCAACTCGCGGTCGAGACCGCGCAACCGCCGTTCAAGGACAAGCGGGAAGTGTTCGCGCAGTGGCGGCTGGGCAAGGGATCGGTCACCGAAGCCTGTTTCCAGGTGGCGTTGGGGGCGTTGAAGGCGGGCGGCACGTCGGCGGCCTCGATGCAGGGGCCCGCCGGTCGCGCGCTGCGCGATCTCGCGATGGGCTTGGTGATGACCTTCCCCGCCGAACGCGGCATGCTCGAGGTCGCCCGCATGGCGACCGACGCCAAGGCCAACGAGCTGTTCGCCACCGCCCCGGCGGAGGTGGGGTGATGAGCGTCGATCTGCCCGAGGTCCTCGACCTCGTCGACGGCGACTGGGCCGCGCCCACCGAGGATCTGGGCTTCGACCTCGAGGACCCCGCGACCGGGAAGTCCACCGCGCGGGCCCTGGGGACCGCGCCGGACCGCGTCGATCGCGCCCTGACGGTCGCCGATGCCGCGAGCGAGACGGTCACGCCCGACATGCTCGACGCCGTCGCCGATGCCCTGGAACCGGTGCTCGAGCGGATCGCGCGGACCGACGCCGCGACCACGGGTGTGCCGCTGCGCCAGACGGTTCCGCTCGGCGCGATCGTCGCGGGATCGTTCCGCCTCGCGGCGGCACAGGTGCGCGCGGGCATCCTGCGCGCCGACGTCGACGGTGTGGAGGTGCATCGCATGCCCTTGGGACCCGCGCTGTGCTTGGTGCCGTGGAACGCTCCGGCCCCGATGGCGGCGCACAAGGTGGCCTGCGCGCTGGCGGCGGGTTGCCCGGTGATCCTCAAGGTCAGCGAGTACACGCCGTTCAGCGCGCCCCTGCTCGCGCGCGCCGTCGCCGAGCACGTTCCGGTGTCGATGTTCCAGCTCGTCCACGGCGACGGCGCGACCGGTGCGCGACTGGTCGCGGACCCGCGGATCAAGGCCGTGTCGTTCACCGGCGGGCTCGCGGGCGGTCGGGCGGTGGCCGCGGCGTCCGCGCCGCTGCTGCGCCCCGCGCAACTGGAGTTGGGCGGACACAACCCGCTGGTCGTGCTGCCCGACGCCGACGTGGAGACCGCCGCGCGCATGGCCGTGGACCTGCTCACCACCCTCAACGGCCAGTGGTGTCGCGCCTTGGGACGCTTGATCCTGCCGGTCGATCTGGCTCCCGCGATCCTCGCCGCGATGGGAGAGCGGTTGCGCGCCTTGGTCATCGGCCCGCCGCTCGACCCGGGCACCGACTTCGGACCGCAGATCCACTCCCGCCACGTCGCGTCACTGCGCACGGCCGTCGCGGGCCTGCCCGCGCGGTCCTACGGCGAGATCCCCGAACCCGGCAACTATCTCGCGCCGACACTGGTCGAGCAGGACCTGCCGGAGGAGGTGTTCGGCCCGATCGCCGCGGTCCTGACCTACGGCGCGGACGAGGACCCGGTCCCGCTCGCCAACGCCGTCCCCTACGGACTGGAGGGCTACGTCTGCGGGACCGACACCGAGCGCGCGCTGGCGGTGGCACGCCGGGTCCGCGCGGGCGAGGTCAAGGTCAACGGGTCCTCGATCATGAGTCTGCACCTGATGACACCGCGACCGGCCTGGGGTCTGTCGGGAATCGGCGAAGAGGGCACCACCGAGACGCTGCGGTTCTTCACCGGTGCGCGGGTGGTCGGCGTGGAGGGGCGATTCGCCCTGCACACCTCATGAACGCCCCGCACGTGCTGATCGCGGGCGCGGGTCCGGTGGGGCTGACCGCCGCGCTCACCCTCGCCCGGCGCGGCGTCACCGTGACGGTGCTCGAGGCGGGCCCCGCGCTGGCGACGGAATCGCGCGCCTCCACCTTCCACCCGCCGACGTTGGAGATGCTCGAGGACCTCGGCGTCCTCGGGCCGCTGCTCGAGCGCGGCCTGCTCGCGCGCACCTTCCAGTACCGGGACCGTCGGGCGGGCGAGATCGCCACCCTCGATCTCGCGGTGTTGGGCGCGGACACCCGGCACCCGTATCGGGTGCAACTCGAGCAGAGCAGGCTCACGCCGATCCTGCTCGAAGCCCTGCCCGCCCACGCGCGGGTGCGCTTCGGGCAGCGGGTCATCGACGTCACCGCGGACGGGGATTCGGTGGTCGCGCACACCGAATCCGGTGCGGTGCGCGGAGATTGGCTGATCGGGGCCGACGGCGCCCGCTCGGCGGTCCGCAAGGCGCTCGGCGCGCCCTTCGAAGGATCGACCTATCCGGAGAGGTTCCTCGTCGCCTCGGTCGAGGAGGACCTGGAATCGGCGCTGCCGGGGATCGCGCCGATCGACTACGTCTTCGATCCGGACGAGTGGTTGGTGCTGCTGCGCACGCCGCACCACTGGCGTGTGCTCCTGCCGACTCCCGAGCACACCGCCGACGACGTCGAACTGGCGCGCCTGCCCGAGCGGCTGATCGGGGTCGCTGACCTCGGGCGACCGTGGCGAATCCGGCACGCCTCGCTGTATCGGGTGCACCAGCGGGTCACCGACCGGTTCCGCCACGGCCGGGTGCTGCTCATGGGCGACGCGGCGCACGTGAACAATCCGCTCGGCGGGCTCGGCATGAACAGCGGCATCCACGACGCCGTCGCGATGTCCACCGCCTTGGCCGAGGTGATCGCGGGCGCACCCGAGCAACGCTTGACCGAGGCCGCCGAGCGACGCCGGGAGGTCGCGGTGGAGCACGTCCAGCGCACCAGCCACGACAACTGGTCGCGCCTGCGGGCCGCCGGACAGCGGGCCGAACACGAGCGATTGCGCGCGCTGGCCGCCGACCCCGTCGCGGCGCGCGCCTATCTGCGACGCGCGTGTCTGCTCGACTCGCTGGTCGAGCGGAGCGTGTCCTGATGCGGATCGAACGGGAGAATCCGGCCGCGCCCGCGCAGATCGTCGGCTCGGTCGCGGCGAGCGCGCCGGAGTCCGTGGACGCGACGGTGCGCCGGGCGCACGACCAGTTCCTCGCTTGGTCGGCGCGATCGCTGACCGACCGGCTGACGGTGCTGCGCTCCGCGACGGCCGCCATCGCCGCGCGCACCGACGACTTCGCGCGGTTGCTGGCCCGGGAATCGGGCAAGCCGGTGGCCGACTGCCGGGGCGAGATCGGTTTCGCCGTCACCTACCTGCGCTGGGTGTGCGCGAACGCGCCCGCGGTGCTGAACACCGATGTCCGCGACGACGACCTTGGCCGTCTCGAGCAGACGGGCGCGCCGTTCGGCGTGGTGCTCGCGATCACGCCGTGGAACGCGCCGATCATCCTGGCGATGATCAAACTCGGTCCGGCGCTGGCCGCAGGGAACGCCGTGGTGCTCAAACCTTCTCCGCTCGCGCCGCTGACCGTCACGGCGGTCGCGGAACTGTTGCCCGCGACCACCGTCGTGCACGGCGGTCCCGACACCGTGGCCGCGCTCATCGCCCATCCGGCGGTCCGCAAGGTGGCCTTCACCGGGGGCGAGGCGGCGGGCCGTGCCATCGCGGCGGCCGCGGGCGCGGCGCTGACACCGGTGCTGCTCGAACTCGGCGGCAACGACCCCGCGATCCTGCTGGACGACTTCGCCTTGACCGACGCCGATTACGACCGGTTGGTGCTGGCCTCGTTCGCGACGGCGGGCCAGGTGTGCATGGCCGCCAAAAGGCTCTATGTGCCGCGCGGGCGGTACCCGGAGTTCGTCGACGCCTACCGGGCGGCGGCCGCGCGGACGCTGCGGGTCGGCGACCCGCTCTCGGCGAAGGTCACCATGGGGCCGGTCGTGACGCGCGCGGCGGCCGAGCGGGTCATCGCCCTGCTCGACGACGCCGCACGGCGGGGCGGGCGCATCGTCCCGCTCGCGCCCGCCCCGCGCGGCGACGGCTATTTCCTCGCGCCCGCACTGGTGCTCGACCTGCCCGACGAGGCCGATCTGGTGCGGCTCGAGCAGTTCGGTCCGGCGGTTCCGCTGCTGGTCTACGACGCGGAGGACGAGGTGGTGCGGCGGGCCAACGACAGCGAACTCGGTCTCGGGGCATCGGTGTGGTCGGCCGACGAGGACCGGGCCTTCGCCCTGGCCCGGCGACTCGAGGCGGGATTCACCTTCGTCAACACCCACAATCGGACGGGCATGTCGCCGCGCGCGCCGTTCGGCGGCGTGAAGTCCAGCGGGTTCGGCCGCGAGTACGGGCTCGAGGGCATGCGCGAGTACGTCCAGTCGACGGTGCGCCACGCGCCCTCGGCGTTCCGGCGCGGCGGGCTCGGCGCGGCGGCGGGCGCATACCCGGCGGGCTGACCCCCGGGGATCAGCGCTGGAAGTCCACGACGGCGCGCGCGGCCAGGCGGGGAGTCAGCCACGCCGCGATCTCCCGGTGCGCCGGATGGTCCTGGTAGCCGCGCAGTTCGGCGGCGGAGTCGTGCACGGTGGTCAGGCACAGGTCGTAGGACACCGCGGTGCCGCCTTCGTCCAGTTCGACGGCCATGTCGCGGATCTGGGCGACGTGCGGAGCCATCGCGCGCAGTCGCCGTCGGGCCTCCGGCGCGTCGGCACGGTCGACGAACCTCATCAGGACGACGTGGTGCAGAGCCATGCGACTACCTCACTATCGAAACACTGTTTCCTTGAGCGGAACGAGACTCTACCTGCCGAGCACCCGATCCCGCCAGTCGTCGCAGGTGAAACGACCTTTCGTTACGTCCGCATGAAATGCGTATTGCCCGCCTGGACACCTTCGCCGACGAGGGACAGAATCAGCGCAATGGGAAACCATGTTTCGGACAACGAAACGTCATCCATCCGAGAGGATCCGCCCATGACCCGAGTCGCGGCCGCGCAGTTCGCGGCGGGCACCGACGCGGCGGTCAACCTGGACGCGTGCCTGCGCGCCATCGACGCCGCCGCCGGGGCCGAGGCCGAACTGGTCGTCCTGCCCGAGTTCTGTAACCACCTATCCTGGTACGCCGACCGGGCGCACGCGCGCCGAGCGGCCCTGCGTCTCGGTGACGACTTCCTCACCGCCGTCGCCGAACGTGCCGCACGTCACGGCATCCACGTCAAGATCGGCATCAGCCTCGCGCGCCCCGACGGACGCACCACCGCCACCAGTCTGCTCTACGGTCCCGACGGCGCACTGCTCGGCGAAGCCGACAAGCAGATCCTGATGGGCGCCGAGAACGACTACTTCGACCGCGGCACGAGCGAATCTCCCGTCATCGCGACCGCGTTGGGCCGGATCGGCATGTACGCCTGCATGGAAGGCGTCATCTCCGAGGTGACCAGATCGCTGGCCGTGCGCGGCGCGCAGATCCTGGTCAACAGCCTGAACTCCTTCGCCGTCGACGAGGCGAGCCTGCACGTGCCGGTCCGCGCGGCGGAGAACAAGGTGTGGGTGGTCGCCGCCAACAAGGTCGGTCCCCTGCTCCCCGAAGACCAACTGCCCCAGATCGCCGAACGCCTCGGCGTCCCCGCCGATCGCCTGCACGGCGCGGGCGAGAGTCAGATCGTCGCGCCCGACGGCACGGTGGTGGCCATCGCCCCGCCCACCGGCGAGGCGCTCGTGGTCGCCGACATCGATGTCACCTCGGCCGATGACAAGATCCGCCCCGACGGCACCGATCTGCTCGGCGCGCGACGGCCGGAGATCTACCGACCGCTGGCCGAACCGTCGGCGCGCGCGGCGGGGCCCGGCGCGGCGACCATCAGCGCCGCGGTGGTCGCCGCCGAACTCCCCTTGGTGCGCGAGGCCGCCGCCGCGGGCGCGGACCTGATCGTCGCGCCCGAACTCGCGGACTTCACCGTGGAGCAGGCGCGCGCCGCGCTCGCGGGCACCTCGGCGTATCTGGTGTTCTCCGTGCGCGACGGCGCGAGCCACCACGGCGTGCTGGTCGGCGCGGACGGGGTGCTGGGGCGTCAGCCGCAACTGCATCCGACCCGCCGTCACCCGTGGCTCACCGAATTCGGTGCGCGCCAGACGATATTCGAGCTGCCCTGGGGCAGGCTCGCGCTCGTGGTCGGCGACGACGCGGTCTTCCCCGAGACCTTCCGACTGGCCGCGGTGGCCGACGCCGACGTGGTCGCCGTCACCCACACGCCCTCCGAACCGTGGGAACTGACGCTCGGACTCGCCGAACGCGCCGCGGAGAACCGCCTCAACGTGGTGGCCGCGGGCTACGACGGCGACGGCGAATTCCGCGGCGCGTGCTACGCGCTGAGTCCGGACTTCACCCTGTGGACGCGCTGGCAAGGCCCGTTCACCGGCGTCATCAGCCACCCCGTCGTCAGCGCCACGGTCGCGGGCTCGATCAGCCTGCGCGCGGTCCTGCGACCCGCGCAGGCCGTCAACCGCGACGTCTCGCGCGGCACCAACCTCGTCGACGGGCGGCCACGCGGGCCGCTCGCCGCCGCGACCTCAGGAATGGAGTGACCGTGAGTGAAACACTGCAACACGTCGAGCAGATGGTCGATGAGAACCCGCGCGCGGATGTGACCGAGACCTTCACCGAGTGGCGGGCGCTGCTGACCGAACTCCGGGACCGCGTCACGGCCAGGTTCGCCGTCGAACGCGACGCGAGCACGGTCGATCTGGAGACCTACGGCGACGCGGGTTCCGGCCCGGCGGGCAGCCTCGCCGCCTACTCCGGCCCCGAGGTGGACTGGATGGTGCACTCCTGGATCGGCGATCCGCGCACCGGTTTCGTGAATCTGCACCTCACCGTGTGGCTCGGTCCGAGTTCGCGGGTGCCGCACCTGGGCATCGCGATGCTGCTGTGGCCGGAGGGCTGGTTCTACGTCGACACGATCCCGCGCGTCGACCTGGTCGCCGACGGCGACTACTTCGACCGCTACTACGACGGCCAGGACGCGCCGTGGCTGGACTTCAAGGTCGAGCACCCGGATTTCGCGTGGTTCACCAGTCGTACCGGCTTCATCCGCACGAGCCTGTCCCCCGTCGCGCACTGCTACTCCTTCCCGCCCACCCGCGCCAACCTCGACAGCGTCGCCGCCGCCCTGCGCGAGCGGGTGGACCTGTGGCTGTCCTGGGTGGAGCGCGGCGATCCGGTGCCCGAGACCGAACGCGCGGCACTGGCCGACCGGGATCTCGCGATCCGCCGCAACATCGCCGAACGCGATCCGGCCAACGTGATGGGCGAGCGGATGTTCGGGGCGGAACTGACCGGACGCCTGGTGCGGGCGCTGTGGGGCGGGGACCGCGTCTCGCCGAGGCCGAGCGCGTGAGCGTCGTCCGGTCGCTGTGGTGGTCGGTGCGCACCCACGGCGAAAGCCCTTTCGACACCGCGCATCTGAAGATCTATTACCCCGCCGAGGTGCGCGGCGACGACGCCGAACGACTCACCGGTGTGTTCGGCGCGGACCCCGCCGGCGCGCCCTACCCGGTGGTGATCTTCCTGTCCGGAGTCAACGTCGGGCAGGACTCCTACCGCCGCTACGCCTGCGCGATCGCCGAACAGGGTTACGTGGTCGTCACTTTCGACCGGGTCGCCGAACTGTTCGGCGGACAGTACGGGCTGACGCCCGGCGTCGACCTGGCGGCGGCGCGTCCCGGCGCCTACGGCGACGGACCCACCTGCCCGACCATCGGCGCGATCCTCGACACCCTCGCCGAACTGCACCGCCTCTCGCCGTTGGCGAGCGCGCTGGACCTGGACCGCGTCGCCCTCGGCGGACATTCCGCCGGCGGCACGGTCGCCCTGCAATCGGCGCGGTTCTTCCCCGGTGTCCGCGCGGTGTTCGGGTGGGGTTCGCACAACATGGTCGCCACCATGCTCGGCTGGGCGCCGGGGACGGTGCTGCCCGCCCAGGTGGACTGCCCGGTCCTGCTCGGCGTCGGCACCAACGACGGCGTCATCATGGGCAGCGCCGACCGCTACGGCGAGGACGGCGCGACCCGCGCCGATCCGGTGGCACGGACCTTCGCCGAAGCGCTCCCCGGCACGGGGCACCTGCTCGCGGTCGTCGAGGGCGCCAATCACTTCGGCATCGCCGACACCGACCCCACCGCGGCCAGGGCCTTCCTCGACGGGCCCGCCGACGCCGACGCCCTCCCCCCGTTCGCCGCCTGACCACGCTGTTCCTCGACGCGCACGTGCGCGGATCGGATGTGGCGCGCAAGGAACTGTCCGCCTTCGACGACACCGGTGTCGTCCTGGAACACCGATAGGAGTCAGCGTCATGCTCAAGAACTTCTGGTACGCACTGGAATTCGCCGAGAAGGTGAGCCGCACGCCGTGCCGGGTGACCTGCCTGGGCCAGGATTTCGTCCTCTACCGCGACCGGGCGGGCGCCGCGGTGTGCCTGTCGGATCTGTGCGTGCACCGCGGCGGGTCGCTGGCGATGGGCACGGTGGTCGACGACTGCATCGCGTGCCCGTATCACGGGTGGCAGTACGACCCGGCGGGCGCGTGCGTCAAGATCCCCGCCAACGCCGAACAGCGCAGCATCCCGCGCAAAGCGCGCGTGGACTCCTATCCGACCGTCGAGCGGTACGGCATGGTGTGGGCCTTCCTCGGCGATCTGCCCGAGGAGGAACGCCCGCCCATCCCGGTCATCCCGGAGCACGACGACCCGAACTTCCGCGCCGTGCACTTCGAGATGGAGGTCGAGGCCAACTACGAGCGGACCTTCGAGAACGTGGTCGACGCCTCGCACACCCCGTTCGTGCACGGCACCTCCTTCGGCAACCCCGACAAGCCCGAGATCCCCGACTTCCGCATCCGCTCCGACGAGTGGTCCGCCGAAGCCGACATCCTGCTCAGCCCGCCGCCGCCCAAGGGGCTGTGGGGACTGCTCGCCAAACGCAAGCCGCGACCCGAACACGTCACCGTCACCAACGGGTGGTACCTGCCCAATGTGGTGAAACTGCATGTGCGCCTACCGATCGGCGACATGCTGCTCTACGACTTCAACATCCCGCTGTCCCAGGAACGCACCCTGATCAAGATCATCGGCTACCGCAATTTCTTCACCGGCGGTTGGGCCGACGAGAACGCCCGCAAACGGATCGCGAAGATCCTGCTCCAGGATCAACCGGTGGTGGAGGCCCAACGCCCCGAACTGCTGCCCTTCGATCTGGCCGACGAATTGCACGTGCGCAGCGACGCCCTCCAGGTCGCCTACCGACGCCGCCGGACCCAGTTGATCAAGGCGGGCTGGTGGGTCGGCGGCGACGACATCATCGCCACCGAGGGGCCGCGCCGCAACGCCACCGTCATCGCCTCGCCCTCGCGGCGCGACCATCCCGAACTGGCCAGCGCCTGGGTGCACAAGGCCCGCAACGGAAGTGCCCGACCATGAGCCTGCCCGCCGCGCTGTGCGAGCGCACCCTGTCCACCCTGACCGAGAGCCTGGGTCTCGCGGTCACCACCGATCTCGACCTGACCAGTCCGATGTCGCCGACACCGGTCGGTCGCCTGCGGGTGCTGCACGGCGGCCCCATCGACAAGGCCGTGGTGGTCTCGCTGGTGGTGCCGAAGATCGGTCTCGACAGCCACATGGTCTTCGCGTTCACCCCGGCCGATTCGCCGATCCCGCACTTCACCCTGGATTCGGTGGCCTCGGCCGAGTACTACGCGATGCACCTCGATCTGATTCCCCGCGCCGATCTGGCCGTGCACCTGGACTATCTCGACGACGCCTTCGCCCCGCTGACCGATCTCTTCGAGGGAGCGTGGACCCTCGACGGTCTCTCGGCGGCCGCGATCGGCCCCCGCCAGCGGGCGATGATGTCGCCGTGGATGGTGGTGTGCCGGGCCACACCGGACGCCTTCCGCGCACTGGACGACACCGTGGACGGCTACCTGCGCCACTGGCTGACGTTGGTGGACAAAGGAATCGACGCGATCGAGGGCGAACTGTCGGTCCGGGACGCGGCGGCACGCGCCAATCTGTTCGATCCGCGGGTCGATCCCGTGTGGGAGCGGGTGCGACAGCTGATCGGCGACGAACAGTGCGAACGGGTGCGCGGGGAGTTGCTGGCATGAGCGCCGTCGCCGAACCCAGTGTGTGGCAACGTCGCATCGCGGGCGAATGGGTGGGCAGACCTTCGCTGTTCGACGCTGTCGGCGCCTGGCGCGGATTCGAGGACATCCGCCGCTCCTCGGAGTTCGCCGACGGTGTCACCACCTACCGGATGGACGGCGGCATCCAGGGCGGCGGCGACCTCGCCGCGCGCTTCACCCTGGCCGCCCCGTTCGCCTTCGGCGTGGTCGATTCCGACGCCGACCGTCTCTACACCGGACCGGATTTCTTCGGATCGGGACAGCCCTACGGCGGATTCGTCGACGCCCACTACTACGGACCGGGCTGGCAGGTCGGGCTGAACACCTGGAATCAGACCGTCGGCGACACCCAGATCTATTCCTCGGTGCTCACCCAGGGCCCCGCGCTGATCGGGGTGTTCAACGGCCTCTACACCCGCGTGCCGGAGCTGGTCGAGGATCATCTCGCCCACGAGACCCGGTGCGGTCCCACTCCTTTCATCCTGCCGACCAAAGAGGTCAGCCGATTCGGCGGCGACTGCGAACTGTGGGACGCCGAACAGAAACCGCTCGGCGCGGTGCGGGTGGAGTTGTCGGTGGAGCCGACCGGTCTGCTCGGCGCGCGACACCGCGTGCGCTGGTCGGGCGCGGTCGACCGCGCCTACGAGACCACGGTCCGCCGCGACGGCGCGCGCCTGTACTACGAGGGCCCCGACGCCTGGGGCGCGGCGACGGCCTTCGGTCGGGCCAACTATCCGCGGCTGCATTTCACCGACGGAACGCGTTCACACGGAAGGGAATTCATGATGGACGCCGAACCCGGCATGGGGGCGGGCAGCCGGATCGCGCTGGTCGTCGAACTCCACGAGCACAATCGGCTCGCCGCGGTGCTGCACGGCATCCTGGACCGGTCGTGAAGACGATCGCCGTGACGGGCGGCACCCGCGGTATCGGACTCGGTCTCGCGCGCGCCCTGCTCGACGCGGGACACCAGGTCCTGCTGTGCGGGACCGACCCCGAGCGGGTCGCCGCGGTGCGCGTCGAACTGCCGGACCGGGCGCTGGTCACCACCGCCGACGTCACCGACCGGGCCGCCCTCGAGACGTTCTGGGACGCGGGTGTGCGGCGCTTCGGCCGTATCGACGTCTGGATCAACAACGCGGGAATCTCCCACGACCGCACCCCCGCCTGGCGATTGCCCGCCGAGCGGGCCGAGGCGGTCCTGCGCACGAATCTGCTGGGCGCGGTGCACGGGTGCGCGGTCGCGATTCCGGCGATGGCGGCCGCGGGCGGCGGTCACGTGTGGAACATGGAGGGACTGGGCAGCGACGGCCGCATCGTGGACGGCCTCGGCGTCTACGGCGCGAGCAAACGCGGACTGACCTATTTCACCGAGGCGCTGGCCCGCGAAGTGCCCGACGGCGTCACCGTCGGATTGCTCAGCCCGGGCATGGTGATCACGGACCTGCTGCTGCACGGCTACGACGACGCCGAACTGGTCCGCATCCGCAAGGTGATGAACATCCTCGCCGACCGCGTCGAGACGGTGGCCCCGTGGCTGGCCGAACGCGCGCTCACCCGCACCCGCAACGGCGCGCACGTCCGGCGGCTCACCGGTCCGCGCATCGCCGCGCGTTTCGCCCTGGCCCCGGTCCGGCGACGCGACCTGTTCACCGACTGACACCGACACACAGGAGGACGACGATGCCCGACGTATTGGGCTGGCGACGCAAGTTCGCGGTCCTGGCCCCTTCGACGAACACCGTGGTGGAGCCCGATTTCGCGCGGATGGGCGTACCGGGGGTGACCGCGCATTTCGGCCGCATCCACATCCGCGACCAGAACATGAACGATGACGCGGGCATGGGGCGACTGCTCGAGCAGATCCGCGCCGAACTCGACGCGACCTGCGCGCGCGTGCTGACCTGTGAGCCCGACTACATGGTCATGGGCATGTCGGCGGAGACGTTCTGGGAGGGCGTGGCGGGCAACAAGCGCTTCGTCGAGCAGATCCGCGGCCTGACCGGACTCGAGGTCGCCACCGGCGCGGAGGCGTGCAGGCGCGCGCTGGAACTGTACGGGGCGAAGCGGATCGGGGTGGTCACACCGTATCAGCCGGTCGGCGACGCCAACGTGATCCGCTTCTTCGGCGAGCTGGGCTTCGAGGTGGCCGCGATCACCGGCTTGCGCTGTCCCACGGCGGTGTCCATCGCCCACGTCACCGAGGACACCTTGCGCGCGGCGCTGCTCGAGGTCGACGGGCCCGAGATCGACGCGCTCGTGCAGTGCGGGACGAATCTGTCCATGGTCGGGTTGGCCGACGAGGCGGAACGATGGCTGGGCAAACCGGTGATCGCCATCAACGCGGCGACCTGGTGGATGGCGTTGCGCGACAACGGCATCACCGATCGCGTCGAGGGCGCGGGCAGCCTGCTGCGCGAGTACTGACCGAGCCCGGCCCCACCCGCGCCGCCGTGCGGCGCGGGTGTGTCGGCGTCCGCGACGAGAATTGCATAATCACAGGTCAGAAGCGATGTGAATCACTCACGCTCGGTTTGACATCGATCCGGGGCGGCCCAGAATTGGTTTCAAGGAAACGCAATTCCACTCTGGGAAACATACCCACCTTCGCAGGAGCCTCGATGAGATATCGCCTCCCCACCCTGATCGCCGCCACCGCCGCCGGAGTCACCCTCGCCACCGCCCCCGTCGCCCAGGCCGCCCCCACCTATCACCACAACCAGGACATCGCGATAGCCTGCGGGACGGCGACCCTGCACCAGGACTCCGACTGGTTCCTGCCCGCCGGACAACCCAAGGCGCTGGTGTGGCTGCAACACGGATTCGCCAGGACCAACCGTAACGTCGCGGCGCTGGCCACCCATTTCGCCGAGGCGGGCTACGCCGTGTTCACCCCCGCACTGCCGTTCATGGACCTCAACGGGTGCACCTTGCAGAACCTCACGGGCAACCGACCTTTCCTGAACACCGTGGCCGCCCTGTTCGGCGAGGCCGCCGATCCGACCGGCGCGTTGGCGACCAGCCTCGCCGAGGCCGCCCGCGCCTCGGGGCACCCGCCGATCACCATGCCCGCGCAGATGGTCTTCGCGGGACACTCGGCGGGCGCGGAAGCCGTCACCTACGTCGCCGACCGACTACGCACCGCCTATCCGGCGGCTTGGCCGTCGCTACGCGGCCTGGTCCTGCTCGACCCGGTGAAATCGTTCATCGACAACAACACCGACCCCTCGCTGATCAACCTCGACCCGACCGACCTGCCGATCCGGGCGATCTCCGCGGCCCCGTCGGCGTGCAACAACCTCGGCACCGGCACCACCTCGATGCAGACCCACCTGCACCGCCCCTACCTGGGCGTCCGACTCACCGGCGGCGTGCACACCGACGCCGAGGGCGACAGTTCCGACACGCTCGGGACACTGCTGTGCGGCGTCCCCGAATCGCGCAACGTCTCCGAACTGGACTCGATCGCCGTCGGCTGGGCCGACGATTATGTCTCCGGCGAGACCACCGCCCGGTTCTATCCCGACACGGCCTTCAGTGACGTGGCCGCCGCGCCGGGCGCCCATATCCTGCGCCCCTTCTGATCCGGGCACTCCCGCGTGGGCGGCGCGACCCCCGGCGGACCGCGTCGCCCGCGCGCCCGTCGGCGGGTGCGAAGCGGGGAAACAACCGTTTCGCCGAGCGGATCGGCAGGCCCCACGAAACGTTCGTGTTTCGAGCAGTTTTCACACCTTGACTTGCTCGGACCAGCACGGATTCAATATGCACAGCGAGAAACCACGTTTCCCTCAGTGGAACATGAATGGAGACAAGGTGAGCGATCCCACCACCATCGCCCCGCCGGCCACCCCGGCCGGGTCGCCGCGTGCGACCGGAGGCCGCGCGGAGATCCTGCTGACCTGGACGCTCACCGGCAGCGCGGCGTTCGCGGGATCGGCGGGCGGCGCGGTCCTGCTGCTGCTGGCCAAGCCGATCGGCGGAATCCTCGGCGTGCCCGGCGCGGTCATCGGCTACATCACCGTCACCGCGGCGGCGCTGGGCAGCCTCACCGCCCTGCTCGCCCCCCGACTGCTCCGCGTCCCCGCCGCCGCGGCGTGGTGCGCGGTCCTCGCGAGCGCCTGCCTGGTCGTCGCCTCGATCACCACCGCGCCGATTCCGTTCTGCTGCGCGATCCTGACGGCGGGCGCGGCCACCGGACTCGTCCACGCCACCGCCCGACTGCGCGCCGCGGATCGCCCGTCCACCACCGTTCGCCACGCCCTGAGCTGGCTCGGCCTGCTCGCCGGCGCCGCGGTGGCCCGTCTCACCCACGCCGATCCGACGGACGGACTGCTGGCGGCGGGGCTCGCCGCCGCGGTACTCGCCGTCATCGCACTCCCGGCCGCGATCGGCGCGCCGACGGTGTCCCCCTCCACACCGGGAGCGTGGGGTCGCACCGACCTGCTCGGCGCGGCGACCCTCGGCGCGGCCCTGGGCGCGGCCTTCGCGGGCGCACCGCACCTACTGCTGTTCCGGTGGGAGCTGACCGATCTCGCGCGGATACCGATCATCGCCCTCGCCGGCGCGGCCGCACTGCTCGCCGTCCTCGTACCCGGCAAGCCCCGCGACCCCGCCCCGTTCGCGATCCTCGCGGCCGGTGGTCTGCTGCTGGTCGCGGTCGCGTCCGCCGCGTGGGCGATCGGCGTCGGCGTCGCCGTCACCTCGGCGGCCTGCGCCCGCGCCGCCGCCCGCCCCGACCGCGACGGCGCCCCGACCGCCCTGTTGTGCGCGGCGGGACTGGGCGCGGTCGCCGGACTCGGCCTCGTCGAAGCGCTCGGCGCGGTCCTCGGCGCGGGCACCGCGCTCACCCTCGCCGCGGGCGCGCTGCTGCTGCTGGTCGCCGCGACCGTGCTCACCGCCCCGCGTCCCCGCACCCCCGTAGGAGTTCGACCGTGACCACCCTCGCCTCCCGCGCCGCGCGCGCCGTGTACACGGCCGCGATCGGCGTGAGCGTCCTGCTCGCCCCCGTGCCCGCGAGCGCCGCGCCCGATCCGGCCGTCCTGCACGTCGGAGCCCAGGACGGGCTGACCGAGAACCAACGGATCACAGTGCGCGGCACCGGTTTCCAACCCAACCTCGCCGCGGTCGCGGTCGGCCTGTGCCGCCAGGGCTACACCAACGGGCTGCGCGACTGCGACCTCGAAGGCGGCGCGACCTTCGTCAACATCGCCGCCGACGGCACCTTCCCCGAACTCACCCTCACCGCCCGCACGCGCTTCGCCGCGATCGACTGCGCCACCCAGCAGTGCGTCATCGCCGCCGCGCCACTGCCGGGCAGCGAACCGGACAGCGTGATGGCCGCCAACTCGGTCACCGTGCTCGTCGGATTCGCGGGAACGCCGTTCCACGGCGGCGCCACCCAGACGCCGGCCACCGTCATCGCGGCGACCGAGGACGTGTCCGGCCCATCGACGCCGCTGTGGTTCGCCACGGCGGCGCTGCTAGTGATCGTCGCCGGTCTGGTCTTCACCAGACCCGCGCACACCAGGAAAACCCAGGAGGAGAAATGACAGTCACCCGAACCCGAGTCGCCACCGCCGCCGCTCTGCTCGCGTCCGCGGCGCTGCTCGGCACGGCCGCCACCGCCTCGGCCGCGCCGTCGCTGTGGGTCAGCCAGACGGCGGGACTCAGCACCGGACAGGCCGTGAGCGTCTCGCTGAACGGCATCGACGGCAGCTACGGCTCGGTCGCGATCGGACAGTGCAAAGCGGTGGTCGCCGGACCCGCCGACTGCAACCTGGTCGGCAGCCTGATCGGCCGCGCCGACGACGGCGGCGCGTGGCGATCCAACGCGGGCTCGGCGGTCACTGTCGTCGGCGCGGTCGGCGGTGTCGACTGTCTGGCGAGCGCGGGCGCGTGCATGATCGCGGTCACCAGCCTCAACAACCCGTCGGCCATCCTGGCCACGGCTCCGTTGAGTTTCGGATAGGCGGCGTGATGGGAACGCGAGCCGTCCTCGGGTCGGCCCTCGGCGCGACCTTGCTCCTGTGCGCCGCACCCGCCGGGGCCGCGCCGACCCTCCAGGTCGACGCGCGCGACGGTCTCACTCCCGGCCAATCCGTCTCGATCACCTTGGACGGGCTGCCCGCGAATATGCCGATGGTCGCCGTCGGACAGTGCAAACCGCTGGTCGCCGGACCCGCGGACTGCGACCTGCCGGGGTCGCTGATGGGCGCGGTGGACGCCGCGGGCGTGTGGCGATCCACCACCGGCGCCACCGCGATCACCGTGGCTCCCGCGGTGGGCGGGGTGGACTGCACGAGCGCGGCGGGCGCGTGCGCCATCGCGGTCACCAGTCTCACCGACCCCACCGCGATCCTGGCCTCGGTGCCGCTGTCCTTCGGCAAGGCCGAACCCGCGGCGGCCGCTCCGGCACAGGCCGCCCCGGCGGCCGAGCCCGAGACCGACTACACGACGGTGTTCGTCGGTGCCGGCGTGGTGGCGGTGCTGGCCGCCGTCGCGCTGTTCGTCTTCGCCCGCAGACGAGCGTCCTGAGACCGCGAATCCCCGAGGCGCGCGACGCGCCTCGGGGATTCGTCGTGTCGGCGGCACGGATCAGCGACGCTCGGCGAGGTGCTCGACCGCCCGCGCCAGCTCCCACACCTCGGCCATCTTCTGTCCGATGTCGAACAGGTTCGCCGCGTGCACGCCGGGATCGCGGTCGCCCACCGCCTCGCGGACCACGATCGGCACGAAACCGTGCTGCATCGCGTCCAACGCGGTCGCGCGCACGCACCCGCTGGTCGACAGGCCCGCGATGAACACCGTGTCCACGCCCAGCGCGGTGAGATGACTGTGCAGGGCGGTGCCGAAGAACGCGCTCGGATAGCGTTTGGTCACGCGCAGTTCCGCCGCACTCGGGGCGAGCCCGTCGATGAATTCGGCGAACGGACTGCCCTCGCAGAACGCCCGCAGACTCGCGGCCTTGCGGAAGAACACCCCCGCGTCGGCGCCGTCGGCGCGCAACCGCACCTCGGTGACGACCACCGGAATCCCGGCGGCCCGCGCCGCGCCCAGCAGGGTCCGCATCGCCGCTACCTCCTCCTCCACGCCCGCGTACAGCGAACAGGCCGGATCGATGTAGGCCCGCGCTGGATCGACCAGGACCAGGGCGGGACTGCGCCCCGGTTCCAGGGTGCGACCGAATCCGGCCTCCGCGTAATCGGCGGTCAGCGCCGTGGCGGATACGGTCGTGGGGGCTGGTTCGGAGTTCATCCGTTTACCTCTCTCGGGGTGGATCAAGCCCTCGGTGCGGTCCCCGCGGGCTGCGGGAGGTCGAGGGCGGCTCGCGGCGCGGCCGGGATCGGCGTGCGGCGCGGCAGGAGCAGGCACAGCGCCAGGGACAGCAGCGCGAGCCCGGCGAAGACGAGGACGACCACGCGCAGGTTGGTGACGAATAGGTCCTGGTCGGAGGCGGTGACCGCCGCGAGTGTGCCGTCGAGTGCCGCGCGCCGCGCGGGGTCGGACAGTCCGATCGTGCCCAGAGCCAGCGCGAGGGTCGAACTCGTCAGCGTGCCGAGATTCTGTGCGGTGGAGCGCAATCCGTTGGCGATGCCGCGGCGCGCGGCGGGCGCGGCCGTCATGAGCGCGTTGGTGCTCGGCGTCATGAACAGACCGTTGCCCGCGCCGATCGCGAACAGCAGCGGTGTGAGTGCCCACGGCGCGGCGGACCCGGCGGACAGCAACGCGGCCATACCCGCCAGACCGAGAACGGTCGCCCCCGCCCCGAGCGCCGTCAGGGTGCGCGCCGGGTGGCGGGCGGTCAGCGCGCTGGTGAGCGCGGCCGCCACAACGGTGCCCAGGGCGACCGGCGCGACCAACGCGCCCGCGGCCACCGAGGACAGGCCGCCCGCTTGGCCGTAGAGCGAGATCACGACCACCACGGCGTTGGTCGCGACCGCGTTCGCCAGCACCGCCGCCAGGACCAGGGCGATGGTGCGGTTCCGGAACAGTCCCAGGTCGACCAGCGGATGCCGACGACGAACCTGCACGATCATGAACGCGACCAGCGCGCAGCAGGCGATGGCCCCGCCGATCAGCGCCGCACGCGCGCTGTCCGGTCCGGCGGTGAACGCCGCGACCATCGCCGTCAGCGCCGCCGTGGCCAGCACCGCACCGGTCAGGTCGAAACGCTCCCGGGCGGTGGGCGCGGCGCGGGGGCGCGGAATGAACAGCACCGACATGACCAGTGCGAGCGCGCCGATCGGCAGGCACACCAGGAACAGGCCGCGCCAACCGAGCGCCGCGGTCGCCGCGCCGCCCACGACCGGTCCGGCCACCTGGGCCACCGCCGCGATGGTGACGTTCCATCCGAGTGCCCGGCCGAGATCGGGGGGAGCGAACGTATCGGTCAGCAACGCGGTGTTGTTGGTGACGCAGGCCGCCGCGCCGATGCCCTGCACCGTGCGGGCCGCGATCAGCAGATGGGGCGAATCCGCGACCGCGCACAGGGCGGTGGCGACGGTGAACAGCGTCAGCCCCGCCAGATACAGCCTGCGGCGGCCGAGGATGTCGGCGAGCCTGCCGAACACCAGGATCAGCGCGGTGGTCACCAGCAGGTAGCTCAGCAGGATCCACTGCGCCTGCGCGGCGTCCGCGCCCACTTCGCGGGCGATGGTCGGCAGCGCCACCCCGAGTCCGCTGATGTTGAGAAACACCGCCACCACGCCGACGCTGGTGGCGGCGAACACCCGCCACGGGCGCGATGGCGGGGACTCCCCGCGAGACGGTCGCGCCACAGTTCCGGCGCCGGCGAACACCCGCCAGGGGCGCGGTGTCGCGGACTCCCCCGGGCGGGTTCGCCTCAGGGGCATCGGCGTAGATGGACGCCGCGCGGTTCGCCGACCACCGCGCCGTCGCGACAGATCTGCGCGCCGCGCAGGAACACGTCGGTGACCCGGGCGTTCATCGCGAACCCCTCGAAAGGCGTGTATTCCTGGGCGGATTCGGAATCGGCTGCGCGCACGGTCCAGCTCCCCTCGGGGTCGACCAACGCGATGTCGGCGTCGTATCCGACGGCGAGGTCACCCTTGGTGCGCAGGCCGTAGCGGCGCGCTGGATTCGAGGCGGTCAACTCCGCGATCCGCGACAGCGGCAGTCCGCGACGCGACCCTTCGCCCACCAACCCGGGCAGCAGGTATTCCGCGCCACCGAATCCGGAGCGGGCCGCGAAGACGTCGTCCGGGTTCGTCCCGAACTTCTGTTCTTCCCGGCAGCAGGCGTGATCGCTGACCACCCAGTCGATCTCGCCCGCGAGCAGATGCCGCCACAGGGCCTCCACATCCGACCGTTCGCGCAGCGGCGGGTTCACCTTGCCGCCGAGGCCGTGCGCGGTGTCGACGTCGGCCAGCAAGTGACCGATGGTGACCTCGCGGCGGAAGTCCACGTTCGGGAACGCCGCCGCCATCGTCAACGCGGCGGCCACGGCCTTCTCCGAGGACAGGTGCAGCAGATTGATGTTCGCCAAACCGGTCTCGTGGGCCAGATAGGAGGCCATCGTGATCGCCAGGCCCTCCGAGTGCGGCGGTCGCGAGGCGCTGTAGGCGCGCAGCCCGGTCAACGCGCCTTCGCGTTCGACCAATGCGGTGTAGGCGGCCATGATCTCGGCGGTCTCGCAGTGCAGCGACAGCGACACCCCGGGGCCGAACCGGGCGCGGGCCTCGGTCAGCGCGCGCATGACGAACTCGAAATGCGCCAGGTCGTAACGGTCCTCGGGGCCGATCATCAAGAAGTCGGCCTGATCCTCGGAGCGCCCGTGCAGGCCGTGCCCGCCGTAGAACATGAAGATCTTGAACGAGGTGACGCCGAATTCCTCGATGAGCATCGGGATCTCGGCGATGTGCTCGCGGGTCATCGGCGCGAGGTGCAGCGCGTGGTCGACGTAGGAGCGGCCCTCGAGTTCGGCGAGCGCGATCGGCAGGAAGTCGCGGTAGGAGCCGCCGCGGTTGAGGTAGTAGCGGCCGGTGCGCAGATAGCTGAGCGAGGTGGTGACCCCGCCCTGCGCGCACGCCCGACTCTCGCTGTGCGCGTCCTCGCCCAGTCCGCGATAGATGCCCCAGTGCTGGTGGGCGTCGACCACGCCGGGGAAGGCCAGTAGTCCGCCCGCGTCGAAGACCCGGCCCGCCCCGGCGACGGGCAGGCCGGGCTCGATCGCGGTGATCGTGCCGGCGCTCACCGCGATATCCGTGGGCGGTGGCGCGTCGGTCCGGCGATCACCCGGACGAACCACACGGGCATTCCTGATCAGAAGGTCCACCGACGACACCACGCACTCCGCTTCTCTGTTTCGACACAAGGGTTTTCCGACGCGAGGCGTCGCTACTGACGGCTGGGGTCGCTCCACGGACCGATCGAGCGCGAGCGCACCGGTTGGACGTAGTTGGGCGCGAGACTCTGCGCGTACTCCGGCCCCCAGTTGGTGGCGTCGCCGGTCATGACGACGCGGGCGTTGTCGGTGTACCAGTCCACGAGGTCGGCGTCCGAGCGCACCAGCCACGTGCAGCCCGCCTCGGCGTCGGCGGTGAAATCGCCGTGGCGGATCAGCGCGGGCCGCCAGAAGTACGCGCCCGGCCACATCTGTCCGTAGTTGTAGTCGAATCCCCCGTCCAGGCAGTACGCCTCCTCGCTGCACGGGTGGTGGGCCAGCGGTTGTTCGCGCCACCCCGGTTTGGCCTTGATGAGGCGGGTGTAGAAGCCGGTCTCGGCGTCGCGGTGCAGCAGTTTGATGTAGAGGCCGGGCACGGGTGTGCCGCCGAGGTCGAAGCGCATGGGGCTGCCGTCGGCGACGTCGATCCACGGCATCGCCGCCGAATCCAGGACCACCAGGACCTGATCGGCCCGCACGGTGTCGCGGTCCGCGTCGGCGGGCTCGAAGGCCCAGTCGGCGAATTCGCGGAACAGCAGGATCTCGGTGCCCGCGGCGACCGTGATCGGCGGGGTGAGCACGCCGGCGGGCGCGGTCCAGTAGCCCTCCGGTCCGAGTTCCCGATCGCCGATGGTCAGGCTCCCGGACAGGACGAACCATTCGGTGTCGGCGGCGTGCACTCCGGCGGGGCGGGACCAGTCGCTGGTGAATCGGACCTTCAGCGAGGCCGAGCCGTCCTCCTCGTCGTAGCTCAGATTGCGTTGTTCGGCGGTGCCGGTCGCGTGTCGGAACTCGGCATGATGCCAGATCAGATCCTTCTCGTCGATCAGCTCGACATGGGGGCGCATGGCGTCCTCCTCGGGTCGGCGCTATTTCCGATACGGACCGTAGCAATTAATATTTTCGGATACAAGATGTATCGTTAAATCCGTGACTCGACCTGGACGCCCCGCCGGACCCGCCGCGGACACCGAGGCGATCGTGCTCACCGCGGCACTGGAACTACTGCTCGCCGAAGGCGCGACCGCGCTGACGCCCCAGCGCGTCCACGCCGCCACCGGCGTCGCCCGCTCGACCGTCTACCGGCACTGGCCGACGCCGCGCGAATTCCTCGCCGCCCTCATCGCGGTCGCGCCGCATCCCGCCGCGCACCCCACCGGCGACCTCGCCGCCGACCTGCACGCCGAAGTCGACGGACTCTGTGATCGCCTGCGCGACAAGCCCGTCGCCGCGTTCCTGCGCGCGCTGGTCACCGCCTCGGCCACCGACCCCACCTGCGGCGACCTGCGCGTGCGCTACGTGCGAGACCTGCTCGCCCCGTTCCACACCGTGCTGCGCGCGCAACTGCCCGAGGATGTCGCGGCGACCGAGATCGACGAAGCCGTGGACGCCATCGTCGCCCCCCTGCTCGTGGACGCCCTGCTGCTCGACGCGCCCGTCGACCGAGACCGCGCCCATCGCGCGGTCGAGCACACCCTCGGCAGGCTCGCCGTGCCGCCCGGAACCACCCAGGAGTCCGCACCATGACCAACACCGTCGGCCGCCGCGCGATCTTCGGCGTCATCGTTCCCAGCACCAACACCGTTGTCGAACACGACTATTGGCGGGCAGGCATCGCCGATGTCGGCTTCCGCGCCGGCTCCATGCACATCCCCGACCCGACGATGGGCGACGACACCCGGTTCACCGCGCTGCTCGGTCAGATCCGCGCCGCCATCGACACCGCCGTCCGCGACGCGCTCACCGCCGAACCCGACCGCATGGTCATGGGCATGTCGGCCGAGACGTTCTGGGGCGGCGTGGCGGGCAACGCCGATTTCGAGCGCCGCCTGCGCGAGCGCACCGGTCTGCCCGTCACGACCGGCGCGTCCTCCTGCCGCGCCGCCCTGCACGCCCTCGGCTGCCGCCGGATCGCCGTCTTCTCCCCCTACCAACCCGTGGCCGACATCGAAGTGGCGCGCTTCTTCACCGAGGCCGGATTCGAGGTCACCGCCATCACCGGACTGCGCTGCGCCACCGCCACCGACATCGCCAAAGTGGATGCCCCCGAGATCGATTCGGTCATCGGCGCGATCGACAGCGCCGAGGCACAGGCCATCGTCCAGGTCGGCACCAACCTGTCCTTCGTCGCCCAGGCCGACCGCCTGGAAGCCGAACTCCGCAAACCGGTGATCGCCATCAACGCCGCCACCCTGTGGCACGCGCTGCGCGAACACGGCATCGACGACCGTGTCGACGGTGCGGGCACGCTGCTGCGCGAACACTGACCCGCCCGGGTAACCGGGCGAACACGACGTCACAGCCTCCGCGAACCGGGCCGAGTGTCCGTCCGGTGTCAGCGTTCGGCGGCGTTCCGGTCGGCGCCGATGGAGAACACGGTGTCGATGAGGCGGGTGAATCGGGCGGTGAGGTCGTCGGCCGATTCGTCCGGGTGTTCGCGCGCCCACGCCATGACGGCGTCTACGACGGCGGTCCAGATGTGCACGAGCGCTTCGATGTCGCGGGGGTCGGTGTCGCCCAGCGCCGCCAGCAAGCGGCGCACGCCCGCGTCGGCGTGCGCGGCGATCCGGGCGCGGTAGTCGCGGGCGAGCGCACCCGCGACGCCGTCGGCGGGCGCGCCGGGATCGTGGATGATCCGCCAGGCGGCGCGGTCGGGGCCGAGCGTGTCGAACAGACCGCGCAACGCGTTGGCGGGCGCGGCGAACGGTCGCGTCGCGTCGCTCATCTCGATCTCGAGGCGGGCCATGACCGGTTCGCCGACGGCGGCCAGGCAGTCCGCGTAGAGCTGGTCCTTCGAGGTGAAGTGTTGGTAGACGAGCGCTTTGGAGATGCCCGCGCGCGCCGCGATGGAGGTCACGGACACGCCGCGGAACCCGTGCTCGGCGAATTCGCCCCTCGCCGCGCGCAGGATCTCCTCGCGTCGGTCGCCCGACGGCATCCCCTTGGTGCCCAGTGCGCCGGCCGTTGACATGCGACAAGAACTTACCCTACGGTCACATCACTCGAAGTGACCATAGGGTCACATAGTGGTTAGGTGTGTGCGATGTCGCTGTGGGAGCAGATCCACCAGCCGGTGACCTACGCGATCCCGTTCTTCGCGCTCGCCATGCTCCTCGAGATCCTCGCGCTGCGCGGCCACCCCGAGGACCGCGGCGGATACGAGAAGGTCGACGCGCGCAACAGCCTGGTGATGGGCGCCGTCTCGGTCTTCGTCAGCGGCGCGGCGAAATTCGGGGCCCTACTCGGCTACGCCGTGCTCTACACCCTCGCGCCCTGGCATCTCGACCCGCGCGACCCGCTGGCCTGGGTGGCCGTCATGCTCGGGGTGGACCTGCTCTGGTACCTCTACCACCGCACCTCGCACCGGGTGCGCCTGGTGTGGGCCGCGCACCAGGTGCACCACAACAGCCGCTACTTCAACTACGCCACCGCGCTGCGGCAGAAGTGGAACCCCTGGTTCGAGCTCCTGGCCTGGACACCGCTGCCCCTGCTGGGCGTGCCGCCGTGGATGATCTTCACGGCCTGGTCGTTCAACCTGATCTACCAGTTCTGGGTGCACACCGAGACAATCGGGAAACTGCCGCGCTGGTTCGAGTTCGTGTTCAACACGCCGTCGCACCATCGCGTGCACCACGCCAGCGACCCGGAGTACCTGGACCGCAACTACGGCGGCATCCTCATCCTCTGGGACCGGATCTTCGGCACCTTCCGCGCCGAAACCTTCCGCCCCACCTACGGACTGACCAAGAACATCGACAGCACCAACGTCCTCACGTTGCAGTACTACGAATTCGGCGCACTGCTCCGAGACCTGCGCTCCACGAGACGAATGCGCGACTGGCTCGGCTACGCCTTCGGCCCGCCCGGCTGGCGGCCCGCCACCCGCGAGTAGCCGTCATCGCTCGCCGGCTGTCATTGCTCGCCAGGCGGCGTCACGAGGCGGTCCAGGCGTCGGTACCGGTCGTCGGTGAGGTCGAGGTCGGCCGCCGCGAGGTTCGCCACCAGGTGCGCGGGTGCGGCGGTGCCGGGGATGGGCACGAGGACGGCAGGAATCCCTACCGGCCCGAGGTGGTTGTTCTTTGGCATGACCCCCACCACAGCCGCCCGCAGCGGCACCTTCACCCTCGGCGACCTCGACGTCCATCGGCTCGGCTTCGGTTCCATGCAGCTCACGGGTCCCGGCGTGTGGGGGCCGCCGAAAGATCCCGACGAGGCGGTGCGCGTGCTGCGCCGTGCCGTCGAACTCGGCGTCACCTTCATCGATACCGCCGACTCCTACGGGCCGGTCGTCGCCGAACAGCTCATCAGGACCGCGCTCGCGCCGTACGCGCCGGATCTGGTGATCGCCACCAAGGCCGGGCTGACCCGCCAAGGGCCGGGCATCTGGACGCCGGTCGGTCGCCCGGCCTATCTGCGCCAGCAGGCCGAACTGTCGCTGCGCAATCTCGGCGTCGACCGGATCGCACTGTTCCAACTGCACCGCATCGACCCCGAAGTGCCGTTGGAAGACCAGGTCGGCGAGCTCAAAGACCTCCAGGACGAGGGTAAGATCCAGCACATCGGCCTGTCCGAGGTCTCGGTCGACCAACTCGAGGCCGCCTCGAAGGTCGCCACGATCGCGACCGTGCAGAACCTCTACAACCTCGCCAACCGGTCGGCGGAACCCCTGCTGGACCACGCGACCGAGCGCGGCATCGGCTTCATCCCGTGGTTCCCCCTGGCGACCGGGGAACTGTCCAAGCCTGGCGGCCCGCTGGACACGCTCGCCCGCGAGAAGGGCGTCGCGCCGGCCCAACTCGCCCTGGCGTGGCTGCTCCGGCGTTCGCCCGTGATCCTCCCGATCCCCGGCACCTCGAGCGTCGCCCATCTCGAGGAGAACGTGGCGGCGGTGGACGTGGAATTGACCGACGACGAGTTCGACGCGTTGGCGGCCGCCGTCTGAGTTCGCTCCCGCCCGACCGGCACGTGTTCCTCGGGACGCCGCCGGGTCGGGCGGGGCGCGTCAGCCCGGGGTGCCACTGGGGTCTCGGTGCGGACTCCGCTCAGATCGCGTTGCGGGCGATGAGTTGCGCGGCGATCACGTTGCGCTGGATCTCGTTGGTCCCCTCACCCACGATCATCAACGGCGCGTCCCGGAAATAGCGCTCGACGTCGTACTCCTTGGAATAGCCGTAACCGCCGTGCACACGGATCGCGTCCAACGCGATCTGCATCGCGGTCTCGGAGGCGAACAACTTCGCCATCCCGGCCTCCATATCCGCGCGCTCACCCGCGTCCAGTTTGCGAGCGGCGTCCAAGGTCAGCAGCCGGGCGGCGCGCTGCTTGGTCGCCATATCGGCCAACAGATTCCCCACCGCCTGGTGCTTCCAGATCGGCTTGCCGAACGACTCCCGCTCCTGCGCGTACCGCACCGCCGCGTCCAACGCCGCCTGACCCACACCCAACGCGCGCGCCGCCACCTGGATACGACCGACCTCCAGACCACGCATCATCTGACTCCACCCCAGATTCGGCACCCCACCCAGGATCGCGTCGTCATCGACCTTGCGCCCGTCGAACACCAACTCACACGCTTCCACGCCGCGATAACCGAGCTTGGGCAGCTTCTTCGAGATCACCAAGCCCTCACCCGGCTCCACCAGCATCACGCTCATACCCTTGTGCGCGGGCGTCGCGGCCCGGTCGGTGACGCACAGCAAGCCGATCAGCCCCGAATGCGCGGCATTCGAGATCCACGTCTTCGAACCGGTGATCGACCACCGATCGCCCTCGCGCACGGCCACGGTCCGCATGGCTTGCAGATCACTGCCACCCGCGGGCTCGGTCAACGCCATCGTCGCCCGAATCGCACCCTCGGCCATCTTCGGCAGATACCGAGACTTCTGCTCGGGCGTACCGAAAGTCCTGATCAGATACGTGATCACCGAATGACCACCGATCGCGCCCGCCAGACTCATCCACCCCCGCGCCAACTCCTCGGTCACCGCCGCGAAACACGCGGTACTCACCTGCACACCGCCGTACTCGGCGGGCACGAGCAAACCGAAGAACCCGAGTTCCTTCATCTCCTCGATGAACTCCTCGGGATAGACGTCGTCCTCCTCGAACTCGCGCACGCGACCTTCGACGCGCCGGTCCACGAAATCGGCGACCAGATCGACCACGTGCCGCTCATCGGGTGTCAGGCTCATACCAACCTTCCTACTGCACGCACGCGGCGCGGCCGGCCGGGACGGAGGACGCATCACTCACCCGCACCGCCGTCGCGGTGGTCGACAAACCCGCCCTCGACCAGGCACGGTACATCCCGGACCGATTCGAGATCACCCGGAGAGCGAGCACACACCATGACCGGACCCTTGCTGGCCGACAAGACCGCCGTCATCACCGGAGCCGCCCAAGGCATCGGCTACGCCATCGCCCGACGCTTCCTCGCCGAAGGCGCACGCGTCGTCCTCTGCGACATCGACGGCGACGCCGCCGACGCGGCGGCCGCGGAACTCGGCGGCCCGTCCCTCGCCCGCGGCATCCGCTGCGACGTCACCCGCGCCGATCAGGTACAGGCCGCCCTCGACCTCGCCGCCGACGCCTTCTCCCCCGTCGACATCATGATCAACAACGCCGGCATCACCCGCGACGCCACCATGCGCACGATGACCGAGGACCAGTTCGACCAGGTCATCGACGTCCACCTCAAAGGCACCTGGAACGGCACCCGACTCGCGGGGGCGGTCATGCGCGAACGCGGCAGCGGCAGCATCGTCAACATGTCCTCGCTCTCCGGGAAGATCGGCCTGGCGGGCCAGACCAACTACTCCGCCGCCAAGGCGGGCATCGTGGGTCTGTCCAAGGCCGCCGCCAAAGAACTCGCCCACCTCGGCGTGCGCGTCAACGCCATCCAACCCGGACTCATCCGCACCGCCATGACCGAGGCCATGCCGCAGAAGGTGTGGGACCAGAAGATGGCCGAGATCCCCCTCGGCCGCGCGGGCGAGGTCGAGGAGATCGCCTCGGTGGCACTGTTCCTCGCCTCCGACCTGTCCTCCTACATGACCGGCACCGTCCTCGAGGTCACCGGCGGACGGTTCATGTGAACACGCGGACGCCTGAGCCCGTTCCGCCGCCCCGAAGACTTTCAAGCATCTGTCCGTACAACTGTCTATACATTCGTCCAGAGCGATTGCTATCGTTGCCGCCGAACGCCGGCGAGCGGGAACGAGGTCGAAGATGACAGCCACCACGGTCGAGGGTGAACCGCACCGAGTCCCGAACGTACGCCCGGTTTCGATCATCACCGGCGGCGCGGGCGGCATGGGAGCCGCCACCGCCGCGATCCTCGGACGCGACCACGCGGTCGTCCTCGCCGACAACCGGCGCGACCGACTCGACGCCGTGACCGCCGCGCTCGCCGAGAACGGCATCACCGCCACCTCCGTTCCCTGCGACGTCACCGACCTACCGGCCGTCGAGCGACTGTTCGACATCGCGGCCGAACTGGGCGTCCTGGCGTCGGTCGTCAACACCGCGGGCGTGAGCCCCAGCATGGGCGACGCCGACCACGTGATGAGAACCAACGCGCTCGGCACACTGCACGTCAACGAAGTCTTCTACCGGAAGGCCGTACCGGGGGCGGTGATCGTGAACGTGGCGTCGATGGCCGCGCACATGCTGCCCGCCGAAGCGACTCCGACACACCAGTTCTCGCGTGCTTTACAGGACGAGGACGGTTTCGGCGCCGAGATGCGAGCCCTCTACGACGTCGTCCCGGACCAGGCGCGCTCCGGATACTCCTACACCCTCAGCAAGAGTTTCGTGAAGTGGTACAGCAGTTCGCAGGCCGAACGGTTCACCGCGCGGGGGCTGCGGATCGTCTCGGTCTCACCGGGTTCCATCGAGACGGAGATGGGTCGCTTGGAGGCCGACGCGGGCGCGGGCGCGATGGTGGCCGATTTCGCGATCCCCCGCTGGGGCAGGCCCGAGGAGATGGCCGAGATCTTCGTGTTCTGCGCGGGCGCGGGCTATCTCACCGGCACCGACATCCTCGCCGACGGCGGTGTGATCGCCTCGATGCGCGAACGCGCCCGAGTCGCGGCGAACGACTGACCCACCCCGACCCGTCGGACCCGCGAGCGGAGCAGGCCGGCCGATCGGCACACCCCGAGTTCAGCGACCCGCTCCGACCAGAGTCGATGCGGCGCTCGGCCGTTCGTCTTCGAGCAGGAATTCGCTCGCGCCGACGCGCCGGTGGATTCGCTTCATCCAGTCGGGAGCCCACCAGCACAGGTCGCCGAGGAGTTTCATGCTGGCGGGTACCAGCAGTAGGCGCAGGACGGTGGCGTCGATGAGCAGCGCGGCGATCATGCCGTAGGCGATGTACTGCATCAACACCAGGTCGGAGAAGGCGAACGCGCCGGTGACGACGAGCAGGATCAGGGCGGCTGCGGTGATGATGCGCCCGGTCTGCGCGGTTCCGATCCGGATCGCGTCGGCGGTGCTCGCGCCCCTGGCGCGCGCTTCGACCATGCGCGAGATCAGGAACACCTCGTAGTCGGTGGACAGGCCGTAGATCAGGGCGAGGATCAGCACCAGGACGTTGGCCTGGATGGGTTGCGGGGTGAAGTTCAGCGGTCCCGCGCCGTGGCCGTCGATGAAGATCCAGGTCAGGATGCCCAGGGTGGAGCCGAGCCCGAGCGCGCTGGTCAGCGCCGCCTTGATCGGCAGGATCAGCGACCCGAAGGTCAGGAACATCAGCAGTGTCGTGACGAGCAGGACCAGGGCGATCATCAGCGGCAACCGATCCGCCAACGCGTCGAGGCTGTCCTTCTCGACGGCGGGCACTCCCCCGACGAACATCCCTACGCCGTCGGGGGTTTCGATCGACCGCAAGTAGTCGATGGTGGCCTCGGCGCGGTCGGAGTCGGCGAGCAGGGCTCTGGTCCGGTAGATGTCGGGGCGCGTGCCGGACCGCTGGGGCACGTCGAACGCGGCGGACAGGCCGGGCGCGTCGTTGGCCTGCTTCCAGGCGGCGCCGACGGCGATGCTGTCGGCGGAGACGAAGACCAGTTCGATCGGATCGGATCGGCGCACGGGGAACAACGTGTCGATGTGCTGTTGGGCGAGGCGAGTGCTGTTGTCCGGGGGCAGATATCGTTCGCTGTATCCGCCGAAGGCCAGATTCTGCACGGGCAGGATCAGCAGCGCCAGTCCGACGCACAGGGTGACCGCGATTTTCGCGGGGTGCCGCATCACCCACTGCGCGGCCGTGCCCCAGAAGCTCCGTTCGATTTCCTCGGCCGTCCTGATCCGGCGCAGCTTCGCGAATCCCCCCGTGTCCACGCGCGGACCGAGGACGGCCAGCAGCGCGGGCAGGATCGTGACCGCGGTCAGCGCCGCCAGCGACACGGCCGAGATCGCGCCGTAGGCGATGGATCGGAGGAAGCCCTGCGGGAACAGCAGCATGCCGCCCGCGCTCGCGACGATCATCGTCGCGGAGAACACCACCGTGCGCCCGGCGGTCATCACCGTGCGCCGCACCGCCGCCGGTGTGTCGTGACCGTCCGCGAGTTCTTCGCGGAATCGGCTCACGATGAACAGGCCGTAGTCGATGGCCAATCCGAGTCCGATCATCGAGATCACCGGTGCGACGAACGAATTGACCTCCACGTACCCGGTCGCGAAGCGGATGATCCCGTTGGCCCCGATCATCGTCAGCCCGCCGACGATCAAGGGCAGCGCGGCGGCGACCAGGCCGCCGAACACGACGAACAGCAGCACCGCGACCACGGGGAACGCCAGGGTCTCCATGCGCCGGATGTCCTCGGCCATGGTGTCGTTGAGCGCGTTGGCCACCGGTCGCAGACCGCCGACCCGCACGTCGACGCCGGGAATGTCGAAGGCGCCCCGCACCTCCCGATAGTTGCGGAGCAGGTCGTCGTCGTTGTCGCCGCGCAGGGCGATCGTCGCGACGGCGTGTCGCCGGTCGGCCGTGGCGAAGGGCGGTCCGCTGCTCTTCCCGGTCCGGGTCGGCCAGTAGGCCCCGTTGACCCCGGTGATCCGACCGGGGTGTCGCTCCGGCAGGCCGTTCAGGTTGCCGACGATCGCGGCGGCGAAGTCGGGATCGTCGACGGTCGACCCGGTCGGCGCGGTGTAGAGGACGACCACGTCGACGTCGTGGTTGAGGGCGAAGCCCGCACCGATCAACTGCGCGGCGCGCGTGGAGTCCGACCCGGGGTCGTCCAGTCCGCCGGAACCGAGGTGATCGCCCAGACCGGCGCCGTACGCGCCGAGCGCGAGCAGCCCGGCCGTCACGAGACCGAGCACCGCGAACCGCAGTCGGTGGACCAGGTCGCCCCAGTACGTGAACACTCCCGCGGCCCCGTTCCGTCAGTTCAGCGAGTGGGTCTGGTCGTGGCCCGAGCGTCGCGCCAGAGCCCCAGGTCGAAGTACAGCGTGGTCATCGTGTCCCACGCGACCGACCAACGCTGCTTCGGCCCTTGACATTTCCAGACGGCGACCATGCGGTCGATACCGGGTATCCCCATCGGATCGTCCAGGTCGACCACTCGCTCCACGTGGTCGAAGCGGGTCCGCAATTCGGGTTCGGCGGTGTTCAACCCGACGTAGATCACCGAGGTCGCCGAATCCGGTGGCGGCCCGAAGAATCCGAAACCGCGACTGGGGCTGTAGGTGGCGGGCAGGTCGTAGCGCCCACCGAACTCCTCGACCGCTCCCGCCTGCCAATATCCTTGGGCGACAACGACCGCGCGGGCCTTCTCCGCGGGTGTGAGGGTGTCGTAGCCGACGTCGACCGCGGCGACCATGCGCGTCCAATTGGTGGTGCCGAAGAATGCGGACCGGAAGCCGAGGTCGATGGCGTTCTCCGAGGGCGTGCGCCAACTCGGCGGCAGCGGCAGCACGGTGAGCGAGGCGACGAACGTCACCGCGGTGACGGCGGCGATCGGGATCATCGCCAGGTTCATCCACCGTTTTCGGTCGTACTGCCACAGACCGACTGCGCCGAGCGCGAACATGGCCGGGAAGAAGCCCGTGGGATAGTAGGGCCGCCCGTGGGTGAGGATGACGAAAACGGTCATGAAGACCAGCGCGGCGGCGATGAATCGGTAGGGGCGCAACGATTCCCGTTGGCACACGCCCCAGAATCCGACCGCGATCATCAACGAACCCAGCACGCCCGCCAGTCCGAGCCACTGCGGCAGGAAGCCGATCGGTCCGTAGCCTGTGGCGTCCTGTTCGGCGCCGATGATCGCGCCCATGGCCAACTGCGGCCAATTGTGTTGCGACTGCCAGTAGAGGATCGGGATCGCGGAGCAGCCCAGAATCGCGGTCGCCACCCACAGCGCGGGACGGCGCAGGATCTCCCGAGGACCGAACATCACGACCGCCAGGCCCAGGCATGCCCAGACCAGCGGAATCATCCACTTCACCTGCATGTCCAGGGCGGCGACCACACCGGCGACCACGATCAGCCAGTCCTGGCGCGTGCGGACCCATCGGATGAACAGCCAGGTGATCACCGCCGTGAGCGTGGCGTCGAAGGAGAAGGTGCTCATCGCGACCTGGGTGGCCAGCAGGTAGGAGGTCGCGTAGGTGCCTGCCGCGAGCAGTTGCGCTCGGCGACTCCCGCGCAGTTCGTAGGCGATCAGCGCCGCGACCACGATCGCGCCGACGCCCATCACGACGGCCGGGAATCGCAGCGCCGTCACCGATCCCGGTGCGAGCACGTCCGCGATCCGGGCGAACAGGGGCACCACCACGCCCTGGTCGGCGTAGGTGTAGTCGAGTCGGCGTCCGGCGGACAGGAAATACAGTTCGTCGCCGAAGAAATCGTATCGCCCCGCCGTGATCGTGAGCGCGATCAGGGAAATCAGCGCCATGATCGCGACGCCGCGAAATGCGAACCGCGAAGAATTATCCGGGACGACGCTCGGCTCGACACGCACCGCGGCGACCGCTGTCATGAACTGCCCCCAGGACTTTTCGACAGGTGCGACCCGAAGCCACCGCGCGCTTCGGCACACCTGGTCGTCGATGAACAGAATCCCCCCGGCAGCTAACCTTCAGATGCTCGGGCCGTCGCGGTCGTACTCGGATTGTGCAACTGCACGAAATGCTAGCTTTCCAGTTCCGTGATCCGCAAATGCTGTGCACGACACAGCCGTAGCGACGCACCAAGATTCAGGCAACCCGACGGCGATCGGGAGGGCCTACCGCCGCGAAGCGGGCGATGGCGTGCCCAAACTCCCAGCTACTTACGAGTAACTGGAGCCCGTTACAGTCGAAATCTGTGATTAAAACAACTGTTCGACCTCCGATAGGACGGGCGTACCGATGGTCCGAAGCCCCCCGAATTCTCGGGGCATCCACCGTTTGCGCGCCACACAGGTCTCTGCTGAATGGCGAATTATCGAACAACAGAGGCGAAGAATTGGAACGCAGGATTCAGCCCGTTTCATTTCTCGCGGAGTATTCGACTTGCGAGGTTTGTGACCGACTCACTCCGGATGAAAACCTCACCGTGGAATCCGCGCGGAACGTCGGTCAGCGATGGACGCCGCACCCCCGATCCCTGTGACGCACCGCCGCCGCGCGCTCCGGGCGAACCAGCCGGCGATCTCGGACCGGGAACCCCGCACCCGTCGAACGGCCCGCGGCGGGATTCCGCGGGCCGTGACGTCCTCGCCGTGAACGGGTCAGCAACTGAACGCGTAGGTGGTGCCCGCCGAGGTCGCGATACCGGTGCGCGTGTCGACCGCCACGACCGTCGCGGCCCGGTCGCGCGGCAACTGGCACCGCACGTCCGCCAGGGCCGCGGTCTCCCGCGGCAACCGGCCGCTGCCGTCGGACTGCCTCGCGCCCAGCCAGTACCCGTTGGCGTTGAGGCCCGCGGCCCGGAACTCGATGCGGGCGTCGGGGGTCAGCCCACTGCCGCCGTTGAGGAAGATCCACCCGCCGAGTTGGTGCTTCTCGGTCCGGATACCCACGTTGCCCGCGGGCAGTTGCGTGGCGTCGGCCAGGCGCAGGACGCCTTCGCTGTTCTGGGCCCGTGCGCGATCGCGCCGGTCGGGCGGCACGCAGACGTGGTCGGCGGGCCGCGCCTCGCGCCAGACGAATCCCTGTTTGCAGGTGTCGGGTCCGTAAGCGCCGCCGTTGGGTTCGCGCCGCGAGGCCGCCAGGGCGTTCTCGGTGCGCGCGGTGTCCCGGTCGCCCGGCGTCACGCACACGGCGTCGCCGTTGTAGGCCTCGCGCCAGACGAATCCTTGCTGACAGGTGTACGGGCCGTAGGGCAGTGCGGTCGCCTGGGCGGGCAGCAGGCCGAAGGCGGCCGCGGCGGCGATGCCCAGCGCGATCGGCAGTGCGCGAGTGCGATTCATGACGGTGGTCCTTTCCGGAGCGTGGCCGGCGATCCTTCGCGGTCACCGGTCCGACGGGCTCCAGAATGGCCGGGGCCGCGCCGTTTCCGAATCGTCGTGCGGCGGTGTCCTCGAACTACCGCGCGGTGACGATCGACTCGTCGTTTCGTCGTATCCCGCCTCGAAACACGCGGCGGTGCAGCGCTTCCGCTGCCACACTCGTGCCGCGCTCGGCGAGGTGATCGACGTCGCGAGAATCCGCGTCGTCACCGAGGCCCCGGATCTGGTGCTGCTCGACTTGGCGACCGCGTCGACCGCGCCGCCGGTGTTCGTGGGCGAACCGCGACCCGAACCCACCCGCGAGGAAGTCGTGGCGGCCCTGCGCGCCGTCCTCGACGCGACGCCGCCGGGGCGCACCGTCGCCCCCCTCGCGAGCGGACCGACCTTCATCGGCAACCCCATCCACTGGTTCCGCATCGTGTTCGGATGGGGATAGGCGAGCACCGCACGAGGCGGACGCGGGGCGGTCGCCTCGCGGCGATCGCGGTGGTCGCGGCGGCGGCCGCGGTGGATCTGGTGTTCTGGGCCGGCGACCGCGATCTGAGCGTCGTTGGGACGCTGCCGATCTGGGTCGTGCCCGTCCTCGCCCTCGGCTGTGGCGCCGTTCTGCTGCTGCGGCACCGCCATCCGGTCGCGGTGTGGACCGCGCAATGGGTCTACACGGGCGTCAACTTCCTGATCCCCGCCTACTTCCCGTTCGCCTACCTGCTGGTCGCCGCCTACACCGTGGCGGCGCGCACGCCCTTCTCGGTCGCCACCCGCATCCTGCCGCTCACCGCGCTCTCGCTCGGACTGTTCAGCTACCACTCCGCCCTGGCGACCCCGGGCGCGCAGGATGTGCGGCAGTTCCTCGTCGCGGCGACGATCTGGGCGATGCTGCTGACGGTGGTCTGGGGCATCGGCCGACTGGTCCACCACCGTGATCGCCAAGCGCTGGCCGACCGTCGGCGCATGGCCGCCGACGCCGAACGCGCCTTGGCCGCCCAGCGCAGGCACCTCGCTCGCGAACTGCACGACAGCGTCTCCGGCACCGTCGCGGGCATGGTGCTCTACGCGGGCGCCGCCCGCGCGGCGGGCACCGGCGCCGATCCGCACGCCGACCGGGCGCTGGAGGCGATCGAGCAGGCGGGCGCGCGGGCCATCGCCGAACTGCACACCCTGCTCGGCCTGCTGCGCTCCCCCGACACCCACGCTCCGCGACGTCTGGACGCCATCGAGGAACTGATCGCGCTGACCCGCGCGGGCGGGATCACCGTGCACCTGACCGTCACCGGCGACCCGCCGAGCGCGATGGCGCCCGATATCGACCTCACGGCCTACCGCATCGTGCAGGAATCGCTGACCAACATCACCAAACACGCCGGACGCGGCGCGGACGCCCGCATCGCGATCACCTGGCGCCCGGACACCGTGACCGTCACGATCACCAGCGGTGGCGGACGCGGCCCCACCGCGGGCGGACTGTCCTCCGGACACGGACTGCGCGGCCTGCGCGAGCGGGTGCGGGAGGTGGGCGGGCACATGGAATCCGGTCCCGCGGACGCCGGGTGGCGCGTCCACACCGAACTGCCGCTGACCGGTCGCGGCATCGCCGCAGGAGACAGCCCACGATGACGATCACCGTACTCATCGCCGAAGACGAAGCGCTCGTGCGCGCCGGATGCGTCATGCTGCTCGGCGCCACCACCGACATCGCCGTGGTCGGCGAGGTCGGCGACGGCGCGGAGGCGATCGAACGAGCGGCGGCATTGCGGCCCGACGTGGTGGTGATGGACCTGCGGATGCCCGTCGTGGACGGGATCGCCGCGACCCGCGCGATCACCGGAACCGTCGATCCGCCCACGGTTCTCGTTCTCACCACGTTCAACGACGAGGACGCCGTCCAGCAGGCGCTCGCGGCCGGGGCCAGCGGATTCCTGCTCAAACACGCCGCGCCCGCCGTGCTCGCCGAGGCCATCCGGCACTGCGCGGCGGGACAGGGCTGGCTCGACCCCGCCGTCATCGGCGGCGTGCTGGCGGCGTTGCGGCGCACCGGCCCGCGCGCGCTCACCGCGCCGACGGCCCTGGCGGCGTTGACGACCCGCGAACGCGAGGTGCTGACCCTGATGGCCCTCGGTCACTCCAACGGCGAGATCAGCGACCGGTTGTTCATCAGCCCGGCCACCACGCGCACCCACGTCGCCCACATCGTCACCAAGACGGGATCACGCGACCGCACCCAGGCCGTGGTGCTCGCCTACCGGTCCGGTCTGATGCACCGGGGCTGAGACCCGCACCGCGCACGCCGGACCAACCCCGTCCTCGCCCGCTCCGACCTATGCTGTCCGCAATGACCGCGACGCCGCTGCCCGACCTACGCCGAGAACTGGCCGAGATCTGTCGCATGCTGGCCGCGCGGGGCCTGCTCATCGGCACCGCGGGCAATGTGAGCAGCCGATCCGGCGACCACGTGGTGATCACCCCCACCGGCGCGGACCTCGGCGATATCGAGGCCGACGATCTGTGCGTGCTCACCCTGGACGGAACCCAGGTCGGCGGAGCCCTCGCACCCACCTCCGAACTGGATCTGCACCTCCGGTGCTACCGCGATCTCGACATCGGCGCCCTCGTGCACACGCACGCGCCGAAATCCACCGCGGTCGCGTGCGCCGAGACCGTTCTGCCCGTCTTCCACTACCAGCAACTGCTGCTCGGCGGCGACACCCCGGTCGTGCCGTTCCACCCGTTCGGCACCCCCGAACTGGCCGAGTCGACCGTGCGTGCGCTGCGCGGCAAGCAGGCCGCGCTGCTGGCCAACCACGGCGCGGTGACGATCGGCGCGTCCCTGGCCAAGGCCGTCGACAACGCCCTGTTGCTGGAGTGGGCGTGCGCGGTCTTCCTCGACGCCCGGATCCTGGGTGGCCCGCGCCTGCTCGACGACGAACAGCAAGCCGCCGTGATCCGGGCCGCGTTGACCCGCGGCTACGGCACGACCCGTCCCGCCGAGACCGGCAACCCCGTGGAACAGGAGCAGCAGTGAAGGTCGTCACCATGGGAGCGCACATTCTGGACGTCCTCGTGCACCCGGTCGAAGCCATTCCCCCGGGCCAGGCCACCGCCCTGGTGCAGCAGATCCGCATCACCGCGGCGGGCACCGCCGCGGGTACCGCGCTCAGCCTCGCCAAACTCGGCGCGACCGTGTCCAGCGCGGGCGCCGTCGGCGACGACGCCACCGGCGACATGCTCGTCACCCTGCTGACCCGCGCGGGCATCGACACCGGCATGATCGTGCGCACCGCGAACGCCCCGACCTCGGCCTCGATCCTGCCGATCCGCCCCAACGGCGACCGCCCGAGCCTGCACCTGCTCGGCGCCAACACCGCGTTCACTCCCTCCGACGTCGTGTGGGACGTCCTTGCCGAGGCGGATCACCTGCACCTCGGCGCACCGGAACTGCTCGGCCCGGACAACGCCGGCGAAATCCTGCGCCGCGCCAAGGAACTCGGACTCACCACCTCCGTGGACCTGATCGCGCCCGGCGAACTGGGCACGACCGATCTCATCGCACCGGCACTGGCCCACACCGATTACCTGCTGCCCAACCTCGAACAGGTCACGGGATTCACCTCACTGGACGATCCCGCCGCCGCCTGCCGCGCGCTGCTCGACCTCGGCGCGGGCCTGGTCGCCGCGACCATGGGCGGCGACGGCGTCCTGCTCGCGCGGGGCGACGAGCTCATCCACGTCCCCGCGTTCGCCGCCTCGGTGGTCGACACCACCGGATGCGGCGACGCCTTCTCCGCCGGATTCCTGGTCGGCGTCGCCGCCGGTCGTGATCCGCGCCGGGCGGCCGTACTGGGTTGCGCCACCGCGGCATTGGTCGCGGGCGGCCTGGGCAGCGACCACGGCGACTTCGACCTCGCCGCCGTAGACGAATTCGCCGCCACCACCCCGACACTCGCGACAACCTTCACCCTGACGAACTGACCCCGCCCCGCGGGGGCTCAGGGCTTCTCGGGGGCGGGACGGAACAGCAGGTCGGTGATCGCGCGGGTCAGCCACCGCTCGTAGGTGCGGGTGTTCCAGCCGAGGCGGCGGGTGAGCTTGTCGTAGTTGTCGTTGGAGACCAGCAGCCACAGGTTCGTGGTGAGCTCGTCGGTGTCGATATCCGTGCGCAGCCAACCACGGTCGGAGATCACCTGCACGGCCCCCGCGACATTGGCCCGGATCATCGCGTCGACCTGCGACAGTTCGGCGTCGACTTCCGGGTCGTCGGCCGCCGCCGAGACGAACGCGCGCCACACCCCCGCCGTGCGCGAGGCCAAACCCGCCAGCAGTCGCGCCGCCGCGACCGCGAACTGCTCCGGCGTCGAAGCCGCTTGCAGCGCGGCCGCTTCGGGAGCCGCCAGCACCGACTCGTCGACGTCGCGGCCGAAACTGCTGATCCGCACGGCCGAGGCCAGCAGACTGCGCTTACGCCCCTGCGCCTGCACGGTTTCCAGCGATACCCCCGCCACGGCGGCGATCTGCCGCAGCGAGGTGCGCCCGTAGCCCTGCGCGGCGAACAGTTCGGCGGCGGCGTCGATCACGGCCCGGCGGGTCTGCGCGGCCTGCCGGGCCCGCAGCGGTGAGACATAGCCGGACACGGGCACCTCTCCCTTCGACTTTCTTCGACACATTGACCGGTATAGCGTACTGGTGAACACCAGCATGTACCGATGACTTCCGACATCTCGAATGAAGAACGAAGGCCGACCATGCCCCGCTATCTCATCGCCTGCGTCCCCATCCACGGCCACATCACACCGCTGCTCGGCATCGCCGCCGAACTCGTCCGGCGCGGCGACCACGTCCGAATCCTGACCGGAGCGCGATTCGCCGAGGCCGTCACCCGGACCGGCAGCGAATTCCTCTCGCTGCCCGCCGAAGCCGACTTCGACGACCGACTGATGGCCCCCGAAGCGGGCACCGACCACCCCACGGGCATCGCCGCCCTGCGCGGGGATGTCGCGCGAATCTTCCTCGTCCCCGCCCGCGCCCAATACGAGGCGCTGCTGGCACAGACCAGCGACCCGGACCAGCGACCCGATGTCGTCCTCGTGGACCCGACCTTCGTCGGCGCGATGTTCCTCGGCGGCCACCCGCGCGACACCCGTCCGCCGGTGATAGTCGCGGGCATGCTGCCCCTGATGTTGAGCTCCTCGGCGGCGCCGCCGTTCGGACTGGGCATGCGCCCGTGGCGCGGCCCCCTCAATCGCGTGCGCAACACCCTCCTGCGCGCGGTGGTCGAGAAAGTGGTCTTCGCCCCCGTCCAAGCCCAACTCGACGCACTGCACCGCGCCGTGCACCACCGCGATTCCCCCGCCTTCGTCGTCAACTGGATCAGCACCGCCGAGGCGATCATCCAACTGTCGGTTCCCGGATTCGAATATCCCCGACCCGATCTCCCGCTCCCGCTGCGTTTCGCCGGGCCGATCATCGCCTCCTCCGACTCCGCCGTCCCGCCCTGGTGGGACGAACTCGACACCGACCGACCGGCGGTGCTGGTCACCCAGGGCACCATCGCCAACCGGGATTTCGACGAACTCGTCCGGCCCACCCTCGACGCGCTCGCCGAGGAGGACGTCCTCGTCATCGTCACCACCGGCGGCAGGCCGATCGATCACCTCGGCACGCTGCCCGCCAACGCGCGCGCCGCCGAATTCCTGCCCTACGACCGCCTGTTCCCCCGACTCGACGTGCTGGTCACCAACGGCGGCTACGGCGGCGTGCACTACGCCCTCGCCCACGGCGTCCCGATCGTGATCGCCGGCGACACCGAGGACAAACCCGAAGTAGCCGCCCGGGTCGCGTGGTCGGGCACCGGGATCAACCTGCGCACCGGCAGTCCCGCGCCCGCCGCCGTGCGCCGCGCCGTGCGCAAGATCCTCGCCGCCCCTCGCTACCGCGACGCCGCCGCCGCGCTCGCCGTCCAGATCCGCGCCGCCCGCGGCGTCGACGAACTCATCGACACCGTCGCCGCCGAAATCGCCGCCACCGGAACCCGATCCGCGCCACCGTCCGCCGGGGACGTCGACGTGGAAGTCTGAACGCCGTCGAACGTGAACCGGCTCGTATCTGCCGGAGGCGAGACCACCGGCCGAACAGGGCCTCACTCCCCCGTGACGCGGTGCTCGCAGAGAACAGAACCGTGCACCAGGACACAGTTCGCGGGCCGATCGCGCTCCTAGCGTGCTCGGTGACGGACCGACCGTCACCGAGCACCGCGCGAGGAGCCACCATGCCCTTCCACACCACCTTCGACGGCACCGACATCTACTACAAGGACTGGGGCGCCGGTCGCCCGGTCGTGCTGAGCCACGGGTGGCCGCTGAGCTCGGACAGTTGGGAGGCCCAGCAACAGTTCCTGGCGACCCACGGGTATCGCGTCGTCGCCCACGACCGGCGCGGGCACGGACGCTCGTCGCAGACCTGGTCGGGCAACGAGATGAACACCTACGCCGACGACCTCGCCGGCCTGATCGAACACCTGGATCTGCGCGAGATCACGTTGATCGGGTTCTCCACCGGCGGCGGCGAGGTCGCCCGCTACGTGGGCAGGCACGGCACCGACCGCGTGGCGCAGATCGTCCTGGTCTCGGCCGTCCCGCCGTTCATGCTGCGGACCGAGGACAACCCGGGCGGTGTGCCGGTGGAGGTGTTCGACGGGATCCGCGCGGCCTCGCTCGCGGACCGGTCGCAGACCTACCGCGACCTCGCGGACGGGCCGTTCTTCGGCAACAACCGGCCCGATCAGCACCCGTCGCAGGGGATGCGCGACGCGTTCTGGCGCCAGGGCCTGCAATCCGGCGCGCACAACGCCTACGAATGCATCGCGGCGTTCTCGGCCACCGATTTCCGCGACGACCTGGACGCTTTCGACGTGCCGACGCTGATCGTGCACGGCGACGACGACCAGGTGGTGCCGTTCGAAGTCGGCGGCAAGGCGTCGGCGGCACGGATCGCCGACGCCCGGTTGACGGTGTATCCCGGCGCGCCGCACGGCATCACCGACACCCACAAAGAGGAGTTGAACAAGGACCTGCTCGTCTTCCTCGACAGTCACATCGGGTCCTGAGCCGGTCCCGTCGTGAGCCCGGTGCGGGCGCTGGGTGTGCCCGCACGGTTCTGTCCCCACCGCGCCGGCGTAAGCCGGTTGGTACGACATCACCCCGTGACTCAGGCGAAGCCGCGTTCCTTCCATCGAACGAGAGTCAGCGCTCCCGCGGGCCGGGGCCGAGGCGGCTCACCGGCGGCGCAGTTCGAAGATTCGGAAGACGCGTCCGCCTGCCAGGCGGGATTCCATCCGGTAGCCGGGCCAGGATCGGACCGCGTGCGCCCAGGCGTGGTCGCGGTCCTCGCCGACCAGTTCGGTCACCTGCACGGGGAAGGTCTCGCCGCGCACGCGCACCAGTGCGCGGTCGGCGGCCCGCAGATTGGTCGACCACACCGGATGCCGGGGACTGCCCCAGTTCGAGCCGATCAGCAGGATGTCCTCGCCGCGCGGCACGTACAGCAGGGAGGTCTCGCGCGGCACTCCGGTCTTGCGGCCCGCGACGGTCAGGCGCAGCGACGGCACTCCGGCGATGTCGAGGACGCCCACCCTGCCGCCGGTGATCCGGCGCAGCACGCGCTCGGTGGGGACGACGACGGGAGCCGAACGCATGACCCACGGCTGCCCACCGAGCCAACGGGCCACCTGCGGTAGAGGGTTGGACAGCATCTCCCGATCCTCGCACGCTGCTGCTACCGTGACGCACCGATCAGTCCCGTCGACCGCGCGCCACGCCGGACCGACGGCGCAGCAGACGAGGAGCGCAGCCGTGACCGAGACCGGGGCCGTCCACGTCGATCACCACCAGTTCCTGCTCGCCGCCACCACGGTCGACACCACCGACATCGCCGCGGAGGGAAACCTGATCTGGACCGGGCCCGGCTTCGTGACGGTGCTCACCGGAATCGCCTACGGTCCGGTCACGCTGACCGTGGCGATCACCACCACCCCACCCCCGCTCGACGGCTGGGAGCAGGTCGAGGAGACCGTCATCGACTCCCGCCACGACCTGCGGGTGATCACCCTCGACGGCGAGGCGCCCGCCGACTTCTCACCGATCCCGTCCGGGCACTACCGGGTGCGAGTCCACGCGCGCGGCCGCGACTCCGCCGAGGCGGGCATGGAGGTCACCGAACCCACCGAGACCTACCTGGTCACCCTCACCCCCACCATCGACCCGGTCGGCACCATCACCGATCCGACGGACCCGTCCCGACCCGACCGGTCGGCTCGCTCCGACTGACCGAAAACGCTCTACGCTGCAACAACTTTCGCCCCGGTTTCGCGCCGAAAGAAGTACTGGACAGCGAATCCCCAGCATCGCACACTAGAGCGAACTGCTATCAAAGGGGTGAGTCGAATGGTCAGAACACATACCGTGGTCACCGGGGAGACACTGCCGATGTTGGCGCTGCGCTTCTACGGAGAGGCCGAATTACGAACGCTGATCGCCGCCGCGAGTGGCATCGCCGCAACCGCCCAGCTCGAGGCGGGCCGCAGACTGATCGTTCCCGACTACGCCCGGTACGACGTCGTCGCGGGAGACACGCTGTCGCAGATCGCCCTTCATTTCTACGACGACGCCGATCTCGCACCGGTGATCGCCGCCGCCAACGACCTCACCGACCCCGACCACCTCGACACCGGCCGACAACTGATCATCCCCGATCTGCTGCGGTATTCGGTCCGCGCGGGAGACACTTTGTCGCAGATAGCGATTCGTTTCTACGGCGATGCCGCGTTCGCGCCGCTGATCGCCGCCGCCAACGGCCTCACCGACCCCGATCACCTCGACGCGGGCCATGTGCTGGCGATCTTCGTCGGGCGCAGCGACGGATTCGGGCTCTCGATCGTGGACCGCGACGAGAACGACCCACGCCTGTGGTACTACCGATTCCACACCTCGGCGGTGGGCTGGAATCCGGGAGTCAACGTCCTGCTGCCCGAGGACTACCGCACCAGCGCCGACACCTATCCCGTCGTCTATCTGTTCCACGGCGGCGGCAGCGACCAGGACTTCCGCACCTTCGACCAACTGGGAATCCGCGACCTGACCGCCGGGAAACCGATCATCATCGTGATGCCCGACGGCGGACACGCGGGCTGGTACTCCAACCCGGTCACCTCGTTCGTCGGCCCGCGCAACTGGGAGACCTTCCACATCGCCCAACTGATCCCTTGGATCGAAGCGAATTTCCGCACCTACACCGATTACGACGGGCGCGCTGCCGCCGGATTCTCCATGGGCGGCTTCGGCGCGCTGAAATACGCGGCAAAGTATTCCAGTCTGTTCGCCTCGGTCAGCAGCCATTCCGGCCCGGCGAGTCTGCGGCGCGATTTCGGTCTGGTCACCCATTGGGCGAACCTGTCCTCGGCCGCCTTGGATCTGGCGGGCGGCACGATCTACGGCGTCCCGTTCTGGAACCAGGCCAGGGTCAGCGCCGACAATCCGATCGAAAGGATCGAGAGCTACCGCAACAAGCGGATCTTCCTGTCCGCGGGCACCAGCCCGGACCCGCTCAACTGGTTCGACAGCGTGAACGAGACCCAGGTGCTCGCGGGTCAGCGGGAATTCCGGGCGCGACTGCGCGACGCGGGCATTCCGCACGAATGGTATGAATCGCCCGGCGGTCACACCTTCCGCCCCGACAAGTTCATTCTGGATCTCGACGGCATCATCGCTCGACTGCGCCCCGCGGCCCCGGCCTCCTTGATGAGCACCGCACCGCAGCCGTGACCCGGACGCCGTTCGGGTGTCGGCCTTAACCGCACCACCGCCCGAACGGCGATTCCGGCTCGTGCGACCCGTCCGGGTCGGCGCGGTCGGCGGATTCGAGTCGATCGCGCTGTAGAGTTCCGGTCGGTCGGCTTCGCCGTCCTTTCGCGTGACCGATGACCGGAATTCGGACGGACATATCTCGCCGAGGAGTGCGCCATGCCCCACCCAGTGGACTTCACCACCGTATCGACCGCCGGTCTGGAATCGTCGCCGGTCGCGGACGCGCTCGCCGGTCTGCGAGCCAACGAGGCCCGATATTTCAAGAACAAGTACAGCCACGAATTCACGGTGCGACCGGCGAGCGAGACCGAACCGACCGTCGACTGGGTCAGCGGCATTCTCGAAGACGAACGCGGCATCGTCATCGCCTCCCCACCGCTGGAGACATCGGACTTCGAGGTGGACGGCATCCACTTCGCCTACGTGTTCTACCGGAGCGGCTTGGCGATCAACGTCATGTACTCGATCGACGGCAGCGACAAGCGGGCGGTCGGGTTCAAACTCGCCGAAGGAATGGACGTTCCCGAAGAACTGTCCTCGTTCAAGTTCGCCCGACAGAAGTCGAAACTGGCCGGGATCATCCGCGGGTCCTATTTCGTCATCAAGAACGAGCACTGAGACCGGGCGGCATTACGCCGGCTCACCCTGGGCGGGCCACCCGCACCGAGACAATCCCCACCGAGAACGGCGGCGAGTCGCGTCGAGAGGCCACGCGGTGGCCCTCCTGGAAACCACTGTCGGTCAAGGTTTCTCACCGCTCGCCGATGGATAGCGGCTCGGACTCCGGACCGGTCGACCAGGCGGCCGCTGCTGCGACGAGTGCGTCATTCGGTGACGGTGCGGTTGTGGGTGAGGGCGGCGGTGAGCCAGAAGGACAGGGCGTCGTCGTCGGTGAGGGTGGTGGCGGTGATCGAGAGCCATCCGGCGGCCATCCGGCGGTCCGGTTTCATCTCGGCCCACGTGGCTCCGCTCTCCCGGAGTAGTTCTTCGTGGCGGTCGGCGGCGACGCGGACCAGCAGGTCGCCTTGTTTGCGCACGCAGGCCACCATCTTGTCGTTCACCATGAAGGCTCGGCCGCCGAACATCGACACTTCGCGCAGGGTCGGCTGATCGGCCAGGGCGGCGCGGAGGCGTTCGATGAGGTCGGTTCGGGCGTTCGCCGCCGCGCTGCCGCTAGGCATGGTGCCCTCGCCCGGACGGCGTGCCACCGTGCGTGGGTGCGCGGCGGGCGGGCGGTTCGATCTCGAGAGCGAGAGTCGGTGTCATCGGCGCTCCTTCCGGTCGAGGGTCGCCGCCGGTGATGGAGAACCACAGCGACGAACTTCGATCGTCCCAGCAACGACCGACAGATTCCGCACGCGAGCCCGCCGCGCGTCCGACCGGGTTCATCGACGGACGTTGCGCGCGGCGCCGCGGTGGGCGGGCATCGAGGCGGGGTCCTCGGGCCAGGCGTGTTTCGGGTAGCGGCCCCGGAGTTCGGCGCGGACCTGGGGCCAGCCCGTCCGCCAGAAAGAGGCCAGGTCGGAGGTGACCGCGATCGGGCGCTGGGCCGGGGAGAGCAGGTGCAGGACGAGGGGGACGCGTCCCGCGCCGAGTCGCGGTGCGTCGGTCCACCCGAACACCTCCTGCACCTTGACCGCCAGCACGGGCGGGTCGACGGAGTAGTCGACGCGCGGATGACTCCCGGAGGGCACTTCCAGGCGTTCGGGCGCGAGTTCGTCCATGCGCGCGGCTTCGGGCCAGGGCAGCAGTCGGCGCAGCGCCTGGCCGAGGTCGACGCGGCGCAGATCCGCGCGGCGGCGCGCGGTGGCCAGTTCCGGGCCTAGCCAGACCTCGGCGGCGGCCGAGAGCGAATCGTCATCGACCGGCGGCCAGGGTTCGCCGAGCGTGCGGTGCAGGAAATCCAGGCGCTGCCGCAGCGCGGTGGCCTCGGCGGTCCAGGACAGCAGCGCCGGACCCGACGCGCGCAGGCCGCCCAGGATGGCGGCGGTGAGTCGGCGGCGATCCGGATCGCGAAGGGGACGCTCCGACAGGAGGATCGCGCCGAGTCGTTCCACGCGCCGGGCCACCACGTCACCGTCGACCCACTCGATCTCCTCGGCGTCGCTGAGCAGATTCGCCGCCGCCCGCCGGGCCACTCCCTCGTCCGCGACCGCGGCCGAGCGCACGACGCCTTCCGCGCGTCCGGGGTCCCGGGTCGCCACGCCCACCGCGAGCCATTCGGCCTCCCCGAAGCCCGCGCCGTTCGGCACGGTCACGGCGGCGCCGCCCGCCATGAGATAACTCGACGAGCCGGCAGTGCGCCGACGCGCCAACCGTTCCGGATACGCCAGCGCCACAACGTGTGCCGGGTCGTCCTCGCCCGCCGGTCCGTCGACCAGGCGGGTCAGCCGGTCGACTTCGCGTCGCCAGCGCGCGGGCGGATCCCGCCGCAGCGTGCGCAGACCCGCGACGAGATCGATGCCCGAGAGGTAGCTGTCGTCGTCCAGCAGTGTCACGACTTCGGCGGCGGCCCGCGCGCCCACCACTGTCGCCCCGTCGAGCAGGGCGCGCGCCAGTCGCGGATGCAGGCCGATCCGCGCGATCCGTCGACCGCGGTCGGTCACCGCTCCCGCGCCGTCGAGCGCGCCCAAGGCCGTCAGTACATCTCGGCCTGCGTGCAGTCCGCCCGATGGGGGCGCGTCCCACCAGCTCAGGCCGTGGCCGTCGGTGGTGCCCCAGCACGCCAGTTCCAAGGTCAGACCGGTCAGGTCCGCGGTGCGGATCTCCGGTTCGGGGTAGGCGGGCAGGGTCGCGTGCTCGTAATCCGGCCAGCACCGCCACACCCAGCCCGGCCCCTCGCGGCCCGCGCGCCCGGCGCGTTGATCCGCGACCGCCGCCGAGACCCGGACCGTCGCCAGACCGGACAGTCCGCGCGCCCGATCGATCCGCGGCACGCGCGCCAACCCGGAATCCACCACCGCGCGAACACCGGGCACCGTCAAACTCGACTCCGCCACCGCCGTGGACAACACGACCCGCCGCCGGGCGCCCGGGCGCAGCGCCGCGTCCTGCCCGGTCGCGGACAACCGTCCGTGCAGGACGACCACCTCCACCTCGGGCAGGTCGTCCAGCAACGCCGCGGTGCGGCGGATCTCCGCCGCTCCGGGCAGGAACACCAGGACGTCGCCCTCGGCGTCGGCCAACGCGATCCGGGTGGCCCGCGCGACCTGCGCTTCGATCCGCTCCCGGGGCAGCGGCGAGAGATGGGCCGTGCGGACCGGGTGGGTCCGGCCCTGCGCCCGCAGCACCGGAGCGGGTCGGTCGACGCCGAGCAGTTCGGACAGTCGGTCCGCCGCAACGGTCGCCGAGGTGGCCAGCACCCGCAGATCCGGGCGCAGCCCCGCGCGGGCATCCAGCAGCAGCGCCAACAGCAGGTCCGCGTCCAGATGCCGTTCGTGGCATTCGTCGAGCAGCACTACGTCGACGCCGGCGAGGTCGGGATCGTCCTGCAACCGTCGCACCAGCAACCCGGAGGTCACCACTTCGATCCGGGTGCCGCGCCCGACGCGGCGATCACCCCGCACGGAATAGCCCACGGTCTCCCCCACCCGCTCGCCGAGCAGGGCCGCCATCCGCCCGGCCGCCGCGCGCGCCGCCAACCGGCGCGGTTCCGCCACGACCACACGCCCCGCGACGGCCGCGGCCAGCGCCAACGGCACGAGCGTCGTCTTCCCGGTGCCCGGCGGTGCGACCAGCACCGCCGTCCCGTGCTCGACCAGCGTCGCGACGACATCGTCGAGCACGCCGCGAATCGGCAGATCGGGGAGTTCGGGCAGGTCCATGACCGTCCAGTCTGACGCCTCGCCGCGCCGTGCCCCTCCTCGGGCGCGGCCCACGCGGTGATCGTTCGCCGAATTCTGGATCGGTCGACTCGAGGCGATCCGCGGTGGGACGACAGATTGTTCGGTCACCTGGAAGTACTCGGCGCGTTCGCGACGAAACGGCTCGCGGCGACGGCGTCCAGCACGGCGTCGACGGCGGTTACAGCGACGGCGTCGTCCAAGGGGTCCCCGCTGATCAGCAGACGGTAGTAGAACGGCGCGGACACCGCGGAGAGCACGGCGCGCGGATCGGTTCCCGCCGGGGCCTCGCGGCGGGCGATGCCGTCGGTGACGCACGGGGCCCACTCGGTCAACCGGATGTCGTAGAAGCGGCGCAGCGCGGCCTCGGTCGCCGGGTCGGCGGTCCCCGCCGCCACGACCGCGCGGAACAGGCGTCCCTGGCGGGCATCGGTGAGCGTGTCGAGTACGAGTCGCGCGTTGGCGAGCAGGTCTTCGCGCAGGCTGCCGGTGTCGGCGCGCGGGACCGAGTCCTCCGCCATGGCGGTCAGCAGATCGGTCACGACGGCGGTCGGCGTGCCCCACCGCCGGTAGACCGTGGTCTTGCCGACTCCGGCGCAGGCGGCGACCTCGGTGAGGTCGAGTGCGCCGAATCCCTTCTCGGCCAACAGGTCACCGGCCGCGCGCAGGACGGCCGCGCGCACCCGGGCGGTGCGTCCGCCGGGTCTGACCGCACCGGGTTCCGAACTCATAACGGGTCTCCAGTTCCATTTAGCGACACAAGGGCGTACTGTCGAGATTGTTAACGGAACTATAGACCCTTTAGGAGTGGTCATGGAGTATCGGCGAACCGGAGCGTCCGGTCTGGTCCTGCCCGCGCTCGGCTTCGGCGCGGGCACTTTCGGCGGGCGCGGTGAACTCTTCGGCGCCTGGGGCGACACCGATGTCGCGCAGGCCCGACGGTTGGTCGACATCTGCCTGGACGCGGGCGTCACCCTCTTCGACACCGCCGACGTCTACTCCGACGGCGCCTCCGAGGAAGTACTCGGCGCGGCCCTCCGCGGCCGCCGCGACAAGGTTCTGCTGTCCACCAAAGCCGGTCTGCCCACCGGTCCCGACCTCACCGACGCGGGCAGCGGACGCGCGCGACTGGTGCGGGCGGTGGAGGCGGCGCTGCGGCGACTCGACGTCGAGCACATCGACCTGTTCCAACTGCACGCCTTCGACGCGCACACCCCCGTCGAGGAAACCCTCACCGCGCTGGACGATCTGGTGCGGGCGGGCAAGATCCGCTACCTCGGCGCGTCCAACTTCGCCGGCTGGCAGCTGATGAAATCGCTGGCCGCCGCCGACCGCAACGGCCTGACCCGCTTTGTCGCGCACCAGGTCTACTACTCGCTGGTCGGCCGCGACTACGAGTGGGAGCTCATGCCGCTCGGCCACGATCAAGGCGTCGGCGCGCTGGTCTGGAGCCCGCTCGGCTGGGGTCGACTCACCGGTCGCATCCGGCGCGGCACACCGATCCCGGACGGCAGCAGGTTGCACCGCACCGCCGCCGCGGGCCCGCCGGTCGAGGAGGAGCTGCTCTACCGCGTGGTCGACGCACTCGACGAGGTCGCCGCCGAAACCGGCCACCCGGTGCCGCAGATCGCGCTCGCGTGGCTGCTCACCCGCCCCACCGTGACCAGTGTGATCGTCGGCGCGCGCGACGAACGGCAACTCCGACAGAACCTCGGCGCGCTGGAGGTCGCGCTGACGCCGGATCAGCTCCGTCGACTGGACGCCGCGAGCGCGACGGTCCCGCCCTACCCGCGCTATCCCTACCACCGGCTGCCCGATTTCGCCCGGTTGGATCCGCCGCTGGTGGCGTGAGCGCGGGCGCCGTTCCGGTCCGGCCGCGTCCGGACCGGAAGGGTGTGATTCCGCCACACCCGATCCGATCCCGATCCACACCCGATGTGGTCGGGGTCACAGCGAAGAGCGTTGTGCGGCGGCGGGTTCGGATCGGGGGTGTACGGCGGCTTCGGGTGGGCATGTTCGATCCGTACCGGTCGACATCGTCGACGTAGCTCTTCCCGGAAGTGTGATCCGCATGCGTGACTTCGCCTGCCCCAACTGCGGACAGCGGTTGTCGTTCGAGAACTCGGTCTGTCTGTCCTGTTCCAGCCCCCTGGGCTTCAGCCTCACCTTGCGGACACTGCTGGTGATCTCCGATTTCGCCCCGACGGGTGACACCGGTCACCTGAGCGGAATGGTGGACGGCCGCCGCTACCGACTCTGCGACAACCTGCACGTCGCGCGCTGCAACTGGCTGGTGCAGATTCCCGACGAGGAGATCGCGGCACGGACCGACACCGACAAGCAGGATCCGGCCAGACGGCGCTGGCGACTGCGCAGACGCCCCAGAAAAGACGCGCCGCCGGCGGTTCCGACCGTGCAGGCGGCTCCGCCCGCGCCCGACAACGGCCCCGTGCTGTGTGAGTCCTGCCGCCTGACCCGCACCCGCCCCAACGACAACGACACCGAGGGCCTGAACGCCTTCGCCGAAGCCGAAGCCGCCAAACGCCGCCTCATCCTCGAACTCACCGAACTCGGCCTGCCCATCACCGGCCGTGACGAGAACCCGCGGTTCGGCCTCGCCTTCGACCTGCTCTCCAGCGCCACCGACCAAGTACTCACCGGCCACCAGAACGGCGTCATCACCCTCGACCTCGCCGAAGCCAACGACCCGCACCGCGAACAACTCCGCGTCGAGATGGACGAACCGT
>NZ_BAGG01000265.1 GCF_000308695.1 Nocardia takedensis NBRC 100417 | reverse complement strand
TCACATAGGCCATGGGATTCCTCGGGGATGACGGGCGGGGTGGGGGAGGGGCGTCATCGCGTGCGCGGTTCGCCTTCCCAGCCGCAGGGCAGACCGCAGGCGGGGCGCAGGGTGGCTTCGGCGCGACCGTCGGCGAAGGTCGAGACGGTCACCGTGGCCTGCGCGAAATAGCCGCAGCGCGGGCACTTCTCGAAGAAGTCGAGCACTTCGCGGACCTCGACGCGTTCCACCTCGGCGCGGCGTTCGGCGGGCGCGGGCGTCTCCCACCAGCGTCGGCCCGCGACGGTGCGCCGCGGGTCGGGTGTGCGGGCTCGGCGGGCGGTGCGGACCTCGGGCCCGCGCGCGGGTGCGGCGAAACCGGTGAAGGGTGCAGGGCTCATCTCGGGTCCTTCGGTCGATCCAGGAACAGGTCGAGGGTGGGGTCCGCGCCGCCGCCGTAGTCGGCGAAATCGGTGACCCCGGCGAATTCGGTCAGCGCCTCGGCGTCGAGGTAGCACTTGCCGCTGACCTTCGCGCTCGCTTGGGTCAGCAGGGCCACCGCGGCGTCGGCCATGATGCGCGGACTGCGCGCCGAGGCCAGTTGCCGGTCGCCGTCGGGCAGCGCGGCGACCGCGGAGGTGGCGATGAAGGTCTGCGGCCACAGACAGGTGAAGGCGATGTTCGCGGTGTCGGCGTATTCCGCGGCCCACCCTTGCGAGAGCAGCGTCATACCGTATTTGGACAGCGTGTAGGACGGATGTTCGCCCAACCAGCGCGGATTCAGGTTCACCGGCGGCGCGACGGTCAGCACGCGCGCGGCCGCCGAGGCCCGCAGACTCGGCAGACACGCCTTGGTCAGCAGGAACGTGCCACGTAGGTTGATGTCCATCATCAGGTCGAACTTCTTGGCCGAGAGTTGCTCGGTGGGTTCGGTGGCGATGGCGCTCGCGTTGTTGACGCACACGTCGATGCCGCCGAACCGCTCGAGGGCCGTGTCGACCACGCGACGCACGGTGTCCTCGTCGCGCACGTCGCCGACGACCGCCGCCGCCCGACCGCCCGCCGCTTCCACCTCGGCCACCGCGGTGTGCACGGTGCCGGGCAGGCGGGGATGCGGTTGATCGGTCTTGGCCAGCAGCACCACGTTCGCCCCCTGCGCGCCCGCGGCGACCGCGATGGCCAGGCCGATGCCGCGGCTGGCGCCGGAGATCACCAGCGTGCGGTCGGTCAGTGCGTGCTGCGGCTCGGGCATGGCGGCCTCCGGTCGGTCGACGAGATCATCGTTCGCTTTGAATGATAATGACATTCTCATTGATGGCAAGCGCCACTTCTCACTCGTAGTCCACGGTGATCGATTCGGTGTCCGGCACCGCCTGGCAGGTCAGCACGTAGCCGTCCGCGAGTTCGTCGTCGGACAGCGCCTCGTTGACCCGCAACGTCGCGTGGCCGTCGGTGACCTTCGCCATGCAGGTCGCGCAATTGCCCGCCTCGCAGGAGAACGGCGGCGTCAGACCGGCCCGGCGCGCGCTCTCGAGCAGGGTCTCGCCGTCCTTGCGCGGCACCGTCCGCTTCTTCCGGTTGAGGATGACGGTGACCGTGCCCGCCTCGGGAACCGCCGGTGCGGCGGTCCGGGTGGGCGCGGCCTGCCCCGAGCCGGCGGGATCCGTTGGGGCGTCGGACGCGGTGATGGCAACCGTGGCGGGGTCGGTCGGAACCGGTGTGGCGCCGGAGCCGACTGTGGGCGGCGCGACGGTGTCGACGGATGCGGTGCCGGCGGATGCGGTGCGGCCCGCTGTCGGGGTGCTCGCGACCGCGGGCCCGCCGAACCGTTCGCTGTAGATCGCCCCTGGTCCGGGCAGCGCCTTCTCCACCAGGTCCATGAACGCCTCGGGTCCGCACACGTAGGCGTCGCCGTGGCCGTCCGCACCGGTGAAGGCGCGGATCGCGGCTTCGTCCAGATAGCCGCTCGCGGAATCGAGGTGACGCACCACCTCGAGGCGGCCCGGGAAGCGGCGGGCGAGGTCGGTCAGCGCCTCCTCGAACATGACCGAACCGGCGTCGCGGTCGGCGCACAGCAGTCGGACGCGTCGCGCGGTGGTGTGCAGGGTCGTCTTGGTCAGCGACAGGATCGGGGTGATTCCGCTGCCGCCGCTGAAGCCGAGCAGCGGAGTGTCGGCTTCGCGCAGGCAGAAGCGGCCCGCGGCGCGGCTGAGTTCGACTTCGTCGCCTTCGGCGAGGTTGTCGTGCATCCAGTTGGACACCGCGCCGCCGGGGACGCGTTTGACCGTGGTCATGAGTTCGGTGTCGTGCTCGGGGGAACTCGACATCGAGTAGGACCGGTAGAGCGTCCGACCGTCGACCGCGATGCGGAAGGTGCAGAACTGTCCGGCCTGGTAGGTGATGGGGTCGTCGTGCGGACGCAGCACGAAAGTGCGGGCGTCCACGCTCTCCTCGACGATCCGGGTCACCGTGGCGCGCTGGAACATCGCGGGTCTCGCCATCGATCGCCTCCTTTGGTATTACTATTCTGTCAGTGTGAGAATTACATTCTCACTCATACGATGGGATCTTCTCAATGTCTGGTTGGAGTGGTTCGACCGCACTCGTCTTCGAGGACCGGTCCTACGCGCGTACCGAACTCGACGACCTCGCCGCCGGATTGGCCGCCGACCTCGCCGTGCGCGGCGTCGGCCCAGGGGACCGGGTGGCGCTCATGTCGTCCAACCGGCCGGAATTCGTCATCGCCACCCTCGCGATCTGGCGTCTCGGCGCGGCCGTGGTCCTGATCAGTCCGGCCTGGAAGGTGGCCGAGGTCGCGCACGCGCTGGCGCTGACCTCACCGCGCTACGGCGTCGGGGACTGCGCGGTCCTCGGCGAACTGCTGCCCACCCGCTCGCTGGACGAGCCGATCGCGCCGAAAGCGGACGATCCGGGGGTGTTCTCGGTAGGCGGCGGCCCGAACGTCTTCTCCGTGGGCGGCCCTCCCGCGGCGGGCCCGCGGGGCACCGATCCCGCCGCCGACGCGGTGCTGGTCTTCAGTTCCGGCACCACCGGCATGCCCAAAGCGGTGCGCCACACCCACGCCTCGCTCGAGGCGGCCGTCGAGCAGTGGCGCGAAGTGCTCGGACTCGACGGCTCCGACCGACTCCAGATCGCCACCCCGCCCTCGCACATCCTCGGACTGCTCAACATCCTCACCGCGCTGCGGGTCGGCGCGGGCATGCGGTTGCACCGGCGCTTCGACCTGAAGACCATGCTCGACTGCATCCAGAACGAGCGCATCACCGTCGAGATGGCCGTCGCGCCGATCGCCCTCGCGCTGGCCTCGCATCCGGATCTCGAGTCCTACGACCTGAGTTCGCTGCGCTACATCATGTGGGGCGCGACCCCGGTGACCGCGAGTGTCGCCGAAACCGTCACCCGCCGAACGGGAGTCGGCTGGCTGCCCGCCTACGGGGCCAGCGAACTGCCCGTCATCGCGTGCAATCCGCGCGCGGAACCGCGGTTGGACAGCGTCGGCAGAGCCGCGCCGGGCGTGCGGATCCGGGTGGTGTCGGTGGACTCCGGCGAGGTCGTCGGAACCGGCGAGACCGGCGAGATCCAGTGTCGCGCCGACTCGCTCATGTCCGGCTACCTGCCCAGCGAGGCCACGGCGAGCGCGTTCCACGACGGCTGGTACCGCACGGGGGATGTCGGCCACGTCGACGCCGAGGGCTGGATCCGCCTGACCGACCGCCTCAAGGAGATGATCAAGGTCCGCGGCTTCCAGGTGGCGCCCGCCGAGATCGAGGCCGTGCTGCACGGGCACCCGGACATCCAGGACTGCGCGGTGTTCGGCGTCGACGGCGCGGACGGCGAGGCCATCGTCGCGGCCGTGCGCACCGACGGCGACCTCACCGAGGACCAGGTCGTCGCCTTCGTCGGCGACCGCCTGGCCACCTACAAGAAGCCACGCCGGGTGGTGTTCGTCCCGGAGATCCCGCGCCTGCCCTCGGGCAAGGTGCTGCGCCGCGTACTCAAGGAGCGCCATGGACACCCGTCTGACCAGTGAACAACGCCAATTGCGGGCCTCGGCGGCCCGGATCGGCGCCGAACTCGGCCCCGGGTCGGTCGCCGACCTCGAGGACGGCGAGCGCGTCGCGCGCCTGGAGAAAGCGGTGGAATCGGCGGGGCTGCGCCGATTGCGCGCCGACGGCGCCTCGGGCGTCGAAGTCGCCTTGGTGGCCGAGGAATTCGGCCGTGCCTTGGTCGACGTACCGTTCCTGGGGCCGGTGCTGGCCCACGACCTGCTCGGCGAGACCGATGCCGACCGCTGGACCGTGGCCCTCGGCGACCGGATCGTCGACGCGCGTGACCGGACCAGGGCGGTGACGGTGTCCGACGGCAGGTTGCGCGCCGTCGCGGTGGGCGCGCAGGCGCCCGAAACCGATCTCACCCGGCGCGCCGCGCGTCCCGGCGGCGCGTTCGAGGATCTGGCCGCGGTGGACGAGGAACGCCTGACACGCTGGACCGCGCTCGCGCTCACCGTGACCACCGCCGACCTGCTCGGCGTGGCGCGCGGCGCGCAGGACACCGCCGTCGCTTACGCGAAAGTGCGTGCACAGTACGGACATCCGATCGGCGACTACCAGGCGGTGGCGCATCTGCTCGCGGAGAGTCGGGCGCTGATCGAAGGGGCGATCAGCACCCTGTTGCACGCGGCGTGGGCGGTCGACGAACTCGCGCCCGAACCGGCGCTGCACGCGGCGCGGATCGCCAAGGTCTACACCGCCCGCGCCGCCCGCACGATCTGCGAGACGGCGATCCAGGTGCACGGCGGCATCGGCAACACCTGGGAGTGCACGGCGCATTTGTATCTGCGCCGCGCGCTGGTTTCCGCCGAACTGTTCCCCGTTCGTCTGGAGGAGATCGACTGTGGACTTTCGTGATTCAGCGCAGGAGGCGGCGTTCCGGTCGCGGCTGCGCGTCTGGCTGGCCGAGCACGCGGGCGCCTTCCCGACCTCCGGCGACGAGTACTGGGCGCGCCAGGGCGACTGGCACCGCGCGCTGTACGGGGCGGGGTTCTTCGGGCTGTCGTGGCCGAAGAAGTTCGGCGGCCACGAACTGCCGCCCGTCTACGACGTGATCCTGGACGAGGAACTGGCCGTCGCGGGCGCGCCGCCGCGCCCGAGTCTGGGCTATCTGGTGCAAGGTTTGGGCAGGCACGCCGACGAGGCGCTGCAACTGCGGTTCCTGCCGGGCATGATCGACGGCACCCAGCGCTGGTGCCAGGGCTTCAGCGAACCGGACGCGGGGTCGGATCTGGCGTCGCTGCGGACCACCGCGGTGCGCGACGGCGACGAGTACGTGCTCACCGGCCACAAGGTGTGGACCAGTTATTCCGATGTCGCCGACTGGTGCCTGCTGCTGGCCCGCACCGACCCGGATGTGCCTCGGCACAAGGGCCTCTCGGCCTTCGTCGTGTCGATGAAGCAGCCCGGCATCGAACAGCGTCCGCTGCGGATGATCAGCGGCGTCACCAAGGAATTCGGGCAGGTCCTCTTCGACGGGGCGCGCGTGCCCGCCGACCAGATGGTGGGCGGGCCGGGTGACGGCTGGAAGTTGGCGATGACCGTCGTCGGGCACGAGCGCGAACCCTCGACCCTCGGGTACGCGGCCCGATACCGGAAGATCGTGCGGCAGTTGGCCGCCCGCGCCGGAGCCGACGCGCCCGAGGAATTGCGCTGGGCGGCGGTGCAATCGGAGATGCTGCGCCTGCACGTGCGGCGCAGGCTCTCCGAACAGCTCGACGGCGTCACGCACGGCCCCGAGGGTTCGCTGGACAAACTGCTCATGACCTGGGTCGAGCAGTCGGTGGGGCACGCGGCGCTGGCCGTGACGGGCACCGCCGACGAGGAACTGCTCGGCGCCTACTTCTACAGCCGTGCCCAGAGCGTCATGGGCGGGACTTCCCAGATCCAGAAGAACATCATCGCCGCTCGCATTCTCGGACTAGGAGTTTGACATGTACGACCTGCCCGCAGAGATCACGGTCGAGGCCGACGGCCCCTTGCGCGTCATCACGCTCAACCGCCCCGAGGCGTTGAACGCGGTGAACGACGCCCTGCACACCGGGCTCGCGCGGCTGTGGCCGCAGCTCAACGAGGATCATCAGGCGCGCGCCGCGGTCCTCACCGGCGCGGGCACGGCGTTCAGCGCGGGCGGCGATTTCGCCTATCTGGCCGAACTCGGGGGTGACGCGGCGTTGCGCGCCAAGACGATCGCGCACGGACGCGATCTCGTGCTCGGGATGGTGCGCACCCGCGTTCCGGTGATCGCGGCGGTCAACGGTCCCGCGGTCGGGCTCGGATGCAGCCTGGTCGCGCTCAGCGATGTCGCCTACATCGCCGAGACGGCCTACCTGAAGGACCCGCACGTGCAGGTCGGTCTGGTGGCCGCCGACGGCGGTCCGCTGACCTGGCCGCTGCACACCAGTCTGCTGCTGGCCAAGGAGTACGCGCTGACCGGAGCGAAGATCTCCGCGGAGCGGGCAAGGGAGATGGGTCTGGTCAACCACGTGGTCGCCGACCCGCTGGCCGAGGCGCTGGCCTGTGCCAAGCGGGTCGCCGAACTGCCGCGGCAGGCGGTGGAGAGCACCAAGCGCATGCTGAACCTGCATCTCGAGCGCGCGGTGCTGGCCACCCTCGACTACGCCAACATCGCCGAGGACCTGACCTTCCAGTCGGCGGATTTCCACGCCACCATCGCGAAGTTGACGGCCAAACGGTCCTGAGCCGACGGCTACCCGGCTGCGGGGACGGGTAGCCGCAGCAGGGCCTCCTGGGCGTAGGAAGCCACCAGAGTGCCCGCCGCGGTGAGGATGTCGCCGCGGCCGAAGCAGCGACCGTGCGCGAGGACCGGGCTGTGCTGGCGCAGCAGCAGCCAGTCGTCCACGCGGAATTCGCGGTGGAACCACAGGGTGTGCGAGGTGACCGCCGACAGGAAGGCGGTGCCGTTGCCGCTCTGGGCGTAGCCGTCCACGGGCCGCAGGGCGGTGCCGATCAGCGTGAGGTCGGTGGCGTAGGCGGCCACGGCGGGCGCGAAGTCGGCGGCGATCTCGGGGGTGCGCATCCAGAAGGCGAATTCCGCCGGGGCCGTGCCGGTGTCGTCGAGGTCGTCGGTGGCGCGGATCTCCCAAGGCAGCAGCGACCAGTCCCGCGTGAACTCGGTTCCGGGCAGGGCCTCGATCGGTTCCACGGTCTGTCGCGCGGGGCCGTCCTCCGGGGTGTGCAGCGACAGCGACGCCGTCGCCACCACGGTGTCGCCCTGCTCGGCCAGGATCGTCACGGTGGCGAAGGAGCGGCCCGCGTGGTGGGTGCGCAGGCGGTAGCGCATCGGGGTGTCGGCGCGACCTTCCCGGGCGAAGGTCGCGTGCATCGACTTCACCGCGCGATCGGGGAATCGTTCGGCCGCCGCGCGCAGGAATTGCGCGAGCAGTTGCCCGCCGAATACCCGGTGGTATTCGAGATGTTGATTCGTTCCTTCGAAGAGCGCTTCGCCCGCGTCGGTATCCGGCAGCGGGCGCAGACGCAGACAGTCCACGAGATCGGTCCACAGATCGGCCATGAACTCAGTGTAGATCATGTTCTCCGAAGTGAGAACGCCATTATCATTTGGCGGCGAAACCTTGTGCGCAGAATTCCCAGACCTCCGCCGCGGAAATGGGTTTCTGCGTTTGTTCATCGGCCGCACCCGCGGATTGGGCGATGAACATCACCGTCTGCATGACCATCGCGGCCACCCGTCGCACGTTCGCGCCCTTGCGCATCTGACCCGCGTCGGCGGCCTGTTCCATCAGTTCGGTGAACAGCGACAACATGGGGGCGTGCGCGATCTTGACCTGGGCGGGATGCGACACCAGCAACTGCGGGGCGAAGTCGGTGAACAGCGGGCGCTGGGCCGACGGGTCCGGTCTGCACAGCTCGAAGAGCAACTCCACCACCACTTGGAGGCGTTCGAGCGGGTCGGTCTGCCCCTCGGCGGCCGCGCGCAGTTGTTCGGCGGTGTGGGCGAGCGCGTCCTCGAAGACGGCCAGCAGCAGTTCGTGTTTGCCGTCGAATTGCAGATAGAAGCTGCGCAGCGACTGCCGGGAGCGGTCGACGACCTCTTGGACCGTGAAGTCGGTGGTGCCCTTCTCGGTGATGATCGCCTGCGCGGCGTCCAGGAAGCGCTGCACGCGTTCCTCGGCGCGCAGTTTGGCCGAGCGCAATGATCGCTCGACCGCGCGCTGCTTCCATGCGGGCTCTTCGCTCGGGCTGCTCACGGGTGCCTCGCCCTTCGGTCTTCGGATGGCGGCATGGATGCACTGTACCGGAGCGGCGCGCTCGATTGACGATTCCGAAGCGTCGCGTTGCCCAAGTCGAGACGTAGACTTTCACATTGTGAGAATGTTATTCTCGCAAGGTTCATTCGGGCCTGTGAGGAGGCAATCCGGCATGCTCTTGGAGTTCGACTCCGACCAGAGACTGTGGCAGCGGACCGTGCGCGAGGTTCTCGATCGACATTGCCCCGCCGCGCTCGTGCGCGAGGTCGTGGACAAGAAGACTTCGACCGATCCGCTGTGGCGGACCTACGTCGAACAGGGCTGGACGGACCTGACCGATCCGGCCGACGCGGTGGAACTGGCCATCGTGCTCGAGGAACTGGGCCGCCACACCGATCCCACCCCCTACCTGGCGACGATGACCGGATTCGTGCCGCTGGCACCGGATTTCGCCCTCGAGGGCGCACCGGCAGCCGCCGTGTACGACGGTGTCGAGGCCGATCACGACGGCACCGGGTGGGTGCTCGACGGCACCGCGCGCCACGTCCTGGACGGCGACCGCGCCGAATGGCTGGCCGTCAGCACCGCGGCGGGCGTGTTCGTCGTCCCGGCCGCGGCGGCGACCGTCCGGCGCGAACCCGCCTTCGATCCCGCGCTGCACCTGGCCGAGGTGAGTTTCGCCGGTGTGCCACTGCGCAACGCGGGACGGGTCGCCCCCGGCACCGGCCGCGCCAGGAACACCGCGCTGACCGGACTCGCGCTGACCATGGTCGGCGCGTGCGCGCGGGTGCTGGACCTGGTCTTGGAACACGTGGCCGGACGCACCCAGTTCGGTGTGCCGATCGGCAGCTTCCAGGCTGTCAAACACAAGGCCGTCGACATGCACATCGCGATCGAGAGAGCCCGCGCCCTGGGCTATTTCGCCGCGCTGACCATCGCCACCGACGACCCGCGCGCGCGACTGGCCGCCTCGATGGCCAAAGCGGCGGCGGGGGAGTGTCAGTCGGTGGTGTTCCGCCACGGCATGCAGTTGTTCGGCGCGATGAGTTTCACCTGGGAGAACGACCTGCAATTCGCGCTCAAGCGCGCGAAGGCGGGCGAGTTGCTGCTCGGCGGCGCCGCCGAGCACCGCGCACTGATCGCCGAGGAGTACCGTGCGACTGACTTTTGAGCCCGAGGTCGAGGAGTTCCGCGCGGAATTCGTCGAATTCCTCACCGCCCACATGCCCGACGAGGCGACCGCCATCGCGCACCGCCCGATATCGAGCGCGGATATGCCCGAATGGGCAAGGCAGTGGCAGCGCACGCAATTCGAGCACGGATGGCTGCTGCCGGGCAATCCGCCGGAATTCGGCGGCCGTGACGCCTCGATCCTGCAACAGTATGTGCACCTGGAGGAACTGTCGCGGCGGCGGATCTACCACAGCTTCAACCCGCAGGGGTTGGGCATCATCGCCGCCTCGCTGCTGTCCTTCGGCACCGAGGAGCAGAAACAGCGCTGGGCGCGCCGCATCCTGCGCGCCGAGATCACCGCGGCGCTCGGGATGAGCGAACCGGGCGCGGGCTCGGATCTGGCCGGGTTGCGCACCCGCGCGGTCCGCGACGGCGACCACTTCGTGGTCACCGGACAGAAGGTGTGGACCTCCGGCGCCCACGACGCCGACGTCCTGCTGACCTTCGTGCGCACCGATCCCGACAAACCCAAGCACAAGGGGATCAGCGTGCTGCTGATCCCGACCGACACCCCGGGGGTGACCCGGCGGCCCTTCGCCTCCATCTGCGACCCGGCCGACCTGGACTTCAACGAGGTGTTCTTCGAGCAGGCCCGGGTGCCCGCGGCCAACCTCGTCGGACCGCTCGACGGCGGGTGGCAGGTCGCCAACGGCTCGCTCGGACACGAACGCACGCTGCTGTGGCTCAGTTTCGCCGACCGCCTGCGTGACCTGGTCGCCGACTTCCATCCCGTCACCACGCTGGACCGTGACCACTACGCCCGACTGGTGCTCGACACCCAGGCGCTGCGCCTGCTCGGCTCGGCGGCGTTGGCCAAGGCCGCGCGCGGCGAACAGGACGTCGCCGCGCTGTCGGTGCTCAAACTGCTCGGCTCCGAGGCGGTGCAGAGCGCCTCCGAACACGCGCTCTCGGCGGTCGGTATCGAGGGTTTGCGTCATCCGGCGCTGAGCGGGCCGTTGAATCCGCTGAACAACGACCATTTCGTCAGCGGCTGGTTCGAGCGCTACGTGCGGAGTTTCGCCGGCACCATCGCGGGCGGCACCTCCGAGATCCAGCGCAATATCGTCGCCGAGCGCGTGCTCGGCCTTCCGCGGAGCTGAGGAGCCCGATTTGTATATCCGCTACGAGGTCGCCGACAAGATCGCGACCATCACCCTGAACCGGCCCGAGGCCGCCAACGCCCAGAACGGCGCGCTGCTCGACGAACTCGACGAAGCCTGGCGGCGCGCCGCCGACGACGAGGCGGTCGCGGTCATCGTGCTGCGCGCCGAGGGCAAGCACTTCTCCGCGGGGCACGACCTCAACGACAAGTCGTGGCCGGACCCGTCCACCATCACCCTCGATCGCATCTACGGCCTGGAAACCCGTCGCTACCTGGAGTATTCGCTGCGGTGGCGCAATGTGCCCAAGCCGTCGATCGCCGCGGTCCAGGGTCGCTGCATCGCGGGCGGACTGCTGCTGTGCTGGCCGTGCGATCTGATCGTGGCCGCCGAGGACGCGCAGTTCTCCGACCCGGTGGTGCTGATGGGCATCGGCGGCGTCGAATACCACGGCCACACCTGGGAACTGGGACCGCGCAAGGCCAAGGAGATCCTGTTCACCGGACGCGCCGTCACCGCCGCCGAGGCCGAACAGGTCGGCATGGTGAACAAGGTGGTGCCGCGCGCGGACCTCGACGCCGAAACCGCCGCGCTGGCCGCCCGGATCGCCGCCATGCCGCCCTTCGGCCTGCGTCAGGCCAAGCGCGCGGTCAACCAGACCTTGGACGTGCAGGGCTTCTACGCCGCGATCCAGTCGGTGTTCGACGTCCACCAGACCGGACACGGAAACGCGTTGAGCGTCAACGGATATCCGATCCTGGTGAATCTGGACCAGATGAAAGCCGCCATCGAATAGGGCCCCGGCGGCAAAAGGACCGGCGGCGACAACGGAGTCGCCGCCGGTTCCTGTTTGCGTGGACGCGGTGGACGCTCGGTGTGCGCGGCCCAGCGGTCCCGGTAGCCGTCGGCCCGAGGGGTCTCGCCGTCGGCCTGAGGGATCGCGGAGCCGTCGGCTCGGTGACCTCTGAGCTGTCGGCCGGGCGGACGTGGGAGCTCTGGGCTCAGTGGACGTCCGGTTCGACGCCGAAGGTGTTGAACGCCAACGCCAGCGTTGAATAGCCCCCGACGGTGAAGACGAAATCCATCGTCTGCTGTTCGCTCAGGTGGGTGCGCAGCGCGGACCAGATCTCGTCGGACAGGTTCGCGCCTTCGCAGAGTTGGTCGACGCCGGTGAGCACCGCGTGGTCGAAGGGGTCGTCGGCCTTGCCCGCCTGCGCGGCGGCGATGTCGTCCTCGTCCAGGCCGACCGAGGCGGCCATCTTCACGTGGTGGGCCCATTCGTAGGCGCATCGCGTCCGGTGCGCCACGCGCAGGATGACCAGTTCGCGCACCCGCGGCGGGAGGCTGGACCGGAACAGCAGGTACACGCCGAAGCCGAGGAACGCCTCGGTGAGGTCGGGATGACGTACGAGCGTGGACATCGCGGGTCCCGCACCGGCGGGGTCGCGGCGCTCGCGGGGGAGCAGGGAGCGCAGTGCGGCGCGGCTGCGTTCGTCCCATTCGTCGGCGGGTAAGGGCGGCAGTCGCATCGACACCTCCGAGGAGAATGCTATTCTCGCAATAGCTACTTCAGGTTTTCATACGGAGATGGCCGTGTCAACGCGCGCCGCCGGCGGTGCGTCCGCCCTTTTTCCGTCGCGCTGCCCGCGCTCGCAGGTTGACGCCCGCTCGCCCGTATGGAAATCTCATATTCAGCAACGAGAGGCATATTCTCTGCCGTTGACGTCCTCCGGCCGTGGCGCTCGTCGGGCTGCCGACCGGACTCTCGAAGGGACCGCGCGTGAACAACTTCCAGGATCTGGATTTCTTCCTGGGGCCGGAACTGGTGAACGATCCGTACCCGTACTTCGAGCACCTGCGCAATCAGTGCCCGGTGCAGCGGGAGCGCCACCACGACGTGCTCATGGTGACCGGATACGAGGAAGCGCTCGAGGTCTACAACGACGTCGGCCGCTTCTCCTCGTGCATCGCGGTCACCGGACCCTTCCCCGGGTTCCCCGTGCCGCTCGACGACGTCGACCCGGACGAGGTCGAGGCGTTGATCGCCGCGCGCCGCGACGAACTGCCGATGAGCGACCAGTTGCCCACCCTCGACCCGCCCACCCACACCGCGCACCGCGCGCTGCTCATGCGGCTGATCACCCCCAAGCGGCTCAAGGAGAACGAGGAGGCCATGTGGTCGATCGCCGACCGCATGCTCGACGAGTACCTGGCCGCGGGCCGCGGCGACTCCATCCGTGACTTCGCGGGACCGTTCACCCTCTACGTGATCGCCGACCTGCTGGGCGTGCCCGAGGAGGACCAGGAGGAGTTCCTGGAGACCCTGCAACGCTCCAAGCACGGCGAGGGGCGCAGCGTCGGCAGCACCGAGGGCGAATCCATGTCGCACAACCCGATCGAGTTCCTCTTCGAGAAGTTCTCCGCCTACGTGGAGGACCGCAGGGCGAACCCGCGTCAGGACGTGCTGACCAGCCTGGCCACGGCCACCTTCCCGGACGGGTCGCAGCCCGAGGTGCTCGATGTGGTGCGGGTGGCGGCGAACCTGTTCTCCGCGGGCCAGGAGACCACCGTGCGGCTGGTCAGTTCCGCGCTGCGGACCATGGTCGAGAACCCGGAGATCCAGCGCTACCTGCGCGAGGACTACAGCCGGATCCAGAACTTCATCGAGGAGTCGCTGCGGATGGAGAGCCCGGTCAAGGGCGACTTCCGACTGTCGAAGACCATGACCGAGGTCGGCGGCGCCGAGGTGCCGCAGGGCAGTGTGCTCATGGTGGTCAACAGCGCCGCGAACCGGGACCCGCGCCGCTTCGAGGACCCGGAGACCTTCGATCCGGCGCGCTCGAACGCCCGCGCCCACATGGCCTTCGGCCGCGGCCCGCACAGTTGCCCGGGCGCCCCGCTGGCGCGCGCGGAGGCGCGGGTGGCGATCGAGCGACTGCTGTCCAGGACCACCGACATCCGGTTCGACGAGACCGTGCACGGTCCCGAGGGCGCGCGCGAGTTCCGCTACCTGCCGACGTTCATCCTGCGCGGGCTGACCGACCTGCACCTGGAATTCGACGTCAAGGAGGGATGAGAGATGAAAGTGACAGTGGACGCGGATCGCTGCCGAGGGCACGGCGTGTGCCTGACGCTGTGCCCGGAGGTCTTCGCCATCAACGCCGACGGCTACGCCGAAGTGCTGCTCGCCGAGATCCCCGACGATCTCGAAGACGCGGTGGCGGAGACGATCTCGGCCTGTCCAGAGCAGGCGATCGTCCCGGAGTGAGCCCGACGGGCCGCGGTGAGCGCCGCGGCCCGTTCGCTCGTCCGGGGCCTTCGTCGCGGAACCGGAGTCGGTCTCAGGCCCCGAAACCGTCGAATCGCAGTGCGGGCGCGGTGAAGTCGTCGGCCTCGGCGGCGATCGCGCATTCCTCCGCGAAGGCCAGCAGGCCCAGGTGGTAGGCGGTGGCGGTGCGGCCGACGCTGATGTTGTGGCCGGTGTCGGTCTGGAGCTTCAGCACCACCCGCGGCGCGGCGGTGAACAGCGCGCCGACGGCCGCCAGTTCCTCGGGGTCGTTGCGCCAGATCCGCTCGTGGTCGCCGACGCAGTACCGCACCGGAATCCGCACCCGCCCGGCCAGGTCCGGGAATTCGTCGGTGGCCCAGTCCCGGACGGTGTCGGCCTCGAGGCGCGGGCCGACCGCGCCGATCGTCGCGCCGCCCAGGATCTCCGGCGCGTAGAGCCGCGGCGGATGCCACAGCAGCGCGCCGACTCCGCGCGGCACCCACCCCGGCTCGTCCTGTCCGCCCCACAGCACTTCTTGGGCCAACGGGGGGTGCAGACGTCCCGTGCCCGCCAACTCCACGCCGAGCAGGTCCGCCCCGCGCGGATCGGCCGCCATGCGCAGCGCGAGTTCGCATCCCGCCGAATGGGCCAGCAGGAAGACGCCCACGCCGCGCGGGCGGGTGCCGAGGTGGCGCTCGATCGCGCCGAACATCAGGTCGACGCGGCGGTGCGGCGGGGCCAGTTCGTCGGCGAACGGTCCCGAACTGCCGTAGCCGGGGCGGTCGAGGGCCAGGACGCTGAAGCCCAGGCGGCGCGCCATGCGCAGCAGGGACAACTCCGGGTGGCCGGGGCAGTCGAAATACGCGGCGCTGGTGGCGCCGCCGTGCAACGCGACCAGCACCGCCCGCGGTGCGGCGACCTCGGCGAGCAGTCCGGAGACGGGGATGCCGTCGACCTCGGCGACGACCGGCTTCGGCGCCGGGTCAGCGAAGTCGGACGAGGGGAGGTCGGTGAGTGTCATGGCGGGCCCATCGGTTTGGGAAACGGCGTGGTAGACCGTGGTCACACGAGAATGAGAATGATATTATCACTTTTGGAAGTGCGATTATCGCGGTCGTGCTCCGGTCTCCCGAAGGAGTGTCGATCGTGGTGCGACCCATGCCGAGCCGCTGCCGGGGCGAACATCGCAGAGCGGCCGTCGTCACCGGAGCGGGCCGCGGGATCGGCGCGGCGACCGTGCTGGCGCTGGCCTCCCGTGGCTGGTCCGTCCTGGCCGTCGACAGCGCCGAGAACGATGCGGCGCTGCCCTATCCGCTGGCGAGCGCCGGTGAGTTGGCCGCTGTGACGAATCGGGCCGGGAGTCTGGTCAACCGGGTCGGCGCGGTGCGCTCGTTCGTCGCCGACGTCCGCGATCCCGACGCGCTGCGCGCCGCGGTCGACACCGCGGTTCGCGCCTGGGGCGGACTCGACGCGGCGATCGCCGCCGCCGGCGTCCTCGCGGGCGGCGTGCCGCTGTGGGAGATGTCGCCCGAAGCCGAACGCGCGGTCCTCGACGTCTGCCTGGGCGGTGTCGCGCAACTGGCAAGGGCCGCGGTGCCCGCGCTGCTGGCCCGGCCCGCGCCGCGCACGGGTCGCTTCCTCGCGGTGTCGGCGGCGAGCACCCTGGACGGGGTACCGCTGTTCGCCGCCTACGGCGCGGCCAATGCCGGTGTGGCGGGCCTGATCCGGTCGCTGAACGCCGAGTTGTCGGGAACGGGTGTGACCGCCAACGCGGTCAGTCCGGGGGCGACCGCCACCGATCTGCTCGCCGAGGGCGTCCGACTCTCGGGCGGCGCGGATCCGGTGCGACAGAGCCTGATCGGGTCGCCGTCGGCTTTGGCGCCCGACCAGGTCGCCACGGTGCTCGCCTTCCTGGCGGGTCCCGACAGCGGGGCGATCGCCGGCGCGGTGGTCGAGGCGAAAGGGGACGCGGCCGCGCCCGTCCGGCCGATGGCCGTCGAACGGGCGGGATGAGCGCGCCGGCCCGGGAGTCGGGTTGGCAAAGGTGTTCTCCCCGTGGAGAACCAGGTCTACCGAAGGTGTGTCGAATGGTCGAGTTGGAACGGGACGGAGAGCTGGCGATCATCAAGATCGACCGGCCCGAGGCCAGGAACGCGATCGCCCCCGAGACGATGGATCGGCTCGACGAGGCGATCGAGGCGGCGGCGGACGCGGCGGCCCTGGTCATCACGGGCGGCGGTGACCGCGCTTTCGTCTCGGGCGGTGATCTCAAACAGCTCGCCGCGCTGCGCACCACCGAGCAGGCCGCCGCGATGGCGTGGCGGATGCGCGGTGTCTGCGATCGCCTCGCGGCCTTCCCCGGCCCGGTGATCGCCGCGCTCAACGGCCATGCCCTCGGTGGCGGCGCGGAAGTCGCGGTAGCCGCCGACATCCGGGTGGCCGCCGCGGATATCAAGATCGGATTCAATCAGGTGAGCTTGCAGATCATGCCCGCCTGGGGCGGCGCGGAACGGCTGGCGCGGCTGGTCGGACCCGGTCGCGCGCTGTGGCTGGCCGGGTCGGGGACCATCCTCGACGCGGCGGCGGCGGAACGGGTCGGGCTGATCGACCACGTGCTGCCGCGCGCGGAATTCGACAAGGGCTGGCGTGAATTCGCCCGCGCCCTCGCGGTGCGGCCAGCGGCGGAGATCAAACGGGTGATCGGCGGTGTGGCGGCCGCGGAGGCGGTCGACGCCTTCGCCCGGCTGTGGGTCTCCGACGCGCACTGGGTCGCCGCCGACGCGGTGCTCAACCGCGCGCGCTGACCTCGCGGGCGCACGGGCCGGGTGAGCGCGCGCTCCCCGGCCCGAGTCGTCTCCGCCCTACGGTATTGGCATTCTCATTTTTCGGAAGTAGCATAATCAATGATGAGTAACGACGTGCACACCTCCTCGGGGATCCCGCTCGAGCCGAGCTACGGGCCGCGCGAGCGTGACGAGCAACCGCCCGCACCGGGCGCGTATCCCTTCACCCGCGGCAACTTCGCGACGGGATATCGCGGACGGCTGTGGACATTCCGGCAGTACTCCGGCTTCGGCACCGCCGAGGAATCCAACCGCCGCTACCGCTACCTGCTCGAGCAGGGCGGCACCGGCCTGTCGGTGGCGCTGGACCTGCCCACCCAGTGCGGCTACGACTCCGACGACGCCGAAGTCGGCGAGGAGGTCGGGCGCGTCGGCGTGGCCGTGGACACCCTCGCCGACGCCGAGATCCTCTTCGACGGCATCCCGCTGGACCGGATCAGCACCAGCTTCACCATCAACGGCACCGCCGCGATCCTGCTCGCCCTCTACGTCGCCGCCGCCGAGAAGAAGGGCGTGCCCCGCGCCGCGCTCACCGGCACCATCCAGAACGACATCCTCAAGGAATACGCCTCGCGCGGCACCTGGATCTGGCCGCCGGAACCGTCGCTGCGCCTGATCGCCGACACCATCGAGTTCTGCGCCGCCGAAGTGCCGCGCTTCAACGCGATCTCGGTGGCGGGCGCGCACTTCCGCGACGCGGGCGCCAACGCCGTGCAGGAGATGGCCTTCACCCTCGCCGACGGAGTCACCTACTGCGACACCGTCGTCGAGCGCGGGCGGATGAGCATCGACCGGTTCGCCCCGCAGATCTCGTTCTTCTTCTACACCCACGGCGATTTCTTCGAGGAGATCGCGAAATACCGTGCCGGACGCCGCCGTTGGGCCACCCTGGTTCGCGAGCGCTACGGCGCGAGCACCGACAAGGCGTCGATGTTCCGCTTCGGCTGCGTCGCGGGCGGCGCCTCCCTCTACGCGCCGCAGGCCCAGAACAACGTGGTGCGGGTCGCCTACGAGGCGCTGGCCTCCGTGCTCGGCGGGGTGCAGTCGATGTTCACCGCCGCCTGGGACGAGCCGTTCGCGCTGCCCAGCGAGGAATCGGCCACCATGGCCCTGCGCACCCAGCAGGTGCTCGCCTACGAGACCGGGGTGACCAGGGTCGCCGATCCGCTCGGCGGGTCCTACTTCGTGGAGGCGCTCACCGACGCCACCGAGGAACGGATCATCGAGATCATGGACGACCTCGAACAGCACGGCGGCATGGTCCGCTGCATCGAGGACGGCTACCTGCAAGGACTCATCGCCGACGAGGCGTTCCGCCTGCACCACGCCGTCGAATCCGGCGAACGCCCGGTGGTCGGCGTCAACACCTTCGTCTCCGACGAACCCGCGCCCGACATCGGCACCTACGAACTCGACGCCGAAGGCCGGGAACGACAGCTCAAACGCCTGGCGAAGGTCAAGGCCGAACGCGACCCCGCCGCCGTGCGCACCACCTTGGCCGCCCTCGCGCGCGGCGCGGAAGGAGACGACAACCTCATGCATCGCCTGATCGATTGCGCCAACGCCTACTGCACGGTCGGGGAGATGACCGCCGCGCTGAAGTCGGTGTGGGGCGAATTCCAGCAGCCGGTGGTGTTCTGATGCCCGCGCGCGTACTGGTCGCCAAACCCGGTCTGGACGGCCATGATCGGGGCGCGAAGATCGTCGCCCGCACCCTGCGCGACGCCGGATTCGAGGTCATCTACACCGGCATCCGGCAGCGCATCGAGGACATCGTCTCGATCGCCCTGCAAGAGGACGTCGCCGTGGTCGGACTGAGCATCCTCTCCGGCGCGCACCTCGCGCTGACCAAGCGCGTGGTCGACGCGTTGCGGGCCGCCGACGCCGGCGATATCGCGGTCGTAGTCGGCGGCACCATCCCGCGCTCCGACGTCGCGAAACTCGAGGCGGTGGGCGCCGCCGCGGTCTTCCCGACCAGCACCCCGCTGGAGACGTTGGTGACCGAGATCCGCGCGCTCACCGCGACTTCCGCGCCGTGAACGTCCAGTACGCCCGTCGAGTCAGTGTGGAGGTACCGTGCGAATCGGTGTGATGATCGGTCCGGAGAAGGGGGATTCCGGCCGCAAACTCGAGCGCATGCTGCGCGATATCGAGTGGGCCGAGTCCGCGGGCCTGGACACGGCGTGGATTCCGCAGATCCCCACCGACTTCGACGCGCTGATCACCGTCGCGGCCCTCGGCCTGGCGAGTTCGCGCATCGAACTCGGCACCGCGGTCGTGCCGTTGCAGGCCCAACACCCGATCGCGCTCGCCCGCCAAGCGCTCTCGGCGCACGCCGCCGCGGGCGGCAGGCTGGCGCTCGGTGTCGGCCCCTCGCACCACTGGATCGTGCGCGACATGCTCGGCCTCCCATACGACAAGCCCGCCGCCTACACCCGCGACTACCTCGAGGTGCTCGAGGCCGGACTGCGCGGCAGTGGATCGGTCGACGTCGAGAACGACACCTTCACCGTGCACAACCCGCTCGACCTCGGACCGGTAGCCCCGGTACCGGTGCTGGTCGCCGCGCTCGGGCCGGTGATGCTGCGCATCGCGGGCGAACAGGCCGACGGCACCGTGCTCTGGATGGCCGACGAACGGGCCATCGCCGAGCACGTCGCCCCCAGGATCACGGCGGCCGCCGACGCCGTGGGCCGTCCGGCCCCCCGCATCGTCGCGGGGGTGCCGGTCTGTCTGTGCGCCTCGAACGAACGCGACGAGGCCCGCGCCCGCGCCAACCGCATCCTCGGTGAGGCGGAGGTCTCGCCCAACTACCAGCGGCTGCTCGAACAAGGCGACGCCCGCGACATCGGCGACCTGTGCGTCGTCGGCGACGAGTCGGCGATCGCGGACGGCCTGCGCCGCTACGCCGAAGCGGGCGCCACCGACATCTCGGTGCGCCTGCTGCCCATCGGCGACGACCGCGACGCCCTGATCGCCTCCAAACGCCGCACCCGCGAGATGATCGCCGACCTGGCCCGGGAGCTGCGCCCCGCTCCCGCGACCGCCGAGCCGTGACCGGCCCCGGCCCGCTCGCGGGCATCCGGGTGCTCGAGGTCGGCACCATGTTGGCGGGCCCCTACGCCACCATGATGCTGGCCGACCTCGGGGCCGAAGTCATCAAAGTCGAACCCGCCGCGGGCGACATCTCCCGCCAGGTCGGCGCGAGCTACTTCGCCAGCCTCAACCGCAACAAACGCAGCATCCGGCTCGCCCTGGAAACCGACGCGGGCCGCGCCGGTTTGACCGACCTGGTCGCCGAATCCCATGCGCTGCTGGTGAACCTGAAACCCTCCGCGATCAAGAGACTCGGCCTCACCTACGACGCGCTGCGCGCCCACAACGAACGCATCGTCTGCGTCAGCATCACCGGCTACGGACTGCACGGCGGGGACAGCCCGGCCTTCGACTACGTCATCCAGGCCGCCGCCGGGATCGCCGCGCTCACCGGCGATCCCGAAGGCCCGCCCACCCTGCCGGGCTACTCCTCCGCCGACAACTCCACCGGCCTGACCGCCGCACTGGGGTTGCTGGCCCAGATCGTCTCCGGTCGCGGCGGACAGATCGACGTGTCGCTCTACGAGGTGATGCTCTCCCAACTCAACTATCACGCGGCGGCCTACCTGAACGACGGCGTCCGTCCGACACGTCGACCGTTCGGCGCGCACTCGTACTACGTTCCCGCCCAACTGTTCCCGACCGCCGCCGGGCACCTGGCGCTGTTCATCACCCACGACGGGTTCTGGAAATCCTTCGCCGCCGAGGCCGGGATCGCGGGATTCGAGCGGATGGCCGATCGCGCCGCCCGACGTGCCGAGGTACTGGCCGCCGTGACCGCCGCGTTGTCCACCGACACGGCCGCGGGCTGGGAAAAACGTCTGCGTCCGTTGGGAATTCCGGCCGCCGCGGTACGCGAACTCCCCGAAGCCCTCGACGCCCCGGGAGCACCCGTGGTCACCGTCGGCGACCGCCGCGCGGTCGGCAACCCCATCCACGTCTCCGAGTACCTCCCCACCTACCGCCCCGCCCCCGAACTCGGCGAATACGGAACCTGACCCGCGCCGCGAACGCCCGATTCCGGCATCCCGATCATGGTGTGTTGCCCGGCCGGGTTCGGCGGGCTATCGCGGCCGCGTCCGGTTAGGTCGGTTGTCTGCGGTGGTGGCCGAAGTCGACGCGGGGCCGGGACCTTGTCCAGGTGTCGGTCAGTCGTCGGGGGAGGCGCGGCGGTTGCGTTTGGTGACGCCGCGGCGTTTCTTCGCGGCGAGGCGTCGTTCCTTCGCTCCGCGCGAGGGCTTGGTGGCGCGGCGGACGGGCGGCGGGGGCGCGGCGGCCTCACGCAGCAACGAGACCAGGCGTTCGCGGGCGGCCGCACGGTTCTGTCCCTGCGCGCGGTGCTCGGAGGCGGCGATCGTGAGTACGCCGTCGACCAGACGGGAGCCGAGGTGTTCGAGCATCCGGGTGCGCAGCCATTCCGGCACCGCGCGCGAGGCGGCGAGGTCGAACGACAGCTCGACTCGACTGTCGGTGGTGTTGACGTGCTGTCCGCCGGGACCGGAGGACCGCGAGAACCGCTCGCGCAATTCGGACGCCGGTATCACCAGCGTCCGAGTCACCGTCAGGTCCTCCGCCATGTTCTTTCCGCTTCGTGATCCGACTCGGCCACCTGCTGTGGACCAGCGATGACCTCGTTGTTCACCATAGCGAAGACCTGTCCGGGGGACCGGGCCTGACATGGGAGTGCGATGAGAACGGATCTCACCTGGAAGATTTCGCGCCTGTCCGCGCAGCGGATGTCCAGGGGCCGCCGCTGATCGTCCTCGACGCCCAGCGAACGCTGCTTCGAGACGTAGACGTGATCGGTCGGCCTCCCTCCCCGGAGGCAGGGGAGCCCTTACCGGGGAGGGATGACCCTTCGCGGGGCGCGGACCTAGCGTCGATCGCATGATCCTGCGGCGCATGGGCCTCGACTTCACCTACACGTTCCTCGGCCTGCCCCTGGCGGTGGTCGGGTTCGGTCTCCTGGTGCCCCTCTTCACCGCGAGCCTCGGCACAGCGGTGATCTTCGTCGGGATTCCGTTGCTCGCGCTGACACTGCTGGTCGCGCGCGGGTTCGCCGACATCGAGCGCGCCCGACTGCACCGACTGACGGGCGGCCCGACGAATCGGCCGCACTATGCTCGCGCGCCGGAAGGGGCGGGCTGGTTCCGCCGGATGACCGCGCCGATCGTCCAGGGGCAGAGCTGGCTGGATCTGCTGTACGCGGTGCTCGTCCTGCCGATCGCGATCATCGCGTTCGTGCTGCCGATCGTCTGGTGGGCCGCGACCCTGGGCGGCTTGACCTACTGGTTCTGGGGCGGGTTCATCCCCAGGGGTGAGAGTCGCGACGTCTTCATCGAGACGGTCATGGGCACGGACACCGAGCAGAACAGGACGGTCCTCTACACGGTCATCGGCGTGGTGGCATTGCTCACCGTGTACTTCGTCCAGCGCGGGAGCGCCGCCTTGCAGGCCGGTCTCGCGCGGACGTTGCTCACTCCCGTGATGGAGACGGAGATCCGAGACCTTTCCCGCTCGGCGGAGTGTGTGTAGACAGTCGGAGGCACCCGGGACGGTGGAATCCCGAACCCTCCTTCTCAGCCAGCCCGCTCGGTAGGTTCATCGTCAGCGTGCCGCCGCGCCCTGCCCGGATCGATGTAGAGCCGAACACCCCTGTAGATCACCGTGTTCGGCCTGTCGTCCTCGTTGTCCGGATCACCGGAATCCGCGGGATCCGGCAACTCCGCGAACTGCTCGACCACGATCTGCGCGCGCGCCGCACCGGGATCGAACATCTCCTGGAACGGCCCCACGAACGCCCCACCGAGCCCGCGACGCTTCGCCCGGACAGCCGCCCACCCGAGCAGTATCAGCGGCCCGAATGCCGCGATCAACACCAACAAGGCCCCACCCATGCCCCGAGCCTACCGACGGGCTGGGATGCGAAGGCGGCGGCGAAGTCGACCAGAGCGTGTAGTCCGGCACCGCAGCCGAGGCGTTCCGGCGGACCGGAACGAGCGCGGCCTCGAATGAAGTGTTCGCATTCGAGGCCCCCTGCCCTCGCGATGGGGGGCGACACTCCGGCGAGCCGAATTCCGTTCGGGTCGATCAGCAGTCGATCTCGTATCGGTACCACTGTCGGGGGTTGCCGTCCTCGTGCAGCCAGATCGTGGCATCGCGGCCGATCTTTCCCCGGGCCCAGCCTTTCGGTGACCGGCCGCCGGGCAGAGTGAGCAGTTCCGTCCCGGTCTCGGTCACCATGCCGTCATGGCGACGGCCTCTGCGGATGGTCCAGATCCGCTTGTTGTCGAGGCGGACTTGGTCGAGGAAGGCGAGTTCGGAATCCGCTACCGCCAGCGCGGTGCAGCGTGTGATCGGATTCGGTGTGATCGATCGGACGCCGTTCGCATCCATCTCGACCAGCGGGAAATCTGTATACGGGCACGCGTTGACCAGCGTCCGGCCGACGTTGAGCGCGTAACAGTCACACCAGCAGACCTCCCTGCGGGTGTCGCTTTCGACGAACCAAGGTTTGCCGCCGGGATCGTCCCACCGAGCCAGTCCGATCAGGAAGTATTCCCCCCAAGTGCCATCCGGCATGGCTGTCCGGTAGGTGGCTTCGTCCAGATAGCTGATCCAGATCGTGCCGCTCGGATCGGTCTGTAGTTGGGCGATGGCGTCGCCGGCGTAGAAGGCTCCCGTCCGCTCACCTGCGCCGTCGAAGGCGACGACATTGCGGGTCAGACCGCTTTCCTCGGCCGGAGCGCTCTGCTAGGGCGAGGTGTACGTCCCGCTGCTCGTGACGCCGCTGGCGGCGGGCGTGGTGATCGCGTTGACGACGGCGGCACCGCTCACCACGCTGGTGAGCGACCGTTCTCGGACTGCCGCGTCGCGAATCCTGTTGTCGGTCAGTGTGTTCGTGCCTCTCGCTTTCGTGTACTGGTTGGTCGGTGGCGCGCTCGCGAAAGGTGTGTCGGCACCGATGGCGCGAGGGGTGGGAGACGTGCCGCGTGAAGTCTTCGAGCACTACTACCACGCGTCCTACGTCCCGCAGAACACGATCTGGTCGCTGGTGGAATCGATCGTCCTCGCGGTCGCTATCCTCGTCGTCTACGTCGTCATGATCCTGCGCCGTCCCAGCGGCGAGCGGTCGCCGCTGCCGCGCGCCGTCGCGGGCGTCGTGGTCGTCACCATCGTTGTCGGTGCGCTGTTCGCGGGAAACGCGGTGCGCGCCTACGACGATCTGGGCCTGTTCGGCGGCTGACCGCTATCTGCTCGCTCGTGCGCGTCACTCCGGCCATCGCGGGCGCGGCGTAATCGAGCGACGGGATCGATTCACACTCTGGCCGCGGAACCGCGCCGCGCGAAGCGGGGTGTCTCAGAGTTCGGAAGTGTCCGGGGGAGCGTCGAATTCGGACAGGACGACCGAGTCGGGGAGGTTGTCGTTCGGGCCGAATCCGCCGGGGTGGGAGCGGACGAAGACCAAATCGATGTAGGTGTCGGCGGGGAGGTCGGTGAGGGGTTCCAGCGATATACGACGTCGGCCGCCGTAGATGTCGGGGAGTTCGCCTTCCATCGAGCCGCCGAAGCGGGATTTCCATTCGTCGAGGGTTTTTCCGCCCGGGCGGTCGGGCATGGACCGCAGGACTTCCGGTGGGTAGGTGGTCAATTGAGCGATGATTCGTATGCGTCGCACGGCGATCCTCCCCGCGCCCGACTCGCCTGTTCGTCGGGCGATCTCCAGATCGAGGTTACCTTCGGAATCGGCGAACGGCAGCGGCCGCGTCACCGGCGCTCAGAACCGTTGCGGCCAGGACGAACCCGACTCAGCGCGGGTCGGGGGAGCGGCGCTCGCCTTCGGTGCTGCGGAGGAAATCCTCGATGAGTTCGATGGTTTCGGCGTGGCCGGTGTCGATGTCGAAGGATTCCTCCATGCGCAGTTGGCGGGAGATGCTGGACATGAGCATGACCACTCGGGTGGGGGTCCACAGGGGTGGGATGTCGGGGTGGGCGGCGAGGATGTCGGTGACGGCGTCGAGTTGCAGGTGCCGGAAGCGGCGGGAGGACTGGGCGATCTCGGCCCAGATGGTCTCGCGGTGGTTGGCCATGGAGACGAATTCCATGGTGAGCGAGGTCTGGGACTGGTCGTGGATCGCCTCCCACAGCGCCCACAGGGGTTGCGGGGATTCCAGGGCGCGGCGCTGGCGTTCGTAGCTGCGTTCGGCGCCGCGGCGGAACAGTTCGACGAACAGGTTGTCCATCGTGTCGTAGTGGTAGTAGACCAGGCCCGGGTTGACGCCCGCTCGGGCGGCGAGGCGGCGTGAGCTGACGGCGGCGTAGCCCTCCTCGAGCATGATCTGCTCGGCGGCGTCGAGCAGCGCGCCCCGGGTGGCGGCGCTGTGGGCGCGGCCCACCCGCTCCGGCTTGGTCGGCGCCTTCTCGCTCATGGCTGCCTCTTTCCGATGGTCACGGCTCGATCATAGGGCCGGGTTCCCGGCCCGAGTCTTGACACCGACCCGCGTCGGCCCTTTAATTTAACCAGTCGATCAAATTGATCGTTCGATCAAACTTCGAGCCGGTGTCCCGGCGTAGTCGAAGGGGGAACGCGGTGTCGAGTCCGACGCGCCAGGCCGAATCCCGTCCGGACGCCTGCGCCTTCGCGGCCCGGGTGGCCGAGGTGCGGGTGGAGACCGCCGACGCGCGGTCGTTCGTCCTCGAGTTTCCCGACGAGGGGCGCGAGTTCGGTTACCGCGCCGGGCAGTTCGTCACGGTGGTGGCATCGATCGACGGGCGTGAGCATCGGCGGTGCTATTCGATGTCCTCGTCGCCGTCGCTCGACGACAGGCCGCGCATCACTGTGAAGCGGGTGGCGGACGGTGTGGTGTCGACGTGGCTGAACGATCACGTCGGCGTCGGGGACTTTCTCGAGATCGAGTCTCCGGCAGGGGCTTTCGTTCTGCGCGAGGGAACCGGTGACATCGTGGCCTTCGCGGGCGGCAGCGGGATCACCCCGGTGTTCTCGATCGTGCGGACCGCGTTGGCGACCACCGCGCGCCGCGTGCGCCTGTTCTACGCCAACCGCGACCGCGACTCGATCATCTTCGCGGCCGACCTGGCGGAATTGGCCGCGCGGTATCCCGGCAGGCTGACCGTGGAGCACCACCTCGACGCCGAGGCCGGTCCGCCCACCGCCACCCGGATCGCCGAACTGCTGGACGGCGAGGCGGAGTACTTCCTCTGCGGCCCCGCGCCTTTCATGGATCTGGTGCAGACCTCGCTGGAACGGGCGGGTGTCGCCCGGGACCGGCTGCGCGTCGAGCGCTTCACCGTCGAGGACGCCGGGGTCGTCGTGACCTCCGCCGAGCCGGTGACCCTGCACATCCGGTGCGGCAAGCGCACCGCGACCGGCGAGCACCGTGACGGGAAGACCCTGTTGCAGGCGGCCCGCGCGTTCGGACTGCGTCCGCCCTCCTCCTGCGAGACGGGCAGTTGCGGCAGTTGTCTGGCCCGGATCACCGAGGGCCGGGCGGTCATGCGCCACAACGACGCGCTCTCCGACGAGGAAGTCGAAGACGGCTATGTGCTGACCTGCCAGGCCGTTCCGACGGGCCCGCTGGTGCGGGTCGACTACGAATAGGAGCACCTGGCATGGCATCCCCCCTCACCTTCGGCGACCGCACCGCGGTCGTCACCGGCGGAGCCTCCGGTATGGGTCTGTCGATCAGCAAGCGGTTGGCGGCCAACGGCGTGCGGGTCGCGGTCCTCGACCTCGACGGCGCGGGCGCCGAGCGGGCCGCGGCCGAGATCCGGGCCGACGGCGGCAAGGCGCTGGGTTTCGCCGTCGACGTCACCGACCGCGCGGGCGTCGAGGCCGCGCTGAAGACGGTCCGCGCGGATTTCGGCCCCGTCGACATCCTGGTCACCAGCGCGGGTCTGGTGGCGTTCCAACCGTTCGTCGAGATCAGCCCGGAGTCCTGGCAGCGGGTGGTCGAGGTGAACCTGACCGGCACCTTCCACTGCGTGCAGGCCGTCGTCACGGACATGCTCGAGCGGGGGTGGGGCCGGATCGTCACCATCTCCTCCTCCAGCGCGCAGCGCGGGTCGCCGGGGATGGTGCACTACACCGCCGCCAAGGGCGCGGTCATCGCGATGACCAAAGGTCTTGCCCGCGAATACGCCTCGCGCGGCATCACCGTCAACACCATCCCGCCCTCGGGAATCGACACGCCGATGTCGCGCAGTTCGCAGGCGGCCGGACATCTGCCCGACAACGACACCATGGCCAACGCGATCCCGGTCGGCTTCCTCGGCTCCGGGGACGACATCGCCGCGGCCTGCGCCTTCCTGTGCTCCGAGGACGCCCGCTACATCACCGGACAGGTGGTCGGCGTCAACGGCGGCACCGTCATCTGACCGCCCCCGTCGCAGAAGTGGAGAACCACGATGACCGATTGGCCCAAGCCCGCCGCGGGCAGCTGGACCGCGCACTATCCCGACCTGGGGACCGGACCGATGTCCTTCGAGGACTCGGTGTCCCCGGAATTCTACGAACTCGAACGCAAGGCCATCTTCGAGCGGACCTGGCTCAATGTCGGCCGGGTGGAACAGCTTCCGAAGATCGGCAGCTATTTCACCAAGGAGATCGACGCCGCTCGCACCTCGGTCGTGGTGGTGCGCGATCGCGACAAGCAAGTGCGCGCGTTCCACAATGTCTGCCGTCATCGCGGGAACAAGTTGGTGTGGAACGAGTTTCCGCGCGAGGAGACTTCGGGGACCTGCCGTCAGTTCACCTGTAAGTATCACGGGTGGCGTTACGGTCTGGACGGGGCGTTGAGCTTCGTGCAGCAGGAGGGCGAGTTCTTCGACCTCGACAAGGCCGACTACGGATTGGCCGCGGTGCACTGCGAGGTGTGGGCGGGCTTCGTCTTCGTCAACCTCGCGCCCGAACCGCCGCAGACGCTGCGGGAGTTCCTGGGACCGATGGTGACCGCGCTGGAGGACTACCCCTTCGACCGCATGACCGAGTGGTACACCTTCCGGGCCGAGAACCAGAGCAACTGGAAGCTTTTCGCCGATGCCTTCCAGGAGTACTACCACGTGCCGGGGCTGCACTCCCAGCAGGTGCCGGGCGCGGTGCGCAAGACCGAGGCCGGATTCACCTGCGCGCATTTCCAACTCGACGGTCCGCACCGCATGGTCAGCACCGGCGGCGCGCGGCGCTGGACCCTGCCCGCGGAGTACATGTATCCGATCGAGCGGGTGACGCGCAGCGGATTGGTGGGGCCGTGGGAGTCGCCGGACATCGGGGAACTGCCGCCGGGCATCAACCCGGGCCGGATCGATCCGTGGGGGATCGACAACTTCCAGATCTTCCCGAACATCGAGATCCTGTTCTACCGGGGCTGGTATCTGCTCTACCGGTACTGGCCGACCTCCTACAACACCCACACCTTCGAGGGCACGCTGTGCTTCCAGCCCGCCGACTCGGTGCGCAAGCGGGTCGAACACGAGGTGGCCTCGGTGGTGTTCAAGGAGTTCGCGCTCCAGGACGCGGGCATGCTCACGGGCACCCAGACCGCGCTGGAACAGGCTTATCGGACCGCGGGCATCACCGACTACCCGGTCAACGACCAGGAGATCCTGGTCCGGCATTTCCACAAGGTCGTCGCCGACTGGGTGAACGACTACCGCGGCGCGAAGGTGGGCGCGCGATGAGCCCGAGCATGCTGCCGCCCGCGTTCGCCGAATTCGAGGAGTTCGCGCCCACCTGGTGCCTGGCGACCGAATCCGAGCGGTGGACGCGCCGCACGCGGTCGAGCATGGCCGAGTTGAACGCCTTCTACGATGCGTTCTTCCCGCGCCTGGACGACGCCATCGTCTACTGCGACAAATTCCCGCTCGACGATCTGCCCGAGGACGCGCTCAACCTGCTGTTGCTCGTCTATTCCCTGGTCACGGTGGCGATGGCGGTGGAGATCTTCCAGCAGCCGCTGCCGGTCGACGCCGCCGACGCCTGGCTCGACCGCGTCGGCGAGCCCGCCCCCTGACCGCCCCGATCCGAAGGACACGACCATGACCACACTCACCGTGGCGAAACTGGGCAAAGACGTGGGCGCCGAGATCGTCGGGCTCACCCCCGACCGTCTCGTCGGCGACCCCGCCGTGCCGCGCGCCATCGAACAGGCCCTCGAGGACAACGGCGTCCTCGTCTTCCGCGGGCTGCACCTGGACCCGGAGACACAGGTGGCGTTCTGTCGCACGCTCGGGCCGGTCGACACCTCGCCGGGCCACCATCCGGTCGCGGGGATCTACCGGGTCAGCCTGGACACTTCCAAGAACTCCTCGGCGAACTACCTGCGCGCGACCTTCGACTGGCACATCGACGGCTGCACCCCCGAGGATGACGCTTTTCCGCAGCGCGCCACCATGCTCTCGGCGTTGGCGGTGGCCGACAGCGGCGGCGAGACCGAATTCGCCAGCACCTACCAGGCCTACGACGACCTGGGCGAGGACGAGCGGCGGCAGTTGGCCGGGCTGCGGGTGGTGCATTCGCTCGAGGCGTCCCAGCGTCGGGTCACCGCCGATCCGACCCCCGAACAGCTCGCGGCCTGGCATCGCCGTCCGGTGCGCGAACACCCGATCGTGTGGACGCACCGTTCGGGACGCCGTTCCCTGGTGCTCGGCGCGTCCGCGGGCGAGGTCGTGGGCATGGCGCCCGAGGCGGGCCGCCGCCTGCTCGAGGACCTGCTCGACCGCAGCACCGCGCCCGAGCGGGTGTATCGGCACGAATGGTCGGTGGGCGACACCGTCATCTGGGACAACCGCGGCGTGATCCACCGCGCCGCACCGTATCCGCCCGATTCGCCGCGCGAGATGCTGCGCACCACCGTGCTCGGCGACGAACCCATCCAATAGCCCCCCGCACAGCCCCGGCCCGATATCGCAAGTCCAGGAGTACGACCATGCCGCGTTGGCCCAAACCCCCCGAGGGCAGCTGGACCGAGCACTATTCCGAGCTCGGCACCGCCCCGATGTCCTACGAGGACTCGATCTCCCCCGAGTTCTACGAACTCGAACGCACCGCGATCTTCCAGCGTGCCTGGCTCAATGTCGGCCGGGTGGAACAACTTCCGAAAGTCGGCAGCTACTTCACCAAGGAGATCGACGCCGCGCGCACCTCGGTGATCCTGGTGCGTGGCCGCGACCAACAGATCCGCGCGTTCCACAACATCTGCCGTCATCGCGGGAACAAGTTGGTGTGGAACGAGTTTCCGCGCGAGGAGACTTCGGGGACCTGCCGTCAGTTCACCTGTAAGTATCACGGGTGGCGTTACGGTCTGGACGGGGCGTTGAGCTTCGTGCAGCAGGAGGGCGAGTTCTTCGACCTCGACAAGGCCGACTACGGATTGGCCGCGGTGCACTGCGAGGTGTGGGCGGGCTTCGTCTTCGTCAACCTCGCGCCCGAACCGCCGCAGACGTTGCGGGAGTTCCTGGGCCCCATGGTCACCGACCTCGAGGGCTACCCGTTCGACAAGCTCACCGACCGGTACTACTACCGGGCCGAGGTGGGCGCGAACTGGAAGCTCTACATGGACGCGTTCCAGGAGTTCTATCACGCGCCCGTGCTGCACGCGAGCCAGTCGCCCGACAACTACGCCAACGCCGCCCAGCAGGCCGGATTCGAGGCGCCGCACTACCAACTCGACGGACCGCACCGCCTGGTCAGCACCTCGGGTGTGGTGACGTGGGAACTCGATCCGACCATGCGCAAACCGATGGAGGACATCACCCGCAGCGGCCTGTTCGGTCCGTGGGACGTCCCCGATCTCGGGGAGATGCCGGTCGGGTTGAATCCGGCGAAATGCGATCCGTGGGGCCTGGATTCGTTCCAGCTGTTCCCGAACTTCGTGATCCTCATCTGGTCCGGCGGCTGGTATCTGACCTACCACTACTGGCCGACCGGACACGACACCCACGTCTTCGAGGGCAACCTGTATTTCACGCCCGCCAAGACACCGCGCGACCGCCTGGCCCGCGAGATGGCCGCGGTGACGTTCAAGGAATACGCGTTGCAGGACAGCAACACCCTCGAGGCCACCCAGATCATGCTCGAGTCGCGGGCGGTGACCCGCTTCCCGCTCAACGACCAGGAGATCCTGCTGCGGCACCTGCACAAGGTGGCGGGGGACTGGGTCCGCGAGCACCACGACCGACCGACGGAGGCCGAAGCCCGATGACCGCCTTGCTGCCCGGCGAATTCGCCGATCTGGAACCCTTCGCCGAAACCTGGTGTCTGGAAACCGAACCCGAGCGCTACGGGCGTCGGCTCGACAGCACGATGGAGCAGATGCAGAGCTTCTACGACGCGGTCACCCCGCGGGCCGAGGCGGCGCTGGTCTATCTCGACCGGTTCGCCCTCGACGAGTTGCCCGACGAGGCCCGCCGCCTGCTGTGGTTGCTGTATTCGATGGTGATGGTGTCCTTCCCGGTGGAGGTGTGGAGTCAGCAGCGGGTGCCGGACTCCGGCGCGGCGATGCTGAACTGCGTGCTCGAGCCGCGGATATGACGGCCTCCGTCGCGACCGACCGGGCCGTCGTGCTGCGCGCGGCCCGGTGGGTGGACGTGGTGACCGGCGAGGTGCACGCGCCCGCGGTGATCGTGGTGCGCGGACAGCACATCGAGGCGATCGACCCGGCGGTGGAACCCGAGGACGCCACCGTGCTGCACCTGGGCGATGTCACGCTGCTGCCGGGTCTGATGGACATGGAGATCAACCTGTTCATCGGCGGGCCGGAGAATCCCACCGGCTTGCCCGCCCCCATGCACGGCGTGCGCGACGATCCGGTCTATCGCAGCCTGCGCGCCACGGTCAACGCCCGCACGACGCTGCTCGCGGGCTTCACCACGGTGCGCAATCTCGGGTTGATGGTCAAGACCGGCGGTTATCTGCTCGATGTCGACCTGCACCGGGCCATCGAACAGGGGTGGTTTCCGGGCCCGCGGATCGCCTCCGCCGGTCACGCCATCACCCCGACCGGCGGACATCTCGATCCCACCATGTTCCAGCAGTTGGCCCCGCACATCATGCCGCTGTCGGTGGAGGAGGGCATCGCCAACGGGGTCGACCAGGTGCGGCACGCGGTGCGCTACCAGATCAAGTACGGGGCGCAGTTGATCAAGATCTCGGCCTCGGGCGGGGTCATGTCGCACAGCACCGCGCCCGGCATCCAGCAGTATTCCGACGAGGAACTGCGTGCCATCACCGACGAGGCGCATCGGGCGGGGCTGAAGGTGGCCGCGCACGCGCACGGCGACGCCGGTATCCGCGCCTGTATCCAGGCGGGAGTGGACTGCATCGAACACGGGTCGCTGGCCTCCGACGAGACGATCGCGATGATGGTCGAGCACGGCACGTTCCTGGTGCCGACCAGCTACCTGTCCGAAGGGCTCGACGTGTCCAAAGCGCCGCCCGCGCTGCGCGCCAAGGCCGAGCAGGTGTTCCCGCAGGCGCGGCGCACCCTGGGCAAGGCCATCGCGGCGGGCGTCCGGATCGCCTGCGGCACGGACGCTCCCGCGGTCCCGCACGGCGACAACGCCAAGGAGTTGTGGGCGTTGGTCGATCGCGGGATGACCCCCGCGCAGGCGCTGGGAGCGGCGACCGTGGTCTCCGCCGAACTGCTCGGCGTCGAGGATCGGGGCCGGTTGGCGCCCGGTCTGCTCGCCGACATCATCGCCGTCCCGGGTGATCCGACTCGCGACATCACCGTCACCCAGGACGTCCGCTTCGTGATGAAAGACGGTGCGGTGTACAAGAACACCGCGGGCGGTTGAGTCAGCGCGGCGGGAAGCGCAGCGCGCCGTCGAGTCGGATGACCTCGCCGTTGAGGTAGTCGTTGTCGATGATGGCGGTGGCCAGGCGGGCGTATTCCTCGGACCGGCCCATGCGGTGCGGGAAGGGGACCTGCGGGCCCCAGTGCTGTTCGAGGCGGTCGGCGGCCTTGCCGTAGGCGGGGGTGTTGATGGTGCCGGGCGCGATGGTGACCACGCGGATGCCCAGTGGGGACAGGTCGCGCGCGGCGACCAGGGTCATCGCCGCGACGCCGCCCTTGGCCGCCGCGTACGGGAGTTGGCCGACCTGGCCCTCGTACGCGGCGATCGAGGCGGTGGTCACGATGACGCCGCGCGCGCCCTCCTCGAGCGCCTCGGCCCGCGCGATCGCCTCGGCCGACAGGCGCAGCACGTTGAACACGGCGGTGAGGTAGAACTCGATGGTGGTGCGGAAGCCTGTCAGGTCCAGCGCCGTGCCGTCCTTGCCGATCAGCCTGCCGCCCGCGGCCGGTCCGCCGTGGGTGTCGACCGAGATGCGCAGCGGGCCGAGGGTTTCGGCCTCGGCGACGGCGGCGCGCACCGAATCCTCGTCGGTGGCGTCGGTGTGCATGTACCGGATGCCGAGTTCGTTCTCGAGTTCCTTGCCCTTCTGGTCGGCGACGTCGGCGACGACGACCTTCGCGCCCGCCGCGTGCAGCCTGCGCACGGTCGCTTCGCCCAGGCCGCCGGTGCCGCCCACCACCAGCGCGGCGCTCCCACTGATCTGCATCTCGCAATCCCTCCTGGATAGTCGTACTCTCAAATGAGAAGAATACTATTCTCGCATGTGGCCGTGACCCGTGCGGGTGATCAACGAGGGAGGATCCCGATGCCCGACGCCGTCATCGTTTCCGCGCTGCGGACACCCATCGGCACCGCGAGGAAGGGAACCCTGCGCGACACCGACGCGTTCGAGTTGGCCCGCCACGTCGTGGGCGCGGTCGCCGCGGGACTGGACACCGACCGGATCGACGACGTGATCCTGGGCGAGGGACGCTACGGCGGCGGCGTGCTGGCCCGCCACGCGGCCGTCACCGCCGGGCTGACCACCGTGCCCGGGCTGGCCCAGAACCGCCACTGCGCGGCCGGGATGGCCGCGGTGCAGTCCGCGGCCGCCGCGATCCGCTCCGGGATGGACGAACTGATCATCGCCGGCGGGGTCAACAGCGATTCGACCGCGCCCAAGGCCCGGTTCCGGGTCGGTCCGGAGGAATGGATCGACCCGTGGGTCTCGCCGAGCCACCCCGACCGGCCCGAGGCCCCCGCGATGGACATGTCCATCACCGTCGGCTGGAACACGGCGGTGCGCGTGGGACTGACCCGCGAGGACCTGGACGGGTGGGCGCTGCGCTCGCACCGCAACGCCGTCGCCGCCATCGACGAGAAGCGGTTCGTCGACGAGATCGTTCCCATTCGAACCCCGCACGGCGTGTTCGACACCGACGAGGGGCCGCGCCGGGACACCAGCGCCGAGAAACTCGCGTCGCTGAAGGTGCTGCACCCCGAGATCGAGGGCTTCTCCATCACCGCGGGCAACGCCTCGGGGGCCAACGACGGCGCGGCGGCGCTGGCCGTGGCCAGTTCCGACCTGGGTCTGCCCGCCCTGGGCCACATCCGCTCCTGGGCGTCGGTGGGCGTAGACCCCGTCGTCACCGGTCTTGCCCCGATCGAGGCGATCACCAAAGCGGTGGCGCGCGCGGGGATCTCGCTGGAGGCGGTATCGCTCATCGAGATCAACGAGGCGTTCGCCAGCGTGCCGTTGGCGGCGATCAGCGCGCTCGGCCTGAACCCGGACATCGTCAACTACAGCGGCAGCGGGTGCTCGCTCGGTCATCCGGTCGCCGCGACGGGCGCCAGGATGATCGTCACCCTGGTGCACGAACTGCGCAGGCGCGGCGGCGGATTCGGTATCGCGGCACTGTGCGCGGGTGGCGGCATGGGTTCGGCCACCGTCATCGAGGTGCCCGCCGCGTGACGGTGCGCGTCGTGGGCGTCACCGATCTGCTGAGGAAGGCCCGCGCGGGTTCGGCGCGGGCCGCGGGCAAGCTGCTGAGTCTGGTCGAAGGGGAACGGCGGGCGGAGGTGCTGGCCGCGCTGGCGGCCGCCGAGGCCCGCGTGATCGGGGTGACCGGCCCGCCCGGCGCGGGCAAGTCGACCACCGTGGCGGCCCTGGTGGGTAGGTATCGGGAGCGCGGCCTGCGCGTGGCGGTGCTGGCCGTCGACCCGTCCTCGCCCTACAGCGGCGGCGCGCTGCTCGGTGACCGGATCCGCATGGCCCAGCACGTCGACGACCCCGACGTGCTGATCCGCTCGGTCGCGGCGCGCGGACATCTGGGCGGTCTGGCCGAGGCGGTGCCCGCTTCCATCGCCGTACTGGCCGATCTGGGTTTCGACGTGGTGCTGCTGGAGACGGTCGGCGTCGGACAGTCCGAGATCGAGATCGCGGCGGTGGCCGATCCGACGCTGGTGATCCTGGAACCGGGCGCGGGCGACGCGGTGCAGGCGGCCAAAGCCGGTCTGCTGGAGGTGGCCGATCTGCTGGTGGTCAACAAGGCCGACCGCGAGGGGACCGATCAGACCGTGCGCGACCTGCGCGCGGAATCGGCGGTCCCGGTGCTGACACTGGTCGCGAGCCGGGGCGAGCGGGTGGCGGAATTGGTCGAGGCGATCGAGGCCCATCACCGCAACGATTCGCCCGCCCGGCGCGCGGCCCGCGCTCGCGCCCAGATCCTGTCGCTGGCGCGCTCGCGCCTGCGCGAGCATCCCGCGCTGGACGCGCTCGCGGCGGCGGTGGCGGCGGGGGAGTTGGACGCCTACGGCGCGGCGGACCGTCTGGTCGGCCGCGCCTGACCGACGAGAACGCGCACCGGCTTCGAAGCCGGTGCGCGTGGCGGGTGACGGGCGGGATCAGCGGTGGGCGAACCCGTGCGCGCAGAAATCCCACACCTCGGCGGCGGTCAGCGGATGCTGGGTCTCGGAGTCGACCGCGCCCGCGGACTGCGCGGTGAACATCACCGTCTGCATCACCAGGGCGGCGACCCGGCGGGAGTTGGTGGCGGCGTCGAGTTCGCCCGCTTCCACGGCCAGCTCGATCAGTTCGGCGAACAGTCGCAGCATCGGCGCGTAGGCGGCCTTGTTGTTGCCGGGTTGGGCCAGCAGCAGCCGCGGGGCGAAGTCGGTGAACAGGGGGCGCTGCGCGGACGGGTCGGGCCGACAGAGCTCGAAGAGCAGTTCCACGACCACCTGGAGTTTGTCCATCGGGTCGCGCTGTCCTTCGGCGGCGGCGCGTAGTTGTTCGGAGGTGCGCGCCAGCGCGTCCTCGAACAGCGCGAGCAGCAGTTCGTGTTTACCGTCGAACTGGAGATAGAAGCTGCGCAGCGACTGCCGGGACCGATCGACCACCTCTTGCACGGTGAAGTCGGTGGTGCCCTTCTCCGCGATGATGGCCTGTGCCGCGTCGAGGAAGCGCTGGACCCGTTCTTCGGCCCGGAGCTTCGCCGAGCGCAGTGATCGCTCGACCGCGCGCTGTTTCCACGCGGGCTCCTCGCTCAGGCTGGTCACGGGCACCTCGATCCCCGGTCATATGAAGACGACATGAATGCACTGTACCGGAGATGAGTACGGCGTAGGTGTGCGCAACAACCGAGGTAGAGCAGGTAAGAGACTATCACTTCCTGTGAGGAGAATGATATTCTCGGCGGGCTCGCGGCTACGTGGCCGGGGACCGGACGGTCGCCTCGCCTCCCGGAACCCGAGCCCTGTCCCGAAACGAGGAAATCCCTATGCGCACTTCACTTCTCCGCTCGGCCGCGGTCGCCTGCTGCGGTCTCGCCGTCGTCGCCACGGTCCTGACCGGATGCGGTTCCGACGACGAATCCACCGCCGCGACCTCGACCAAGGCGGCCGCCGCCACCAGCGCGGCCCCCGCGACCGCCGACGCCGCCACCGCGCAGGCGATCACCAAGGCCTACACCACCTTCTTCGACGGCAGCCTGCCCGCCGAGCAGCGCGCCGCGGTGGTACAGAACAGCGACGCCTTCCTGCCCGTGCTGAAGGCGCAGGCCGCCGCGGGCAACAGTGGCACCACCGTCACCGTCGCGGGTGTGAAGACCACCGGCGCGAACAGCGCCGACGTCTCCTACACGCTGCTCATGGGCGGAAACCCCGTCCTGCCGGACCAGACCGGTCAGGCCGTGTCCGAAGGCGGCGCCTGGAAGGTCGCCGCGGCCACCTTCTGCGCCCTGCTGGCGATCCAGGGCGGCACCTCGCCCGCCTGCTGAATCCCGGCGCGAGAAGGCCCGGTACCCCGCCGCAGGGGTACCGGGCCTTCGTGGTTCGCGGGAACGGGCCGGGAGAATCGGCGCAGCGCGAATCCGGTCGCGGCGTGCCTCAGAGCTGGGCGAGGCGGGGCGCGGACCCGGTGGTTCGCAGGTGCGCCCCCGCCTGGCGGGTCAATTCGACCGAACTGCTCAGCAGACCGTCCAGGACCAGGATGCGCCGGACGTGGCGGTGCAGATCGTGTTCGGCGGTGAATCCGATGCCGCCCAACACCTGCTGACAGTGCCGGGCCGCGGTGAGCGCCGCCTGCCCGGCCGCGGCCTTGGCCAGCGCGGCGATCAGCGCCGCGTCCGGGTCCGCCCCGCACACTGCCGCGTCGGCGAGTTCGAGGGTGGCGCGCGCGCCGTCGAGGGCGACGAGGGTTTCGGCCAGTCGGTGCCGCACGGCCTGGAACGCGGCCAGCGGGCGACCGAACTGGTGACGTTCGAGTACGTGCGCCCGGGCGAGGGCGAGCGCGGCCCGCCCGGAGCCCAGCAGCCACCAACCCAGCGCCCAGCGCCCCCGGGCCAGCGCCTCCTCGCTCGGCGCGGTGCCCGCGGACGCGGGCGACAACGGCAGGTCCTGGTCCACGCTGGTCGCCGCGGCCTCGGCCGCGCGCGACCACAGCACCCACCGCCCGCCCGCGAACGGCACCGCCGCCTCGCCGGCGTCCGCGCGGCCGAGGACGTCGAGCAGGACCGAGGCGTGCGCGCCGGTCTCGCCCAGCAGTCCGAAGACCGTCGGCACCGCGAATCCGGGAACCTCGGCCAGCAGGTCGGGCCAGCCCAGGTCGGCGAGCGCGGCGTCCAGCGCCGGGCCCGACGACTCGGACATGGCCCGGCGCAGCGACCCGGTCAGCAGGTCGCGTTCGGCGGCGTCGAGGGTCGTGGGTTCGTCCACGCTCAGTCCTTCCCGAGATCGAGCAGGCGGCGGGCGATGATGTTGCGCTGGATCTCGGCGGTGCCGCCGTAGATGGTCGCCGCGCGCGAGTAGAGGTATTCGGTGCGCCAGATGTCGTCGTCGAGTTCGACCGCGCCGGGCAGCACTTCGCGCGCGGTGTCGAACAGGCGCTGTTCGGCGGTGGCCAACAGCACCTTGTCGATCGAGGTCTCCGCGCCCAGCGTGCCGCCCTCGGCCAAGCGCCGCTGGGTGTCACGTGACCGGCAGCGCACCGTGTGCAGGGCGAGGAAAGCCGCGCCCAGATCGGCGTCCTCGCGCGGACTTGCCCCTTCGATCAGCCGGTCGAGTCGGGTGAACAGGTAGGCGATGCGATGCCAGAAACAGGTGGATCGCTCGTAGGGCAGCAGGTCCATCGCGACCCGCCAACCGTCGCCGGGATCGCCCAGCATCCGCTCGGCGGGCACGGCGACCTCGTCGAAGAAGACCTCCGCGAATTCGTCGACCCCGTGCATGGTTCGCAAGGGGCGCACGGTGATTCCGGGGGAGTCCATGTCGAGGAAGAAGGCGGTGATGCCGTCGTGACCGGGGCCGGTGCGGGTGAGCAGCACACAGCGCGCGGCGTACTGCGCGAGGCTGGTCCACACCTTCTGGCCCGAGACGATCCAGCGGTCGCCGTCGGGCCGGGCCTTGGTGCTCAGCGACGCCAGGTCGCTGCCGGAGCCGGGTTCGGAGAAGCCCTGGCACCACTGTTCGCGGCCCGAGAGCAGCAGCGGCACCATCTCGGCGGCCAATTCCGGTCGGGCATAGGAGATCATCGTCGGCGCGAGGACCTCGATCATCGACCAGATGCCGGGTTCGGCGAGTTCGCGCGAGGCCACCTCCTCGCCCAGCACCGCCCGCAGCACCGCGGGCCCGCCCAGTCCGCCCACCTCGGCGGGCCAGCCGTAGCGCATCCAGTCCGCGTCGAACAGCGCGCGGCGCACCCGGCCCAGTTGCGCGACCTGACCGTCGAGGGAGTGATCCGCCGGCGGGGTCAGATCGTTGGCGTCGAGCCAGGTGCGCAGTCGCGTACGGAACTCGGTGATCCCGAGGGCGTCAGGACCGGTCATGGGCGCGAGCGCTCGAAGGCGTGCGGGATGCCGGAATCGTGGTCGCCGCTGCGTCGGATGAAGGTCATCCGACGGGTCCGCAACCGCCAGCCGTCCTCGGTGCGGACCAGGGTGTCGGTGTAGTAGCCGATGCGCATCGCGTGGGTGCCGTGGTCGATGAAGCACAGCGGCTGGGTGCCTGTCGCGGTGTCGCCGTCGATCTCGAGAGCCGGTGTGCCGGTGAGGAACAAGCCCTTCGGGGCGGCCGCCACCAGATCCGGGAACAGGTCGAGGGTGTAGGTGTCGCCGAAGGCGCTGTAGGTGCCGTCGGCGGTGAACACCGCGAGCACGCCCTCGATGTCGCCGCGGGTGATGGTCACCGCGTAGCGGGCCAGGACCTGCTGGATCTCGAGCAGGTCGTCACTTCTGGACATGGATCTTTCCGCCTTTCATCACGAACCGCACGTCGCGGGTGACGGCGATGTCGGCGATCGGGTCGCCGGGCACGCCGATGACGTCGGCCAACAGCCCTTCGGCCAGTCGGCCGCGGTCGGCCACGCCGATCAGTTCGGCCCCGCGCACGGTGGCCGCGCGCAGCACCTCGATCTCGGGCAGGCCGCGCTCGACCAGCGCGACGAGTTCGTCGGCGTTGCGGCCGTGCGGGATCGCGGGCGCGTCGGTGCCGACCGCGATCTTCACCCCGGCCTTGTAGGCGGCCAGCACCGAGGTGCGGGCCTTCGGGAACATCAGCGCGGCCTTGGCCTGCAACTCCGGTTCGGCCCGCGAGATGTCCATCGCGTCGGCCAACCGGGTGGTCGGCACCAGCCAGGTGCCGTTGGCGACCATGAGGTCGATGGCCTCGTCATCGATGAGGAAGCCGTGCTCGATGCAGTCGATGCCCGCGGCGACCGCGTGCTTGACCGCCTCCGCGCCGTGGGTGTGCGCGGCCACCCGCAGCCCGCGCCGATGCGCCTCGTCGACGATCGCGCGCAGTTCCTCGTCAGAATAGTGCTGCGCGCCGGGCGCTCCCGTCAGCGACATCACGCCGCCGGAGACGCAGATCTTGATCAACTGCGCGCCGTGCTTGATCTGGTAGCGCACCGCCTTGCGGACCTCGTCCACGCCGTTGGCGATGCCTTCCTCGAGCGTCAGGTGCAGCACGTCGGGAGCGAAGGCCGCGAACATGGTGGGGTCGAGGTGCCCGCCGGTCGGGGTGATGGCGTGCCCGGCGGGCACGATGCGCGGACCCTCGATCCAGCCGGCGTCGATGGCCTTGCCGAGCGCGACGTCGAGCAGGTAGCCGCCGGTCTTGACGAACAGGCCCAGGTTGCGCACGGTGGTGAACCCGGCGCGCAGGGTGCGGCGGGCGTTGCCGACCGCGCGCAGCATCCGCAGCGCCGGGTCGTCCTTCACGCTGGAGGCGAGCCCGGACTCCCCGCGCCCGCCCATCAGCAGGTTGACCTCCATGTCCATCAGCCCGGGCAGCAGGACGAGGTCGCCGAGTTCGACGACCTCGCCGGTCACGGCGCCGCCGACACCGACGATCCGGTCGTCTTCGATCCGTAGGATTCCGGGGCGGACGATCTCACCGGTGTCCACATCGAGCAGGCCGGCCGCCCGCAGTGTCAGCGTCGCCATGCGGTCACACCACCGGTTCGTGGACGATGTCGAGGTAGGCGGCCCCGGAGTCGGGCACTCGCGGCTGCTTCCACACCTCCACCGGGAACGAGGCCATCACCAGCGACTGCAACAGGTGGAACAGGTTGCGCGCCTGATCGGGCAGGTCGGTCCAGTCGTAGGTGTCGACGTGGTCCAGGGCCGCGGACAGACGCGGCATGGCCGTGTCGTAGAAGTCCTGCATCTCGGCCATGGTGGAGTTCAGGCGCTTGGCGTAGCGCTCGGGTTCGGTCGCCAGGATCCAGTCGGAGAAGCGGGCCAGGTCGGCGAACTCCTCCGGCAGCGGGGCGGCGGTGGTGCGGGGTTCAGTGGGCGCTGCCATTGCGGTACTCCTCGACGATGCGCTGGGTGGTCTTGTGCAGGTGGCGGAGCAGGATCTCCTGATCGTTGAGCGGGAAGTCGGTGACCTCACGGGTGGCGATCATGGTCTGGGTGGCCTCGAGGGTGTTGGCGTCCTGCAACGCGTATTCCTTGAAGGTCACCGCGGCCAGTTCCTGGGCGAGCCGTTCGCGGGCGTTGGTCGCGGGCACGAAGTAGAGGCTGGCCTCGAAGATGTGCCGGTCGACCGCGGTGGGCCAGTAGTGGTAGGTCAGGAACCAGCCCGGCGCCCAGAACAGCAGGGACATGTTCGGGAAGATCTCGAATTCGTCCACGCCCCAGGCCTTGTGGCGGGCCGGGTTGAGTCCGGTCGGCAGCGGCTCCAGGCCCTCGATGTCGGGGCGGTCCCACGGGCCGAACAGGCCGCTGCGCAGTTCGCGCTCGATCGGCTTGACCATGTTCGGGTCCTTGGGCGGGGCCATGCCGCCCCAGGAGGAGATCATCGAGTGCGGCGCGGCGATCTCGTAGTGCAGCGCCTCGAAGCCGGTGCCGGTGAGCTTGTCGGCCTCGTCCTTGACCGCCTGCTTCTGGTGCAGGATCGGCGCGTGGTAGAACTCGGCGAAGGCGTCGATGAACAGCTTCCAGTTCGACCCGATCTCGGCCTTGTAGCTGTAGACCTCGCTCATCTTGTCGAAGGGGTAGCCCTCGACGCCCTTGACCAGCGGGCCCAGGTATTCGGTGAGCGGTTTGGCGTCCGCGTCGAGGTTGACGAAGATGAACCCTTCCCACACCTCGCAGCGCGCGGACTTCAGGCCGAACTTCTCCTTGTCCAGGTCGAAGAACTCCTTCTCCTGCTGGACGAAGCTCAGCGAACCGTCGAGGTTGTAGCGCCAGGCGTGGTACTTGCAGGTGAACTGGCGGCAGGTACCCGCGGTCTCCTCGTTGGGGAAGTCGTCCCAGACCAGCTTGTTGCCGCGGTGGCGGCAGATGTTGTGGAAGGCGCGCACGGTGTCGTCGGTGTCGCGCACGATGATCAGCGAGGTGCCGACGCAGGCGAGTTCCTTGGTGAAGTAGCTGCCGCGCTTGGGCAGTCGGTTCACCCGGCCGACGTTGAGCCAGCTCTTGCGGAAGATGGCCTGGCGCTCGTCCTCGTAGAAGGCGGGGTCGATCGAGTCGCTGTAGTCGACGGGCTCGGTGCCCAGTTCGGGATAGTTCTGCGTCCAGCTTCCCGCGGCCGGTTTGGTGAAGTGTGCCAAGGGTTTACCTTTCGTGCTCCGGGGCTGTCGGTCGGCGGGGGCTCGCCGGGACTCTGCGCAGGGCCTGGGTCCCCACCGGGATCGGTGGAGACGGCATAGTCGTGCGCACCACTTGGAGAATAGCATTCTCAAAATGCAACTACTAGATTTCCACTCCCTCGACGTGCTGTCAACGGCCGAACCGACCCGTCGGCCGGCGCGGTGGCCGGACCGGCCAGATCTATCCTTCTCCAAAACTGGATGTTGATTATCCAAATCTGAGAAGATAGTTTCCGTTGGAGACGGGTGCCGTTCGAGCACCCATCCCGGCTCGACGCGGAGCGCGGGCCGGGCACCGAGGAGACCAGTGCCGTCCGACGCGGCGCGGCCCAGAGGAGGTAACGGTGAAACCGCATCGGATAGGTATCGCACTGCTTGCGGTCGCGCTCCTGGTGGCGGGCTGCGGCCGCGAGAGCGGCGCGCGCGAGGACGGGGAGACCGGCTCGAAGCCGGCCGCCACCGCCTCCGGCGATTTCGGCACCCTCCAGGACATCTGCGGCCGGGGCGATCCCACCGGCTCACCCACCCAGGGGGTCACCGACAAGCAGATCGAGATCGGTGTCTTCTCCGACATCGGCTTCACCAAGAACCCCGACTTCGTGGACGCGGCAAAGGTGTTCACCTCCTGGTGCAACGCCGCGGGCGGCATCAACGGGCGCGAGATCGTGACCAACCTGCGCGACACCAAGCTCATGGAGGTCCGCCAGCGCATGCTCGAAGCCTGTCGCGAGGACTTCTTCCTCGTCGGCGGCGGCGCCGCGCTCGACGCGCTGGGGGTCAAGGATCGGCTCAGCTGTCTGCTGCCCGAATTCCCCGCCCAGGTCGCCCAGACCGCCAACGCGGGCTCGGATCTGCAACTGGGCTCGGGCTATTCGGTGGCCGAGAACGTCAACCCCTACACCGGATTCCACAACTATCTGGTCGACGTCGCCTACCCCGGCTCGAAGAAGGCCGTCGGCATGGTCAACGGCGATTCGCCGATCACCAAGGCGATGGGCGACAAACTGCGGGAGTCGTTCACCGCCAACGGCGCCGAGGTCGTCTACAACGACCTCTACCCGATCTCGGGCGTCTCGGACTGGACCCCCTACGCGCAGGCCATCAAGGCCGCGAATGTCAAGGGGCTCATCTTCTTCGGCGACTTCCGGTACCTGGCCAAGCTCGAGGACGTGCTCACCGGCATGAACTACAAGCTGGACTGGATCGACGCCAACTCCAACGCCTACAACCAGACCTTCCTCGACGCGGCGAAGAACTCGCTGAACTTCCAGAACAATGTGCTGGACCTGAGCGGGACCGCGCCGCTGGACGCCGCCGACAAGGTGCCGGCCGTGCGCGAACTGAAGGCCCTGTTCGACCAGTACTCGCCCGGCAGCGCGATCACCTTCCAGGTGCTGCGCGCCTTCCAGACCTGGCTGCTGTTCGCCAAGGCCGCCGACAGTTGCGGCGACCAGTTGACCCGCGCCTGCGTCTACGAGGCGGCGCGCAAGGAGACCGCGTGGACCGCGGGCGGACTGCAAGCCCCGGTGGACCTGTCCAAACCGCTTGACCAGCAGAACCGCTGCTTCAACGTGCAGAAGGCCGGTCCGGGCGGATGGTCCACCGCGGACTTCGGCGCCGACACCAACGGCATCTTCAAGTGCGGGTTCACCCCGTACCGCTACACCGGCGACTTCGGCAAGCCGACCACGCTGGCCGATGTCGGCAAATCCCTCACCGAACTGAAGTGACGGAGCGCGCGGCCTGATGGAGCAGTTCATCGCCTTCGGGATCGTCGGTCTGAGCACCGCGGCGATCTACGCCGTGATCGGCAGCGGCCTGGTGCTAACCTACACCACCACCGGCGTGTTCAACTTCGCCCACGGCGCGGCGGGCATGGTCTCGGCGTTCGTCTACTGGCAATTGTCGGTGGGGTGGGGGTGGCCGGTCCCGTTGGCGCTGGCGGCGGTGCTGCTGGTCTTCGCCCCGGCGTTCGGGATGCTGTTCGGCAAAGCGCTGGCCCCGACCCAGGGGCTCGGCGACGCGGAGAAACTGGTGATGACGATCGCGCTGCTGAGCGGCCTGATCGTGATCGCCCGCTGGGTCTGGGACCCGAACGAATCCCGCACGGTGCCGCGCTTCTTCGCCGACCGGCCCTCCCTGGACCTGGGCGTGGTGACCGTCACCTGGCACCAGGTGCTGACCATGGCCGTCGCGGTGCTCGTCGCGATCGGGCTGCGTATCCTGCTCTACCGCACCAGGACCGGCGCGGAGATGCGGGCGACCGTCGATGACCGGGCGCTGGTCGGCCTCACCGGGGCCGACCCGCGCCGGGCCAACCGCATCGCCTGGATCCTCGGCATCGAACTGGCCGCCATCGGCGGCATCCTCATCGCCCCGATGGTCACCCTGGACGCCGCGCAACTGTCGCTGCTCATCGTCAGCGCCTACACCGCCGCGATCTTCGGGCGGCTGCGCAACCTGCCGATGGTGTTCGTCGGCGCGATCGTGGTCGGTCTGCTGGAGAGCTACCTGACCGGCTACCTCCCGCAGAACGAGTACCTGCCCGGCCTGCGCCTGGCGGCACCCGCGCTGCTGTTGCTGATCGCGCTGCTGGTCTTCCCGCACGGCCGGTTGCGCGGTCGCGACCGCAGACTGGGCGCGGTGCCGCTGCCCGGCATCCGCGGGTCGCTTGCCTTCGCGGCGGTGATCGTCACCTTCGCGGTGATGTTGACGACCATGCTCGACGAACCCGACCTGATCACCTACGGCGCGATGTTCGCCTGGGGCGTGATCGCGCTGTCCTACGTGCCGCTGCTGGGCTTCGCGGGCCAGATCTCGCTGTGCCAGTTGAGTTTCGCGGGCATCGGCGCGGTGGCCTACGCGCACCTCGGCCCGCAGGGGCAGTGGTGGGCGCTGCTCGCCGCGATGGGCATCGCCGCGCTGGTCGGCGCGCTGATCGCGGTGCCCGCGCTGCGACTGTCCGGCGTCTACATGGCGCTGGCCACCGCCGCCTTCGCCGTGATCCTGGACCGCTGGATCTTCACCCTGCCCTCCTTCGAGATCCTGGGCATCCGCATCGCCCTGTTCGACCAGGGCTCGGTCTCCCTCGTCGGACCGGACCTGTTCGGCCTGGAGATCGACAGCACCGCGGGCATCACGATCTTCGCCGCGGTGTGCCTGGCGCTGGCCGGTCTGGCCGTGGTGGCGATGCGGCGCAGTCGATTCGGGCGCGGACTGATCGCCCTGCGCGACAGCGAGGCCGCCTACGCCACCCTCGGCGGCAACCCGCAGACCGCCCGGGTGCTGGTGTTCGCGTTCTCCGCCGCGCTGGCCGGACTGGGCGGCGCCCTCTACGGCATGCAGGTGCGCGCGGTGGCCCCCGAACAGTTCGGCCTGGTCGCCGGACTCCCGATCTTCCTGATCGCCACCATCGCCGGACTCGGCGCGGTGGGGGCGGGCCTGTTCACCGGACTCGTCATCGCGGGTCCGCTGCTGGTGATCCCGGTGCTGTGGCCCGACCTGCTCGACCTGTCGCAGGTGCTGCCCGCGCTCGGCGGCATCCTGTTCGGCGGCGGCGTCCTGCGCCACGGCGCGCTCGCACCGCTGCGCGAGGAATGGCTGCCGATGCTGCGCGATCGGGTGGTCGGGTCGGCGCTGCTGGTCGTCGTCCTGGCCCTGTGGGGTCTGCGGGTGGCCGAGGCCGTCGACGGTTGGAACTTCGTACTCGGCGTGGTCGCCGCGGCCGTCGCCGCCCGGATCTGGCACAGCACCCGCACCCGGCCCGCACCGGAGATCACCGAACCGCCCGTCGAATGGTGGGGCCTGAGCCGACCGTGGAAATCCGAGGACGAGGAGGTGCTCGATCGTGGGGTCACTGCTGGAAGTTGACGACGTCACCGTCGTGTTCGGCGGTCACCGCGCGCTCGACGGCGCGTCGCTGCGCGCCGAGCGCGGGGCGATCACCGGACTGATCGGTCCCAACGGCGCGGGAAAGAGCACCCTGTTCGACGTGATCTGCGGTCTGCGCAACCCCGCGCGCGGCCGCGTCACCCTCGACGGCCGTGACGTGACCAGATCCGGTCCGGCCCGACGGGCCCGGCAGGGTCTGGCTCGGACCTTCCAACGGCTGGAACTGTTCGGCAGGCTGACGGTGCGCGACAACCTGCTGGTCGCCGCCGAACTCGGCCCCGACCGCAAACGGGCCGCCGCCGTCGCCGACGAACTCATCGACCGCCTCGCCCTGCACGAGGTGGCCGACGCGTGCGCCGACGAACTGCCCACCGGCACCGGCCGACTCGTGGAGGTCGGCCGCGCGATCGCCACCCGGCCCGCGCTGGTCCTGCTCGACGAACCCGCCGCCGGACAGGACCCCGCCGAGACCGAGCGCTTCGGCGCCCTGCTGCGCGCGCTCGCCGACGAGGGCACCGCCGTCCTGCTGGTCGAACACGACATGGGCCTGGTGATGGAGGTGTGCGACGAGCTGTTCGTCCTCGATCTGGGCCGGATCATCTGCTCCGGACCGCCCGAGGTCGTCCGCGCCGACACCACCGTGCTGGCCGCCTACCTGGGGGACCTGTGACCACGCGAATCATCCCGGACCCCAAGGTCTCCGACGACGGCACCGCCGCCGCGCCGCTGCTGGCCCTGGAGGGCGTACGCGCCGCCTACGACGCCATCACCGTCCTGCACGGGGTCGACCTCGAAGTCGCGGCGGGACAGGTGCTCACCCTGCTCGGCCCCAACGGGGCCGGGAAGACCACCGCGCTCAACGTCGTCGCGGGAACCCATCCGGTCACCGCCGGACGGCTCGTGCTCGGCGGCCGCGACGTCACCGGGGCGCGCCCCGCGACCTGGCCAGGGCGGGGGTGTGCCTGATCCCCGAGGGACGCGGCGTGTTCCCCAACCTGACCGTGCGCGAGAACCTGCTGATGATGACCTTCACCGGCCGCACCCGCGCCGAGATCGAGGAACTGGCCTTCGATCGGTTCCCCGTCCTCGGACAGCGCGCGAACCAGGTGGCGGGCACCATGTCCGGCGGCGAACAGCAGATGCTGGCCCTGGCCCGCGGCCTGGCCTGCGACCCGGCGGTGCTGCTGCTGGACGAACTGTCGATGGGGTTGGCCCCGTTGGTCGTGGCCGGTCTCTACGAACAGGTCGCCGAGATCGCCCGGCAGGGCGTGGCGGTGCTGGTGGTCGAACAGTTCGCCGCCGCCGTCCTCGACATCGCCGACCACGCGGCGGTCCTGGTGCGCGGGCGCGTGGTGCGCCAGGGACATCCCGACAGTGGCATCCGCGACGAATTGGCAGCCCTCTACCTAGGAAGTCACACCCCATGACCGAGACCCGCGCGGACCGTTTCGTCCGCGAACTCCAGGAACTGAAGATCCCCGACCCGGCCGCGGGCCGCTCGGGACTGTGGCTGCGCGTGGGCATCGCGCTCATGGTCGGCGGACCGGTGGTCGCGGTGCTGGCCTACCTGATGTCGCACGGCACCACCGACCCGTTGGCCCAGCGCGACGCGATCGTGCTGGCGCTGGCCGCCGTCGCGGCCACCATCGTCGGCGCGACGCTGTTCCTGCGCTACTCCCTGACCAACTTCCTGCGGTTCTGGCTGGCCCGGCAGTCCTACGACCTGGACGCCCTCGGCGCCCGGGTCCTCGGCGATCCCCAGCACAACGGCGTGCCCGCACCGCGCTGACGCGAGTCGCGAAAACCGCAGTGCCCCAAGGTGAACGGAGTCCGCAGTGTCCGAAGGCATGAATTTCGAGCTCTCCGAGGATCAGGAGTTGATCCGCTCCTCGGTGGCCGCCCTGTGCCGCAAGTTCGACGACCACTACTGGCAGGAGAAGGACAGCGCCCACGAATTCCCGACGGAGTTCTACGACGCCATCGCCAAGGGCGGCTGGCTCGGGATGACCATCCCGACCGAATACGGCGGCCACGGCCTGGGCATCACCGAGGCCACGCTGCTGGCCGAGGAGGTCTCGCGCTCGGGCGGCGGCATGAACGCCGCCAGTTCGATCCACCTGTCGATCTTCGGCATGCATCCGGTGGTGGTGCACGGCTCCGAGGAACTCAAGGCCCGCACCCTGCCCCGGGTGGCCTCCGGTGACCTGCACATCTGCTTCGGCGTGACCGAACCCGGTGCGGGACTGGACACTCCGCGCATCACCACCTTCGCCCGACGCGACGGCGACCACTACGTGGTCAACGGTCGCAAGGTGTGGATCTCCAAGGCGATGGAGTCGGAGAAGATCCTGCTGCTGACCCGCACCACGCCCTACGACCAGGTGACCCGCAAGACCGACGGCATGACGCTGTTCCTGACCGATCTGGATCGCGCGCACGTCGACATCCGTCCCATCGCCAAGATGGGCCGCAACGCGGTCACCTCCAACGAGTTGTTCATCGACGATCTGCGGATTCCCGTCGAGGACCGGGTGGGCGAGGAGGGCAAGGGCTTCCGCTACCTGCTCGACGGTCTGAACCCGGAGCGGATGCTGATCGCCGCCGAGGCGCTCGGCCTGGGGCGCGTCGCGCTGGACCGCGCGGTGCGCTACGCCAACGAGCGCGTGGTCTTCGACCGGCCCATCGGACGCAACCAGGGCATCCAGTTCCCGCTGGCCGACTCCCTGGCCCACCTCGACGCCGCCGAGTTGATGCTGCGCAAGGCCACCTGGCGCTACGACAACGGCAAACCCTGTGGCCGCGAAGCGAATACGGCCAAATTTCTGTGCGCCGAGGCCGGTTTCACCGCCGCCGACCGGGCGTTGCAGACCCACGGCGGCATGGGCTACGCCGAGGAGTACCACGTCGCCCGCTACTTCCGGGAGGCGCGCGTGATGCGCATCGCCCCGGTCAGTCAGGAAATGATCTTGAACTACTTGGGCACGCACGCCCTTGGACTGCCGAGGAGCTATTGATGGCACAGCCGACGATGTTCGATCTCACCGGGCGCTCGGCCCTGGTCACCGGCGCCGCCGGCGGCATCGGCTCCGCGGTGGCCCAGGCGCTGGCTACTGCGGGGGCCGCCGTGCTGGTCACCGATCGCGACGGCGCGGCGGCCGCCGCGGTCGCGGAGAAGATCACCGGAAACGGTGGTGTCGCGGTCGCTTTCGCCCTCGACGTCACCGACGCCGACGCGGCGGCCGAAGCGGCGCGGCGCGGGGCCGAGCTCACCGAGGGCAAGCTGCACATCGTGGTGAACAACGCCGGGGTGACCGCCCCCGCCATGTTCAAGGACACCACCGCCGAATCGGTGCGCCGACTGTTCGACATCCACGCCCTGGGCACCATCACCGTCTCGCAGGCGGCGCTGCCGTACCTGCCCACCGACGGCACCGGCCGCATCATCAACGTCACCTCGGCGGCCGGGCTCGTCGGCACCCTGGGGCAGGTCAACTACTCCGCCGCCAAGGCGGCCATCCTCGGCATCACCAAATCGCTGGCCAAGGAGTTGGCGCGCAAGCAGATCCTGGTCAACGCGCTGGCCCCGCTCGCGGCCACCCCGATGACCGAGACCATCCGCACCGACGAACGGTTCGCGCCGCAGATGCTGGACCGGATCCTGTTGCGGCGCTGGGCCGAACCCGAGGAGGTGGCGGGCGCGTTCGTCTTCCTCGCCTCCGACGCCGCCTCCTTCATCACCGGGCAGGTGCTGCCGGTGGACGGCGGCACGGTGATCTGATGGACGAGGGCCTATCCGCCGAGCCGAACCCACCCGGGACGGCGCGGTCCGCTCCGCTGGCGGGCATCACCGTGATCGCGCTGGAACAGGCGGTCTCCGCGCCCATGTGCACCCGGACGCTGGCCGATTTCGGGGCCAGGGTCATCAAAGTGGAACACCCCGTCGGCGGCGATTTCGCCCGCCACTACGACGACGTGGTGCTCGGGCAGGCCGCGCATTTCGTCTGGGTCAACCGCGGCAAGGAATCGGTCACCCTCGACCTGAAATCCGCAGCGGGCGTTGCGATCCTGCACGAGTTGCTGAGCCGCGCCGACGTCCTGGTGGCCAATCTCGCCCCGGGCGCGACGGCACGGCTGGGCCTGACCCCCGAACAGCTCGCGAGCCGCTACCCGGCGCTGATCGCCCTGGAGATCGACGGATTCGGCGCGGGCGGGCCGCTGTCGCACAAACGGGCCTACGACCTGTTGGTGCAGGCCGAATCCGGGGTGTGCGCGGTCACCGGCACCGCCGAGGCCCCCGCGAAACCGGGACCGCCGGTCGCCGACGTCACCACGGGACTGTATGCGGCGCTGTCGATCCTGGCCGCGCTGTACCAGCGCGACAGCGCGCGTGGCTCCCGGCGCGGGGCCGAGATCTCGGTGAGCCTGTTCGACACCATGGCCGAGATGATGGGCTACCACCTGACCTACGCCCGGCACTCGGGGATCGACCAGCAGCCTCTCGGGATGAGTTCGCCCGCCGTCGCGCCCTACGGCGCGTACCCGACCCGCGACGGTCACACCGTGCTCCTCGGCACCACCAACGACAAGGAGTGGCAGCGGTTGGCGACCGCGATCCTGGGCCGCCCGGATCTGGCCGCTGACGACCGTTTCGCCACCAACCCGGGCCGCACCCGGCACCGCGCCGAACTCGACGCCGCCATCGGAACCTGGTGCGCCCGGCACGATCTGGCCGAGATCCAGCGCGTCGCCGACGAGGCGGGCATCGGCAACTCCCGCTACAACCGCCCCAGCGATGTGCTCGAGCATCCGCAACTGGCGGCGCGCGGGCGCTGGCGCACGATCGACACCCCGGCGGGGCCGATCCCGTCGCTGCTGCCGCCCGCCGTGGTCGACGGCTACGACCCGCCGATGGGCGCGGTGCCCGGACTCGGCGAGCACACCGAGGCGGTGCTGGCCGAAATGGGTTGGAGCCCGGCCGAGATCGCGGATCTGCGGACCTCGGCCGTGATCGGCGGACCCGCATCCGAGCGGGCGGTCCGATGAGCGAGGACGGCGCGCCGGTGCTGCTGAGCGCCGACCGCGACGGCGTACGCACCCTCACCCTGAACCGCCCGCACCGCCGCAACGCCATCGACGCCGAACTCTGGGCCGCCCTGGCCGAGGCGTTCCGGGCGGCCGCGGGCGACCGCTCGGTGCGCGCGCTGGTGCTGACCGGTGCGGGCGGCGCGTTCTGTTCCGGCGCGGACATCTCGACACCGGACAACACGCACCCGACCTACCGCATGCGCGCCCTCACCGACGTGGCCGTGCTGCTGCACGAACTGCCGCTGCCCACCGTCGCCAAGGTCGTCGGTCCGGCCGTGGGCGCGGGCTGGAATCTGGCGCTGGGCTGCGATCTGGTGGTGGCCACCCCCGAATCCGGTTTCGCCCAGGTGTTCACCGCGCGCGGGCTCACCCTCGATCTCGGCGGGTCCTGGTTGCTGCCCCGACTCGTCGGCATGCAGCAGGCCAAACGGCTCACGCTGCTGGCCGAGACCATCGACGCCGCGCAGGCCCGCGACCTGGGCCTGGTCACCTGGGTGGTCCCCGGTGACGAGATCGACGCCTTCACCGACGATCTCGCGCGTCGACTGGCCGCCGGACCGCCGGTGGCGCTGGCCCAGACCAAGGCGCTGCTGCACGAGGGCGCCGACACCACCCTGCGTCAGGCGCTGGCCGCCGAGGCCCGCGCGCAGGGACTGAATTTCGCCACGGCCGACGCGCCGGAAGCCTTCGCCGCGTTCGCCGAACGGCGGGAACCGCGTTTCACCGGACGCTGGACGGTGCACCGCCCGCCGATCCGCCCCTCCTCCGAGAACGGGAGTTGATCCATGCCCGAGGTAGTCATCGCCGCCGCGGTCCGCACCGCCGTCGGCAAGCGCAACGGCGGACTCGCCGGCGTCCACCCGGCCGACCTGTCCGCGCTGGTACTGAACGCGCTGGTCGAGCGCACCGGCCTCGATCCCGCGGTCGTGGACGACGTCATCTGGGGGTGTGTGTCCCAGGTGGGCGACCAGTCGAGCAATATCGGCCGCTACGCCGTCCTGGCGGCGGGGTGGCCGGAGAGCGTGCCGGGGACGACGGTCAACCGCGCCTGCGGGTCGAGTCAGCAGGCCCTGGACTTCGCCGCGCAGGCCGTGCTGTCCGGTCAACAGGAGGTGGTGGTCGCGGGCGGCGTCGAGTCGATGAGCCGGGTGCCGCTCGGCGCGGCCAAGACCGGCGGCGCGCCCTACGGACCGCGCGCGCTGGCCCGCTACGACGAATTCGCCTTCAACCAGGGCGTCTCGGCCGAACTCATCGCCGAGAAGTGGGGTTTCGACCGCGCCCGGGTCGACGAGTTCTCGGTGCTCTCGCACGAACTGGCCGCCGCCGCCCAGGACGCGGGCGCGTTCGCCGACCAGATCGTGCCGGTCGACACGGAGGACGGCGTGGTCGCGGCCGACGAAGGCATCCGGCGCGGCACCACCGTCGAGAAACTGGCCGGGTTGAAGACGGTCTTCCGGGAGGACGGCGTCATCCACGCGGGCAACTCCTCGCAGATCTCCGACGGCGCGGCCGCGCTGCTGCTGACCACCCCGGACAAGGCCCGCGAACTCGGCCTGACACCGCTGGCCCGGTACCGGGCGGGCGCGGTGGCGGGCTCGGACCCGGTGCTCATGCTCACCGGCCCGATCCCGGCCACCGAGAAGGTGCTGCGCAAGGCAGGTCTGGCCCTGTCCGACATCGGTGTGTTCGAGGTCAACGAGGCGTTCGCCCCGGTACCGCTGGCCTGGCTGGCCGAGACCGGCGCCGACCCCGCCCTGCTCAACCCGCTCGGCGGCGCGATCGCGCTGGGCCACCCGCTCGGCGGGTCCGGTGCGGTGCTGATGACCCGAATGCTGCACCACATGCGCGACAAGGGGATTCGCTACGGCCTGCAAACCATGTGCGAGGGCGGCGGCACCGCCAACGCCACCGTCGTGGAACTGCTCGGGTAGGAGATCCGGTGCGTCGCGAACTGTTCACCCCGGACCACGAGGCGTTCCGGGACCTGGTGCGCACTTTCGTCGAGAAGCAGGTGGCGCCGAACTACGCCGCCTGGGAAGCCGCCGGGCGGATGCCGCGCGAGATCTTCACCGAGATGGGCGGACTCGGTATGCTCGGCATCGCGCTGCCCGAGGAGTACGGCGGTGCGGGATTGCGCGACTACCGCTACAACGTGATCCTGCAGGAGGAGGCCTACCGCGCCCAGGTCACCCTCGGGACGGTGCGCACCCAACTCGACGTGATCCTGCCGTACTTCCTGGAGTACGCCGACGCCGAGCAGCGCGCCCGCTGGTTCCCGGGCCTGGCCGCGGGGAGTTTGCTCACCGCCGTCGCGATGACCGAACCCGGCACCGGTTCGGATCTGGCCGGGATGCGCACCAGCGCGGTCCGCGACGGGGACGACTACATCCTCAACGGGGCCAAGACCTTCATCACCGGCGGTCTGCTCGCCGATCTGGTGATCGTGGTGGCGCGCACGTCCACCGACCCCGACAACCGGCGCGCGGGCCTGACCCTGCTGGTGGTCGAGGACGGCATGCCCGGCTTCGAGCGCGGGCGGATGCTGGAGAAGATGGGCTGCAAGGTGCAGGACACCATGGAGTTGTCGTTCACCGACGTCCGGGTGCCCGCGCGCAACCGTCTCGGCGAGGAGGGCGCGGCCTTCGGCTACCTGGGCCACAATCTGCCGCAGGAACGTCTGACCGTGGCCGTCGGTTCGGTCGCCCAAGCCCGCGCCGCGATCGCCGCGACCATCGACTACACCAAGCAGCGCAAGGCGTTCGGCACGCCGGTGGCCTCGTTCCAGAACACCAAATTCGAGTTGGCGGCGATGTCGGCGGAAGTGGAGGCCGCGCAGACGATGATCGACCGCGCGGTGCTGGACCTGGTCGACGGGGTGCTCTCCGGCGCGGACGCGGCCCGGGTGAAATTGTTCTGCACCGAGATCCAGGCCCGCGTGGTGGATCGTTGCCTGCAATTGTTCGGCGGCTACGGCTACATGATGGAATATCCCATCGCCCGGCTCTACACCGACGCGCGCGTGGCACGGATCTACGCGGGGACCAGCGAAGTCATGAAGATGATCGTCGCCCGGGACCTCGGCCTGTCCTGAGCGACGATCGCTGCTGTTCCTAGGAAGGGTCGTACCCGAGAACGCCTTTGATCTCCAGGTATTCGTGGAAGCCGAATTCGCCCCACTCCCGGCCGTTGCCGCTCTTGCGATACCCGCCGAAGGGGCAGTGGAAATCGAAGGCGTCGTTGATCGAGACCCAGCCCGAGCGCACGCGCCGCGCCAGCGCTCGGGCTGTCTCGAGATCGGCGCCCGCGATATTGGCGGCCAGTCCGTACTCGGTGTCGTTGGCGATCTCCACCGCGTGGTCGAGATCGTCGTAGGCGATGATCGTCAGCACCGGGCCGAAGATCTCCTCGCGCGCGATCGTCATGTCGTTGGTGACCTCGGCGAAGACCGTCGGCTTGACGTAGTAGCCGCGATCCAGGCCCTCGGGCCTGCCGGGACCGCCCGCGACCACCGTCGCGCCTTCATCGATGGCCGTGCGGATCAGGGACTGGATCTTGTCGAACTGGCGGGCCGAGACCACCGGACCGATGGTGACCTCGCCGTGCGGATCGCCCACGGTCACCGCGTCGGCGGCCACCTTCGCGGCGGCGACGGCCTCCTCCACCCGGTGCCGTGGCACCAGCAGGCGCGTCAGCGCGCTACAGGTCTGCCCCGAGTTGGCGACCAGCGTGCCGACCGCGCTGCCGACGTTCGCGGCCAACGCCTCGTCGTCGAGCACGATGTTGGCGCCCTTGCCGCCGAGTTCCTGGGTGACGCGTTTGACGCCCGCGGCGGCGTTGCGCGCGATCTCGATTCCGGCCCGGGTCGACCCGGTGAACGAGACCATGTCCACCTCGGGGTGCGAGGAGAGCGGCACGCCGACGTTCGGCCCGTCGCCCTGCACGAGGTTGAAGACACCGGCGGGAACCCCCGCGGCGTCGAGGATCTCGGCGAACACCGCACCGGAGAACGGCGACTGCTCGGAGGGTTTGAGTACGACGGTGCAGCCCGCGGCCAAGGCGGGGAACACCTTCACCGCGATCTGGTTCAGCGGCCAGTTCCACGGCGTGATGAGTCCACAGACCCCGATGGGCTCCTTCACGATCAGGGTCGCCCCGCGCCGCTCCTCGAAGGCGAAGGTCTCCAGGATTTCGATGACCGTGGCGAGGTGGCCCGCGCCGAGATCGACCTGGAAGCCACCCGCCAGCGCGGCGGGCGCGCCCATCTCGGCGGTCAGCGCGGCGGCGAGATCGGCGCGGCGGCGCTCGTATTCGACGCCGATCGCCCGCAGCACCGCGAGTCGGTCCGCGACCGAGGTCGCCGACCAGGCGGGGAACGCGGCGCGCGCGGCCGTGACCGCCCGGTCGACGTCGGCCGCGGACCCCTGCGCGACCGTGCCCGCGACCTCCTCGGTCGCCGGATCGATCACCTCGAACACCGCCGGACCCGCCGGGGCGGTCCAGGTGCCGCCGATGTAGAAGCTGGACAGTGTGCGCACGACTACTGCGTCCCTTCGGCATACCAGGTACGGAACTCGTCGTAGCTGGGCATTTCCTCTGAATTGGCTTTCGGGTCGACCACCACGTGCACCACGCCGGGTCGGCCGGAGGCGAACGCGCGTTTGATCGCGGGGGCGATGTCCTCGTCGCGGTCGACGTATTCGCCGTGGCAGCCGAAACCCTCGGCGACCTTGTCCAAGCGGGTCGCGGTGCTCCAGTGCGTGCCGGTCTCGCGCGAACCCTGGCCGAAGGTCCGCTTGTAGACGCCGACTTCGAGACCCCACGCGTAGTCGACGGCGACCACGCACACCAGCGGCAGGTTCAGCCGCGCGGCGGTCTCGAGTTCGGCGATCTGGAACTGGAACGAGGAGTCGCCGGTCACCAGCATCACCGGGCGCTTGCGGCCCTCGGCCACGGACGCGCCCACGGCGTAGGGCAGGCCGGTGCCGAGGTGGCCGAAGTTCTGGTTCCAGATGACGTCGTGCGGTTTGGCCTGCGAGTAGGTCCACCCGAAGATCGTGGTGGCACCGCCGTCGCGGACCATGATGCCGTCCGCGGGAAAGGCTTTCGTCGCCTCCACGATGAGTCGCGCGGGATGCACGGGGGAGCGGCCGGAGGGCGCGGTCTCGGCCAGTTCGGCGAGGCGGGCGGCGTCCTGTTCGATCCAGCGGGCCAGGTCGGGTCCGGCGGTGCGCGGCGTGTCGCGCAGCGCGTCCACCAACTGCGGGACCACCGCGCGCAGATCGCCGACCAACGGAACGTCGATGGGCCGATTGACCCCGATGGCGGTCGGATCCTGTTCCACCAGAATCCATTTCCGGTCGGCTTCGTTGGCGGCCCAGTGCCTGCCGCGACCGTAGTGCACGGGTTCGCCGAGTTCGGTGCCCAGCGCCACGCACAGATCCGATCCCACGACGGCCTCCACCGCGGCGGGAGAGAAGCCGTAGGGGAAGGTGCGGTCCTCGAGCCCTTCGATGTAGGAGGTGCCGCCGGAGGTCTGGATCACCGGGCAGGCCATGAGTTCGGCCAGTTCGCGCACCGCCGCGCCGGAACGGGTGGTGTGCACGCCGTGACCCGCCAGCAAGACCGGGCTCTTGGCGGCGCGGATCAGCGCCGCCGCCTCGGCGATCCTGTCACCGCCCGCGGTCTGCCCGACCAGTCGGTAACGGTGCGGCGCCAACGGTTCCGGGACGTCCAACTCCTCGAGGATCACGTGCGAGGGGTATTCGATGTAGACCGGGCCGGGCGTGCCCGACAGCGCCTTGCGCAGACCCTCGCGGATGATCTCGTCGGTCTGGTCGGCGTATTCGATACTGGCCGTGTACTTCACCGACGGCTCGAACAGCGCTGCCTGGGTGACGAATTGGATGCGGCCGCGGCGCACCCGCTGCTCGGTGATCCGGGCTCGCTGGCCGCCGAGGAAGATGACCGGGGAGTTCTCCACCTTGGCGCACATCATCGCGCCCGCCAGATTGGCGACGCCGGGGCCCAGGGTGCCGATGCACACCGCGGCCCGCCCGGTCATCCGGGACACCGCCTCGGCCATGAACCCCGCCGATTCCTCGTGGTGCGGGGCGATCACGTTCCACCCGCGCTCCTCGGCGAGGTGGAACATGTGCACGAAATTCGGATCGGGGATGCCGAAGATCGTGTCGATGCCCTCGGCCTCGAAGAGCTGGAGAATACGTTCAAAGACCTTGACCGACATGCCGTAGCGCCTCCGTGGCTAGTGCGAAACTCTTCCTCAGGTGATCGACGTGCCCGGTCGCGGTGGGCAGGACCCAGGAATCCGCCGTGTCCCGGATCTCGTCGATGCGTTCGCCGACCTGCTCGACCGTCCACGCGGGCTGGTACACCCCGGGGGTCTCGGCGATGTAGGCCCGCGCGACCCGTCCGGCGACCGCGACGAACATCTCGCCGCTGACCGAACAGGATTCGTGCGCGAGCCAGCCGACGGCGGGCGCCGTCAGCTCGGGGCCCATGGGCGGATAGGCGGAGGTGTCCAGCCCGTCGGCCAACCGCGTGACCGCGGCGGGCACGATGACGTTGCTGCGCACCCCCGATTCGGCCCCTTCCAGGGCGATCACATTGGACAGGCCGATCATCCCGGCCTTGGCGACCGCGTAGTTGGCCACGCCCTTGTTGCCGTAGAGCCCGCCGATCGAGGAGGTGAGCACGACGCGGCCGTAGCCCGCGTCGGCGAGCACCGGGAACGCGGGCCGCACCACGTGGAACGCGCCGCGCAGGTGCACGTCCAGCACCGCCTCGAAATCCTCGTGGGTGAGCTCGCGCAGCGACCCGTAGCGCACGTTCCCGGCGTTGTGGATCACGATGTCGAGCCGCCCGAACCGCTCGAGCGCGCAGGCCACGATGGCCCGCCCGCCCTCGGCCGTGGCCACCGAATCGGTGTTGGCCACGGCCGTGCCGCCCGCCGCCTCGATCTCGGCGACGACCTCCGCGGCCGGACTGCCCTCCACGGTGTCACCGCGCACCGTGCTACCCAGGTCGTTGACCACCACCCGGGCCCCGCGGGCGGCGAGCAGCAGCGCGTACTCGCGCCCGAGCCCGCGGCCCGCTCCGGTGACGACCGCGACGCGGCCGTCGTAGCGAAGTTCCGCCACGGCGTCCCTCACTTGTCCAAGGTCAGGCCGGACAGCTCACCGGTCTCGCGCCAGGCCTGCAACACGTCCTCGAAGGCGTAGAAGCCGGGCCAGTACGGTTCGCCCAGGTGCGAGCGGATCTGCTTCTCGCCCTCGTTGTTGTAGTAGCCGGGCGTGCATTCGCGCTGGAAGGAGGTGTTGTCCACCGCGGTCTCGCGCACGGTCGCGCACCACTGCTCGACCGCTTCGGCCGTCGGCTCGACCGAGGTGGCCCCGGTGGCCTGGGCCCGCGCCAGGATGTAGGCGATGTGGCGGGCCTGCTGGTCGAACATGTCGGTGGTGCTGGCCGTGACGCCGCCCTGGATGAACCCGGTGAAGAAGATGTTCGGGAACCCGCGGGTCGTCAGGCCGTGCAGCGTGGAGTACCCGTCGGCCCAGTGCTCGTAGAGCGAGAGTCCGTCGCGGCCGGTGAACGGCGCGATCCCGAGGCGGCGGTCCAGATCGGTGGTGATCTCGAATCCGCTGGCGAAGATGAGGCAGTCCACCTCGTGCTCGACGCCGTCGGCGATCACGCCCGTCGCCGTGATCCGTTCCACGCCTTTGGTCTTCGAGACGTCGACCAGGGTGACGTTGTCGCGGTTGAAGGTCGGCAAGTAGTCGTCGTTGAAACACGGCCGCTTGCACAGGAACCGGTAGTACGGCTTGAGTTTGGCCGCGGTCGCCGGATCGCGCACGATCGCGTCCACGCGCTGCCGCACCCGCTCCATCGCCTTGTAGTCCTCGATCTCGCGCAGTTCCATGAACTTCTCGGGCGTCAGCGTCGCCCAACCGCCGGTGGCGCTCAGGTGCGCCTCCACGTTGCGGCTCACCTCGGTCCAGCCGTCGCAGATCAGGTCGGGCTGGCCCGGCGCGAACGCCTCGAACGCGGCGGTGTGGAAGTTGCGCTTGCGTTCCCGGGTCCAGCCCGGTCGCAGCGTGGCGGCCCACTCCGGATCGGTCGGGACGTCGCCGCGCTCGTAGATGTAGGACGGCGTGCGCTGGAAGACGTAGAGGTGGGCCGCGGACCTCGCCAGGTGCGGGATGACCTGGATGCCGCTGGCGCCGGTGCCGATCACCGCGACCCGCTTGTCCGCCAACCCGGTCAGCTCGCCGTTCATGCCGCCGCCGGTGTACTCGTAGTCCCAGCGGGCGCTGTGGAAGGTGTGCCCCCGGAACTCCGAGATCCCGGGAATGCCGGGCAGTTTCGGCTTGTTGAACGGGCCCTGCGCCATGATGACGTGACGGGCGCGCAGATCGTCGCCGCGATCGGTGCCGACCCGCCAGCGCCTGCTCGGCTCGTCCCACTCCAGCGAGCGCACCAGCGTGCTGAAGATCGCGCGCTCGTAGAGGTTGTAGTGCTTGCCGATGCGCTGGGCGTGCTCGAAGCACTCGTCGCCGCGCGCGTACTTCTCCTTGGGGAGGTAGCCGGTCTCCTCGAGCAGCGGGAGGTAGGCGTAGCTGTCGGTGTCGCACTGGATGCCCGGATAGCGGTTCCAGTACCACGCGCCGCCGAAATCGCCCGCCAGTTCGATGATCCGGAAATCGGTGACCCCGGCCTCCACCAGGCGCGCGGCGGCGATGAGTCCCGCCCAGCCGCCGCCGAGGATCGCCACCCCGATCTCGCCGGTGAGCGGTTCGCGCGGTTCGACGGTGGTGTACGGGTCGCCCTCGTAGAAGGACTCGAAGCCGTCCTCGGTCACCAGGTACTGGCCCTGGCCCTCGGTGCGCAGTCGCTTGTCGCGTTCGGCGAGGTAGCGTTCGCGCAGGGCGTGCAGGTCGATCTCGGGGGTCCGCGTGGGGGCGCAGTCGGTCATGGGTGTGGTTCCTCGTTCGCTGGGTTCAGGTCAGATCGGTGGGCGCGCCGGTGCCCATGTACCGCGCGAGATTGTGGTGCAGGTTCACCACGCTGCGCTCCCGGTACGGGTTGGGCCGCGGCCCCGCGAAGCCGCGCGACTTCATGCCCTGCTGCACGGCCGCCATGTTGTCGAAGTCCTGCGGCAGCACGGTGCGCCAGCCGGGATCGCCGACGGGGGTGTACTCCCATTCGGTCTCGGGTTCCTGGCCTTCGGGGAACAACTCGAAGACCGCGGCCTCGAACACGCACTTGTCCGGGTCGACGCCGTAGGGCCGGAACCGGTAGCACAGCATGTTGTTCACGGCGTGGCCGATCTGGAAGTTCGGGAAGATCTGCCACGCCGTGCCCGCCTGGGCCACCACCGACGGATCGACCTTGGGCCAATCCACCCCGCGTGCTTGGTCTTCCGCGCGCGCGGTGTCGAGCCAGTAGCGCAGCACCTGGTCGCTCGGCGTCCCCTCGGGCAGTTCGTCGACCAGACGGTTCGCGACGTCGACCAGGGTGCGCGTGGTGTTGGTGTTGGCGTTCTCCCAGGTGAAGTTCTGGAGCGTGGCCGTGGAGACGCGGGCGTCGGCCCCGCCGCCCACGCGCAGCTTGGCCTGGTTCTCCTCCATGCCCTTCGGCGCGTCGTAGCCGATGTTGGAATGCTTGCCCTGCGCGCGGGCCCAGCCCAGGAAGCTGCCGAAATTGGCGAATTCGGGATGGGTGTAGGGCACGTGGTAGGTCTCCATGAACGCCTCGAAGGCGACCTTCCAGTTGCAGTCGAACTCCACCCAGCGCCGCCACCGGTAGCGCATCTTCTCCAACTCGAAGTGCTCGAGCAGCGAGGCGGCCGGTTGCAGGTAGTCGCGCAGCGATTCGGCCTCGGGGTCCATGGTGATCCACAGCCAGCCGCCCCAGGTGTCCACGCGCACCTGGTTCAGGCCGTCGTCACCCTCGGTCAGACCGCAGGTCCAGTCCTCGCGCTCGGGGACGAAGGTGTTGCGGCCCTCGAGGTCGTAGCGCCACCCGTGGAATCCGCAGACGAACTGCTTGGCGCTGCCGCGGGCGTCGTGCGCGCCCGGCGGGGTGTCGACCAGTCGGCGGCCGCGGTGCGCGCACACGTTGTGGTAGGCGCGGAAGGTGTCCGGTGCGGTGCGCACCACCAGGATCGAGTCGTTCATGATGTCGTAGGTCAGGTAGTTGCCGACCCGCGGGATCTCCTCGACGCGGCCGACCTGCTGCCACACCTTCGCCCACAGTCGGTCGCCCTCGGCGCGCGCGTAGTCGGGGGAGATGTAGGCGTCGACGCCGATGAGCGTCGGGGTCGACAGCGGTTCGGTGGTGTTCTCGGCGGTTTCGGTCATGACATTCTCCCGATCGGTGTCAGCGGGTGATCGCGGCCCGGAACTCCTCGTTCTCCAGGAACAGCGAGGTGTTGTCGGCGCCCAGGTGGGTCCATTTGAGGTTCAGGCCGCCGTCGACCAGCAGCGTCTGGCCGGTGAGGTAGCTCGACAGGTCCGAGAGCAGGAACAGGATCGGCCCGGCCTGCTCCTCGGGCGTGCCGCGGCGGCCCATGGCGATGGCGGTGCGGTCGCGCTCGGGATCGTCGCCGACGTAGGCCGTGGAGGCCGGGGTCGCGGTGACGCCGGGCGCCACCGCGTTCACCCGGATGCCTGCCTGGGCCAGTTCGACCGCCAGCGTGCGGGTCGCGGCGACCAGCGCGGCTTTCGCGGTGCCGTAGGCGATGTGGAACGGCGCGGTGTTCATGCCGCTGATCGAGGACAGCGACACGATCGACCCCGGCCTGCCCGCCGCGCGCAACTCGGCGGCGACGGCCTGGCTGAGGAAGAACATGGTTTCCAAGTTCTGCGCGAACAGCGCGCGCCAGTCCGCGCGGGTGACCCGGGTGGCGGGCATCCACGTGCCCGGCGCGGCACCGCCCGCGATGTTGACCAGGCCGTGCAACTCGCCGTCGGCGGCGCGGGCGTGGTCGAGGATCGTCGCGATCCCGTCCTCGGAACCCGCGTCGGCGGCCACCGGTATCACCGAAAGTCCTTCGGCGGCAAGTGGTTTAACGTGCGTCGCCAGATTCTCCTTGCCCCGGCTGACCGCGATCACGGTCGCGCCCGCCCTGGCCACGAGTCGGGTCACCGCGGTGCCGATGCCGCCGCCGCCCGCGCCCGCCACGATCACCACGCGACCGTCGAGGCCGAGATCGATGTCGGTCATCGCGGGCTCACCCCGCGATCCGCACGGCGAGCACGCTGCCCTCGGCGTCGGCCGAGACGTACACGGTGCCGTCCGGCCCGGCCGTGATGCCTGCGAAGGGCCCCATCGGCCCGGAGAACGGCGGCGTGCCCTTCAGCGGTTTGGCGACCACGCCCTCCGGCACGCCGACCGGCAGTTCCGCGGCCAAGGTCTGCCGCGCCTCGGTGACCAGGTCGACCGAGATCAGCGCCTTGAGTCCGGCGTCGACGATCAGCAACCGGTTGCCGCGCACCAGGATTCCCTGCGGACTCTCCAGACCGTCGACCACCGTGTCCACGCCGCCCGCGCCCACGCTCACCACGCGGCCCGCCCCGGTCTCGGACACCAGGATCGCGCCGTCGGGGCCGAAGGCCACCCCCGTCGGCGCGACCAGCCCCGAGGCCAGCACCTCGGTGGACCCGCCGCGCACCGACAGCACCCGGCCGGCGCCCAGTTCCACCGCCACGATCGCTCCGTCGGAGGCGGCGGCGATCCCGTAGAGCTGATCGAACCCCTCGGCGATCGGCTCGGTCTCCGGTTCGGGCCCGTGCCGATACACCACGATCTTCCCGTCCGAAGTGGCGCAGAGGAATTCGTTCGCGCCGAGCGCGGTGACGCCGCGGACGTAGCCCGGGGTGTTCGGGCTGAACAGCGAGGCCCGCACCTCGAGTCCGTTCTCGCGCAGCGCGTAGAAGAAGGTGCCGTCGGCGACATAGAGGGTGCCGTCCGGCCCGACGGTGAGATCCAGCGGCCACATCAGCCCGCCCTCGAGCACCTGTTTCGTCTCGCCGCCGCCGAGGATCTCGGTGATCGCGCCGCCGAAGCTGGAGACGAACAGCCTGCCGTCGACGAAGGTGCAGTTGTCCAGGCCCGGATCGAGCTGGGCCAGCACTTCCCGACCGCCGGTGCGCGGGTCGATGCGCAGCACCTGCCCGGTGCCGACCTGGGTGGAGACCAGGAATCCGGCGGCGTCGAACTTCACCGAGTCGGGGACGCCGAGGTCCCCGACCACCCGTTCGGGCTCGCCGCCGTCGGGGTCGATGCGCCAGATGTCGTTGGTGCCCATGACCGGGTAGTAGAGGAGGCCGTCCGGGCCGACTTCCATCGCGTTGGGCATCGGCAGGTTGTCCTGGAGCACCTTCGGCGCGCCGCCGTCCAGCGGCAGTTCCATGAGCCTGCCGCCGATGCGGCACTCGTTGACGAAGAGTCGGCCGTTGTGCACGGTGATGCCGTTGGCGCCGGGCAGATCGTCGCGCAGGACCCGGCTGCGGCCGTCGGTCCCGCGCACGCTGACCCGCGCGTCCATGTATTCGGTGGCGATCAGGTTGCCCGCCGGGTCGAAGGCGATGTCGTCGGGCGCGACGATGTCGCCGCCCTTGGCGCTGATGGTCTCGAGTTCGCCGGTGACGACGTCGAGCGCGCTGATCTGGCTGCCCGCGACCTGGGCCACGTAGATGCGGTTGTCGGGGCCGGTGCGTAGACCGTTGGCGCCGAAGAGCCTGCTGGGCGGGGTGAGTCGTTGCACGCTCACCCCCTCGGCGGTGGTGATGGATGCGGTGCTGCGGTAGCGCGCCCCTCGCGTCACGGCGGGGCCTCCCATGCGATCGGAGGAGTGTGTCGCGGGCCACGCTACGTCAATCCTCACAATGATTGCAATACTGGGGCCGGAATTGCCGGTCACCTTATATGCGAGGCGAAAATTGTTGATACGCGCGGCTATTGGGAGGTCGCCGAGGCGACGCGTGCGCGATCGGCCGACCCGAACGGGGGCGGCGACGGTCGGCGGAATGCCGTATGAAGAAATGTGAGAATTAGATTACCAACACCGCGCCGCGAGCGGGGCCTTTCCCGCCGCCCGCGGTATCAGATCCGGGTGCGCGGCGCGCTCTGCATGGCCAGGCGGGCCCCCGCGGACGAGGCGTTGACCACACCGTCGTCGAAGCGTTCCAGCACGACCGCCTGGGTGGCGGCCAGGTGGGTCCGGTACAGGCGTTCGGCCTCCGCCGCGCGACCGGACTCGATCTCCTTGACGATGCGGCGATGCGCGCGCACCGCCGCGCCTGCCTCCTCGTGTGAAGGGTATTCGCCCTGGCGGGTCAGGGCCTCCGCCCACGCCTCCTCCTGCGCCGACCACAGCGTGACCAGCGTGCTCACCACGTAGCGGACGGTGAGATTCGGTGTGTGCGCGACGATCAGGTCGTGGAACTCGCGCGCCGCGTGGGTGAAGGCGACGCCGTCCTCGACCAGGTCGGCCGAGCGGTCCACGCTCGCGACGAGCGCGGGCACCACCGTCTCGGCCCGGTCGACGCGACGCGCGCATTCGGCGGCGCACAACGGTTCCAGCGCGCGCAACCCGCCGGCCAGATCGCCGAGCGTCACGCGCGCGCCCTGGAGCGCGAGGCCGAGATGGTAGGCCGCCGAGGCCTCGTCGGGCCGGTGCACCTCGGCCCCGCCGACGTTGCCGCGCCGCACGGTGACCAGCCCCTCGGTCTCCAGGATGCGCAGCGCCTCGCGGATCGACGGATAGCTCACGCCGAAGTCCTGCACCAACTGATCCTGGGTGGGCAACCGGTAGCTCTCGTCCCCGGCGAGGATGCGGGTGCGCAGTTCGGCGGCGACGGTCTCGGCGATCCGCCGTTGCGGCACCCGGCCGCGGCGCGCGTCGGTCACCGCGTCCGTCCGTCGGTGGTCGCCGCGCGGCCTGCCGTTTCCGTCATGGCGGCAGTCTAGTCAGTGCCGGATGACCATACAAATATTGCTATCCTTATGAGGATTGAAGTACTGTGCGGCACATGGACTTCACGATGGGCGAGGTCGCCGCGGACCTGCGGGATCGGATCCGGCGGCTCGTCGCCGCGGAGGTCCCGCAGGGCTACCTCGGCGCGTTCACCGACGATCCCGCCGATCTCGCGGTGGCGCAACGCTTCAGCGGCGTACTGGCCGAACGCGGCCTGCTGTGCGCGGCCTGGCCGGAACGCTTCGGCGGGCGCGGCGCCTCGATCTGGGAGCAGACGGTGGTCCGCGAGGAGATGTGGGCTCACCACGAACCGCGCGGCGCGCAGTACATGGGTGTCAACTGGGTCGGGCCGACCATCATGCGCCACGGCACCGCCCGACAGCAGCGCGAACACCTGCCGCCGATCGCGCGCGGCGAGGTCATCTGGTGCCAGGGCTTCAGCGAACCCGACGCCGGATCGGATCTGGCCTCGCTGCGCACCGCCGCCCGCCGCGACGGCGACGGGTGGCGCATCAGCGGACAGAAGATCTGGACCTCCTACGCCACCATGGCGCAATGGTGCTTCCTGCTGGCCCGCACCGCGCGCGGCGCACGCAAACAGCAGGGGCTGACCGTGTTCCTGCTGCCGATGAGCGCGCCCGGCATCGTGGTGCGCCCGATCCGGTCCATGCTCGGCCCGCACCACCTCAACGAGGTGTTCTTCGACGAGGTCGTGGCCACCGGGGCCGACGTGCTGGGCGAAGTGGACGACGGGTGGTCGGTGGTGCAGGAGGTGCTGGCCTTCGAACGGGTCGGCATCGCCCGCTACGCCCGCTGCGAACGTCTGCTGCACCTCGCGCCGCGGGTGCTGGGGGAGCGGTGGGAGACGGTGCCGCCGTCGCTGCGCGGCCGATGGGCGCGCATGCTGACCCGGGCGCGCCGCGCCCGCCTGCTCGCCTACCAGGTGCTGGCCACCCAGGGCGCGGGCCGGGTCGCCCCCGACGACACCGCCGCCTACCGCATCGCGGTCACCCGCCTGGACCAGGAGAGCGCCGCCCTGCTCACCGAATTCGCCGCCTACGTCCCCGAACAAGCGGGGGAGCGCGCGCGGTTCCGGCGCGCGGTGGAGGACCACTGGCGCTACGCGAACGCGGCCACCGTGGCCTCCGGCAGCATCGAGATGCAGCAGATCCTGCTGGCCCGCGCCCTGCTGACCGGCCCGCGCCGCGGCGGGGAGGCGGCATGACCGCCGCGCCGCGCCCTCCGGAGCCGATGAGCATCGACCTCGCGCCCGAGGCCGCGGAATTCGGTCTGCAAGCGCTGCGCGCGCTGGGATCGGCGGGCGGTGACGACCTGGTCCAGGCCGCCGAGGCGGACCCGCCGCGCCGCGAAGCCCTCGTCGTGCCCGCGCTGACCCGGATCGGCGCGTGGGAACTCGCCCCGCGCGAGGACCCGACCGAACTCGAGGCGGCGGCCGCGCTGTGCCGCGCGGCCGGATACTGGGCCACGCCCTATCCGGTCGCCGAAAGACTCGCCCGACCAACGGATTCCGAGGCCGACGCACTCGTGGTCGTCGGCCCGCAGCCCGCCGCGCCGATCGCGGGCCTGACCCTGCGGATCGCGGCGGTCGACCTCGCCGGTCGACGGGGTGCGGCCGGCGCGCTGCCCGCCGCCGGGACCGCGCGCGAGACGGGCTTCGTCGTCCCGCTCTCGGTCGATCTCACCGGGCCGGGCGACCCGTACGATCTCGCGCTGGCCCTCACCCTGCCGTGCTGGACCCTGCTGGGACTGCTGGACCGCGCGCTGGAACTGGCCCGCGAACACGTGCTGGTGCGCGAGCAGTTCGGCAGTCCGCTGGCCGAATTCCAGTCCGTGCGTTTCCAACTCACCGATGCCGAAGTCGAGCGCAAGGGCGTGGACCTGCTGGCCCGCTACGCGCTGTGGAGCATCCAGACCCGGCGTCCCGACGCCGTCGCCGACGCGCTCGCGCTGCGACTGGCCGCGCTCGAGGCCGCCGAGATCGTCTTCCGGGTCGCCCACCAGGTGCACGGCGCGCTGGGCTTCTGCGACGAGGCCACCCTGTCGTGGCTGTCACGGCACAGTCTGCCGGTGCGTCGCCTGCCCTTCGGGCTCGCCGCAACCGAGGACGAGTTGACCCGCCGGATCGGCCGCGACGGCTTGGCCGGCCTGTTCTCCGATCCCCCAGGAGTGTGACCTCGTGCCGCTGCCACCCGGACTGACGGTGACCGCCGACGGGCCGGTGCGCACCGTCCTGATCGACCGTCCCGACGAACTCAACGCCGTGAACGCCGACCTGCACCGCGCGCTCGCCGAGATCTGGGAGCACCTGGCCGCCGACCCGGACGCGCGCGTCGTGGTGCTGACCGGCGCGGGCCGCGCCTTCAGCGCGGGCGGCGACCTGGACTGGATCACCTCCTTCCTCGACGACCCCGTCGCCCGCGACGCCAGCATCCGCGAGGGCGCGCGCATCATCGAGGAGATGCTGCGCTTCCCGCTGCCGGTGATCGCCGCCGTCAACGGCGCGGCCATGGGGCTCGGGGCCAGCATCGCGGTGCTGTGCGACGTGGTGCTCATGTCCGAACGCGCCTACCTGGCCGATCCGCACGTCGCGGTCGGCCTGGTCGCGGGCGACGGCGGGGCCGCGTTCTGGCCGCTGCTGACCCCGATCCTGCGCACCCGCGAATTCCTCTACACCGGCGACCGGATCGACGCCGCCACCGCCGTGCAGGTGGGATTGGCGAGTAGGACGGTGCCCGCCGACACGCTGCTGGACGAGGCGTACGCGCTGGCCCACCGCTTGGCCGCGCTGCCGGTCGAGGCGGTGCGCGGCACCAAACACGTGGTGAACATGTATCTCTCCCAGGCCCTCGGCGGCCCCATGCAAGCGGGGTTCGCCGCCGAAGTGGTGTCGATGACGACCGACGAACACCGGGACCGCCTGCTGGCCCTGCGGCGGCGGACGCGATGACCGCCGAGGATCTCACGGAGTTCCGCGAGCACGTGCGGCAGTTCTGTCGCGCGGAGATCCCCCGCGATTGGCGACGCGCCCAGACCGGTGCCACCGACGCGGAATTTGTTACTTTCCAACAGGATTGGTTCCGTCGCCTGCGTGACGCCGGCTTCGCGACGCCGCACTGGCCCGCCGAACACGGCGGCGGGATGTCTGTGGCCCGCCAAGTCGTGCTGTTCCAGGAACTCGCGGCCCACGACGCCCCGCGCGTGGTGCTGTCCTTCGTCGCGATCCACCACGCCGCGGCCACCCTGCTCGGCGCGGGGACCGAGGAACAGCGGCGACGTCACCTGCCCGCCATCCGGGACGGCGAGATCTGGGCGCAGGGCTTCTCCGAACCCGGGGCCGGGTCGGATCTGGCCGCGCTGCGCACCGTGGCCCGCCGCGACGGCGAGGACTACGTGGTGGCCGGCCAGAAGGTGTGGGTCAGCGGCGCGCAATACGCCGACTGGTGTCTGCTGCTGGCCCGCACCGACCCGGACGCCGCACAGCGGCAGGGGATCTCGTACTTCCTGCTGGACCTGCGCAGCCCCGGCGTTCGCATCCGCCCGCTGCGACAGGCCACCGGCGAATCCCATTTCTGCGAACTGTTCCTCGATGACGTGCGCGTCCCCGCGCGCAACCTGATCGGCGCGGCGAACGACGGGTGGCGCGTCGCGCAGCGCACCCTGGGAGCCGAACGCGGCCTGACCATGCTCGAACTGGCCGAACGCCTCGGCAACGCCGGTTTCCGCTGGCTGGTCGAGTCGGCGGGATCGTCGCCGGACCCACTGGTCGGCGACCGTCTGGCCGAACTCGAGATCGAACTCACCGGCCTGCGGGCGCTGTGCCGCGACCTGGTGCGGCGGCACGAAGCGGGCGAGGTCGGCCCCGCCGACGCCTCGGTGGTGAAACTGTTCTACAGCGAACTGCTGCAACGCATGACCGACTTCGGCGCCGAACTCGGCGGGGTCGCCGCGCACACCGTCATACGCAAACCGATGTCGGGCGGCTGGGAATCGGGCGCGTGGGTCCTGGACTTCGTCGGCTCCTGGGAGTGGACCATTCCGGGCGGGACCAGCGAGATCCAGCGCACCATCATCGCCGAACGCGGCCTCGGCCTGCCCAGGGAACCCATCGGAAGGACGGCCGGGTGAGCGAATTCGCCGAATTCCACGACGAACTGCGCCGGGTGGCCCGAGATCTGCTCGCCGGCGCGGGCGACGAACGCGCGCTGTGCAAAGCCGCGGTCGCCGCCGGATGGCTCGGCCTGGAGGTTCCCGAGGAATTCGGCGGTGCGGGAGCCGGTTCGGTCGAATCCGCGATCCCGCTGGTCGAGATCGGGCGCGCCGCCGCGCCCACCGCGCTGTCGACTGTGCTCGCGCTGAGCGTGCCCGCTCTGCTCGCGGCTGAGCCCGAACCGTTGCGGGACAGCCTGTTACGCGATGTCGTGGTTGGCTCGGCACTACCGGTCGTGGTGCTCGAAGCGGAAGTGGAAGCCGAGGCCGGAGGCGTGAATGCGTCGCCGGATAAAGAGCGGTCCGCGGCGGACGGTTCCGTAGAGCGCTCCGAGCCGTGGAATACCCAGCCCCCACCGAACCGTCGCCTGGCGGCAGACGGATGTCGCGTCGAGGATCGGCGGAGGAGCGAGGGCTCGACGCAGGGGGGCGAGCCGCGGCAACTCGAGGTTCGGCGCTCCGGTTCGGGTTTTTCCCTCGCGCTGACCCCCGACGGCCCACATCTGTCCGGCACCGCCCGCTTCGTCCTCGACGCGGGCGCGGCGGACCTGCTGCTGATCCCGGCCCGCACCGACACGGGCGAGACCGTCCTGACAGCGGTCCACCCCGATCTCGTCACCCTCCGAGCCGTCCCCCTGGTCGACGCGACCCGGTCGGCCGCGTCGGTCACCGCCGACCACGCCCCCGTTCGGGCGGTGTGGCAGCTTCGCACGCCCCTCGACCTGCCCGCCCGCGCGGCGCTGGCCGTGGCCTGCGATTCGCTGGGCATCGCCGAAGCGATGCTCGACGCCACCGTCGCCTACGTGAAGATCCGCGAGCAGTTCGGCCGCCCAGTCGGCTCTTTCCAAGCCGTCAAACACGCCTGCGCCGACATGCTCGTGCAGACCACACTCACCCGACACCTGGTCGCGGCCGCCGTCGAAGCAGTCAACGATTCCGCACCGGACTCCGCGCTCGCGGTGGCCCGAGCCAAGTCCTACGCCACCTCGACAGCGGTCCGAGTAGCGGGCAAGGCCGTCCAACTACACGGCGGCTACGGCTACACCTGGGAAAGCGGTCTCCACGTCCACCTCAAACGCGCCACCCTCAACCGCGCCCTCTACGGTTCCCCCACCACCCACCGCCGAACCCTCGCCGCCCACCACACGCGGGATGGCCTCGCCTGAAGCGCTGCCACGCTCTCGCACGCTTGTCAGGTAGGCGATATCAGCCGAAGTTCGTTCGATGCGGGTCTTGCGAGTCTGTAGTCGCGCTGCCGTGTCGAGGCGACCGGCACGGTCGATTCCGAATACTCCTATCGCGCTATGAAATCCACGAAAGTCTCGACATTCCCCGGCTGCATTCCGGTATCGGTCAACACCTTGAAATCGCACCTGCTTCGCAGGCCGTACCAGCGCCCCCTATCGACCCGGACACTCGAGTGGAGTAGATAGTCACGTGGAATGTCGGGATGGCTGTCCGAGTATCCGGAGATGCCCTTTATCGTCGTGCGGCAGCTCATCGAACCGAAAATGACATTCTGAGTCGACGGCGTGAGCTTCAACGACCAAGCGAGAGTGTCGGTACCGTAGTCCATCTGACCGGTGAACCGAGCGACGTTGTTCTGATACTCCCTGTACGGCTTGCTCTGTGTGAACTCGAGGTTCGCGGGATTGGGCTGTGCCGCCACCGGACCAGCGGTCATCAACAGGGTAGACGCAGCTGAAACAAACGCCAAAATAACCTTATTCACTTGTTCCCCCCGATTGTGTTCTGTTTAGGATTCGACCCAGGTGATGAGTACCGCACGTCGATCGTGCGAGTCTTGTTGGGCGAATTCGTATTCCACTTCGACGATATCCCCGATGTTTATGTCGCCGAAGTCTCTGCCGCGCAGAGAATCCAAGCCGAACCAAATTCGATCGCCGGCTGTCGATTCCACGATCCCGGTTGCGCGCTTCCTGTTCCAACGCCAGATCTTGCCACGCGCAGTATGAACCCCCTCAGTCTGCATATGGCGAACATTACAGGGTGCACACCCGGCTCGCAATGCGCCCGGATCGGCGCCGAACACCCCGCAGTCGCCGGTGCGCGGTGACTCGGCGCGCGGCCTGTCACGCGCCGATGCGCGACGCGCGACAGGCTGTCACACCACTATCCGCTCAGTCGCTTGGTGGCGAGATCTCGGAGGTCGGTGGATTTGATCTTCGCGCTGCCGGTCAACGTGAGGTCGTCTTCGGCGAAGACCAGGACGTGGCGGGGGACTTTGTAGCCGGCGAGGCGTTCGCGGAGGAATCCGCGCAGACCTTCGCCGTCCACTTCGGTGCCCGGTTGCGGGACGACGCAGGCGACCACGACTTCGCCGAGGGTGTCGTGGGGGACGCCCACGGTGCGGCCGATCTTGACGCCGGGGTAGCGGGCCAGTTCCTCGTCCACCTCGATCGGGGAGACGTTCGCGCCGCCGGTCTTGATGATGTCGGTGAGTCTGCCTTCCCAGAACAGGCGGTCCGCGTCGTCCAACCGGCCGCCGTCGCCGGTGTGGAACCAGCCGTCGGCGTCGAGGGTTTCGTCCAGTGGGATGCCCAGGTAGCCGAGCATGAGAGTGGGGCTCTTGACGCAGATCTCGCCGCTCTCCCCGCGGGCGAGCACCGTGCCGGTGAGCGGGTCGGTGATCTTCACGGTCACACCCGGCAACGGGATGCCGCTGCTGCCCGCGTGCACTTCGTCGGGGGTGCAGGCGGGGAAGCAGGTGGTGATGGTGAAGGTCTCGGTGTTGCCGTAGGCGTGGCCGCATTCGGTCCAGTCGGTGGTCACCGTGGGATGGTCGGCGGCCGGGGTGTGACGGTCGACGTAGGTCATGCCGCTCAGGTCGGCGGCGGCCCAGTTGGGCGCGTCGGCGAGGCGGGCCCACTGGTGCGGCCAGGCCACCGGGAAGGTGACCTGTTCGGATTCCAGCAGCGCCACCGCCTCCTCGGCGTCGAAGAGGCGTTGCAGCACCAGGGTTCCGCCGGAGGCGAGTGTGGCGCCCAGCGCCTGACCGAAATTGCCGGACCAGAAGAAGCCGTTGGCGGTCCAACAGCGCACGGTGTCCTCGGGACCGAAGCCGAACATGCGCGCGAAGCGCCACATCTGCACGGTCACACCGCGGTGCGCGCTGCGGATTCCCTTGGGTTTGCTGGTGGTGCCGGAGGAGAAGAACAGCACCGCCGTGTCGCTGGGCTGCACCGTCGCGGCCGTGGCCTCGATCAGCTCGGTCGAGACCCGCGCGCCGCGCTTCAAGAATCCGTCCCAGTCCTGCACCGCGCCACCGGGATTCGCGCCGACCACCGCGAGGTGACGCAGGAACGGGTACGCGGTGGAGCGCAGCTCGCCGGGCGCGGTGGTGACCAGGGCCGGTTCGAGTTCGGTGAGGACGTCCGCGAAATCGGTGCGTCCCACCTCCCTTTCGAACAGCAGCACTGTCACGCCGGAGACCCGCAGCAGGTGATCGAGTTCGGCGGCGGTGGAGAAGGTGCTCAGCGCCACCGCAACACCGCCGGCGAGCGCGGTGCCGAACACGGCGGCCAGCCATTCGGGCCGGTTGGTCATGAGCACGCCGACGCGGGAGTCCTTGCCGACGCCCGCGGCGTGCAGGGCCCGCGCGACCTCGACGGAGCGTTCGTGCAGGTCCCGGTAACTCCAGCGGACGCCGCCCGGGACGCGCAGCGCCTCGCGGTCGCCGTGGCGGGCCGTGACCTCGCGCAGGAAGCCCGGCAGGGTGAGCGGGCCGAGTCCGGGTTCCTCGGCCAGCGGTGGACCCGCCGCGATGGCGGGGGAGACAGTGGTCATGATCCCGTGGCCCCTCAGTGCGGCAGTTCGATCTCGGCGGTGCAGTCCACCAGGGTGGTGAACTGCTGACTGGTGAGCTTCAGGCGCACCTGCACCAGCGGTACGCCCCAGGTCGAATCCGGGATCTTGTCGATGATCTCGGCGTCGAAATAGGTGACGTCGCCCTCGAAGGCGGGGCCGCGGAAGTCGGCCTTGGTGTGGCGGACCATGCCGTCGTTGCCCGCCCAGTAGGCGAGGTAGTCGGTGCACCATGCACCCATCGTCGCGCCGTAGCCGTAGGCGCGGGCCATGCCGACCTCGCCGGCCTTGTCACCGTCGATGTGGCCGCGCGAGGGGCCCAGGTAGAGACCGTCGCGTTTGCGCGGATCGATCTTCGCGCCTTCCTCGTCGAACCCGAATCCCTCGGTCCAGCCGGGGTCCTGGTTGATCCAGGGGTCCGCGAGTCCTTCGGGGGCGGTCCAGCCGAAGGTGCCCCAGATGTTGAACAGGAAGGCGCGGTACTCGGTGGTGAAGGTGGCGACGCTGTGGGGGCCCAGCACCCGGCGCGGCAGTTTGTCGCCCACCTTCACTTCATCGAAGTGCGGGGAGAGTCCGAGACGGTTGGACAGGATCCACTGGTGGCGCAGCTGTTCGATCTCGGTGAGTTCCTCCGCCGTCCACCGTTTGAGCGCGCCCAACTGGTTGTCGTACATGCCGCGCGCGGTCGCCTCCTCCGCGAGATAGCGGATGGCCGTGGAGCGTTCGCGCGCGACCAGCACGCCGTGCTGGTTGCGGTGGGTGGTGTCGCCGCGCGAGAACATCGTGGGTCCGGCGAATTTGGTCTCGACCACCTTGTAGTCGTGGAAACGCCGGTCCTGGAACAGGGTGTCGCCGGGGCGTACGGGCGCGCCGTAGAACCACCACTCCTCGCCGCCGAAGATGAGGTGGCTGCCGGGAATGCGGCCGACGCACGCGGGTTGCGCGCCGTGCCCGTAATCCAGTGCCACCGCGATGGACTGGGGGGCGATCAGCCCGCCGTAGCGGGATTCGCTGGCGAATTCCTGATCCCAGTGCAGCGGGTTGGGGTAATCCATCGCCATCACCCAGCGGCGGATGTCGGAGGAACTGCACGGGTCCCACAACTGGCCGCCGCCGACCGGCTTGCCGACCCGGTGGTCGACGTCGGACAGATCCAGTTCCGGTCCCGGCGCTTTCTTCTTGGTGACCATCGGCGCGCTCCTCAGCGATTCACGTCGACGACGTAGCGGCCGCGCACGGCGCCGTCGATCAGGCGGTCCGCGGCGGCCACGGCCTCGCCGAGGGAGATCTCGGTGGCGATGGTGTCCAGCAGTGTCGGGTCCAGGTCGCGGGCCAGTCGCTCCCAGGCCCGCACGCGCCGCGGCGTGGGGGCCATGACGCTGTCGATGCCCAACAGCGTGACCCCGCGCAGGATGAACGGCGCGACGGTGCCGGGCAGATCCATGCCGTGGGCAAGACCGCAGGCCGCGACCGCGCCGCCGTAGCGGGTCTGGGCGGCGGCGTTGACCAGTGTGTGGCTGCCCGCGGTGTCGACCACGCCCGCCCAGCGCTCTTTCTGGAGCGGTTTGCCGCGGTCGGCGAGTTCGGCGCGGTCGAGGATCGCGCTCGCGCCCAGTCCGGTCAGGTAGTCGGCCTCGCTCGCCTTGCCGGTGGCCGCCGCGACGGTGAAGCCCGCCGCAGCCAGCAGTGCCACGGCGACGCTGCCGACGCCGCCGGTCGCGCCGGTGACCAGGATCTCGCCGTCGGCGGGCCGCACGCCGAAGCTGTCCAGCGCCTCGACGCACAGGCTCGCGGTGTAGCCGGCGGTGCCGATGGCCATGGCCTGGCGCACGGTGAATTCCTTCGGGAGCGCGATGAGCCAGTCGCCCTTGACCCGGGCGCGCTGGGACAGTCCGCCCCAGTGGCTTTCGCCGACGCCCCAGCCGTTGAGCAGGACCTCCTCGCCCGCGGACCAGTCCGGGTGGTCGCTGTGGGTGACGGTGCCCGCGAGGTCGATGCCGGGGACGAGGGGGAATGTGCGGACCACCGGCGACTTGCCGGTGAGGGCCAAGGCGTCCTTGTAGTTCAGCGTTGACCAGGCGAGGTCGATCGTGACGTCGCCGTCGGGCAGCGCCGACTCGTCCAGGTCGGTCAGGGTGACCCGCTGTCCGCTGTCGTCCTTGTCGATGAGTAGTGCCGAGAACATCCGGGGAGTGTCCTTCCACTATCAGGAGAATTACATTCTCCAATGGGTATGATTATGTTCCGCTCGGGGTGGGTGATGTCAACCGGCGCGCGCCGGAAATCCTCTGGTCAACGTGCCGTCCAACCGCCGTCGACGACGACGGTCTGTCCGGTGACGTAGCGGGCGGCCTCGCTCGCCAGCCAGGTGACCGCGCCGACCAGATCCTCGGCCGTGGCCTCGGTGGGCAGCGGGGTGTTGCGCCGCAGGTAGTCCGCGCCGCGTTCGCTGTCGTAGAGGCTGTCGGTGATCTCGCTGCGGAAGAATCCTGGGGCGACGGTGTTCACCCGGATCGAATGCCGGGCCCACTGCACGGCGAGTTCGGCGGTGAGCCCGGACAATCCGGCCTTGCTCGCCGCGTAGGACGCCTGCGGGATGCCTGGCACGCCGACGCGGCCGCTGATCGAGGAGATGTTCACGATCGAACCGCCGCCGTTGTCGCGCATGTGCGGGAACACCGCCTGCGCCAACAGGAACGGGGCCACCAGGTTCAGGTCAAGGGTGGCGCGCACGGCCTCGAGCGGTTCGTCCTCGGCGCGCGCGGTGGTGAACCGGTTGCCCGCGGCGTTGACCAGGACGCGCGGCGGACCGAGTCGCTCGACGACCCGCGGGATCACCTCGGCCAGTCGATCCGGTGCGCTCAGATCGCACGCGAGGGCCATGCCGTCGACGCGGTCGGCCAGATCGTCGAGTCGGTCCGTCCGGCGGGCCACCACGGCGACCCGCGCGCCGAGACCGGCCAGCGTCTCGGCCACCGCGGCCCCGAGACCCGAGGAGGCCCCGGTCACCACGGCCACCCGGCCGTGCAGGTCGAACAGGCGCAGCGCGGGGTTCATCGGGCCTCCGTGACCAGTGCGGTGAGTCGGGTGCGCTCTACCTTGCCCATGGCGTTGAGCGGCAGCGCGGCCACCCTGGTCCAGATCTCGGGCACCTTGTATCCGGCCAGCTCGCGGCGGCACAGCGCCGCCAGCGCCGCGAAATCCGGTGTCTCGCGGGGGCTCTCGATGACCGCCGCGACCTTCTGGCCGAGTCGCTCGTCCGGCACCGGGAACACCGCGACCCGCGCCACGTCGGGATGACCAGCGAGCACGCGCTCCACCTCGAGCGGGTAGACGTTCGCGCCGCCGCGGATGATGACCAGCTTCTTGCGGTCGAGCACCGCGAGTTCGCCGCCCGCGTCGACCGTGCCGATGTCGCCGGTGGCGAACGGGCCGGGCTCGGGCGGTGTCACCGCGCCGTCGCTCCAGTAGCCGAGGCAGGGCCGCCACAGTCCGGCCCACGGTCCGGTGTCGGCGGCGCGCAAGCGCAGTTCGCCGAGTTCGCCCGGGGGGAGCGCGCGACCGTCGTCGTCGTAGGCGGCGACGTGGAACTGCGGCTGGACCCGTCCGCTGCCGCCCGGGGTCCACGCGTCGCCGGGCGGGTCCATGGCGACCACCGTGGGTGCTTCGCTCAGGCCGTAGGTGGCGCGCGGGACGACGCCGTGCGCCGCCGCGAACGCGGTGCGGATCGCCTCGGAGGTGTCGGCCCCGCCGCTCCAGACCTCGCGCAGCGAGCCGAGATCCGCGCCCGGCAGCCGGGCGAGGTCGTAGAGCTGGGCGGGGGCTCCGTTCCACACCGTCACACGGTGCGCGGCGATCCACTCGGCCACGCCCGCCACGTCGCGGCGGTCCATGATCACCGCGCACCCGCCCGCCTGGGCGGTGGTCAAGGTGGACAGCGCCATCATGTTGAGGATGGTCATCGGGAAGCTGTCGCCGCGCCGCAGGTCCGGGCCCCACCCGCGGGTCGCGACCGTGACCGCGCCCGGGAGCAGCAGATTGCGCTGACTGTGCACGACGGCCTTCGGTCGACCGGAGGTGCCGCTGGTGAATCCGATGCCGGCGGGGGCGTCGATGTCGTGCGCGATCTCCGGTGCGGGGTCGGCCCGGTCGAGCAGGTCGGTCCACCGCCCCGGATCGACCGCGCGCGGCGAATTCCCCTGCCAGCGCGGACCCGTCAGCAGTGCGGCCGGTGCGCACAGATCGTGCAGGTACTGCTGTTCGGCGGGGGCCAGTGCTTCGCCGATCCCCGCCCAGATCGCCCCGATCCGCTGCGCGCCGTGGAAGGCGGCCACGATCGCCAGGTCGTTGGGCAGGCAGGCCGCGACCCGGTCGCCCGGACGTACCCCCAGCGCCCAGAGCGCGCCCGCGGCCCGACCCGCCTGCTCGTCCAAGTCGGCGTAAGTCCATGTGCCGGAGGTCGCGACGACGGCGGGGGAGTCGCGCCGGGCGGCGAGTGCGGCGTCCAGGACCCGCGCGATCGGTCGCGGGGTACGGATTTCGCCGGTGAAACTGTCCACCCGTCCTTGATATCACTATCCTTACAAAGATTCATCAGATAGACAGTGAAGGATCGGCACCGAGTGGGTGCGAAGGAGGACGCGATGGAACACGCAGGTCCGCTGTCCGGGATCCGGGTCATCGATCTCACGGCGATGGTGATGGGCCCGTACTGCACGCAGATCATGGCCGATATGGGCGCGGAGGTCATCAAGGTCGAAGCGCCGCGCGGCGACGACACCCGCTACATCTCGGTCGGCCCCGAGCCGGGCATGAGCGGTGTCTTCGCCAACGTCAACCGGGGCAAACGCAGTGTGGTCCTGGATCTGCGCACCGAATCCGGCGCGGCCGCGTTGCGCGAACTCGTTGCGGGCGCGGATGTTTTCGTGCACTCCATGCGCGCCGCCGCGATCGAACGCCTCGGCTTCGGCTACGCGCGGGTGGCCGCGCTGCGCCCCGACATCGTCTACACCCACTGCTACGGCTACGGCCGCGGCGGACCCGAATCCGGGCGACCCGCCTACGACGACACCGTCCAGGCCGAGTGCGGCATTCCTGCGGTGCAGGAGATGCTCACCGGCACACCGGGTTACGTCGGCACGATCATCGCCGACAAGGTCGCCGGGATGACCGCCGTCTACGCCACCACGATGGCCCTGTTGCACCGCGAGCGCACCGGCGAGGGACAGGAGGTCGAGGTCCCGATGTTCGAGACGATGGCCGCGTTCATGCTCGTCGAACACGCCAACGGTCGCCTGTTCGATCCGCCGCTCTCGCCCGCGGGCTACCCGCGCGCGGTGATCCCGGACCGCAGGCCCTACCGCACGGCCGACGGCTACCTGGCCGTGCTGGTCTACAACGACAAACACTGGTCGGCGTTCGTGAACGCCGTGCAACCGCCTTGGGCCGGACCGGAATTCGCGACGCTGGCCCACCGCGCGCAGCGGATCGACACGGTCTACGCGCGGCTGGCCGAGACCTTCGCCCAGCGCACCAACGCCGAATGGCTGGAACTGCTGCGCGCGCTGGAGATCCCGGCGGCGGCCGTGCGCTCCCTCGACGACCTGTTCGACGACGCCCACCTCGCGGCGGTCGGCTTCTTCCAGAGCGTGGACTCCCCGCACGGCCCCCTGCGATTCCCGGGTCCGCCGGTCCGATTCTCCCGCACCCCCGGGCGGATAGCGGGCCCGCCACCTCGGTTGGGGGCCGACACCGAAGCGGTCCTGGCCGAGACGGTCCGGCGGAACAACGGGGCGGGAGCGGCCCGGTGACCGCCGTCCTGTCCGGCCCGGAGTTGGACCTGCGGGCCATCCTGCGCCCCGGCGACCGGATCGTCGCGGGTCAGGCGTGCGGCGAACCGACGACGCTGATCGAAGCGCTCATCGCCCAGGGCGCGGCGATCCCGGATCTTGCCCTGTTCATCGCCACCAGTTTCTCCGGGCTGTTCACGCCGGCCGCCGCCGAAGCGTTCCGGCCCGGGAGCATGGGCGCGATCGGGACGCTGCGGGCACTGACCAAGGCGCACCGCCTCGACGTCGTGCCCTGCCACGTCGGCCGCGTCGGTCCGATGATCGCGGACGGCACGCTGCGCTGCGACGTCGCCTTCGTCCAGGTGGCCCCCGCCGACCCGGACGGCACGCACAGCTTCGGCCTGATCAGCGACCACGTCCTGGCGGCGGTGCGGGCCGCCCGGGTGGTGGTCGCCGAGGTCAACGACCGCGTGCCGCGGACCGAGGGGGAACGCCTGCCCGCGCGCGAGATCGACTACGCGGTAACGGTTTCGCGTGATCCGGTGCGGGTGCCGCCCGCCCCGGCGGGCCCGCTGGAGCAGGCCATCGCCCGCAATGTCGCGGCGTTCATCGAGGACGGCGCGGTGTTGCAGACCGGCGTCGGCGCGGTGCCCGACGCGGTGCTGCGCCTGCTCGGCGACCGCCGCGACCTCGGGGTGCATTCCGGCATGATCGGCGACGGCGTGGTCGACCTGATCGAGGCTGGCGTGCTCACCGACGCGCGCAAGGAGATCGACGCGGGCGTCTCCATCACCGGCGCGCTGATCGGCACCGACCGCCTCTACCGCTTCGCCGACCGCAACGCGCGCCTGCGCATGTGCACCACCGACTACACCCACGACCCGGCGGTGCTGGCGCGGCTGAGCCGCCTGGTGACGATCAACTCCGCGATCGAGGTCGATCTCACCGGGCAGGTCAACGCCGAGCAGAGCGGGTCGGCCTATCTCGGGGGCACCGGGGGCCAAGTCGATTTCGTGCGCGCGGGCCTGCGCTCGCCGGGCGGGCACGCGGTGATCGCGCTGCCGAGCACGGCGCGCGGCGGCGCTGTCAGCCGGATCACCGCGGCGCTGTCGGGGCCGGTCACCACCGCGCGCAGCGACGTGGACGTGATCGTCACCGAATTCGGCGCCGCCGAACTGGCGGGCCGCACGCTGGCCGAGCGGGCCCGGCGGTTGGTCGCCGTGGCCCATCCCGACTTTCGTGACGAACTGTCTCGCGCCGCCCGCGAGATCGAGCGGAGAGGTTTCTGATGAGCGAGGACGCCGTGGTCTTCCAGGCCCGCGAGGACGGGATCGCGATCCTGACCCTGAACCGGCCCGAGACACGCAACTGCCTGTCGCGGGAGGTACGCGCCGGGTTGGCCGCCGCCTGGGACAGGTTCGAGCGCGATCCCGCGCTGCGGGTCGCGATCCTGACCGGCACGGGTCGGGCCTTCTGCGCGGGCGGTGATCTGAAGGAGATGGTGGACAGCGGGATGGGCGTGCCGCCGCGCGAGATGTTCGCCCTGCCCTACGACACCGTCGAACTGAGCAAGCCGACCATCGCCGCGGTCAACGGCGCGGCGTTCGCGGGCGGGTGGATGATCGCGCAGGCGTGCGATCTGTGTGTCGCCGCGACCTCGGCGAGTTTCGCGGTGACCGAGGTGAAGGTGGGGCGCGCCTCCCCGTGGGCGGCGCCGCTGATCCACATGATCCCGCAGCGGATCATGATGGAGATCCTGTTGACCGGCAAGCCGATCGACGCCTACCGCGCCTACGAGATCGGTCTGGTGAACCGGTTGGCCGACCCGGCCGACCTGCTCGAGGTGGCGGTGGATCTGGCCCACGAGATCCTGGCGGGCGCGCCGCTGTCGGTGCGGGCCGCGCGCGACACGGTCATGCTCGCCACCGAGATGGGCCGGTCCGCGGCTCTGCGCGCCGCCCGGCACGCGGCCGAGCACTGCTACGAGAGCGAAGACGCCCAGGAGGGGCCGCGCGCCTTCGCCGAGAAGCGCGCGCCCCGCTGGACCGGCCGTTGACTCAGCGGCGTCCCTGCTGGACCTGGTTGAACGGCACGTCCCGGTCGGCGGCGTATTCGCGCGGCATGCCCAGGACGCGTTCGCTGATGACGGTGCGCGCCATCTCGGTGCTGCCGCCCGCCAGGCTCCACGCCGCCCGGAACAGGTAGTCCAGGCCGACGGTCTCGGTGTCGGCGGCGTCGCCCGGTGTGTGGGTGGCGCCGCCGGGACCGGCGATGCGCAGGGCGGTGTCGGTTTGCAACCAGGCGTTCTCGGCGGAGAACAGGCGGGTGATGGCTCCGGCCGAAATCGGCAGCGCGCCTTCGGTGATGGCCTCGGTGATGTGTTCGATGAGCTGGTCGCGCACGACGGTCATCGCGCGGGCCGCCCCGATGTCCTCGCGGACGCGGGGGTCCGTGAACTGTCCGGTGGCCCGGGCCAGTCGCAGCAGACGGTCCACCTCGCCGCCCAGGTGCGGGCGCGCGCCGCTGGTGTAGGGGGAGGTGCCGCCCAGGGCCGCGCGTTCGTGGAACAGCAAGCGAGAGGCGGCTTCCCAGCCCGCGTCGACGTGGCCGAGCACCGCGTCCGCGGGCAGCGCGACGTCGTCGAAGAACTCCTGGCAGAATTCGGTGGACCCGGTGACCTGTTTGATGCGCTGCACCGTGACGCCCTCGGCGTGCACCGGCACCAGGAACATGGTGAGCCCGCGGTGTTTGGGCACCTCCCAGTTGGTCCGCGCCAGGCACAGGCCGTAGTCGGCGGCGTATGCGCCCGAACTCCAGATCTTGGCGCCGTTGAGGATCCAGCGGTCGCCGTCGGCCTCGGCCTTGGTGGTGAGGCCGGCCAGATCCGACCCGCCGCGCGGTTCGGACAGGAACTGCACCAGCAGTTCGTCGCCGCGCAGCACCGCGGGCAGGTGCGCGCGCTTCTGCTCCTCGGTGCCCAGGTCCAGCAGCGCGGCGGCGCAGATCGCCAGGGTCGGCACGTTCAGCAGCAGCGGCATCTCATAGGGCAGCGACTCCTCGGTGAAGGCTCGCTGATGCTCCGAACTCAGTCCGAGGCCGCCGTATTCGGTGGGGAAGCAGACGCCGGCGAAACCGCCGTCGTGCAGCAGGCGCTGCAACCGCCGGGCATGTTCCCACGCCTGTTCGGAGTCGGATTTCATCGGCTCGTCGGGAGCGGGCGGCAGGTTCTCGCGCAGCCAGGTCCGCGCCCGCGCGCGGAAGGATTCGACGGACTCGGTGTCGGTGGTCATGGGTGACGCCTTTCTCGGTGCGTTCAGGCGGCGGTGTCGAGCAGGTCGGTGATGCGGCGGCGGTGTTCCTCCGGCGTGCCGTAGAGGGCGCGGCCCAGGGTGATCCGGCGCAGGAACAGGTGCAGATCGTGTTCCCAGGTGACCCCGATGCCGCCGTGCAACTGCACGCAGTCCTGGGCGATCACCGGGGTCTTGTCCGCCACATAGGATTTCGCGACGCTGACGTATTCGGCGGCGTGCGGCGCGCCCGCGTCCCAGGCCGCGGCGGCCGCGAACGAGGTGGCCCGGCAGGCCTCCAGCCAGGTCTTGTTGTCGGCCATCCGGTGCTTGAGCGCCTGGTAGGAGGCCAGTGGCCTGCCGAAGGTGTAGCGGTCGAACAACCAGGTCAGGGTGCCGGTCAGCGCGCGGTCGGCGGCCCCGGTCGATTCGGCGGCGGTGAGCAGCGCGGCGATGTCCGCCTGCGCCGCGATCGCCGCGCGGGCCTGCTCGCCGGTGTGCGCGACGGCCTCGGCGGGGACGTCCTCGAAGGCGACCCGCGCGGTGCGGCGGGTCAGATCGATGGTCCAGGCCGGGCTGACGGTGACGCCGGGGGCGTCGGCGCGCACCAACAGTTGCACCGGACCGTCCGCGCTCGTGGCGGTGACCAGGAACAGGTCGGCTTGGTCGGCGGCCTCCACCCGGTCCTTGACCCCGCTCACGCGGTAGCCGTCGCCGTCGCGTACCGCGCGGGTCTGGCCGACCGCGTCCGATCCGAGCACGTCGAAGCCGCGGCCCGGTTCGTAGACCGCCCAGGTCGCGACCGTCGCGCCGGACAGGATCGCGCCTACGGTGTCCGCGTGGCGCTCGCCACCGTGCGCCAGACCGGCCAGCACGGCGCTGGTCGTCACGAACGGTCCCGGGGCGGCGGCGCGGCCGAGTTCCTCGGCCACCGAGGCGAGTTCGGTCACCGGCTGACCGGAGACCGATCCGCCGCCGAGGTGTTCGGGCACCAGCATCGCGGTCCAGCCGAGTTCGGCGGCGCGCCGCCACCAGTCCCGGTCGAAGCCGCCGCCCGCGTCGCCGTGGGCGCGCACGGCGCTCACGGGCATCGTCTCGGTGAGGAAATCGCGGGTCGTGGTGCGGAAGAAGCGCTGATCCGCGCGGGGGTCGTCAGGCATGGGGGAGTCCTTCGGTCGGAGCGGAAGCGGCCTCGGGCGGGACGCCCGCCTCGATCGCCGCGGCGAGCAGGCCCAGGTTCGCGCCGAGCGCGCCTGCCAGCGCCCGGGTGACGGCGATGTCCTTGCGCAGGAATTCACCGACGGCGGAACCGAATCCGTCGACCGAGCCCTTGGCGGCGATGCCCGCCAGCGCCCGACTGCCGCCGCTGGCATGGGGGAGTGCGTGGAGCAGGGTGGTCTCCTCGACGCCGAGTTCGCCCGCCAAGCGGACGGCTTCGGCGACCAGGCCGATCTGCGCGGCGAACAGGGCGTTGTTCACCAATTTGACGCGCTGGCCCGCGCCGAGCGGCCCGACGTGCAGCACCGGGTCGGCGTACGCGCCGAGAACCTCGCGCGCGCGGGCGATCTCGACGTCGCCGCCGCCGAGGAAGACGGTCAGCGTCCCGCGCGCGATGTCGTGCGGTCCGCCGCTGACGGGCGCGTCCACGACGCCGACGCCGTAGCGGGCGGCCGCCGCCGCGACCGCGCCGACGGTGTCCGGTGCGCCTGTGGTGTGCACGACCAGCAGCGCGCCGCGGGGGAGCGCGCCCAGCAGCGGTCCGTCCAGGCACACGGCGCGCACCTGCTCGTCGCTGAACACGCAGAGCACCACCGCGTCGGCCCCGTCGGCGACCTCGGTGGGGTCGGCGACGGCGGTGAGGCCGAGATCCGCGAGCGCGGAGCGCGTTTCGTCGGTGCGGCCGAGCACGCGCACTTCGTGGCCCGCCGCCGCCAGACGCGCCGCCATGGGCGCGCCCATCCGTCCGGCCCCGATGAATCCGATCCGCACGGTGTCCTCCTGGGCGTCCGAGGTCTCAGCGTTCGCGGCGCATGAGCGCCAGCGTGGCGTCGGCGGCCCCGAGTTCGATGCCCGGCGTGAGGCCCGCGGCCTCGGCCAAGGCGGCGACCAGGCCGACGTCCTTGCGCAGCAGGTCGCCCGCGTGCGCCGCCAACCGGTCCAGGGTGCCGCCCGCCGCGACGATGCGGCCCAGCGCGAAGCTGTCGGCGGTGCCGTGGGTGATGACCTCGCCCAGGCGTCCCGGGTCCAGGCCGAGATCCGCGCCCAGTCGCAGCGCGCCGTGCGCGGTGGCGAGATTCGCGGTGAACAGCAGGTTGTTCAGCAGTTTCGCGGACTGGCCGGAGCCGATCTCGCCCAGGTGCACGACGGGGCTCGCGTAGGTCTCGAAGACCGGCCGGGCCCGTTCGACGGCCTCCTTCGCGCCGCCGACCATCACGAGCAGCTTGCCCGCCGAGGCCGCGGGTCCACCGCCGCTGACGGGCGCGTCGATCACCGAGATGTCGCGGGGCGCGGCCAGTTCCGCGAGGGCGCGGCAGGTGTCGGGGTGGACGGTGGAGTGCACGGCCAGGATCGACCCCGCGGCCATCGCGGCGAGCACGCCGTCCGGCCCGGTGGCGACCTCGCGGACGTCGTCGTCGCCGACGACGCACAGGCACACCAGGTCACTGGCCGCGGCCAACGCGGCGGGGGAGTCCGCGATCTCGGCGGCGGTGTCGGCGTAGGGCTCGAGCGAGGCGGCCCGTCGCGCCCACAGCGTGGTGGGGAAGCCGCCTTCGACGATCCGGCGGGCCATCGGCCCGCCCTGGCTGCCGAGTCCGATGAATCCGACGCGCATCAGCGCACCTCCTCGACCGTCGCGGGAGCGGGGGCGGGGCGGTAGAAGACGGCGAGCAGGCCCAGGGTGGACAGTACGCCCAGACCCAGGGCGACGCCGCCGCCCGCCCACCCGGTGATCGTGATGTCGGCGGCGTGGTCGAGCGAGATCCGGCCCGGTCCGAGCAGGCCCAGCGCCACCGCGGTGACGGCCAGCACCAGCACGTATTCGTAGCCTTCGCGGAAGACGAAGAAGCCGTTGGGGCGGTGCGCGAGCAACCCGGCCACCAGCATCACCGCGACCACCGCGGCGGCGGCGAAAGGTGTGAGCAGGCCCAGGATCAGCAGCGCGCCCGCGCCGATCTCGGTGAGCACGCTCAGCCACGCCTGTAGTACGCCGTTGCGCAGGCCCAGGCTCGCGAACCAGCCCGCGGTGCCCGCGATCTTCCCGCCGCCGATCCAGTGGTTGAGGCCGTGCGCGATCATGGTGGCGCCCACCACGATCCGCAACAGCAGCAGCGCGGTATCGGTCTCGATCATCTGCGGTCACCTCCCGGCGGCTCGTCGCCGCCGTCGAATAGCGTTGGGGGACAGTCGTAATCGACTGTCCAGGGGGCGGGGTCCTCAGGTCTCGGTGCGCAACAGGATCGCGCCGCCCGGCGTGAGCCCGCCGCTGGAGACCACCGCGACCCGCGCGCCGTCCACCTGGCGCGGACCGGCCGCGCCGCGCAACTGGACGATCGCCTCGTGCAACAGCCCCATCCCGTGGGTGCGGCCGTGCGAGAGCTGGCCGCCGTGGGTGTTGAGCGGCAGCAGGCCGTCGCGCGCGATGTTCTTGCCGCCCTCGAGGAAATCCGCGGCCTCGCCGATCCCGCAGAAGCCCAGCGCCTCGATCCAGGACAGACAGTTGAAGGTGAACCCGTCGTAGAGTTGGGCCACGTCGACATCCGCGGGGCGCAGGTCGGTGCGCGTCCACAGGTGCGCGGCCGGGCCGAGCACCTGCGGTTCGTGGGTCAGGGTGCTCTGATCCCATTCCAGGCGTTCCACGATCTGGGTGCCGACGGCCTCCACCAGCACCGGAGTGCCGGGCAGATCGCGCGCGGCCTCGACCGCCGAGACGATCACCGCGACCGCGCCGTCGCACGGCACATCGCAGTCGTAGAGGCCGAACGGGGTGGTCACCGGACGCGCGGTCAGGTAGTCGTCCATCGTCATCGGGGAGCGGTAGACCGCGGTGGGGTCGAGTTCGGCGTTGGCGCGCTGGTTCAGCGCGATCCAGCCGAGGGTCTCGCGGGTCGTCCCGTAGTCGTGGAAGTGCCGCTGCGCCTTCTGTGCGAGGGTGTGCGCGGCCGAGGAGGCCCCGAACGGCGCGAGCCAACTGGTGGTCCGGCCGCCCGAGGGCGTGATCCGGCCCGCTTTCATCAGCTCGCCGAACGTCGACTCCCACACCGTGCGGAAGCACAGCACGTGCCGGGCCAGTCCGGCCGCCACCGCCGTCATCGCCGCGATCACCGAGCCCGCGGGGCCGAAGGTCTCGATGCCGCCGTTGTGCCAGGTGGGGCGCAGGCCCAGGGCGGCCTCGAGCGCGGTCACGCCGCCTTCGGCGAAGCCGCCGAGGTTGCCGCCGCCGGGGTAGGAGGACAGGCCGTCGATGTCGGCGAAGGTGAGTCCGGCGTCGGCGACGGCCTTCTCACACGCTTCCACGGTCAGTTCGAGCGGCGGGACCATCAGCCGCCTGCCGATCCGGGACATGCCCGCGCCGGTCAGGGCGACCTCGTCCTCGAACTTCCTGCGCGACAGTCCGACCCGAATGTGCTCGCCGAAGCGGTCGGGCGCGATCTCGTCCACCGGGAGCGGGTCCGGGGCGGCCTGGTCGGCGGACAGGCGGAACAGCGGCAGCCAGACGTCGCCGTCCGGTTCGAAGACCACTTGCACCCGCGCGCCGAGTCGCAGGTCGGCGGGATCGGCGTCGATGATGTTGGTGGTCAGTCGAATTCGTGGGTCCTCCACCAGCGCCACGGTCGCCACCACGTACGGCGGGGGCAGGCCGGGGCCGCCGAAACGGTGGTTGACCGTGAAACTCGCCAGCGTCGCCGCCCCCGACACCGCGCGGACGTCGAGATCGTGGCCGCGGCAGTAGCGGCACACCGGCTGCGGAGGATGTTGCAGCGCGTCACAGGAGCGGCAGTGCCGCAGGCGCAGCACCCCGTCGGCCCCCGAGGTCCAGAAGAACTCGGTGTCGAGGGTCAGCAGGGGCAGCGGTCGCCCCGAGGCAGGTGCGTCCGGCAACGTCGGTCCTCCCGGAGTCGGCGACCGAGGGCCGCGCACGAAGCGCGTCCCCCGGTCGAAAGAAACTGTGGGCGATCAGATCTCGGCGGTCTCGCGATTGACGGTGACCGGTTCGGCCAGCCGCTGCTCGTCGACGACCTTCTGCAACTTCGCCAAGGTGTCCTCGAGTCCGGGACCGAGCCGCTTGCCGGGGGTGAAGGTCGCGGGCAGGTGCCGCATCCCTTGGATCACCGCGATCGTGTCGTAGTGCACGGTCTGTTCCGGAATGGCCCGGAAGTCGGGCATCCGGTCGAAGACGGCCACCAGCATCCGCTTGAACACGGTCCTGGCCACGTTGGAGCCGATGCAGCGGTGGATGCCGAGTCCGAAGCTGTAGTGCCGGTTGCCTTTGCGATCCAGCACGATGGTCTGCGGGTCCTCGAAGACCGCCGGGTCGCGATTGGCCATCGCCCAGGACAGCCAGACACGCTCGCCCTCCTTGAATTCGGTGCCCGCCACCGTGCAGTCGGCGTCGATGGTGCGGCCGTCGCCGGGCGCGGGCGTGTAGAACCGCAGGAACTCCTCGGTGGCCGAGTCGAGCAGCAAGTCCCGGTCGAAACTCAGCGTCGCGCGCTGTTCGGGATGTTCGGACAGCCATTCCAGCGCGTGCGCGGTGAGCGCGGTGGTGGTGTCGAAGCCGCCGCCGATGAGCAGGCTGAGCATGCCCAGGATCTCCATGTCCGGCAGCGGCTCGCCGTTGACCTGCGCGCCCGCGACCGCGTGGATCAGCCCGGGGCGCGGATTCTGCCGGATCTCGGCCAGATTGGTGAGCAGGTCGATGCCCATGGTGCGGTGCATCTCGGCGACCCGGGGATAGTCCGGGGAGTCGGGCGGGGTGTAGACCGCCGCGTGCACCGGTTCGTTGTAGATGGTCCACTTGGCCAACGGGACGCCGAGCATGCCCAGGGTGAGTACGGCGGGCACCACATTGGCCAGGTCGTCGACGAAATCGATGCGCCCCGACTCGATGTGCTCGTCGATCGCGGCCCGCACCACCTCGTCGATGAACGGAATCCACCGTTTCACGGCCGCGGGGGACAGGTACGGGTTGAGCACCGAGCGCAGTTCGCGGTGTTCGGGCTCGTCCATCTCCAGGATGCCGCCGCGGATGCCGCGCGCCCGGTTCGGCGGCGGGATCGAAATGCCCTGGTAGCCCTTGCGGACGCCGTGCGGATCGTTGTCGTTGGAGACGTGCGGGCAGCGCGCGAGCTCGAAGACCTCGCGATTGCCCGCCGCCACCCAGTGGCCGTCGTAGGTGTCGGTCCAGGCCATCGGGCACTGCTGCTGCATCTGCTCGGTGATGTCCTGGAACCGTTCCCGGTACTCCGGGGCGTAGCGGTCGAAGTGGAACTGCGGCTGTCGGCGTGCGGTGTCGTGGTTCTCGACTGTCATCTCTGCCTACTCGTCGATGGAGATCGCGCGCTCGGGGCAGGAGTGCGCCGCTTCGCGCACCCGATCCCGCGCGTCGGCGGGAACCGAGTCCGCGACCGGGGTGGAGTGGCCGTCGATGTCACTGAGCGCGAACGACTCCGGCGCGATCATGGCGCACAGGGTGTGTCCCTGGCAGCGCTGCTGGTCGACGTGGACCTTCACGGGATCTTCCTCTCAGATGTGGTAGTCGTACCACTTCAGGTAGCCGCCCGCGTCCACGCGCAGCTGGGTGCCGGTGATGAAACGCGCCTCCTCCGAGGCCAGGAACAGCACGGCCGCGCTGATGTCGCCGGGATCGACGAACGGCACGGGCATGGCCTGCTGGACGACGAAGGCCGGTTCGGCGTCGGCCCTGGTGGGATTCGGCAGATCCGGGCGGAACGAGCGGTACATCGGCTCGCTCTGCAACATCGGGGTGTCGCAGTTGGTCGGGTGGATGACGTTGGCGCGGATCTTCTGCGGCGCCAGGTGCAGGGCCAGGTGGTGCACGTACTGCGAGAGGCCACGCTTGGCCACCACGTAGGCCACCCCGCCCGGGTCGCGACCCGGCTGGTCGACCTTGGCGATGTCCATCAGCGCGGCGACCGAACCGGTCGCGATGATGGAGGCCCCTTCGGTCAGGTGCGGCAGCGCGGCCTGGATGGTGTTGATGACGCCGATGAGGTTGGTGTCGATGACATCGGACCACGCCTGCCACTGCGGCTGACCCTTCATGCCCGCGATGCCGGCCTGGGCGATGACGATGTCGAGACGCCCGAATTCGGTGACGCCGCGCGCGATCACCTCGCGCAGGCGGGCGGCGTCGCGGACGTCGCCCTGTTCGGCGATCACCCGGCGGCCCGCCTTCTCCACCAGTCGCGCGGTCTCCTCGAGATCCTCGGGGGTGGCCAGCGAGTAGCCGATGGTGTCGATGTCGCGGCAGATGTCGACGGCGATGATGTCGGCGCCCTCCTCCGCCAACCGGACGGCGTGGCTGCGGCCTTGGCCGCGCGCCGCTCCGGTGACGAAGGCGACCTTGCCCTCTACGCGTCCCACGGTGGTTCCTCTCGTTCGGGTTTCGTGCTCAGGTGTTGCGTCCGCCGTTGACGCCGAGGATCTGGCCGGTGATGTAGCCGGCGTCCTCGGAGATCAGGAAGGCGCAGGCGGCCGCGATGTCGGCGGGCAGGCCGATCCGGCGGACCGGGGTGCGCTGGATGTGGTCCTCGACCGTGCCGCCGAGGCGGCGGGCCTGTTCGTTCTTGCGCAGCATGGGGGTGTCGATGAAGCCGGGCGGCACGGCGTTGACGGTGATGCCCGAGGGGCCCAGTTCCAGGGCCAGTGCTTTGGTGAGCCCGTTGACCGCGGATTTGGCGGCGACGTAGTGGGCCATGAACGGCTGTCCGGAATGGGTACTCGAGGACGAGATGTTCACGATGCGGCCCCATTTGGCGTTCACCATGTCCGGCAGCACCGCTTGCACGCAGTGGAAGACGCCGTGCAGGTTGACCTCGACGACCCGCTGCCAGACGTCGAAGGAGATCTTGGCGAACCGCTCGAAGCCCTCGAGTCCGGCCGAGTTGACCAGGATGGTGATCGGGCCGAGGTCGGCGCGCACGGCGTCGAGCGCGGCGGCGACCTGGTCGGGGTCGGTGACGTCGGCGCGGTGGGCGTGCGGGTCGTCGTCGGGCGGGTTCAGGTCCAGGACAGCGACCCGGTAGCCCTCGGCGCGCAGCCGGTCGACGATGCCGCGGCCGATGCCCGACGCGCCGCCGGTGACCACCGCCGTGCGTCCGCGCGAGGCCGCCTCGTCCTCTGTCGTCTGCAACACAAGAATCTCCCTTTACAGATGTGAGAACCGTACTCTCAGGCTTTGACGTTGACAAGAGCAGCGGTAGCGGGCGGAAACGAACCTGGTGTGGTTCTCGCGTTGTTGCTACAGTGCGCTCGACCGAATGTATCATTCTCGACAAGTGAGAATGTGATTTCCGCGACGAGGTAGGACTCAGCGAGGAGACGGGGATGTCAACGCAGGAACAAGCGGTGACGGTGGCGCGGCGGCTGCTGATCGACGGGCAGCTGGTGGAGACCGGGCGGACGCTGGCCTCCCTGGATCCCGCGACCGGCGAGCACTACGGATACGCGCCCGAAGCGGGCGTGGCGGAGGTGGACGCGGCCGTCGCCGCCGCCCGCCGCGCCTTCGACACCACCGACTGGGCGACGAACACGCAGTTCCGGGTGCACTGCCTGCGCCAGTTGCACCAGGCCCTGCGCGACAACGTCGAGCAGTTGCGCGCGCTCACCATCGCCGAAGTCGGCGCGACCCGCGTGCTCACCCAGGGCAACCAGCTCGAGACGCCCATCGAGATCGTGCGCTACTACGCCGATCTGCTCGAGGGCTACTCCTTCACCGAGGACCTGGGCCCGGTGGAGGTACGCGGCAAGCAGCACGCGCGGTGGGTGGAGAAGGAGGCGGCGGGCGTCGTCAGCGCCATCGCGGCCTACAACTACCCGCACCAGTTGGCGCTGGCGAAACTGTCGCCCGCGCTGGCCGCGGGCTGCGCCGTCGTGCTCAAGGGCGCGCCCGACACCCCGCTGTCCACCCTGGCGCTGGGCGAGATCATCGCCGAGCACACCGACATCCCGGCCGGCGTGGTCAACGTGCTCAGCTCCTCCGACATCGAGGTCGGCAAGCGCATGACCACCCATCCCGACGTCGACGTGGTGACCTTCACCGGGTCCACGCCGGTCGGCCGCGAGATCATGGCCGCCGCGGCGGGCACCCTCAAGCGCGTCTTCCTGGAACTGGGCGGCAAATCCGCGATGATCCTGCTCGACGACGCCGACTTCACCACCGCGGCGACCTTCGCGGCCTTCACCATCGTCACCCACGCGGGCCAGGGTTGCGCGCTGACCACCCGCGTGCTGGTGCCCGAGGCCCAGCACGACCAGGTCGCGCAACTGATCGCGGCGAACTTCGCCCACGTCAAGCACGGCGACCCCAACGAACCCACGACCTACATGGGCCCGCTCATCAGCGAACGCCAGCGGGAGAAGGTGCACGGCATGGTGCGCCGGGCGGTCGAGGCGGGCGCGACGCTGGTCACCGGCGGCGAGAAGCTCGACCCCGGCTTCTTCTACGCGCCCACGCTGCTCGCGAACGTCGACCCCGACAGCGAGATCGCCCAGGAGGAGGTCTTCGGCCCCGTCCTGGCGCTGATCCCCTACACCGACGACGAGGACGCGGTCCGCATCGCCAACAACTCCGTCTACGGTCTGTCGGGCGCGGTGTTCGGCGCGGACGCCGACCGGGCCAGGGCGATCGCCCGGCGGGTGCGCACCGGCACCTTCAGCATCAACGGGGGCAGCTACTTCCACCCCGACGCGCCCTTCGGCGGCTTCAAACAGTCCGGTATCGGACGTGAGATGGGCCGCGCGGGACTCGAGGAGTTCCTGGAGTCCAAGACCTTGGCCGAGGTGATCGCATGAGCGGCCCGCAGGGTGACACTGTGAGCGGCCCGCTCGCCGGCATCCGTGTGCTCGAGGTCGCCATGTACGGTTTCGTGCCCTCGGCGGGCGCGGTGCTGGCCGACTGGGGCGCCGACGTGATCAAGGTCGAGCACGCGGTGACCGGCGACCCGCAGCGCGGACTGCGCCGGGTCGGCCCGTTCACCGTCGAGGGCGATCCGAATCCCAATGTGGAGCACGCCAATCGGGGCAAGCGCAGCATCGGCGTCGACATGTCCGTGCCGGAAGGGCGCGCGGTGGTGCACGAGTTGGCCAGGACCGCGGACGTGTTCCTGACCAGCTTCCTACCGGGGGCCCGCGCCAAATTCGGCATCGACCTCGACGACATCCGCGCCGTGAACCCGGCCATCGTCTACGCCAGGGGCAGTGCGCTCGGGCCGCGCGGCGCCGAATCCGACCGCGGCGGCTACGACATGACCGCGTTCTGGTGCCGCGGCGGCATCGCCGCCACCATCACCCCGCCCGGGACACCCGGCATGATCCAACCGCCCGGCCCGGCCTTCGGCGACACCATCTCCGGGACCAACCTCGCGGGCGGCATCGCGGCGGCGCTGCTCAAACGCGAACGCACCGGGGAGACCTCGGTGGTCGACGTCTCGCTGCTCGGCAGCGGGCTGTGGTCGATGGGGCACACCGTCGCGCTCTCGGCCCAGCAGAAGCAGCCGATGGTCGCGCCGAAGCCGGGCGCGCACGGCGCGCCCACCAATCCGCTCTCGGGGCTGTACGAGACCGCCGACGGACGCTACCTGTCGCTGGTCATGTTGCAGCCCGGCAAGTTCTGGGCCGACGTGGTCCGGCACCTGGACCGCCCGGAACTGGCCGAGGACCCGCGCTTCGCCGACGCGGCCGCCATCGCCGAGCACACCGCCGAGGCGGTGGCGATCCTGCGCGAGGCGATCGGCGCGCGCACGCTGGCCGAGTGGAGCGAACGCTTCACCGGACTGGCGGGACCCTGGGCGCCCGTGCAGGACTCCCAGCAGGTGCTCGCCGATTCCCAGATCCGCGCCAACGAGTACGTGCTGCCCGCGGGCGAGCTCGAACTGGTCTCCAGCCCGGTGCAATTCGACGTGACCGCGCCGCGACTGCGCCCCGGTCCGGAATTCGCCGCCCAGACCGAGGAGATCCTGCTCGAACTGGGACTGGACTGGGATCGGGTCATCGAGTTGAAGACCGCGGGCGCGGTCTCCTGACACCGGAAGGACGAGCGATGCCGCACGTCACCGCCATGGGCACCTACCTGCCGTGCTGGGGCGCGCGCCACAGTCGCGTGGCCGGACCCGACGAGGACGCCGTCACCTTGGCGGTGGAGGCGGGCCGAGCCGCGCTCGGCGGCGGTGAACCGGTGGAACGGGTGGTGCTGGTCAGCCGGGAACTGCCGTTGGTCGACAGCGCCAACGCCGCGGTCCTGCTGGCGGGCCTGGGCCTCGATCCCGAACTCGAGGTCGTCGAACGACTCGGCGGCGCGCCCGCCACGCTGGACGCGCTCAGTTCGGCGCGGCCGCGCACCCTGGTGATCGGCGTCGACCTCGAGCCCGCGGGCGCGGCGGCGGCCTGGGTCGGCGAACACGGCGGCCTCCAGGTCCGCACCACCGCCAGGGTCTCGCGCAGTCTGCCGGTGCGCACCCGCAATGCCACCGGTGTGCACGACTACGGCGACCCTCGGTTGCTGCGCGAACGCGGACTGGTCGCCTCGCTGTCGGCGGCCTGGCTCGACACTCCCGTCGCGGTCGCCGGGGTGGACCACGACCAGGCCACGGCCCTGTGCCGGACCTCCCCGCCCCGGGTGCCGACCACGGGCGCGTCCTCCGCGCTGTTCGCGCTGGCCGCGATGGCCGAATGGGAGACCGCGGGCCTGCTGGTCGGCGTCGAACAGGCCAGCCTGTCCGGTGTCACCGTGAGCGCGGGGCCGGTCGGCGTGGCCCGGGTCGAGCCCGCCGCCCGCGAACTGCCCGAGACCGTGTACGAACCCGGCGACGACCTGCCGTTGTCGCTGGCCGCCTACGATCGCGCGTTCGAGGCCAAAGTGCGCTGGGAGGCGGGCCGTTTCGCGGGCAGCGACGACCTCGACTTCCCGCCCCGCTACCGCCTGGGCCCCGACGGGACGCTGGCTACCGACTACACCTTGGTGCCGCTGCCGCGCACCGGAACGGTCTACACCCAGACCACGGTCCGGTTGCCCGTGCCCGGTCTGGAAAGCCCCTACACGCTGGTGATCGTGGAACTCGACGGCGTCGGTGTGCGTGCGCTGGCGCGGGTCACCGGAGCCGACGCGGGCACGGCCCGCATCGGGACCCGCGGCCGAATGGTGTTGCGGCGCGGGGCGGTCCGCTCGGGCGTGCCCGACTACGGCTACGCCTTCGAACCGGACACCGACGGCCTGGTACCCGGCCCGCAGGCGGCCGACGGCGCGAACGGAGAGGAAGCGGCATGAGAAGAGTCGCCGTCGTCGGCGCGGGCATGACCCCGTTCGCCGAACACTTCGCCCTCGGCGTGCAGGACCTGCTGCCGATGGCCTTCGCCGACTGTGTGGCCACGGTGGACAAGGGGATGCGCACCGCCGAGATCCAGGCCGCCTGGTTCGGCGCCCTGCGCACCACCGACGGGTTCCCGGCCGGGGTGCTCGCCGATTCGCTCGGCATGCCCGACCTACCCGTCACCCATATCGAGAACTCCTGCGCCACCGGCAACGACGCGGTCCGCAACGCCCTCTACGCCATCGCCTCCGGCGCGGTCGACGTGGCGTTGGTGATCGGCGCGGACAAACTGCGCGAGACCGCCGAGAAGGACATGCTGCGCGAGTGGGAGGCGATGACGCGCCACCGGGCCTGGGATTACCAACTCGGCCTGTTCGCGCCCGCCGGTTTCGCGCTGCACGTCAACCGGTATCTGCACGAATCCCGGGCCACCCGTGAGCATCTGGCGATGGTCGCGGTGAAGAACCATCGGCACGGCGCGCGCAATCCCAAGGCGCGCCTGCGTTTCGAGATCACCGTCGAACAGGCGCTGGCCGCCCCGATCGTGGCCGACCCGTTCGGCGTCTACGACTGCGTGCCGCAGAGCGACGGCGCCGCGGCGCTGATCCTGGCCGCCGAGGACGTGGTGGACCGCTACACCGACGCCCCGGTGTGGGTGCGCGGTGTCGGCCTCGGCCTGGACACGGTGATGCATCAGCACCGGCCCGATCTGACCACCTTCCCCGCGACCGTGCGCGCGGCCAAGCGCGCCTTCGACATGGCCGGCCTCGACCCGGCCGACATCGACGTGGCCGAAGTGCACGACTATTTCACCGGCATCGAGCTGATGAGCTACGAGGATCTCGGTTTCGCCGACCGTTTCGAGGGCTGGAAGCTGCTGGAGGCGGGTGTGACCGAGGTCGGCGGCGCGCTGCCGGTCAATCCCAGCGGCGGTCTCAAGTCCAAGGGGCATCCGCCCGGTGCGACCGGGGTGGCCCAGTGCGTGGAGTTGTTCGAGCAGTTGCGCGGCACGGCGGTCAACCAGGTCGACGGCGCGCGGATCGGGCTGGCGCACAACCTCGGCGGACCCACGGCCGTCTCGGCGGTCACGATCCTCGAAGGCTCCGGACGCTGAGTCCGCCGATCTCGCGGGATCGCAGCGGTCCCCGACACAGCACTTCGGCGCCCGCCGCGAAGGCGGGCGCCGAAGTGTCTGCGGTGGCTTGCCGGATCAGAGGGCTTCGTACACCGTGATCTTGGTGTGCGTCGGGTCGACGGCGGGGGACATGGTCATGCGGCCGTCGGTGGAACGCGCGCGCAACTCGCCCAGCACGGCGGTCGCCTCCGCGTCGGCGGCCAGGACGAAGACCGACAGGTGACTCTCGTCATCGGGTCCGCCGCGCACCAGGCGGTGCCATTCGGCGGAGACGACACCGGGGATCTCCAACATCTCGGGGATGTGGACCTCGGAGTACCACTTCTCGTATTCCTCTTCGGCTCCCGCGCGCGGGGTCGCGAAGACCAGCAGTCGTTGTGCCATCGGTGTTCTCTCCTGTCGGGTGTTCGGTCTCAGGCCAGATAGCGCACGAGGTGCTCGGCCACGCACGCCGGACGGTCGGCCCCTTCGGCCGCGATGGTGACGGTGCGGCGGACCTGCACGCCGCCGGGGACCTCGTCGACGGCGCTCAGCGCGATCGTGCCGCGCACCCGGCTGCCGACCGGGACCGGACTCGGGAAGCGCACCCGGTCCAGGCCGTAGTTGATCGCCGAGCGCGCCGCCCGCACCGTCATCAGCTGCTGGGCGATCGGCGCGAGCAGGGCCAAGGTCAGGAAGCCGTGCGCGATGGTGCGCCCGTACGGGCCGTCGGCGGCCCGCACGGGGTCGACGTGGATCCACTGGTGGTCACCGGTCGCCCGCGCGAACAGGTCGATGCGCGCCTGGTCGATCTCGATCCATTCGCTCGCGCCGAGTTCGGCGCCGACCGCGGCGCGCAGGGCGTCGAAGTCGGCGAATTCGCGTACCGCGTTCATGCGGCGTCCAACTGGTCCTTGGCCACTTTGCCGGTCGCGTTGAGCGGCAGTGTGGCCAGGAAACGCACCGTGCGCGGCACCTTGTAGCCTGCCATGCGTTCGCGGCTCCAGGCGATCAGTTCCTGTTCGGACACCGGGCCTTTGGTGACGACGAACGCGCGCCCCACCTGCCCGAGTCGCTCGTCGGGCACCCCGATCACGGCGACCTGGGCCACCGCCGGATGTTCGAGCAGGAAGCCCTCGATCTCGGCCGGGTAGGCGTTGAAGCCGCCGACGATGAACATGTCCTTCTTGCGCCCGACGATGCGCAACCGCCCGTCGGGATCGAGTTCGCCCAGATCGCCGGTGTGCAGCCACCCGTCGGCGTCGATCGCGGCGGCGGTGGCCTCCGGATCGTCGAGATAGCCCTGCATGACGGTGTATCCGCGCACCAGCACCTCGCCGTCCGCGGCCAGGTCGATCTGCACGCCGTCGCACGGCTTGCCGACGGTGGTCGCGATCTGCTCGAAACTGTCGCCGGGCCGCGAGGCCGTGGCCGTGCCCGCCTCGGTGAGCCCGTAACCGGTCATGATCGACTCGAACGGCAGTTCCTCGCGCACCCGGCGGATCAGCTCCACCGGGATGTCGGCCGAGCCGGTGACCGCGTTGCGCAGCGAGGACAGGTCGCGCTCACCCGCGGCCTCGAGCAGCGAATGGTAGAGCGTCGGCGGTCCCGGCAGCATCGTCACCCGTTCGCGTTCCACCAGATCCAGCACCGCGTCCACGTCGAAGACGGGCACCGGCAACATCGTCGCCCCGCGCACCAGCGAGGCGACCAGACCGGCCTTGTAGCCGAAGGTGTGGAAGAACGGGTTGACCAGCAGGTACCGGTCGCCTTGTCGCAACCCCGCCAGGTCGCACCATTCGGTGTAGAGCCGCAAGGTCTGCCGGTGGTTCATCAGCACGCCCTTGGGGCGGCCGGTGGTGCCGGAAGTGAACACGATGTCGGCGATGTCCTCGCCGTCCACCGGCCGTTCGAAAGGGTTGGCGGCGGTGAGGAATTCCGACTTCAGGTCGAGCACCGGCACCTCGGCGACACCGCTGTAGTCGGTCCCGAGGAAACCCTGCTGCACCAGCACGGCCTTCGCGCCGCTGCGCCGGATGACCTCGCCCGCCTCCTCGGCCTTGAACCGGGTGTTCACCGGCACCAGTACCCCGCCCGCGGTGAGCAGGCCGAAGGCCGCCACGATCCACTCGGCGCTGTTGGGCGCCCACAGCGCGACGCGGTCGCCGCGCTCGATCCCGAGACCGGCGTAGGCGCCCGCGGCGACCCGCACCCGGTCGACGAGTTCGGTGAAGCTCCACCGCAGATCGCCGTCGACGACCGCTTCGGCATCGCCGAAGCGGTCGGCCGCGCTGAGCACCATCTGCGGGATCGTGTCCCAGGTCATACCTTCAGCAGCCTCGCGAGGTTGCCGCCCATGATCCCGGCCTGGTTCTCCAGGGGCATGTCCTTGATCTCGTTGATGTAGCGCGCGGGTTCGGCCAGGCCCTCCGGATGCGGCCAGTCCGAGCCGAAGAGCACGTGGTCCGCGCCGATGACGCTGGAGAGTCGGTCGAGATCCTCTTCCCAGAACGGGCTGACGTAGAGGCTCTGCTTGATGGCCTCGATCGGGTTGCGGAAACCGAAGCCCTCCGGCGCCTTCTTGAACACGTCGGTCAACTGCTGCAGCAGCGGTTCCAGCCAGGCGCAGCCGTTCTCGATGACCGCGATCTTCAACTCCGGGAACCGGTTCAGCGCACCGTGGCACACCCAGGAGGCGACCGCGTCGCTGACGGGGCGCCACTGGTTGACCATCGCGAAGGTGTTGGTCTGGAACGGCAGCATCTCCAGGCTGTTGCCGTCCCACTCGGCGTCGAAGCGCTGGTAGCCGCTGTCGGAGGAGTGCATGGTGACCAGCACGTCGAGTTCGACGACCCGCTTCCAGAACGGATCGAATTCGGGCTGGGCGAACGAGCGCATACCGCGCAGGCCCGGGACCGGCGCGGGGCGCACCAGGATCGCCTTGGCACCGTGTTCGACCACGGCCCAGTTCAATTCGTCGATGGCGCGCTCGACGATCGGCAGCGTGATGACCGGGACGGTGAAGATCCGGTCGGAGTGCACGAAAGCGCCGTCCTGGCCCCAGGTTTCGAGCATCCACTTGTTGAGCGAGCTGATCACCGCGTGGATGAGTTCGGGGTGGTGGCGCATGCGCTCCTCGACCAGGCTGGCCAGGGTCGGGAACATCAGCGACCGGTGCAACTGGAGGTCGTCCATGACCTGCAGGCGCGCGACCGGATCGCGAAAGGCGTCGATGGCGCGCATCGGCTCGCCGAAGATCTCGCGGCGGCTCTTGCCCTCGGGGTTGCCGTGCTTGAAGTACTCCTCCATCGCGCCGGGGCGGGCCACCACCTCGAAGGTGGGGTTGGGGATGTACTCGCTGATCTGGCCGAGGATGGCGATCTTGGTGCGGCCGTTGATCTCGATGTACTGGATGGCCTTCGAGTACTGCTCGGGCAGGTGCCGGGTCAGCGCGTCCTTGCTCTCGTAGAGGTGGTTGTCCGCGTCGAAGAGCTGGTACGGAAGGTCGATCTTCGTCATAGGAATTCTCCTTATCGTCTAGTGAGAATCGTATTCTCTCGACTGTCGGGTGGCAATGCCGTGCCCGCGCGCAACTCGCGGCGGACCACGAATTTCTGGATCTTGCCGCTGGGGGTGCGCGGGAAGTCGGCCACGACGTGGATCTGCTCGGGCCACTTCTGCTTGGCCAGTCCCGCCGCGGCGAAGTGCTCGCGCAGCTGTTCCAGCGTCGGCGCCTGTGCGCCGGGCAGTAGGCGCAGCACCGCCGCGGCCCGTTCGCCCAGGCTCTCGTCGGGCACCGCGACCGCGATCGCCTCGGCCACCCCCGCCAACGTGAGCAGCACCTCCTCGACCTCGAGGGCGCTGATGTTCTCCCCGCCGCGGATGATGACATCGGATTTGCGGTCGGTGATCGTCAGGTAGCCGTCCTCGTCCAGGACGCCGATATCACCGGTGTGGTACCAGCCTTCGGCGTCGAAGGCGGTCGCGGTCAACTCCTCGTCGGTGTAGCCCAGGCACAGATCCGGTCCGCGACTGAGGATTTCGCCGTCGGGCGCGAGTCTGATCTCGACGCCGGTGCGGGCCCGGCCGTCGGTGAACAGGCGCTTGTCCTCGGGGGCGGTGTGCGGCGAGCCCGTGATCGAGGGGTGTTCGGTGCTGCCGTAGGAGCGGAAGACGGTGATGCCGTGCCCGGCCAGGCGGGTGGTGATCGCCGCGGGCACGCTCGAGCCGCCGAGTCCGGCGTAGCGCATCCGCGCGAGGTGGGCGGGGGTGTGGTCGGGATGTTCGAGCAGGCTGGTCACGTAGTAGGGCACGCCGCCGCCGACGGTGACGTCGTGGCTGAGCATCAGCGCCAGCACCCGCGCGGGATCCCACACGTCGATCAGGTGGATCGGCTGACCGTCGAGCACCGGGATCAGGAACGCGTTGACCATGCCGATGAAATGTCCGACCGGGGCCGCGGTGAGTTGGTGGCCGCGGTCGCGCGGATAGGTGCTCGCCAACTGGCGGGTCTCGTTGCCGAGGGTCTGGTGGCTGTGCACGACGCCTTTGGGCGCGCGGGTGGTGCCGGAGGTGAACGCGATCAGGGCCGCTCGCGCGGCGTCCACGGGCAGCACCCCCGGCATCGGGGTCTCGTCGAGCAAGTCCTCGAAATCCCGGCCGACCACGCCCGTGATCGGCACCCGCGCGTAGGTCTCGGCGGGGAACTCACTGGTCCCGAAGCGCTCCGCGGTGACGAACACGCGCGGTCGCACCGCGTCGAGGATGTAGGTGAGTTCGCGGTGTCCGTAGAAGTGCACGACCGGGACCGTGGTGGCCCCGAGCAGCGCCGAGGCCCAGAAGACCGCCGCGGCTTCCATCCAGTTCGGCAGTTGGAAGGCGATGACGTCGCCCGGTCCGACGCCGCGGCGGCGCAGTCCGGCCGCCAGTCGCCGCGCCACCGTCTCGACCTCGCCGAAGGTGCCCGACCACGGGCGCACGGTGGAGTGCACCTGGAACGGGGTGTTGGGGGCGGCCGCGAGCCCGCCGGCGAGCATGTCGCCGATGGTCTCGGAGGTCCACCACCCCTCCCGTCGGTAGTGTTCCGCCAGGGCGGGAGGAATCGTGCGCATCGTCGGCCCCTTCTCCGGTGCGGCCGACGGGACACACCGCGACGTAAGAACGTTCTCATTTCGAGAGAAGCACATTTTCTCAAAGGAGAACAGGGGTGGACCACCTGGCAGCGAGGGTTGCACCCAAAACTGCACGTCATTTCCGTAACAGGGATACTCACGCGGTAATGTGATATTCATCACATCTAGTAGTTTTGCGAGGTCGGTATCGGCGGAGGTCGAATCGCCTTACGGTGTGGTCGGTAGTTGTGGTCCGACTGGACGGAACAGGCAGCTTCAGCTCGTTGCCGGTGGCCGCCGCGGAGCAACCGCCGTGTCGAGTTCCCGACTGATTCGGATGGAAATCATGGCTGCACGATCCGTCGACTCCGTCGACCGAACCGACTCCGGCGTTCACTCCGTCAGCCGCTGGCGCGCCCACGCCAAGCGACGCCCGCTGCGGTATCGGCTGGCCGTCATCGCTCCCGACGAGACCGACGTGGTCCGGCACGCGGGCGGATGGCTCTTCGATCGTTCGGCGGCGGGTTGGGAGGTGACGGTCCTCGTCCCCGAACCGCGCAACGTCTACCCCTTGCAGATCCTCGGCGCCACCGTGCTGGACCTGCGCAAATCCCTGCCCGGCGGCGGACACAGCGCTTGGCCGACGGCCGTGGCCGTCTCGGCCGACATGTATCGCTGGGACCCGATGATCCGCGAAGGGCTCATCGACTGTCTGGACCGCGGACTGCTCGAGGTCGTGGTGTGGGGTGACCGGCTCCCCGCCGAACTCGACGGCCGCGTCGGCACCTCCTACCATCGCGTCAGCGTCGCGGCGCGCGCGTTCAAGACGCGGGCGCTGGCCGCGGCCGGACTGCCGGCGGGCGCGGCCGAGACCACCGAGCGCTTCCGCACCGGCGAACTGCTTCCGCCGTCCTACCGCACCCATCTGCGCGATCTGGAATCGGCGGGCTGATACCCGAAACCGGTTGCGCGGTCAGGACTTTCGCGCACCCCGTTCCAGCGCGTCGATCTCGCGCTCGACCATCGCGATCGCCTCGGCGTGCCCGCCGGACATGCCGAGGGCGCGTTCGAGGACGACCACCCGGGACACGCTCGTGATCAGCACCGCCATGGCGGCCGCGGGGAATCGCGCGGTGTCGAACCCGTAGTCGTCCAGGATGCGGGTCAGCGCGGTGGTCTGCGCGGCGCGGAATTTCTCGGCCCAGTCGGCGACGGCGGCGCGCAGGGCGGGCCGGTGGTTGGACAACCCGACGAATTCCATCGTGAACCGGACCGCGGCCGGGTCGATGCTGAACTCCCACAGCGCCCGCAGCGGTTCGGCCGAGGCCAGCACGGCGTCCTGGATCACCAACCCTTCCTCGGCGCGCCGCTGGAATATCTCGAGCAGCAGATCGTCCATGGATCGGAAGTAGTAGTGCACGAGTTGCGGTTTGAGTTCGGCGCGTTCGGCCACCCGGCGCGAGGTCACCATCGCCCAGCCCTCCTCCACGAGCAGCTGTTCGGCGGCCTCGAGCAGCAGGGCGCGATTCTTGGCGTCGGGAGCCCCGATCCTGCGCGACGACGGCATCGGCCCACCTCTCTCCGGAAACGGTTGTTGTTCACATACATAGCGAGGAATGCGGCGGCGTTACGCTCTTGACTCGTTCTCGAATTCCATGCTAAGCATGTGCACAGCACAATGCTGTGCGGGTGCTCAGGACAGCGCCCGCGCAGCCGGAAGTCCCTCGTGGACCTCCGGCGTGTCGCGGCACCTATGTTGTGTCGCAAGCCATCTCGACGGCTGCGCGGCACCGCGCGAGCGGTCGACGCGCATCGCGCGAGGGTGACGGGAATTTCCCGCCGCCCCTTTTCGGCATTTCGAATCAACGAATTCCGTGGAATGCGAACGCACACAGGAGAATTGGATTCTCCCTTTTCTGCATTCCGCTCTTGACTAGGGTTGTGGTGGCACTCACAATGGTCATGTCAAGCTCTCGGGGAGTGAGTTCTCACCTCGTTCCGTGCCTTTCCCAGCCGCGTCGCGTCCTCGCGCGCACCCTGTCGAACCGAAAGACCACGCCATGACGATTCGTCGCGCCGCAGCAGTCCGGAAGGTCACGGACCGCGCAGCGGAAACCGGGCCCGCTCCGGTCTCCGCGTCGCCCGCGACGCGCGAGATCGCCGACTGGGGACGCGGTTACGTGCGGCGGCACCCGCAGGCCGCGCTCGAGACCGTGGGCGGACAGTTCGTCCTCGGCGTGCGCGCGATGCAGTACCTCGTCCTCGACATCGTCACCGGCCGCTTCGCCTTCGCCGAATTCATCCGGCAATCGGCGTTCATGGCCTCCTCGGCGGCGCTGCCGACGATCTTCGTCTCGCTGCCCATCGGGGTCACCCTGTCCATCCAGTTCGGCCTGCTGGCCGGACAGGTCGGGGCCACCTCGCTGGCGGGCGCGGCCAGCGGACTCGCGGTGATCCGGCAGGGCGCGCCCATGGTCGCGGCGCTGCTGATGGCCGCGGCGGTCGGATCGGCCATCTGCGCCGACCTCGGCTCGCGCAAGATCCGCGACGAACTCGACGCCATGGAGATCATGGGCGTCTCGGTCATCCGCCGCCTGGTCGTGCCGCGCCTGGCGGCCGCGATCCTGGTCGGCGTCTGCCTGACCGGAGTGGTCTGCTTCGTCGGCTTCCTGGCGGGCTACCTGTTCAACGTCTTCGCCCAGAACGGCACACCCGGCAGTTTCGTGGCGACCTTCGCCTCCTTCGCCACCGTCGGCGACCTGTGGCTGACCGTGGTCAAGGCCGTGGTGTACGGGGCCATCGTCGCGGTGGTGGCGTGTGAGAAAGGGCTGTCCACGCGCGGCGGACCCGCCGGGGTCGCCAACGCGGTCAACTCCACCGTGGTGTCCTCGATCCTGCTGCTGATGGTGGTCAATGTCGTCTTCACCCAGATGTTCCTGATCCTGTTCCCGCGGTCGGCGCTGTGATGGCCGCGCCCTACCGGCCGCCGGGCACCCGCGTACTGTTGCGCTCGGGCAGACAGTTCTCGATCACGGTCATGCGCCTGGGCCACATGATCACCTTCCTGGTCCGCGCGCTGGTCTCGATCCCGGTGATGCTGCGGCACTACCGCAAGGAATTCCTGCGCATCCTGTCCGACATCACCTGGGGCAACGGCTCACTGGTCGTCGGCGGCGGCACCGCGGGCGTCATCATCGTGCTCGGCGCGGCGGGCGGCGCCATCGTCGGCCTCGAGGGTTACAACGCGCTGCACCTGCTCGGCATGGAACCGACCGTCGGCCTGATCGCCTCCACCGCCTCCACCCGCGAACTCGCGCCCATCATGGCCTCGCTGGCCTTCGCCTCGCAGGCGGGCTGCCGGTTCACCGCGCAGTTGGGCGCGATGGGGATCGCCGAGGAGATCGACGCGATGGAATCCATGGCGATCCGGTCGATCCCGTACCTGGTCAGCACCCGACTGCTGGCCTCGATCCTGGCCATGATCCCGCTGTATCTGGTCTGCCTGGCCGTCAACTACCTCGCGGTGCAGGCCGTGGTCGGCTTCTCCGGCGGCCTGTCGGCGGGCACCTACCAGCACTACTTCCAACTCGTCCTCAACGGCAACGACATCGTGTACTCGCTGCTCAAAGCCGTTGTCTTCGTGATCATCACGACCACCGTGCAGTGCTACTACGGCTTCTACGCCGCGGGCGGCCCGCAGGGTGTCGGCATCGCGGCGGGCCGCGCGATGCGGGCCGCCATCTCGCTGATGATCATCGTCAACCTGCTGCTCACCGTCGCCCTGTGGGGCATCGGCGCGGGCGCGCGGCTCGGGGGTTAGTCGATGTCGATCCTGTTCGAGAAGGACGGACGCGGACCCTCGGGTCTCGCGCTGGTACTGCGCGGCATCGCGCTGGTGCTGGTGAGCGCGGCGGTCGTGTCGGTGCTGCTGATGAAATCCACCGGCCGGTTCGACGAGCAGGTCGAGGTCGTCGCCGTCCTCGACCAACTCGGCGACGGCCTGCCCGCGCGCTCGGACGTCAAATTCCGCGGCATGCTGGTCGGCACGGTGGGTTCGGTGGACCTGGTCGCGGGCGACCGGGGCAATCGGGTACGGCTCCTGCTCGACCCGCAGGTCGTGGCGGGCATACCCCGCACGGTGACGGCCCGGGTGGTGCCCAGCAACGTCTTCGCCGTGTCCTCGGTGCAACTGGTCGACAACGGCCCCGCGCCCGCGCTGAGCGCCGAGGTGGAGATCCCCCAGGACCGCACCCTGGCCACCGTGCAACTGCAGACGGCGCTGACCAAACTGCGCGAGATCATCGCCGCCACCGCCCGCATCGGTTCCGGCGCGACCGTCGGCGTGCTCGCCGCCGTCGCGCGGGCCACCGACCGGCGCGGCGCCGATCTGGTCGCGGCGGGCGCGCAGTTGGACCGCATCACCCGCGAATTCGACGCGCTGCTCACCCCCGACGGCGGACCGCCGACGCTCGCGCTGGTCGCCGAAGCCGTGCGCGGACTGGACGATTCGGCCCCCGACCTGCTCGACGCGCTGCACCACGCGGTGCTGCCGATGCGCACCGTCGCCGAACAGGACGCCCAGCTGACGAACCTGCTCACCGCCGGGACGGGCACGCTGTCCACCGTCGAGGCCACCTTGGGCCGGCGCACCGACCAACTCGTCACGGCCACCGACCAACTCGGACCGGTGCTGGACGTCTTCGCCGCGGGCTCACCGGCTTTCGGCCCGATCGTGCTGCGCATCCGCAACCTGTCGGACCTGTGGTTCAGCGAGTTCTGGAATGCCGAGAGCCCGCGCGGGCGCGGCAAATTCCAGTTCCGCTTCACCCCGCACACCCCCTACACCCGCGCCGACTGTCCCCGCTACGGCGACCTCGAAGGACCGAGTTGCCGGACCGCGCCGGAGAACATCCCGGTCGAGCCCGTGCCCGCCGCCCTGGACCCGGCGACCTATCCGCCGATGCCCGTCGACCTGCCCGCCGACCTGCGCGACCTGGTGCAGCGGGTGCTCACCGGCGAGCAGAACGGCGCGGAGTCGCTGCTCGCGCCGCTGCTGGCCGACGGGCCGTTCCCGACGGGAGGTCCGCGATGAGCTATCGCAAGGCCCTGGTGGGCGTCAGCCTGTTCGTCGCCCTCGCCGTCGCGCTGCTCTACATCACCTTCGTCACGCTGAACCGGGGGATCAGCGGCGAAACCCGTACCTACAGCGCGGTGTTCACCGATGTCAGCGGTCTGCGCGTCGGTGACGACGTGCGCATGGCGGGAGTGCGGGTCGGTCGGGTGGACGCCATCGAACTCGACGGCACGCACGCGCGGGTCCGGTTCCGCGTCCAGGACGATCAGACGCTGCACGGCGACACCGCCGCGTCGATCACCTACCAGAACCTGATCGGCCAGCGCTATCTCGGACTGGCCCGCGCCGACTTCGGCGATCCGCTGCCGCTGCCGCCGGGCGGGGAGATCCCGCTCGAGCACACCGAGCCGTCCTTCGACATCTCCGGACTGCTCAACGGTTTCGAGCCCCTGTTCAGCGGACTCGATCCGAAGCAGGTCGACAACGTCACCGCCGCGCTGATCACCGCGCTGCAAGGCGACGGCACCTCGCTGGTCCTGCTGGTGGAACAGGTCTCGACGCTGGCCCAGTCGCTGGCGGGCCCGGACCAGGTGCTCGGCTCGGTCATCGTCAACCTGAACAAGGTGGTCGGCGAACTGGCGGGCCACAGCGGCGAGGTGAGCACCCTGCTGGAGAGTTCGCGCTCGATCGTGGACGGCCTCTCGCGTCACCGTGACGAACTGCTCGGCGCGCTGAGCACGGCCGCCACGACGACCGGGCGGATGGCCGATCTGCTCGACGGCGCGGACGCGCCGCTGCACGAGATGCTCTACCGCCAACCGGGATTCACCCGGCACTTCCAGGAGAACAAGGACGAGTTCGCCTACCTCGGCTTCAACCTGCCCGCCCTGATGAAAGGGCTGGCGCGGGTCAGCCAGGAAGGCCCCTACCTCAACACCTACCTGTGCAATTTCAACGTCAACCTGCTGCCGCCGCTGATCCCGCTCGTGCCCACGGTGGTCGGGCTGGCCTCGGCCTCGGGGCAGGCCCAGTATTCACCGACCTGTAGGTGAGGGCATGAACGCGAAGAGATCCCCCGTACGCCGGACCTTGCGCACCCCGCTCGAGGACCATCCCCGCGTCGTGCTCGGCGCGATCGCGGTACTGGTGCTGCTGGCGGTGACAGCGGGCGCGATCGGCTACAGCCGTCTGCAAGTGGGCCGCGTCGAATACGAGGCCGAATTCGCCCAGGCGGCGGGTATCCGCCCCGGTGACGCCGTAACCGTCGCGGGCGTGCCGGTCGGCGCGGTCCAGCGGCAGCGACTGGCGGGCGACCGCGTGCTGGTCACCCTGAGCGTGGACGCGGACGTGCCGCTGGGCGCGCGGACCGGCGCGGCCATCAAGCTGACCACCCTGCTCGGCGCGCGCTACATCGAACTGCGCCCGGCGGGGGAGGGGTCGCTGCCCGCGCACCGGATCACCCTGGAACAGACCGAGGTTCCCTACGATCTGCAACGCGCGCTGGAGAACGCCACCGTCACCCTCGAGCAGATCGACACCCGGCAGATCGGACAGTCGCTGACCACGTTGGCGGGCCAACTCGACGGTGTGCCCACCGTGCTGCCCTCGATGCTGGACAACCTGCGGGCCTTGGCGAACATCCTGGGCGACCGGCGCTCCGAGGTGGGCGCGCTGCTCGCGAGCACCGCGAAACTCACCCAGGTGCTCACCGATCAGCGCGCCGACCTGGCCGCGGTGATGACCCAGGGGCGCGACGTGCTCACCGAGATCGTCGCGCGCCGTGACGCGATCGAACGCCTGATGCAGGCCACCACCCGCCTGGCGGATCAACTGCGCACGCTGCTGGTCCAGGACCGTCCCGCCGTGGAGGAGTTGCTGGCCGGCCTGGACAACCTGCTGGGCAGCCTGGCGCGCAACGACGCGCTGCTGCGCAACACCCTCGAGATCCTGCCCGTGCCGGTGCGCAACTTCGCCAACGCCTCGGGCACGGCCAACGAGGTCGACTTCACCGCACCCTCCGGTCCGATGATCGACTCCTGGATGTGCGCGCTGAGCGGCCGCGCGTCGCAGGCGAACCTGACCCCCTACCGCGAGGACTGCCGATGAGTCCGTTCCGTGGCCTGGTCCGCGCGGGCGCCGCGCTGCTGCTGGTGGTGATCGGCGGATGCGCCGTGGGCGCGGCCCCCTTCGACGACGAGAACCGCACCGTCACCGCCGAATTCGACAACGCGGCCGGGCTGTACGTGGGCAACGCCGTGGCGGTGCTCGGCATGCCGGTGGGGGAGATCACCGCGATCCACCCGCGCGGCGGCCACGTCGAGGTGACCATGTCGGTCGACGGCGAGGTCGACATCCCCGCCGACGCGATGGCGGTCGCGCTGTCCACCTCGGTCCTCACCGACCGGCACGTAGAGTTCACCCCGGCCTATCGGGGCGGTCCCGCCTTGGCCGACGGCGCCCGGATCGGTCTGGACCGCACCCGCACCCCCGTCGAATTCGACCGACTGCTCGGCGCGGCCGACCGCATGAGCGGCGACCTGCAAGGCCAGACCCCCGACGACGGCCCGGTGGCCCGCCTGCTGAGCGCCGCCGCGGCCATCTCCACCGGCAGCGGCGACCAACTGCGCGGCACCCTGGACGAACTGGCGACGGCGCTGCGGTTGGGCGAGGACGGCGGCGCGCAGATGCGCGAACTGGTGGGCCGGATCGTGGACCAGCTCGCGGCGCTGATGCGCGCGGCCGCCGACAACGATCAGACCGTGCGCGAATTCGCTTCGGCCACGGGTCAACTCGGTGACGTGCTGGCCGAGCTGAACCTCGGTACCGGCGACACCGGAGCCCGGTTGGTCGAGATCCTGCGGCAGTCCGACGCCCTGCTCAGCGACAACGCCGGCCTGCTGAACAGCACCCTCACCGACGCCGCCACCGTGACGAAGTCCTTGGCCGACTACCGCGGCGAACTCGCCGAATTCCTCGACGTCACACCGCTGTTGCTCAACAACGCCTACACGGCCGTCGACTTCGAGAACCGCGGCGTGCGCGTGCACGCGCTGCTGGACAAGGTGTTCTTCGACGGGCAGCTGGTCAAGGAGGTCTGCAATATCCTCGGCCTGCGCCAATTGGGTTGCGCCACCGGCACACTCCAGGACTTCGGCCCCGACTTCGGGATCACCGACATGCTCACGGCGATGGCGGGGTTGCCCCGATGAGCCGCCGCGCGCACTGGTCGCGGCAAGCCGCGCTGGGCCTGACCGCTCTGGTCGCCTGCACCGGATGCGGTGTCGGCCTGGGTGATCTGCCGCTGCCCGCCCCCGGCGTGCGCGGCGACAAGTATCTCGTGCACGCCGCGTTCGCCAACGCCCTCAACCTGCCCGCCGCCGCGAAGGTCCGGCTCGCGGGCGCGGAGATCGGCGAGGTCACCGAGATGGCCGTGCGCGACTACACCGCCATCGTCACCCTCGGCATCCGCGCCGACGTGCGCCTGCCGAAGGGCACCCGCGCCGAACTGCGCACCGCCACCCCCCTGGGCGACGTGTTCGTCTCGCTGACACCACCGCCCGAGGCGACCGCCGACGGCCCGGCGCTGGCCGACGGCGACGACATCCCGCTCGAGAGCACCGCGCAGGCCGCCACCATCGAGGAACTGCTGGCGACGGTGTCGCTGCTGGTCAACGGCGGCGCGATCCGCAATCTGAGCACGATCGTCAACGGACTCGGGCGCACCGTCGGCGACCGCGGCGAACGGATGGCCGACCTGATCGAACGCTCGACCCGGGTGGTCGCCGCGCTCACCGCGCGCTCGCAGGACATCCGCACCACGCTGGCCGAGGTTGACCAGCTCACCAGGCGACTCGACGAGCGCGGCGACACCATCGACCAGGTACTGGCCGCCGCCGGACCCGCGCTGGCCACGTTGCGCGCCGACGCCGACCACGCGCTGACCCTGGTCCGCCAGGTCGACGCCATCAGCGAACGACTCGCCCGCTTCCCCGGCCTCGACGGACAACAGGGCGCCGGACTGATCGCCGACGTGAACACCATCGCCGACCAACTCGACGCCGCCGCGCGGACGCCGGGCGCCAGCGTCGCGGCGATGAACGCCATGCTCGGCCCGCTGATGAAGGTCCTCGACGCCACCTCGGCCAGCACCGACGCCGATATGCAGGACCTCGCGATCGGGTTCCTGCCCGATCCGAACCACCCGGGCGGCGACCCCGCCAGTCGCCTGCCCGATCAGCGCGACTGGGAGAACTTCATCGGCAGCTTCACCTACACCCTGCTGAAGTTGCAGGGCAGGCTGAACGGGGCAGGCCGATGAGCGCGCTGATCGAAACACCGGCCCGGCTGCTGGTCGGGGCGGTGCGCGCGGGCCGCGCCCGTCGCTCGACGCTGTCGGCCGCGGCGCTGGTGCTGACCCTGGCCCTCGGGGTCGCCTACCTGACGGTCGGCGCGCTCGGATTGCGTCCGGGGGAGTCGGTGCTGCGGGTGCGGGTGCACCTGGCCGAATCCGGCGGACTGCTGGCCGGACAGGACGTCACCCTGCGCGGCGTGCCGATCGGCACCGTGGAATCGGTGCGGCTCAGCGGTTCCGGCCTGGTCGCCGTCGCGGTGATCGACGCCGCGATCCCCGTGCCCGCCGACGGCGCGGTGCGGGTGGCGAGTCTGTCACCCGCGGGGGAGCAGTACCTCGACTTCCGCCCGGATCGCGACGGCGGCCCGTACCTGAGCGACGGCGCGGAGATCGCCGTCGAGCGCACCAGCACCCCGACCCCGCTGTGGCGCACCCTGTCCGAACTCGACACCACCCTGGCCCAGGTCGATCCGAGCGAGCTGGCGGCGGTCGTCGCCGAACTCGGCGTCGGCCCGCAGGGGCCGGAGAAGTTGGCCGACATCCTCGACGGCGGCGTCTTCCTCGCCGCCACCCTGGATTCGGTGCTGCCGCAGACGGTGCGGTTGATCCGCGACAGCAAACAGGTCATGGGCACCGTCGCCGACCTGACCCCGGGGCTGCGCGCATTCGCGGGCGACGCGAAATCGACGCTGGCCGGAACCGAGGCCAAGACCGGCGGATTCGTGGACCTGCTGGCCGCCGCGCCCGGCACCCTGCGCGCGCTGGACGCCGTCATGGCGCAGAACGCGACCGTCGGCGGGAATCTGCTGGACAGCCTGTCCGTGGTCGCCGAGACCACCGGCTCCCGGGTGCCCGCGCTCCAGGAATTCTTCTTCCCCACCGAACGCGACGGATCGACGCTCGGGGCCATCGCCGTGGCCTTCCACGACGGCGGCGTCTGGGGCCTGGTCAACCTCTACCCGCGCCACGCCTGCGACTACGACCTGCCGCGCCGCCCACCCTGGCTGGCCGACTTCCCCGAGCCCTACCTCTACACCTACTGCGCGACCGACGACCCGTCGATCATGATCCGCGGCGCGCAGAACGCCCCCCGCCCGCCCGGCGCGACGGTCGCCGGACCGCCGCCGCCCGGCATGCCCGCCGACCGGCAGGCCACGCCCACCCCCATGGGCCCGCTGTCGCTGCCGCTGGACTACGGCGGACCGCCCCTGCCCGACCCGCCGCCCGCCCCGAGGCGGTGAACCGACCGGCCCGAGTTCCACCGCCGACGTTCCACTACCCGACGTTCGACCCAGCCCGGAAATGAACCGCGAGGAACAGCTCATGAGCAAGACCGACACCGCAGTCGAGAACCTCCCCGACCTCGGCACCGACACGCCCGCGCGATCAGCGACCACACGTGCCGAGAACGGCGCTGCCGCGGCCGAATCCGTCGGCGCGAAGTCGATCGCCGCCGATGCCGAGCCCGACGGAAATTCGGATTCGGTTGTCGCGGAGTCGGAGTCGGCCGATTCCGAAGCCGGGGTGACGCCGGACGGCGACGCCGACGCTTCCACCCCGCCCCCGCCTTCGCGCTGGTCCCGGACGCTCGCCCTCGGTCGCCGGTTCCTGCTCCCGGCGACCGCCTTGGTCGCGATCGCCGCCCTGGTCGCGGCGGGCATCCTCGGCCGGCAGTTGCACACCGAGCGCGCCCGCGACGCCGCCGCCCGCGACGCACTCGCCGCCGCCCGCACCTACGCGGTCACCCTGACCAGCGTCGACGCGAACAATCTCGACCGGGACTTCGCGGCCGTACTCGACGGCGCCACCGGCGATTTCAAGGACATGTACTCCCGTTCGAGCGGCCAACTGCGCCAACTGCTGCTGGAGAACAAGGCCACCGGCAAGGGCACCGTGCTGGAGGCGGCGGTGAAATCGGGCACCGAGACCGAGGTCGAGGTGCTGCTGTTCATCGACCAGACCGTCACCAACGCCGCCTCCGCCGATCCGCGCGTGGATCGCAGCCGCGTCGAGATGACCATGCGCCTGGTCGACGGCCGTTGGCTGGCCAGCCGGGTCTACCTGCCCTGACCGTTCTCTCGCGCAGCGCGAGACCGCATCTGTTCACAAGATCTAGGAGCGTTCGATGACCGATTTCGACACCGTCGACTACTTCACCGATCCGGCGTTGGTGCCGGACCCGCACCCGTATTTCGACCATCTGCGGGCCCGCTGCCCCGTCACCCGGGAATCGCGCTACGGCGTGTACGCGGTGACCGGCTACGAGGAGTCGATGGAGGTGCTCAAGGACGCCGACCTGTTCTCCTCGGCCATCGCGGTCGGCGGGCCGTTCCCGCCGCTGCCGTTCCAGCCCGAGGGCGACGACATCCGCGAGCAGATCGCGCGCCACCGCAGCGAACTGCCGATGCACGAGCACATGGTCACCATGGACCCGCCGCAGCACACCTACGCGCGCTCGGTGCTCAACCGCCTGCTGACCCCGGCCCGGTTGAAGGAGAACGAGGAGTTCATGTGGCGGCTGGCCGACCAGCAGCTCGACGAATTCCTGGCCGACGGCCGCTGCGAATTCCTGGCCTCCTACGCCAAGCCGTTCTCACTGCTGGTGGTCGCCGACGTGCTCGGGGTGCCCGAGGAGGACCACCAGCAGTTCCGCGTGGTGTTGGGCGCCGAGCAGCCGGGGTCGCGGGTCGGCGCGCTCGATGACGAAGTGCTGGCCGAGAATCCGCTGGCCTGGCTGGACGTGAAGTTCTCCGCCTACATCGAGGACCGCCGCGAATCGCCGCGCGACGACGTGCTGACCTCGCTGGCCTTGGCCAAGTACCCGGACGGTTCCACCCCCGAGGTGATCGACGTGGTGCGTTCGGCCACCTTCCTCTTCGCCGCGGGGCAGGAGACCACCGCCAAACTGCTCAGCGCCGCGATGCGGGTTCTGGGCGATCGCCCGGACGTGCAGGAGGCCCTGCGCGCGGACCGCACGCTCATCCCGATCTTCGTCGAGGAGACGCTGCGGATGGACTCCCCGGTCAAGAGCGGCTTCCGGTTGACCACCCAGCCGGTCACGGTCGGGGAGGTCGAGGTGGCGGCCGGGTCGACGATGATGTTCTGCCCCGGCGCCGCCAACCGCGACCCGCGCCGGTTCGAGGACCCGCACACCTTCCGCCTGGACCGCAAGAACTTCCGCGAGCACATGGCCTTCGGCCGCGGCGTGCACTCCTGCCCCGGCGGACCGCTGGCGCGCGTGGAGGGCCGGGTCTCGATCGAACGGATCCTGGACCGGATGCTCGACATCGGCATCGACGAAGAGCAGCACGGCCCGGCGGGTGATCGCCGCTACACCTACGAGCCCACCTACATCCTGCGCGGGCTCTCCAACCTGCACATCACCTTCACCCCGAACTCCTGACACAGCAGCACCATCGAAGAGAGGTATCACCATGACCGGACGGGTCGAGGGCAAGGTCGCCTTCATCACCGGCGCTGCCCGCGGGCAGGGTCGCAGCCACGCCGTGCGATTGGCGCAGGAAGGCGCCGACATCATCGCCGTCGACGTGTGCAAGCAGTTGGACAACGTCCCCTTCCCGATGTCCACCCCCGAGGATCTCGCCGAGACCGCGGAACTGGTCAAGGCCGAGGGCAGGCGCGTGGTCACCGCCGAGGTCGACGTGCGCGACTACGACGGGCTGGTCGCCGCCGTGAACAGCGGTGTCGAACAACTCGGCAAGCTCGACATCGTCATCGCCAACGCCGGCATCGGCAACGAGGGCGGCGCGCTGGCCGATCTGCAGGAACACCTGTGGGACGACATGATCTCGGTCAACCTCGGCGGTGTCTGGAAGACCGTGAAAGCCGCTGTGCCGCATCTGATCACGGCGGGCGGCGGCGCGGTCGTGCTGACCGGCTCGGTGGGCGGTCTCAAGGCCTACCCCAACGTCGGTCACTACATCGCCGCCAAACACGGCGTCGTGGGCCTGATGCGCACCTTCGCGGTCGAGCACGGACACCAGAACATCCGGGTGAACTCGGTGCACCCGACCCACGTCAGCACGTCGATGCTGCTGAACGAGGGCACCTACAAACTGTTCCGGCCGGATCTGGAGAACCCGGGCCCGGAGGACATGAAGCCGATCTGCCAGATGTTCCACACCCTGCCCACGCCGTGGGTGGACCCGGTGGACGTCAGCAACGCGATCCTCTACCTGGTCTCCGACGAGGCGCGGTTCATCACGGGCGTCTCGCTGCCCATCGACGCGGGCAGCATGCTCAAATAACGCGATCGAGCGCGCAGCCGGGCCGTCGGACTCCGACGGCCCGGCTCAGCGTTTCGAAGCGGCACGGCCTTTCCGTGACACCGCGGGGCGTTGCCTGCGCCTGCTCGGCGTTTGGAAGACGCGAGGCGTCGCGTGAATTCGGCCCCGGCTCGTGACGGTTCAGCAGAATCGGGTGGCGGGCGCGGGCAGGTCGCGGGTGGTGCGGATGCCGGGCGGCGCGGCGCGCAGCGCGGTGACGGCGTTGACCGCGCGGTTGGCCGCGTAGCGCGGGGAGACCGCGGCGAGCCGGTCGGGTTCGGCGTCGTAGCGCAGGAACAACTCGACCGGCGTCTCCCCGGCGACGGTCAGGTGCCAGCCTGTCTCGCGGGTGGTCCAGCCCGGCGCGGGCGCGGCGCGGCAGTACCACACCGACCGGAAGCAGGATCTCCCGGCCACGTCGATGCCCGCCGCGAGCAGGGCGCAGACCTGGTCCGCGTCGAACAGGCGCGGTATGTAGAGCACGCAATCCGGTTGTGCCGCCAGGATATCCGCGATTTCGGCGGTGGCGCACACGCCCGTCGGGGCCTCGGTGCCGCACAGCTCACCCGCGTCGCGGCCCACCTTGGCGCGGTCGTGGACCAGCACGCCGACGAGCCGCAGATCGGGGTGGTCCAGGATCGCGCGCAGCGCCTGCGCGCCGACGTTGCCCGTGGCCCACTGCCCGACGCGGAGGCGACCGTCTTGCGGGAGGTGTGGGTCCATCGCGGTTCCGTCCGCCGGTGCGAGTGTGGTCTCTCGAGGGTAGGTCACCCGCCCTCGAATGAGAATGGCATTCTCGCTATCGGTCGGCGCTGCGCCGCGCGTACGCGGACGGTGATTGGCCGCAGAACTCCGTGAACGCGCGGGCGAAGGAACTGGGATTGTCGAAACCCACCGCGCGCGCGGTCTCCCCGACGCCGCGCCCCGGCGAGGCCAGCAGCGCCATGGCCCGCAGCATCCGCGCGTGCAGCAGGTAGGTGCGCCACGGGTAGCCGACGTGTTCCTCGAACAGTCGCCGCAGCGTGCGATCCGACACCGCCACCGCGCGGCTGACCTCCCCGATGGTGACCGCGCGCAGATGCTCTTTGGTGAACGCCATCGCCGCGCCGACGACCGGGTGATCCGACACCGGCAGACCCAGCAGCGCCGCGTCCGACTCCAGCGCTTCCAGTACGAGATGTCCCAGGGTGGCGAAGAATTCGGCTGCCCGCGGATCGTCGCTGAGCCTGCCGATCGGCCAGCGCCGCGCGTAGATGATCATCTCCCGGATCAGCGGCGACACGTCGAGCACGGCCGCGCGGTCGCCCGCGAAGCGGACCAGTTCCGGATCGAACATCACCGCGATCGAGCGCACGTCGGCGCTCATCGTGGCCCGGTGTCGCAGGCCCGCCGGAATCCACACCGCCTGCTGCGGGGGGAGCAGGTGGTGGGTGGTGGCCGTCTCCACCTCGACCACGCCGCCCACGGCGTACTCGATCTGGTGCATCTCGTGGCTGTGCCAGGTGGTGACCAGATGGCCGCGGTCGTAGAGGTAGCTACCCGCCGTCACCGCGGCGCTGCGGCGCAGGTATTTGATGTCGGCCGATCGCGCACGAGGACTGGCCGATCGTGTGGCGTCGGTCAGCGGTTCAGGGAGTAGAACGGCATTATCCTTTCGTGAACGGCGGCACCCGAGGAGTGAGAATGCGTATCGACGACATGATTCTGGTGAGTATCGACGACCACGTGGTCGAGCCCCCCGACATGTTCGCCCGCCATGTCCCGGCCAAATACGCCGACGAAGCCCCCAAGGTCATCGTCACCGAACAGGGCGTTGACCAGTGGGTCTACCAGGGCAGGCCGACCGGCGTGAGCGGTCTCAACGCGGTGGTGTCCTGGCCCGCCGAGGAGTGGGGTCGCGATCCGGCGCGTTTCGCCGAGATGCGTCCCGGCGTCTACGACATCGACGCCCGGGTCCGCGACATGGACCGCAACGGCATCATCGGCTCGATGTGCTTCCCGACCTTCACCGGTTTCTCGGCGCGGCACCTCAACCAGCACCAGGCCGAGGTCACCATCGTCATGGTGCAGGCCTACAACGACTGGCACATCGACGAGTGGTGCGGGGCCTACCCGGACCGGTTCCTGCCGCTGGCGCTGATGCCGACCTGGAACGTCGAGGCGATGTGCGCGGAGATCCGCCGGGTCGCCGCCAAGGGCTGCCGGGCGATCACCATGCCCGAGATCCCGCACCTGGAAGGTCTGCCCAGCTACCACGACATCGAGTACTGGGGTCCGGTGTTCCAGACCCTGTGCGAGGAGAACGTGGTGATGTGCCTGCACATCGGGTCGGGCTTCGGCGCGATCTCGATGGCCAAGGACGCGCCGATCGACAACCTCATCGTGCTGGCCACCCAGATCTCGGCCATCGCCGCCCAGGACCTGCTGTGGGGCCCCGCGATGCGCTCCTACCCCGACCTGAAATTCGCCTTCTCCGAGGGTGGGATCGGGTGGATTCCGTTCTATCTGGACCGCTGCGACCGGCACTACACCAACCAGCGCTGGCTGCGCCGCGACTTCGGCGGGAAACTGCCCAGCGAGGTGTTCAAGGAGCATTCGCTGGCCTGCTACGTCACCGACCCGACGGCGCTGAAACTGCGCCACGAGATCGGCATCGACACCATCGCCTGGGAGTGCGACTACCCGCACTCGGACTGCTTCTGGCCCGACGCTCCCGAACGCGTCCTGGCCGAACTCGACGCCGCCGGAGCCGACGACGCCGACATCGAGAAGATCACCTGGCAGAACTCCTGCCGGTTCTTCACCTGGGATCCGTTCGCGGGCAAGCGGCGCGAGGAGATCACCGTCGGCGCCCTGCGGGCCCGCTCGACCGACGTCGACACCTCGATCCGCTCGCGGGCCGAGTGGGCCGCGCTCTACGAACAGAAACATCAGCCCGCCTGACCCTTTCGCTCGAGGTCGCGCCGTCCGCCGCGTCGCGACCTCGTCGAGCGGCCGACCTGATCGATTATGCTACTCTCCGCATATGAGAATGCCAATCTCATATGCGTGAGGACCACCCGAGAAAGGGGGCGGGATGAGTGTGTCGCTGCTGCTGGACATGGCCGTGTCGGGCAGTCCGGAACGGCCCGCGCTGGTCTGCGACGAGGTGCGCTGGAGCGTCGAGGACCTGCACACCCTGGTCATGGGCGGTTCCGGGGCGATCGCGGCCTCGGGCGCGCGCACCGCGGTCTACGTCGGCACCGGCGGCCACCTGCTGCCCCTGCTGATCTTCGCCGCCGCGGGCGCGGGCGTGCCCTTCGCACCGTTGAACTACCGACTCGCGGGCGAGGCGCTGGGCGCGCTGATCGGCCGCCTGCCCGCCCCGCTGGTGATCGCCGACGACGAATACCACGCGCTCGTCACCGAACTCGCCGGCCCGGCGGTGACGGTGCTGCGGTCGGCGGAATTCGTCGACCAAGCGGCCGTGGCCACCCCGACCGCCCAGTTCTGCGAACCCGAGCGGGTCGCCGTGGTACTGTTCACCTCCGGCACCACCTCGGCCCCCAAAGCGGTCGAACTGTCGCACCACAACCTCGTCAGCTACATCACCGGCACCGTCGACTTCGATTCGGCCGCACCGGGAGACACCACCCTGGTCTGCGTGCCGCCCTACCACATCGCCGGCGTCAGCGCGGCCCTGTCGAACCTCTACGCCGGACGAAAAGTGGTGTACCTGCGCAACTTCGACGCCGCGCGCTGGGTCGAGCTGGCGGCCGCCGAAGCGGTCACCTCCGCCACGGTGGTGCCCACCATGCTCGCCCGCGTCATCGACGAACTCGACCGCACCGGAACGCCGCTGCCCGCCCTGCGCACCCTGGCCTACGGCGGCTCCAAAGTGCCGCTGCCGCTGCTGCGCACCGCGCTGCGACTGCTGCCCGAGGTCGGGTTCGTCAACGCCTACGGCCTCACCGAGACCAGTTCAACCATCGCGGTGTTGGGCCCCGACGAACATCGGGCCGCCCTGGACTCCGACGACCCGGCCGTGGCCCGCAGACTCGCCTCGGTGGGTCTGCCGGTCCCCGGCATCGAGGTGCAGATCCGCGCCGAGGACGGGACGGTCCTGCCGCCCGGCCACACCGGTGAGCTGTTCGTGCGCGGAGCCCAGGTCTCCGGCCGCTACACCGGCATCGGCTCGGTCCTCGACGCCGAGGGCTGGTTCCCCACCCGCGACGTCGCCGAACTCGACGCCGAGGGTTATCTGTTCCTCGGCGGACGCTCCGACGACACCATCATCCGCGGGGGCGAGAACATCGCGCCCGCCGAGATCGAGGACGTCCTGGTCGAACACCCGCTGGTGCGCGAGGTCGCCGTCATCGGCGTCGAGGACCCGCACTGGGGCCAGATCATCGTCGCCGTCGTGGTCGCCGAGGGCTCCTCGGCCCCCGACCCCGAGGAGTTGCGCGCGTTCGCCCGCGCGGGACTGCGCGGATCGCGAACCCCCGACCGGGTGGTCTTCCGCGACGCGCTGCCCGCCACGCCCACCGGCAAGGTGCTGCGTCGCGAACTCGTCGCCGAATACGGTCCGGCACCGGTCGCCGGGGCCGCCGACACCCAGTAGAGAGGATCGACGATGGTCGACAACGGCGCGCGTTTGCGCAGTCAGGTCTGCGACACCGAGGTGATCGTGGTGAAGGCCGCCGACAGCCTGGCCGATCTGCGGGCCGGAGGCGCGCCGATGGTGCCCTTCGGCGCGGACCGCGTCGAGGCGGGCGCGCCCGCCGACGGATTCGCCGAGGGCAACCTCATGGGCAAGCGCTACGTGGACCCCTCCGGCGCGGAAGTGCTGGTCACCAAGGCCGGTAAGGGAACCCTCACCGTCGGCGCGACGCCCCTGACCCTGAAGGAGGCCAAGCCGCTGCCCGCCAGTGACTGACCGGTAACCCCACAGGCGTCGCCAACCTGCCGACTGCGCGCGATTCGCTCCGGGCGCGCGTCGGCGGGTGTAGACCTGTGGGGGGACTGATGGATCTTGTGAGAGCGGGAACTGTATGGGCGTGGTGCGACCAGGGGGGGAAATCACCGAATGGTGGGCCTACGCGCACGGGCTGCGCCTGCGGCGCCGACTGGCCGTGCTGGCCCACGACTCCGACGACGTCGTCGCCCGTGCGGGCGGCTGGCTCTTCGATCAGGCGCAGGCGGGCTGGGAAGTCGTGGCCGCCCTCGAACAGGTCGACGACATCGCCCCCTTGCACATCCTGGGCGCCTCGGTGGTCGAACTCGAGGGGCCGCTGTCGGTGCCGGTGCACCACATCTGGCCCGATCTGATGGTCGTGAGCCCGGAGGTCCTGGTCGCCGACTCGCGGGTGCGCGCGGGCGTGCAGGACTGCCTCGACCGCGGACTGCTCGACATCGTCGTCTGGGACGAGGACCTGCCCGACGACCTCGACCACCACTTCGTCGAGGCCCACCACCACCTCAGCGCCGCCGCGCGCGCCTTCAAATCTCGGGCGCTGGCCGCGGGCGGCGCCCCGGCCGATGACCTCGCCCCGATCGAACGCTTCCGCTGCGGTTCGGCCACCCGCCTGTGCGCCGGGCGCTGTGTCGAGGACCTGCTCGCCGTCGACTGACCCGACCGCCGCCGCTCGGTCCCGTGCCCCGGGCGGTGGCATTCCCGCCCCGAGGAAATCCAGCACCGCGCCCATGTTCTCGGCGCCGTCGAGTTCGCACCGGAAACCCGTCGGGCTCCGTAGCATTCGTCGGAGGAGCTGGATATCGGGTGGCCGCGTGGCCCACCGGGGAGGTCGACATGGCTCGAGTGGTGTTCGTGCACGGCATCGGCGCGCAACTGTCCGGGGAACCCCTGCTCACCGCCCCCTGGCTGGCCGCCCTCAACGGCGGCCTGACCCGCGCCGGAGCGGACCGGCTACTCGAACACGAGGTCGCCTTCGCCTTCTACGGCGACCTGTTCCGACCGCCCGGCGAATGGCTCTCGCTCGACATCCCCTACCTCGACGCCCGCGACGTCGACCCGGGCTGGGAACAGGACCTGCTCACCGCGTGGTGGCGGCACGCCGCCGCCACCGACCCCGAGGTCACCGTGCCCGGCGACGAGAGCCTGGTCGCGGTCCCGTCCTCGATCCAGACCGCCCTCTACCAACTCGCCCGCGCGAAATTCTTCGCGGGCCTGGGCGAACGCCTGCTGATCTGGAACCTCAAACAGGTCCGCCGCTACTTCACCGATTCCGAACTCCGCGAACGGGTCCGCGCCCGCTTGCGCGCCTGCCTCGCCCCCGACACCCGGGTGGTCGTCGCCCACTCCCTGGGCTCCGTCGTCGCCTACGAAACCCTCTGCGCCACAACCGATCACCCCGTCCGAGCCCTGCTCACCCTCGGCTCGCCCCTCGGCATCCCCAACCTCGTCTTCGACCGCCTCGAACCCGCGCCCGTGGACCGCCTCGGGGCCTGGCCCGGCCCGCCGACCCTGGAATGGTCCAACATCAGCGACGCCGGCGACATCGTCGCCCTCGTCAAAGACCTCCGCCCCCACTTCGGCCCGGCCCTGCGCAACGCCTTGGTGCACAACGGCTCCCACGCCCACGACGCGACCGCCTACCTCACCGACCGACTCACCGGCGAGGTCGTCGCCCGCGGACTGCTCTGACATTCTCGGAACGACGGCGACGGAGAAGTGCCTGTCGGGCTCAGCCGCTGGGGCTGGGGGCGAAGCCTTGGGGCCCGGGGGCGGTGGGCCAGGGCGGGGTGTTGATCGGATTGTCGGGGTTGGCCGGATTCTCGGGGTTCTCGGGGCTCAGCGGGTTGTTCGGGTTCTCGGGATTGTCCGGATTCGACGGGTTCTCCGGGTTCATGGGGCTGAGGTAGCAGGTCGGGTCACCGGGGTCGCACGGGACGTCGAGCGGCGATCCGGGCGAACCGGGTGATTCCGGCGGCGTCGGCGGTTGGAGTTGCGGTTGCGGCACGCTCGGCAGGTCCGGGATGGTGGGGATGTCCGGGGTCGGCATCGCGGGCGGCATCTGGGCCTGGGCGACGGGCGCGACGGCGGGCGCGAGGGTGAATGCGGCGGGCAGCGCGAGAAAAGCGCCGGTGAACGCGGCAGCGGCGAGCAGGCGGCGGGCGCTCCGAGAGTCGACTGTCGACACGATGTTCTCCTGTGGCGCGGGCCGGAACCCGCGTCGTGCGAGGCGACAACTGGTAGCTGAAAGTTTACTCTGTCGCACCCGGTGTGTCATCGTCCCGCCGCCTGGTACAACTGGCTGCGACCGTAGGGCACGCTACGGACGGGCGGGCGACGCGGCCCGCGAACGAGAGGTGACTCCGGTGGACAAACAAGCCTTCGCGACACTGTTCGACCTGACGGGGCGCACGGCGGTCGTCACCGGCGGGACGCGCGGGATCGGGCTCGCGATCGCCGAGGGATTCGCCTGCGCGGGCGCGAATGTCGTGGTGGCCAGCCGCAAACCGGAGGCGTGCGAACAAGCCGCGACCCGGCTGCGGTCACTCGGCGCGCAGGCCATCGGCGTGCCGACCCATCTCGGCGAACACGCCGCGCTGCAAGCGCTGGTCGACCGCGCCGTCGCCGAATTCGGCGGCCTCGACATCGTCGTCAACAACGCCGCCAACGCGCTCGCCCAACCTCTGGCAACCATGCGGCCCGAAGCCGTGGAGAAATCCTTCGCGGTCAACGTCAACGGCCCGCTGTTCCTGGTGCAGGCCGCACTGCCGCACCTGAAGACCAGCGAGCACGCCGCCGTGCTCAACATCGGGTCGGTGGCGGCGCTGCAATTCGCGCCCGCGCTGTCGATGTACGCGGCGGGCAAGGCGGCGCTGCTCTCGTTCACCCGGTCGATGGCGGCCGAATTCGCCGCCGACGGCATCCGCGTGAACGCCGTGGCCCCCGGCGCGGTCGACACCGACATGGTCCGCAAGAACCCGCCGCAGTTCGTCGAACTGATGGCGAACTCGGCCCTGCTGCGCCGCATCGCGAACCCGGACGAACTGGTCGGCGCGGCCCTGCTGCTGTGCTCGGACGCCGGCAGCTTCATCACCGGTCAGACATTCTTGATCGACGGCGGCACCGTAGCCCGCTGACCGGCGCGAACGCCGTCGCCGTTCGCGGGGCCGAACCGGCGGCGACGTCCCCCACATCGGAAACGTTCGACGAAGAAGCGGATCGGGATGGTTCGGGTCGCTGTCGTGGCGGTGCTGCTCGGGTCGGTGCACCTGCTGCTGCACCGGCGACTGGTGCGCGCCACCGGGATGACCGGTCGATGGGCGCGGGTGACCGACGGCGTGTTGGTGCTCGGCTGGGCCTCGGCGGTGACCGCTGCCGCCGTGGGGACGGTGGCCCCGGTCGCGTGGATACGGCCGGTGGGATTCGCCGGTCCGACCTGGATGGCCGCCGTGTTCTACCTGGTACTCGGGCTCGCGGTGCTGGGGATCGTCCTGCTGGTGTTCAGGGTGGCGGGTCGGCCCGCGCCACCGGTCCGACTGCGGTGGCTGCGGGTGACGACAGGGGTGCTCGTGGTCGCGGCGGACCCGACACGTTTCGTGCTGCTGCTGGCCCACCAACCGAAGCAGGTGGACGACGCGGCCGCGTGCGGGTGGGAGCGCCGCCGGAAGTGGTGATCCTGGAGTTGACCAGGCCGTCCTGACCGCCGGGCGACGGTGCCACGGGTACGCGAGAGACTAGGGACCGTCGGGGAATACGTCGCCCAGTTCGCGGCGCACGATCGTCGCGAGGTGGCGGTCGACGAACCGGTCGATGACCTGCCCGGCCACCTTGCCGGGCAGTTCGCGGGTGAGTTCGAGGCGCGCGCTCAGGCGCTGCACGTCGCGGTCGGTGCGCTCGGACTGCCGGAACGCGCGGACCGAGGTGCGCAGGAACAGGTCGGTGAACTGCCGGGCGATGTGGTCGCAATCGGCGCGTAGTTGGTCGATCTCGTCCAGCGCGCGGTCCAGGGGCGCGCCCGCCTCCACGAGTTGGTCGAAGACGTCGACGAGGACGGGATCGGGCACGCGGTAGGCGTCCGCGCCGACCGGTTCGTAGAGACCGGCGGCCACCGCGCGGCCGAGGCCGTCGGGCACGTCGTGGAAGCGCCGCGCCAGATCCTCGGCGCCGATCAGGCCGTCGGCGGTGGATTCGCGCGGCGACGGGGGAGCGCTGGGCGCGGCGACGCCGAGGACGTCGGCGAGGTCCTCGCCGCGATCCCAGGCTTCGAGCAGGCCGCGCACACCGTTGAGGGTGATGCCGCGTTCGAGCAGTCGTTCCACGATCCTGATGCGGTTGAGGTGCTCTTCGCCGTAGAAGCCGGTCCGGCCCTTCATCTTCGGCGGCGGCAGCAGTCCGCGTTCGTTGTAGTCGCGCAGCGTCCGCACCGTCATGCCCGCCCGCTGGGCCAGGTCGCTGATCGTCAGCTCGGGATTCACCGCCATGCCTCCAGGAAACCACAGACGACGGTGCGTCCGATCGCGCGGATTTCAGCCACGTTACATTTCCGGCCATCCCTGTTATGTGCCGTAAAATAGCGGTACATTACATAAATCGATGGCACATGGCCGGTGTGAGACCGAGCCTCGGTGAGATGACGTGGTAGCAATGAAGAATCTGGTCGATGGTGTTCCTCGTTCGTCCGATATCGCTGTGCGGCAACCTTTCTCGACGCGACGGGGTCCTTCCCGGCGACACGCCCTTCGTCGCGACCTCGGCTTGGTCGCGATGCCCGGTGTGGTGCCGATCGAACCCGAGGCCGCGGTGCTGGCCGAACCGGAAGTCCCCGAGGACAAACGGTTCTGCTGGAAGTGTGCCAGCCCGGTCGGCCGCGCGCGCGGCGAGACGCGCGGAATCTGCGGACAGTGCCGGGCGCTGTTCAGTTTCCGGCCCGCCCTCGAACCGGGCGACCTCGTCGCCGACCAGTACGAGATCCGCGGCTGCCTGGCCCACGGCGGTTTCGGGTGGGTGTATCTGGCTCGTGACCGCCACGTCGGCGGCCGATGGGTGGTGCTGAAGGGACTGCGCAATCCCCGCGACCTGGACGCGCACGTGACGGCGCTGGCCGAACGGCAGTTCCTGTCGGAGGTCATCCATCCGGCGATCGTGAAGATCTTCAATTTCGTCACCGACCGCGGCGCGGCCGAGGGCTACATCGTGATGGAGTACATCGGCGGACGGTCGCTGGGCGCGCTGCTCGAACAGCGCGGTCCGGCGCCGATTCCGGTGGCCGAGGCCATCGCCTACATGCTCGGCGTCCTGCCCGCCCTGGACCACCTGCATTCCCTGGGCCTGGCCTACAACGACCTGAAACCCCACAACGTGATGGTCAGCGGCGACGAGGTCAAACTCATCGATCTCGGCGCGGTCGCGGCGCTGCGTTCGGGCGGCAGCCTCGAGGGCACCCCCGGCTACCAGGCGCCCGAGATCGGGCGCACCGGCCCGACAGTGGCCTCGGACCTCTACACCGTGGGCCGCACCCTCGCCGCGCTGGCGTTGCCGGACGGGGCGGCGGGGCCGATCCCGGACGACGATCCGGTCCTGCGCCGCTACCCGGCCTTCGCCCGACTGCTGCGCCGGGCGACCCACGAGGACCCCGCGCGGCGCTTCCCCTCCGCCGTGGCGATGTACCGGCAACTCGAGGGCGTGCTGCGGATGGTGCTCGCCGCCGACACCGGCCGTGACCATCCGCAGGTCTCGACGTCCTTCGGGGCCGTGCGCGCGGATTTCGGCGCGGCGGTCCTGCTCGGCTCGGTCGACATCACCATCGGCGACGGCCGCCCGCCTCGACTGACCGCGCGTGATCTGGCGGCCGCCCTGCCGATCCCGATGGTCGACCCGGACGAACCCGGCTACGACATCCTCGCCGGCCGCGCGCACACCGACCCGGACCGCGCGCTCGAGGCCCTGCGGATCACCCGGGCGAGTCTGCGCGCCAACGCGATCGAGCCCACCGACTCCTTCGCGCTGGAATGCGCGCTGATCGAGATCCGCGCCTACCTGGACATCGGCGCGCCCGCCTCGGCGGGGGAACTGCTCGACCGACTGCGCGTCGAGCATCCGCACGAGTGGCGCGTGGACTGGTTCGACGCGATCCTCGCCCTGACGACCGGACGGCTCGACCGGGCGTACGCGCGGTTCGAGGCCGTCGCCGCGATGGTCCCCGGCGAACTCGCGCCCCTGCTCGCCCTGGCGGGCGTCGCCGAATTGCTGGCCGAGGCCGCCGAACCCGCCGACCGCGAACGCGGACAGCGCCGGGCCGCCGACCACTACCGGACGGTGTGGCGGACCGACCGCACGGTGGTCGCCGCCGCCTTCGGGTCGGCCCGCCGCTCGATCGCGGCGGGTGAGACCACCGCCGCCATCGACACCCTGCGCCAAGTGCGATCCGCCTCCGGCGAGTACGACATCGCCCGGATGACGCTCGCACTGCTGCTGGTGTCGCGCCCGTCGGCGCAACTGACCCAGGACGAACTGGACGAAG
>NZ_BAGG01000266.1 GCF_000308695.1 Nocardia takedensis NBRC 100417 | reverse complement strand
TCCAACGTGAAGGCCGAATGCGCGACGAAGTCGACGCCGTCGACGTTCCAGCGCATGATTCCGGCGCGGGCCAGCACGCGCTCGAACCGGGCCAGCGGTTCGCGCGGTCCGGCGACGACGACCGCGCGCGGTCCGTTGACCGCCGAGATGGACAGGTCGCCGTCGAAGTCGTCGAGCAGGGCGCGCACGGAGTCGGCCGAGTCGACGATGGAGAGCATCCCGCCGCCCTTCTTCCCGCGCTCGGCGATCAGCTTGCTGCGCACGGCGACCAGGCGCGCCGCGTCCGCGAGGCTCAGCGCGCCCGCCACGTGCGCGGCCGCGATCTCACCCTGCGAGTGGCCGATGACGCCGTGCGGGCGCACGCCGAAGGACTGCCACAGCGCCGCCAGCGACACCATGACCGAGAACAGCACGGGCTGGACGACATCGACGCGATCGAGGGTGGGCGCGTCCGGCCGGCCGCGCAGCACGTCGAGAAGCGACCAATCGACGTGCGGCGCCAGCGCCGCCGCGCACTCGGCCAGACGGTCGGCGAACACCGGTGCGGTGTCGAGCAGTTCGACCGCCATCGCGGGCCACTGCCCGCCCTGGCCGGGGAAGACGAATCCGGCCCGGCCGGCGCGATCCGCTCGACCGGTGACTACGCCCGCGACTTTGCGACCCTCGGCGAGCGCGGCGAGTCCGTCGAGCAGTTCGGCCCGGTCGGCTCCCACGACCACCGCGCGGTGCTCGTGCCGGGCGCGGGTCGTCACCAGTGACCAGCCGACGTCGACCGGGTCGAGGTCGGGATCGGCGAGTAGTCGTTCGCGCAGTCGCCGGGCTTGACCGGCCAGCGCCGGAGCGGATCTGGCCGAGAGCACCCAGACGATCGGCGCGGAGCCGAACGGCGCTGTGCCCGGTGCGGTTTCCGCCGCGCTGTCGGGAGCGGGTGGTTGTTCCACGATGACGTGGGCGTTGGTGCCCGACACCCCGAACGAGGACACTCCCGCGCGGCGCGGGTGACCGTTCTCCGGCCACGGCCGGGCCTCGGTCAGCAGCGACACCCCGGCGGCCCAGTCGATCTTCTCCGTCGGCGTCCGCGCGTGCAGGGTCTTCGGGAGCACACCGTGACGCATGGCCATGATCATCTTGATCAGGCCCGCCGCACCGGCCGCCGCCTGACTGTGGCCGATATTGGATTTGATCGAGCCGAGCCACAGCGGGTCGCCCGCGCGGTCCACGCCGTAGGTGGACAGCAGCGCGTGCGCCTCGATCGGGTCGCCCAGCGGGGTGCCGGTGCCGTGCGCCTCGACCGCGTCGATCTCGGTCGCGGTCAGGCGCGCGTCGGCCAGCGCGGCGCGGATCACCCGTTCCTGCGAGGGGCCGTTGGGGGCGGTCAGACCGTTGGACGCGCCGTCCTGGTTCACCGCCGACCCGCGCAGCACGGCCAGTACGGTCCGGCCGTTGCGCTCGGCGTCGGAGAGCCGTTCCAGCAGCAGGACCGCCATGCCCTCCGACCAGCCCGCGCCGTCGGCGTCCTCGGCGAACGAGCGGCAGCGGCCGTCGGGCGACATGACCCGCTGCTGCGAGAACTCCAGGAACACACCGGGTGTCGCCAGGACCGTGACGCCCGCGGCGATCGCGAGCCCGCACTCCCCTCGCCGCAGCGACTGCATCGCCATATGCGTCGAGACCAGTGACGACGAGCACGCGGTGTCGACCGTCACGGCCGGGCCGACCAACCCGAAGGAGTAGGCGACGCGGCCCGACACCACACTGCCCGCCGAACCGACGCCCCAGTAGCCGCTGAGATCATCGATGGTGCGGGTCACCAGTTCGTAGTCGCGGTACATCGCGCCCGCGAAGACACCGGTGTCGCTGCCGCGCACCGAAGTCGGGTCGATGCCCGCGTCCTCGAACGCCTCCCACACCCCCTCCAACAACAACCGCTGCTGCGGGTCCATCGCCAACGCCTCGCGCGGACCGATGCCGAAGAAGCCCGCGTCGAAATCTCCCGCGCCGGACAGGAATCCGCCCGAACGGCAGTAGGTGGTGCCCGGATGCTCCGGATCGGGATCGTAGGCGGCCTCGATGTTCCAATCGCGGTCGAGCGGGAAGTCCGCGACCGCGTCGACCTCGTCGGCCACCAGCCGCCACAGGTCCTCCGGTGAAGCCACGCCGCCGGGGTAACGGCAGGCGATGCCCACCACGGCGATCGGCTCGTGCGCCGCGTCGAGCAGGCGCTGGTTGTCGCCGCGCAGGCGCGCGTTGTCCTTCATCGACGCGCGCAACGCCTCGACGACCTCGTTCATCGACATCGACATCGGGCCCGATCCTCCTACTACCGGTTGCCGCGCAGGGCGAGCTGGACAAGGGTTTCGGCATCCATGTCGTCGAATCCGGAGGGATCCTCGACCTGTCCGGCGGCCGGGGCGGGCGCGGCGGGGGCTTCGGGCAGGTCGGGGAAGATCCGGTCGAGCAGATGCCGGGTCATCGCGAGCGGGGTCGGATGGTCGAAGACGATCGTCGGCGTGAGGGTGAGACCGGTGGCGCGGCCCAGGCGATTGCGCAGTTGCACCGCGGCGAGGGAGTCGAAGCCGAAATCCTTGAAGGCCCGCTCGGGGGCCACCGCCTGCGGCGTGCGGTGGTGCAGGACGGTCGCGACCGCCTCGCGCACCACCTGCAACAGGCGGTATTCGCGATCCTCGGCGTCCATGGCGGTCAGCGTCGCGCGCAGGGCCACCGACGGGTCCGCGGCGCGCGCCTCGGGCGCGACGGTGACCAGGCCGTCCAGGATCGGCGCGAGCCTGCCCGCGGCCGCCTGGGTCCGCAGGGTCGGCTTGTCCAGTCGCACCGGGCACAGCAGGGCGTCCTCGCCTGCCAGCGCGGCGTCCAGCAGTGCCAGGCCCTCGGCGGCCGACATGGCGACCACGCCGGATTCGCCCAGCAGGTCGGCGTCGGCCCGCTGCGTCAGCGACGTGGTGTCGGCCCAGTAGCCCCAGGCCAGCGACGTGCCCGGCAGGCCGGCCGCGCGGCGGGTCGCGGCCAGCGCGTCCAGGAAGACGTTGGCGGCCGCGTAGTTCGCCTGCCCCGCACCGCCGACGATGCCCGAGGCCGAGGAGAACAGGACGAAACCGGACAGGTCGAGGTGGGCGGTGGCCCGGTGCAGATTCCAGGCGGCGTCCACCTTGGCCGCCAGCACGCGGTCGACCTGCTCCGCGGTCATCGCCTCGAGCACGCCGTCGGCGAGCACCCCCGCGCTGTGCACGACCACGCGCAGCGGATGGTCGGCCGGGACGCCCGCGATCAGCGCGTCCACCGCGGCGGCCTCGCTGACATCGCAGGCGGCGACCCGGACGTGCGCGCCCGCGGCGGTCAATTCGTCCACGAGCGCGTCGACGCCCGCGGCCGACGAGCCACTGCGACTGGCCAGGATCAGGTGGCGGACACCGTATTCGGCCACCAGGTGACGCGCGGTCAGCGCGCCGAGACCGCTGGTTCCGCCCGTGACGAGCACCGTGGAATCGGCGTCGAACATGCTCGCGCGGCCGGAGACCGACGCGGGCGCGAGTTTCGGCACGCGCAAGCGGCCCGCGCGCACCGCGATCTGCGCTTCGCCCGTGCCGAGCGCGAGATCCACTTCGCGCCACCAGCGTTCGGGGTCGTCGGGGTACTCGGTGTCGAGGTCGACCAGGACGAACCGGTCGGGGTGCTCGGTCTGCGCGCTGCGCAGCAGACCCCAGACCGGGGCGGCCGCGAGTGTGGTATCCGGTTCGACGTCCACCGCGATCGCGCGTTCGGTCACCACCGCGAGGCGGGTCGCGGCCAGATCGGGTGCGGCGAGCCAGTCCCGGACCGAGGCCAGTGTCCGACGGGTGATCTCGTGGGCGGCGTGGGGGAGGTCGTCTTCCGCGGCCGTGACGCGCAGGACCGCGAATTCCGGGGCGGGCGCACCGCCTGCGACGGCGGAGACCAGGTCGGCGACGTCGCCATAGGTCTCACCGATCGCGGTCGTCTCCGCGAAGCCGAGCAGCGCCGGGCGGGTGAGTGTGTCCGGGGCGGGCGCGGCGACCTCGCGCCAGCGCACCGCGAACAGCGCATCGGTGTGCGAGCGGGCCGCGGCCAGACGTTCGGGCGAGACGGGGCGCGAGACCACCGAATCCACCGAGACGACGAGGTTTCCGCTCTCGTCGGTCCCGACCATGCGCACCGCGTCGGCGCCCGCCGGCGTCAGTCGCACCCGCAGGACGGGCGAGGAAGGGCGACGCGCCAACCGGACTCCCGACCACGCGAACGGAAGGACCACGCCGTCCGGCGCGATCGCCGCGTCCCCGACCAATGCCGCGTGGAAGGCGGCGTCGAGCGCGCCGGGGTGCAGGACGAAGCCGGAATCCGTCTCCGGCAGAACGATGTCGACATAGGTGTCCGCGCCGTGGCGGTGGACCGCGCGCATCCCCTGATAGGTCGGACCGTAGCCGAAGCCGCGCTGCGCGAGCGCGGGATAGGCGTCGGCGATCTCGGCGGCGGTCGCGTCGCCGGGCGGCACGGTCTCCGCGACGGCGGCGGCCGTGTCCTGCTCCCCGACCAGGACTCCCGAGGCGTTGCGCACCCAGTCGGCCCCGGCCCCGACGGCGACGTTGGAGTGCACGGTGCAGCGCGCGCGACCCGTTTCGTCGGGTTCGCCGACGCGCACCTGGATCGCGACCTCCGCGCCGTCCGGCACCAGCAGCGGCGTCTCCAGCAGGAGTTCGTCGAGCACGGGCACGCCCGCCCGCGCACCGGCCGCGGCGGCCGCGGTCACGAGCACGGTGCCCGACACCACGACCTCGTCGAAGACGAGATGGTCGAGCAGCCAGGGGAATCGGTCGACCGACCACGCCCCGGTGCACAGCCAGCCCGATCCGTCGGCCATGCGGACCGCGCCGGTGAGCAGCGGATGCTCGCCGGCGGACATGCCGACCGAGCGGGCGTCTGCGCGCTGTTCGGCGACGACGGGCCAGAAGCGTTCGTGCTCGAAGGCGTAGTGCGGCAGCGGCACGGGCCGGACGGCGCGGTCGGCGAACAGCGCCGCCCAGTCGACGGGCGCGCCCGCGACGAACGCTTCGGCGACCGAGAGCAGGAACCGCTCCTGACCGCCGTCGTCGTGGCGCAGTGAGCCGACCGCGCACACCCGCGCGGGGTCCACACCCGCCGCCGCGATGGACTGTTCCATCGGCACGGTGAGCACGGCATGCGAACTCACCTCCACGAAGGCCCGGTAGCCCTGTTCGACCATGCCGCGCACGGCGGTGTCGAACAGCACCGGTTCGCGCATGTTCCGAAACCAGTAGTCACCGGTCGGTTCGGCGGTCGACCCCGTGACGGTGGAGTGGAAACGCACGGGCGTGTCGGCGGCGGTGAGGCCGCGCAGCGCGGTGAGCAGCGGTTCGCGGATCGGGTCGACCTCGGGGGAATGCGAGGCGTAGTCCACCGACACCCAGCGCACCCAGACGCCGTCGGCCACGCAACTGTCGTGGACCTCTTTGAGCGTCTGTTCGCCGCCGGCGAGGGTGACCATGGCCGGACCGTTCTCGGCGGCCACCCAGGCGCGATCGGGCCAGCGGCGCAACCGCTCCCGCATCTTCTCCGCCGGTTCGGCGACCGACATCATGCGGCCGGTACCACCCGGCGCTACGACGAGTTCCTGCACCAGACGACTGCGCACCGCCACGATCCGCGCCGCGTCCTCCAGCGAGATGCACCCCGCCACACACGCGGCGGCCACCTCACCCTGCGAGTGGCCCACCACCCCGTCCGCCCGCACCCCGAAGGACTCCCACAACGCCGCCAACGACACCATCATCGAGAACAACACCGGCTGCACCACATCCACGCGATCCAGCGACGGCGCGCCCCCGTCGCCGCGCAGCACGTCGATCAGCGACCAGTCGATGTGCGGGGCCAGCGCCCGCGCGCACTCCGACATCCGCGCCGCGAACACCGGGGAGGACTCCAGCAGTCCCACCGCCATGCGCTCCCACTGCGCGCCCTGACCGGGGAACACGAAGCCCACACGCTCGACGCGGGCGGCACGGCCCGCGGCGATCCGCAGGTCGGTGCGGTCCTCGTAGGTTCCGTCGACCACGGCGTCCAGCGCGGTGAGCAGATCCGCGCGCGTGCTGCCGACGACGGCGACGCGATGCTCCCAGCTGGCCCGGGTGACCGCGAGCGAGTAGGCGAGATCGTCCAAGTCCAGGTCCGGGTCGGCCAGCACGCGCTCGCGCAGTCGACGGGCCTGCGCGGTCAGCGCGGCACGCGACTTGGCCGACAGCACCCAGACCACCGCACCGGACACGAACGGGGACAACGCTTCCGGGGACGTTTCGGGAGGCGCGACCACCTCGGGTTCTGGGGCCTGTTCCACGATGACGTGGGCGTTGGTGCCACCGATGCCGAAGGCCGAGACCCCGGCTCGCCGTGGCCTTCCGCTGTCGGGCCAGTCCCTGGCCTCGGTGAGCAAGCGCACGCCCGCGCCGTCCCAGTCGACCTTGTCGGTGGGGACCTCGGCGTGCAGGGTCGCGGGCAGGACGCCGTGGCGGATCGCCATGATCGTCTTGATCAGGCCCGCCGCACCGGCCGCCGCCTGACTGTGGCCGATATTGGATTTGATCGAGCCGAGCCACAGCGGGTCGCCCGCGCGATCGCGACCGTAGGTGGCCATCAACGCCCGCGCCTCGATGGGGTCGCCCAGGGTGGTGCCCGTGCCGTGCGCTTCCACGAGGTCGACCTCGGTCGCGGTCAGGCCCGCGTCCGCCAGCGCGGCGCGGATCACCCGTTCCTGCGAGGGGCCGTTCGGGGCCGTCAGTCCGTTGGACGCGCCGTCCTGGTTCACCGCCGACCCCCGCAGCACGGCGAGTACGCGGTGGCCGTTGCGCTCGGCATCGGAGAGGCGTTCGAGCACAAGGACGCCGACGCCTTCGGACCATCCCGCGCCGTCGGCGGCGGCGGCGAAGGATTTGCACCGGCCGTCGGGCGACATGGCCCGCTGCCGGGAGAACTCCACGAACAGCGCGGGCGTCGCGTAGACCGTGACGCCCGCCGCCAACGCGAGCGAGGATTCACCGCGGCGCAGCGACTGCATCGCCAGGTGCGTGGCGACCAGCGAGGAGGAGCAGGCGGTGTCGACCGTCAAGGCCGGACCGATCAGACCGAGGGTGTAGGCGACCCGTCCCGAGAGCACGCTGCCCGCCGAACCGACGGCCCAATAGCCCTCGAGTTCGTCGCGGCTCGCCCGCGCGAGGTGCCGGTAGTCCGAATCGCAGGCGCCGACGAAGACGCCGGTCTCGCTGCCGCGCACCGACGCCGGATCGATCCCCGCGTCCTCCAACGCCTCCCACACGCCTTCGAGCAACTGCCGCTGCTGCGGGTCCATCGCGAGGGCTTCCCGTGGCGCGATCCCGAAGAACTCGGCGTCGAAATCGGTCGCGCCGGAAAGGAATCCGCCCGATCGCGCGTAGGAGGTGCCCGCGTTGTCCGGGTCCGGGTGGTAGACCGCGTCCAGATCCCAGCCGCGGTCGGTCGGGAAGTCGGTGACCGCGTCCACCCCGTCGCGCACCACCCGCCACAGTCGGTCGGCCGAATTCGCGCCACCGGGGTACCGGCAGGCGATGCCCACCACCGCGATCGGATCGTCCTGGTCGTCGGCGCGCCGCGGGTCGTCGGCGGGGTCGTCCTCGACGCTCGACGGATCGAAGCGGGCCAGCAGGTGGCGGGCCACCGCGGCGGGCGTCGGATAGTCGAACAGCAGCGTCATCGGCAACTCGAAACCGCTGGCCTCCGAGAGCATCCGGGTCAACTCGACCGCGGCGAGGGAGTTGTAGCCGTAGTCCTGGTAGGCCCGGTCCGGGTCGACGGCCTCGACGCCCTTGCCGATGAGGTCGGCGGTCTCCTCCCGGACGATCTCCAACGCGACGGCGAAGCGTTCCCCGGCGGGTACGCCCGCCAGACGCCGGGACAGCAGCGACGCAGGCAAGGCGTGATCGGACATGTCGACCCTTCGATGTCGCGGACGGAATGCCGGGGAGACGATGGCGGGGACGGCTGATCCCGGGCGGCCGGCACCGCCCGGGATCAGCGCGAGCTCAGACCCGTTCGAAGATCAACCGACCCAAGCCGAAGTGCCGTTTCTCGAACGCGTCGGCGGCCGCGTTGAGGTAGCGCTCGTAGTTGTCGATCACTTCGTTGCTCACCACTCGTTCGGCGAGTGCGCGATTGGCCAGCATCCGCCGGTTCCACTCCCGGCAGGTGCGCGCGTAGTGGTCGGCGTCGTTGCGCACCCACACCACGTCGAGCAACCGTTCGCTGGCCTCGAAGATCTCCGAGAGCCACGGCAGTTCGGATTCCGGGAAGATGGTGTCGATCATGAACAGCAGATCGCGCACGGTCTGCCGGTCCATCCGGGTGTTGTTGCCCTTGAGCATGGTCTGCAACGCCAGTCGCCCGCCCGGGGGCAGCCATTCGCGGCAGCGCGCGAAGAACTCGCGGTAGGCCTGCACCCGCTGTTCGCGCCGCAGGCCCATATCGGCGAAGTGCTCGAACGCGCCGATGGAGATGATCGCGTCGTAACCGGATTCGGGCCGGTGGTCGGCCCAGTTCTCCACCCGGACGTCGTAGTGCTCGTCGGCCCAGGTCCCCACCGAATCCGCCTGCGCCTGACTCAGGGTCAGGCCGGTGACCGATGCCACGTCGTGGGTGCGCACCAACCGGCGCAGCAAAGCGCCCCACCCGCTGCCCACGTCGAGCACCCGCCGCGCGCCCGCGGCGCGCGATTCGGTGATCAGCAGATCGTGTTTGCGATCCTGGGCGGCCTCGAGGGTGTCCTCGGGCGCCGTGCCGTGCGGGTCGAGCCACAGCCCGCAGGAGTAGGTCAGCGAGGTGTCCAGCCACAGGGCGTAGAACTCGTTGCCGACGTCGTAGTGACTCTGGATGGCCTCCGCCGAAGCGCCCAGGTAGTCGATCTCCGCGGTCATTTCGCACCTGCCTCACGTCCGGCCGCGACGACGCGGTTGAGCCGCTCCATCCGGGCTGCCAAGGTGATCCGGCCCTCCAGGTGGAACGGCGGGATCTGCCGTCCGTCGATATCGGAGAACCCGTACTTCACGGCCAGGTCGCCGACCGCCAGGCGCTGCCCGGACTGTTCGACCACCTCCGGGTCGGCGGTCAGGTGCGCGATGGCGCGACCGACGTACTCCGGGGTGTGCACGACCTGGGCGGGCCCCTCCCCCAACAGATCCCACGCCGCCTCGACCCGTTCGGTGCGCACGAATCCCGGGTGCACCGCGACCGCGCCGACGCCGTGCTTGCGCAGTTCGTAGCCGAGACCGACCACCATGCGGTCCGAGGCCGTCTTGCACACGTCGTAGGCGGTCTGGCCGAGGAACACGTCCCCGTCGGTGAACGAGACGTTGACGATCAACCCGCTCTTGTTCGGGATCATCAGCGGCGCGGCCAGTCTCGCGGCGACGAACTGCCCGCGCAGCGAACCCGCGAACAGTTCCCAGCGCCAGGCCGGCTGCTTCCAGAACGGCGCGTCGAACTTCGCCTCGGGCCACCGTTCGTAGCCCGACCAGGCGTTGTTGACCAGCAGGTCCAGTTTGCCGTCCGCCGCCTCGACCTGGGCGAACAGTTTCTCGGTGTCCTCGTCCACGGTGTGATCGCAGCGCACCGCCACCCCGAGGCCGCCGCGCGCGGTCACCTCGTCGGCGGTGTCCTCGATCGTGCCGGGCAGATCCTCGGTGGTCTTGCCGCCGCGCACGCTGCGACCGGTCACGTAGACCTTGGCCCCCGCCTCGCCGAGCGCCAACGCGATGCCGCGGCCCACGCCGCGACTGGCCCCCGTGACGATCGCGACCTTCGAGGCCAGTTCCGGTGGCCGCCAACCGTTGTCGGTGTCGGTGTCGCTCACGCTGATTCCTTCCGATCGGAGTCCAGTGCCGGGCCCGCCCAGTACTCGAGGGTGCGCCGGAACGCCTCGCGGTCGTCGACGGCGGGCACGTCGAACTTCTCGCGCAGTTCGGGCAGCGAGGTCGGCAGCACGCCGCCGCAGTAGCTGGTCACCTCGCTGGTATCGATGAGCACTTGCAGGAACGTCCGTGACATCGGCGCGATCCGTTCCAACGGCACCGGCAGCGGCAGGGTGGGGTCCACCACCGGCACCGGCGCGATCTTGCGCCCGAGCGCGATGCCGTGGTCGACCATGATCTGCTGCGCCTCGTCGACGCTCATCGCCTCGGGGCCGTAGGTCTGCCACAGCGTGCGCCCCGTGGCGTCGGCCTCCACCGCGCGGGCGATGCCGTGCGCGGTGACGTCGAGCGGGACGAAATCCATCAGGTTGCCCGGATGCACCGGGATGTAGGGCGCCTTGCCGCGAGCCAGCCACTCCGAGAGTTGCACGACGATCTGCGGACGACTGCTGGCCCCGGTTCTGGAATCGCCGATGACGTTGGTGGGCCGGTGGATCGTGTACGGCAGGCCGCTGCGCTCCACGAGATGTTCGGCTTCGAGCTTGGACCAGATGTAGGGGGTGACCACGTTGCCGGGACGCAGATCGTCGATCCGGCCCAGTTCGATGGCGTGCACGAAGCACGAACTGATCATGTGCACCGGCGCGTCCGCGGCCTTGGCCAACTCCAGGACCCGCGCGGTGCCGTCGATGTTGATGCCCTGATAGATCTCGCGCGGCTGACCCCAGTTGGTCAGCGCGCCGGAATGGATGACGACGTCGACCCGCTCGGCCAGCTCGTGCCAGGTCCGCTCGTCCAGGCCGAGCAGCGGTTCGCGCAGGTCCGCGGTCAGGACCTCGTCGGCTTCGGTGACATCGGTGGCCGAATGCGCCAGTCCGACGACGTGGAAATCGCGCAGTTCCGCGGCGACCGCGCGGCCGACCACGCCGGAGACACCCGTGAGCAGTGCGGTGCGCACCATGTGATCACATCCTCGTCAGATCGACTACGGCCAGCGGCTCGAATCGCCCCGCCTCGAACATGTTCCGGCACCGGTGCCGCTGGATCTTGCCGGTCGGCGTCTTGGGCAGGCTGTCGCGACCGAGGAACACGCATTCGTCCAGCGCCACAGCCGCTTTGGACATGGCGGCGACGGCGGCGGCCGAGGCCACGTCGTGATAGTCGGTCTCCTTGCCGCTGACCTCGATGAACAACGTCAACCGCTGGGCGGTCCCCGCGCGGTGCGCGACCAGCGTCGAACACCCGCGGCGCACCCCGTCGATACCGTCGACCACGCTCTCCACCTCGCGCGCGTAGACCTTGCGGCCCGAGATCGAGATCAGATCGTCCATGCGGCCGACCGGGTAGAGATGGCCGTCCTTGACGAACCCCAGGTCGGAGGTGTGCAGGGCGCCGTCGCGGAAGGTCTCGGCGGTACGCAGTTCGTCGGCCCAGTAGCCGGTGGCCAGACTGGGCGAACGCACCACGATCTCCTCGAGTCGACCGTTGCCCGTATCGATCAGTTCGACGTCCTGACAGGGCAGTCCGGCGCTGACCACGGCCGCGCCGAGCGGATGATCGGCCTCGACCTCGACCAGTTCGGAGTCGGCCAGCGCGGTCGCGTCGACCACCACCCGCCGCCAGGGCTCGGCGCCCTTGTGCATGTAGGTCACGGCCAGTGTCGCCTCGGCCAGTCCGTAGGCGGGCACGATGCCCTCGGGACGCAACCCGAAGGGGGCCATGGACTCCGCCGCGAAGTTCAGCGTCTCCCATTCGACCCGCTCCGCGCCGATGATGCAGTTCTCCACCGTACCCAGACCGCCGGAGGGCATGCTCCGGCCGCGCTTGGCCGCGCGCGCCGCCAGATACAGGGCCGTGTTGGTCCCCGCGCTGGAACGCCCGCCGAATTCCGCCATGTCCGAAAACCAGGACCCCGGGGAGAAGGTGAACCGCTCCGGTGTGGACAGGTACAGCGAGAAGTCGTTGCCCCACGAGGAGAGCAGACCGCCGAACAGACCCATGTCGTGCGAGAGCGGCAGCCACGAGACGAACACGTCCCGGTGCGGCCGCGCGTCGATCAGGTCGGCGATGATGTCGAGTTGCGCCGCGATCGCGCGCGGGGTCAGCGTGCAGCCCTTCGGGGAACTGGTGCTGCCCGAGGAGTACTGGATGAAGGCCAATTCGTCCTCGCCGGGCGGCGAGGGCTCGACCCGGCCGCTGTCGGCGAAGGACTCCCAGGTGCGGAACGGGAATCGCGCGGTGAGCGAATCCGGCAGCAGGCCCAGCAGTTTCTCCTCGATCAGGAACACCACCGGCTCGAGCTGGTCGCCGATGACGGCCAGTTGGTCGGCGTACTCCTCGAAGGTCATGCCGCGGGCCGGGACCGGCAGCGAGGCCACCGACCCGCCCGCGAACCACACGCCCAGCAACCCGCGCACGACGTGCGGGTTGTTGGTGAACACGGCGGCGACCCGCGTGCCGGGGCGCACCCCGGCGTTGCGCAGACCCGCCGTGGTCGCCTCCGCGTCGCGGATCACCTCGTCCCAGCTCGACTCCTGGTAACGATCGCCGACCCAGCAGTGCAGGGAGTTCCGGAACTTCCCGGCGCCGCCGGTCAGCCGGTCCCACAGCGCCGGGCCGGAACGTCGTTCACTCGACATCGGCGGTTCCGTCGGCGGTGGGCCGCTCGGCCAGCGGTTTGGCGGGCGCGGCGGGCGCCAGACGACCGCCGCCGGTGCGGGCCAGGCCCGCCGCGCGGGCGTCGATGCGATCCTGCGGGATGCGCACCACGTCCCAGGCCAACCGGGTGACCTCCAGCGACCGGATGAAGATGGCCGTCAGATCGACTTCCCACCAGCGGAATCCGTGGAAGGCGGCCTTCGGGAACGCGTGGTGGTTGTTGTGCCACGCCTCGCCGAAGGACGGGATCGACAGCCAGGCCACGTTGCGCGATTCGTCGGGTGTGTCGAACCGGCGGCGGCCGTAGTAGTGACCGATCGAGTTGACCGCGTAGGTCACGTGATTGGCCAGGAAGATGCGCACCAGGCCGCCCCAGAGCATGCCGGTGAGGAAGCTCTGCCAGGTCTGGGCGATGGCGAAGCCGATCAGACCGGGCAGCACGATGCCCGCGATCACGATCTCCACGAAATGCAGGGAGACGAAACGGATGTCGCGGTCCCGCGCCAGATCCGGGCAGTACCGGATCGGATCGGAGGTCAGGTCCTTGTCGAACAGCCAACCCAGGTGCGAATGCCAGAGCCCTTGCAGCGCACCGCGAATGCCCGGCTCGTGATCGAGGTACGGGCTGTGCGGGTCGCCGGGCTTGTCGGCCACGCGGTGGTGACGCCGGTGATGGGCGCACCAGATCAGGGCCGGGCCCTGTCCGGCGATCGTGCCCGCCACGGCCAGGAAGATCTTGATCGGCCGCGAGGTGGCGAACGCCCGGTGGGTCAGCAACCGGTGGTAGCCGGCCGAGATGCCCAGGATGGCGATCGAGTACATGATCGCCAACGCGATCAGATCCGAGACCCCCACGTACTTGTTCCACAGCAGCACGATCGCGGCGAGGACGCCGAGGAACGGCAACAGTGAGGAGGCCAGGATGAAGCCGTAATGGTCACGCCCGTCCACCGGCCTGTCCTTCCGCCACGGCCTCGCGGCCTGCGATCGCTTCGTTGCCGAGGCGGACGAGGTCACCCAGGGTCACCACGTCCGCGGAGCGGGCCGGGTCGAACTCGACCTCGTGCTCCTCCTCGAGGCTGAACACCACTTCCGCGATCTGCAGGCTCGACAGCCCGATGTCGCGGAATTCGGTGGTCTCGTCGATGACGATGTCCTTGGATTGTTTGCCACGCAGTTGTCGGCGGATGAGGGCTTCGACTTCGCCGATCGTAATCAATGCAATTACCTCCTGAATCGAGTCGCGTCACGGGACTCGTCACATATCCGCACCATCATCCAACCGATTCGAATCGGCATCGCCGAAGAGCTTGGATAATTGTGGAACTCCATTGACAAAGACGAGTGCGGCACTATTCGCCGTACACCCAGGTCCTGACACGAGCAATCTACCGCAGCCCGCGAGCGACCGTAAACTTCCGACGGCCGGATCAGGTACGGCGGCAACGAATCTCCCGACGTCGGGAGATCCCGCCTCCCGGCGTCGGGAGATTTGAGGCGGGCCGCGCACAGCGCCTACCGTCGAATCAAGGCCGGTCCGTGCGCTGCTGCGCAGGCTGGCCACTGCTGCCTACCGTCCGAGGTGATCCATGGCTGATCAGGTGGAAGTGTCCGATGCGTTGATGGCATATGTCCGCGATATTTCCCTGCGCGAGGATCCGGTCCTACGCGAACTCCGGGAGACGACCGCGGGACTGCCCCTGGGTACGGCAATGCAACTGATGCCGGAAGAAGGACAACTGCTCGCACTTCTCGTCAAATTGTGCGGTGCCGCGCGGGTCGTGGACCTCGGCACCTTCACCGGGTACAGCGCGCTGGCGATGGCCGAGGCCCTCGAACCCGGTGGCAAGGTCGTCACCTGCGACAACTCCGCCCGCTGGCTCGGCATCGCCGAAGAGGCGTGGCAGCGCGCGGGCGTGACCGACCGGATCGAGTCGCGCATCGGCGACGGGTTGAAAACGCTCGGCGAGCTGGCCGACGAATTCGGCGCCGATTCGTTCGACCTGGTTTTCATCGACGCCGACAAGGTCAACTATCCGGAGTATTACGAATCCGCCCTGACACTGCTGCGGCCGGGCGGTCTGATCGTCATCGACAACACGTTGTTGCGTGGACGTGTCATCGATCCGGAGGCGACGGACCCCGAGGCCGCGGCGGTGCGCGTACTCAACAGTCGGATTTCCGACGACAGCCGCGTCGACACCTCGCTGCTGGTCATGGCCGACGGCATCACACTCGCGCGCAAGCGATAGCGGAAAAGGGAGGTTCGATGACCCGAGGAATTACGGTATTCGGCGCGGGCGTCATGGGATCGGGTATCACGACCCTGGCCGTCGGCCACGGAATACCGGTGCATCTCATCGATCTCGACCCCGCCGCGCTCGAGCGCGCGCGGACGACCGTGAAGAAACAATTGCGGCACGCGCAGATGATGAGCGCGTTGCCCGCCGACGTGGAATTCGGCGAGTTGACCACGGCGACCTCGACCGAGGGCCGCATCGACTCGGCGGCCGCCGTCGAGGCCATCACCGAGGACGTCGATCTCAAACGCAAACTGCTCGCCGAGGTCTCGGCGGTCGCGGCCGACGACACCCTGTTGATCTCCAACACCTCGAGCATCCCGATCGCCGAACTGGCCACCGCGGTGACCAGGCCCGAGCAACTCGTCGGGATCCACTTCATGAATCCGCCGTATCTGATCAAGACCTTCGAGGTGATCCGCGGACCGCGCTCGGGCGAGGCCGCGATGACGGCGGTCACGGCGCTGCTGGACCGACTCGGCAGGCGCAGCATCGTGGTCGACGACTCCCCCGGCTTCGTCACCAGCAGGCTGCTGCACCCGATGATCAACGCGGCCGCGCGCCTGGTCGGCGAAGGCGTGGCGAGCGCGGCGGATGTCGACGCCCTCATGCAGGGCTGCCTCGGCCATCCGACCGGGCCGCTGCGGACCGCGGACCTGATCGGCCTGGACAACCTCGCCGATTCGCTGAACGTGCTGGCCGAGCGCCTCGGCGACGACAGCTTCCGCCCCTGCGAGGCGCTGTTGGAGAAAGTGCGCGGGGGCGACCTCGGTCAGAAGACCGGTGCCGGTTTCTACACCTACGACGGGATGGCGACATGACCAGCGACGTACCCACCACCTCCACCTCGGTGACCGACGGCGACGTGGAGAAGGCCCTGATCGACTACTTGCAGACCAAGACCAAGACCGTCGTGGCCGTGGATCAGGACCTGGTCGAGACCGGCCTGTCCTCCTCGATGCTGGCCATGGAGTTGGTGGTGTTCCTGGAGGGCCGCTTCGACATCGCCATCGTCGGCCTTGACCTGAAGCTGGAGAACTTCCGCTCGGTCGCGCGCATGGTGGAACTCGTCCTGCGCCTGCGCGCCGAAGAGGAGCAGAGTCTCGATGCCTGACCGGTCGGCCGAAGCACGCGCCCTGGTGCGCGCCGCGGTCGCCGATCACGCCGACGCCTGGGACGCCGAAGGCGCCGTGCCGATCGAGGTCCTGCGCGGCCTCGGCAAGGCGGGAGTGCTGTGCGCACAGGTGGATTCGGAGTTCGGCGGCCTCGGACTGACGAGTCTGGACAACGGTGAGCTGACCGCCTTCGCGGGCGCGCTGTGCAGTTCGACGCGCAGCGTGATGACCTCCCAGGGCATGGCGGCCTGGTCGATCCGTCGCCTGGGCTCGCGCGCCCAGCGCCGCGAGCACCTGAGCGAACTGGTCGCGGGCCGCTTGGCCGCGGTGGCCATGTCCGAACCGGGCGCGGGCAGCGATCTGGCGGCGATGAGCACCCGGATCCGCCCCGACGGCGACACGGTGGTGATCGACGGCCGCAAGCGGTGGACCACCGCCGCGGTCTCCAGCGACGTGCTGGTGGTGTTCGGGCAGTTCGGCGACGGCGGCGCGGCGGTTCTGGTGCCCACCGACACCCCCGGCGTCCGACTCGACCCGGTCCGCGCCCCGATGGGCTGCCGGGCGGCGGGCCACGCGCACATCGACCTCGACGGGGTGCGGGTGCCCGCGGCCAACATCCTCGGCGGCGGCGGGCCGCCGCTGAGCTTCCTGGTGACCGCGGCGCTGGCGTACGGCCGGTTCTCGGTGGCGTGGGGCTGCGTCGGCATCCTGCGCGCGTGCCTGGCCGCCGCGGCCGAACACGCCCACACCCGTGAACAGTTCGGCGTGCCGTTGGACCAGCACCAACTCGTCGCGCGGCACATCGCCGAACTGTACGTCTCCGAGCAGGCCGCGACCCGCGCCTGCGAACACGCCAGCCGCTGCTGGGACGCGAACTCCCCGGAGGTCGTGGCCGCCACGGTGCTGGCCAAGTACACCAGCGCCCGACACGCGGCCGCGGGCGCCGCGTCCGCGATGCAGGTGCTGGCCTCGGCCGGCGCGGACGACCACGGCGTGGTGGCCCGCGCCTTCCGCGACGCCAAACTCATGGAGATCATCGAGGGCAGCAACGAGATCTGCCAGGTGATGCTCGCCGACCACGCGATCAAGACATCCGGAAGTGACACCGTCGAAGGGCTTGCCTCATGACCGCGGAAACCTCCCCCATCAAATGCCTCGTCTGGGATCTCGACAACACGCTGTGGACGGGCACCCTGCTCGAGGGCAGCGCGGGTGCGCTGTTCGACACGGTGCGCGACACCCTGGAAACCCTCGACCAGCGCGGCATCCTGCATTCGATCGCCAGCAAGAACGATCACGAGGACGCCTGGCGGCGACTCGAGGAGCTGGGACTGGCCGAGTTCTTCGTGCTGCCCAAGATCGGCTGGGGTCCGAAATCGCGGTCGGTCGAACAGATCGCGAAGGAACTGAAGTTCGCCCACTCGGCGATCGCGTTCATCGACGATCAGCCGACCGAGCGGGCCGAGGTGCAGTACCACCTGCCCGAGGTGCGCTGCTACACCGCCGAACAGCTCGCCGAGTTGGTCTCGCTGCCGGAGTTCACCCCGGCCACCGTCACCGTGGACTCGCGGCGGCGGCGCACGATGTATCAGGCCAACTTCCGCCGCGACGCCGAACGGGAGAGTTTCCAGGGCCCGGACCACGCTTTCTTGCAGACACTGGAACTCGAACTGCGCATCGGCCGCGCCGCCGAAGCCGATCTGGCCCGGGTCGAGGAGCTCACGGTCCGCACCACCCAGATGAACACCACCGGCGTGTTCTATCCGGAGGAGACGCTGCGGACCCTGGTCGACTCGCCGCGTCACGAACTGCTGGTGGCCTCGATGTCGGACCGTTTCGGCCCGTACGGCGCGATCGGCATCGTGCTGCTGGAGAAGTTCGACTCGGTGTGGCATCTCGAGCTGTTGGCGACCTCGTGCCGGGTGGTCTCCCTGGGCGCCGGGTCGGCGATCCTGGAGTGGATCGCCACCCAGGCCGCCCGCAACGAGGTGCACCTCATCGCCGATTTCCGCGCGACCGAACGCAATCGGATCATGGACATCACCTACCGCTTCGCGGGGTACACCGACGATCCGTGCGCCTGCCGCGCCGAACTGCCGCCCGCCCAGCAGGAGCTGAGCCGCCTGCACCTGGTGCCGGAGGTCCACGAACCGCCCGCCGCGCTGCGGCTCGTGTCCCCTGATCTCGGTCATTCTCAGCGCGTGGCCACCGACGCGGTCCACCAGTAGGTGTCGCGCTGGAACGGATAGGTCGGCAGCGCGACGCGCACCGCACCGAATCCCGCGAACAGCGCCGACCAGTCGATCTCCGCTCCCGCACAATGCATCCGGGCCGCAGTCTCCATCGCGGCCCGGATGTCGCGTGTGTCGGCCTCGACGGTGTGCCCGCCGCCCTCGGCCCGCAGGGCCGCGGTGAGATCGGTCCGCGCCGCCTCGAGGACCTGGCCGATCCAGTAGTCCGGGGTCCGCAGGCGCGCCGGGTCCTCGGCGACGCTCGCCACGATCGGCAGGTGCGGTGCGGAGAATTCCACGGCGCGCGCCGCGGCGTCGATCTCCCGCGCGTCCGCCGAACGGGCCGCGGCCAACCGGCAGGCGTCCGCGAGCGACAGGATGCCCGCGACGTGGGCCGCCGCGATCTCCCCGACGCCGCGGCCGGTCACGACTTCCGGTGTCAGATTCCAGGATTCGTAGAGCGCGGCGACGGCGAGTTCGTGCGCGAAGGTCGAGGACTCCTTGCCGATCTCGCCGGCCGATCCGGCGATGCGGTGCCGGATGTCGTCGAAGGTCCGCGCGTAGACGGGGAACACGCGCAGCGAGTCGTCCGGTTCGGCGGTCTCGGGGAAGACCAGCGCCACACCGGGTTCCTCGCCCGCCGTCCCGCGGATCACCGCGCCGTCCACACCGTCGGCGAGCGCGGTGAGCGCGGCGAGCGCGGCGTCGCGGTCCTCGGCCAGGACGACGGCGCGATGGGTCAGATGCGCGCGGGTCGTCGCGAGTGAGTATCCGAGATCGACCGCGCTCGGGTCGGGATGGACCGCCAGGTGCTCGAGGAGCCGCCGTGCCTGCGCGGCCAGAGCTCGCGGGCTCGCCGCCGAGATGGTCCACGGAACGACCGGGATCTCCGTGGTTCCGTCGGCCGGTTCGTCCGCCTGGTCCGGCGCGGATTCCAGGATGATGTGGGCGTTGGTGCCGGAGATGCCGAACGAGGACACCGCCGCACGGCGCGGGCGGTCGTGCGCGGGCCACGGCGCGTTCTCGGTGACCAGTTCCAGTGTGCCGCTCGACCAGTCGATATCCGGGGACGGGTCGTCCGCGTGCAGCGTCTTCGGGACGACCCCGTGCCGCATGGACTCGATCAGCTTCACGATCCCGGCGATCCCGCTGGAGGACTGCGCGTGGCCGATATTGGATTTCACCGACCCGATGAGCAGCGGTCGGTCGGCGGGACGCCCACTGCCGTAGGCCGCTTGCAGGGCGTGCGCCTCGATCGAATCGCCCAGTCGGGTCCCCGAACCGTGCGCGTCGATGACGTCGACGTCCTCGGGGCCGAGACCGGCGTCCGCGAGCGCTTGGCGGATCACCCGCTGCTGACTCTGCCCGTTCGGCGCGGCCAGACCGTTGGAGGCGCCGACCCGGTTGGTCGCCGACCCGCGGATGACCGCCAGCACCGGATGTCCGTTGGCGCGGGCGCGCGAGAGCCGTTCCAGCACCAGCACGCCCACGCCCTCGCTCCACCCGGTGCCCTCGGCGTCGGCGGCGAAGGAACGGCAGCGACCGTCCGGGGCCTGCCCGATCGACCGGGCGAATTCGGTGTACATGTGCGGTGTCGCGTTGACCGCGACGCCGCCCGCCAGCGCGAGTTCGCTCTCGCCCAGACGCAGCGACTGGCAGGCCATGTGCACCGCGACCAGGGAGGCCGAGCACGCGGTGTCCACGGTGACGGCGGGGCCTTCCAACCCCAGCGCATAGCCGACCCGGCCCGACATGACGCTGCCCGCCACGCCGGTGACCAGGTGGTCGTCCGGATCGTCGAACAGTGAGGCGGTGGCCGCGTACAGGCGGTAGAACGCGCCGATGTAGACGCCGGTCCGGCTGCCGCGCAGAGATTTCGGATCGATGCAGGCCCGTTCGATCGCCTCCCAGGCGACCTCGAGCAGCAGGCGTTGCTGCGGATCGGTCGCGCGCGCCTCCTCCGGTGTCATCCCGAAGAACTCGGCGTCGAAATCGCCCGCGTCGTAGAGGAATCCGCCCGCTGCCTGCCGCAGATACGCCACCGCGGCGGGGTCAGGGAACCAGCCGCGGTCCATCGGCGGCGCCGAGATCGCGTCCTGCCCCTCGGAGACCAGTCGCCACAGATCCTCCGGTGAGGTGATGCCCCCGGGATAGCGACAGCCGATGCCGACCACCGCGATCGGTTCGCGCACCGTCTCGCGGGCCTCGCGCAACTGCGCGCGGCAGGAATGCAGTTCCGCGGTGACCTTGCGCAGGTACTCCCGGAGTTTCTGGGTGTTCTCGTCCACTCGAGCCTCATCTCTGTTCCGGTATGGCTCCCACCGGCCCGCCTCAGGACAGACCGAGCTCGTCGTCGACGAAGTCGAACAGCTCGTCGTCGGACAGGCCGGTGAAATCGGCGGCCGCGCCGTTGTTCTCGGCGGCACCGTTCCCGGTGCCCGTCGGTGCGCCGATCAGGTCCGTCAGGCGACGCACCGCCTCCGCGTGCTCCGCGCCACCGGGTTCCAGGCCGCGCAGCCAGTCCGCCAGATCACCGACGCGGTCCGTCCCCGCCGCGGCGGGCCGACGGGCGGTGATCAGGCTGTCGAGGTGTTCGGCCAATCGCTGCGGCGTCGGATGGTCGAAGATCACCGTCGTCGGCAGTTGCGCGCCCGTGGCCTCGGAGAGCCTGCGCACCGTCTGCACCAGGGCGATCGAGTCGAACCCGAGTTCCTGGAAGGTGGCGTCGGCGGTCAGGGGCGCGGTGTCGGTGTAGCCCAGCGCGGCCGCCGCGTGCTGGAGCACGGTGCGGCGCAGCACTTTCGCGCGTTGACGGGCGGGCATGTCGGCCAAGCCGTCGATCAGCTCGACCGCGGGCCGCGCCGTCTGCGTCGCCGCCACCCCGGACAGTTCCTCGAGCAGTCGACTGGGCCTGCGGACGGCGAACGCCTCGAAGAACGCGGGCCAGTCGATGTGGGCGACCACCGTAGTGGTCGCGTCGTTGCCGAGTGCCCGATGCAGTTCGCGCACCGCCCGTTCCGGGGCCATCCCGACGATGCCGCGGCGGCGCAGTTCCCGCCCCACCTCGTCGGCTCCCATCCCCTCGCCCGCCCAGGCGCCCCAGGCGACGGCGGTCGCCGGGATGCCGTCGGCGCGCAACCGGTGGGCGAAGGCGTCGAGGTAGGCGTTGGCCGCGCCGTATCCGGCGAGCAGACCGCTGCCCCACACACCCGCGCCGGAACTGAACAGCGCCAACACTGCCGGATCGGCCGGATCGATCAGGCGCGCCAGATTCCGCGCGCCGACGGTCTTGGCCGCCATGTCCTGGGCCAGCGTCGCCGGTGTCATCGCCTCGACGGCGACCGGTTCGGCGATGCCCGCGCAGTGCACGACGGTGCGCGGGTCGCGGCCGTCCGCGCGCAAGCGGTCGAACAGCGCGGACAGCGCGTCGAAGTCGGCGACATCGCAGGTCTCGACAGCCAGCGTCGTACCGTGCGCGGCGAGGTCGGCTCCGAGCGCTTCGGCGTCGTCCGCGGCCATGCCGCCGCGGCTGAGCAACACGAGGTGCTCGACGCCCTCGGCGGCGAGCCAGCGGGCGACGTGGCCGCCGAGCGCGCCCGTCCCGCCGGTCACCAGTGCGGTCCCGCCCGGCCGCCAGCCCGCCGCGCCGGGTCCCTGCGCGCGTTCGCGCCGCAGCCTGCGCACGTGCGCGCCGTCCGCGCGCACCGCGATCTGGTCCTCGCCGTCGCGGTTGCCCAGCGCCGCGAGCACCGCCCGCGCGCCCGCCGCGTCCAGCGTCTCGGGCAGGTCGAGCAATCCGCCCCAGCGGTCGGGCAGTTCCAGGCAGGCGATGCGGCCGAAACCCCACAGCGCGGCCTGGGCGGGATCGGCGGGCGCTTCGTCGCCGAGTGCGACGGCCCCGCGGGTCGCCACCCACAGCGGCGCCGCGAAACCCGCGTCGCCGAGCGCCTGGGTGAGCAGGACGGTCGCCACCGCGCCCGCCTCGATCCACGGGAATTCGCCGTTCGCTCGGGCGTCGAGGCCGAGCAGCGAGAGCACGCCGACGACGTGCTCGCTCTTGACGGCCTCGAGCGCGCGCGCCAGGGAAGCGCGATCCACGCTGGCCGTGTCGATCTCGAGCACCGTGGGCTGCACGCCGATGTCCTCCAAGGCGCGCACGCTATCCCGCGCGCCCTCGTGACCGGCGGGCAGCAGGACCAGCCATTCGCCGTCGGCGGGTTCGGCGAACCCGGCGGGTGTCCACTCGACGCGATAACGCCAGGATTCGGCGTTGCCGGGACGGTGACCCGCGCGCCACCGGGACAGCAGGGTCAGGGCCGTGTCCAGCGCCCCCGCCTCCGCCTCGGTGTCGACCTCGAGCACGCGCGCGAACTCCGCGACGTCGCCGCGCTCGACCGACTCCCACAGCGCCCGCTCCGGGCCCTGGACCGCGGCCGTGTCGACGGCCCCGTCGATCCAGAACCGCTCGCGGTCGAAGGCGTAGGTCGGCAGGTCCACCCGGCGGGCGTCGCGGCCGGCGAACAGCGTCGACCAGCGCACCTCCACACCCGCCACGAACGCCTCGGCCAGCGACAGCAGGAAGCGATCCGCGCCGCCGTCGTCGTGGCGCAGCGACCCGATGACGCGCGCGTCGCCCGGTTCCAGGCCCGCCGCCTCGATCGACTGCCCCACCGGCACCGTCAGCACCTCGTGCGGACTGGCCTCCACGAACGTTCGGTAGCCCTGGTCGACCATCGCGCGGACCGCGGTGTCGAACAGCACCGGATCGCGCATGTTGCGGAACCAGTACCCCGCGTCGAGCAGATCCGGCTCCCCGTCGGCGACCACGGTGGAGAACAATCGCGCGCCGCCCTCGGGCGTCGGCGTCAGCCCGGCGAGCGCGGCCACCAGCGGTTCGCGCACCACGTCGACCTCGGCCGAATGCGAGGCGTAGTCCACGGGGATCCAGCGCACCCAGACGCCGTCGGCCACACAGCTGTCGTACACCTCGGCCAGGACCTCGGCCGAACCGGACAGCGTCACCGTCACGGGGCCGTTCACGGCGGCCACGGAAACGCCGTCGTCCCAGCGCCGCAACCGGTCCCGCACCCGGTCCACCGGTTCGGCCACCGACATCATGCGGCCGGTACCACCCGCCGCGACCACGAGTTCCCGCACCAGACGACTGCGCACCGCCACGATCCGCGCCGCGTCCTCCAACGAAAGCCGACCCGCCACACACGCCGCGGCCACCTCACCCTGCGAATGACCCACCACCCCGTCCGCCCGCACCCCGAAGGACTCCCACAACGCCGCCAACGACACCATCATCGAGAACAACACCGGCTGCACCACATCCACGCGATCCAGCGACGGCGCGCCGAGTTCGCCGCGCAACACCGCCGTCAGCGACCAGTCGACGTGCGGGGCCAAGGCGCGCTCGCACTCGGCGATGCGCTTGGCGAAAACTGGCGCGGCGGTGAGCAATTCGACCGCCATACCGGGCCACTGCGCGCCTTGGCCGGGGAACACCAGCCCCACGCGGCCCGCGCGATGCGCGCGCCCCATCGCCACCCGCGCTCCGGGGCGCTCCTCGAGCACCGTGCGTCCCTCGACAACCGCGTCGAGTCCGGCGAGTAGGTCCGCGCGGTCCTCGCCGAGCACGACCGCGCGGTGCGGATGCCGCGCGCGGGTGGTCAGCAGCGAATAGCCGACGTCGACCGGGTCCAGCGCGGGATCGGCGAGGATGCGCTCGCGCAGTCGGCGCGCCTGTCCGGCGAGTGCTCCCGCAGAACGGGCCGACAGCACCCAGACGACCGGCCCGGCCGGCGGGGCGTCCGGTTCGGCGGGCGGCGACGGCTCGGGCGTCCGCGCGGGCGCCTGCTCGATGACGATGTGGGCGTTGGTGCCCGAGACGCCGAACGCGGAGACCGCCGCGCGCCGCGGGCGCTCGGACTCGGGCCAGGCCCGCGCCTCGGTGAGCAGTTCGACACCCGATTCCGGCCAGTGCACGTTCGAGGTGGGGGCGTCCACGTGCAGCGTCTTGGGCAGTACGCCGTGGCGCATGGCCATGATCATCTTGATCACGCCCGCCGCGCCCGCCGCCGCCTGACTGTGCCCGATATTGGATTTGATCGACCCGAGCCACAGCGGATGTCCGGCGCGCCCCTGCCCGTAGGTCGCCATCAGCGCCTGCGCTTCGATCGGATCGCCGAGGCTGGTGCCGGTGCCGTGCGCCTCGACGGCGTCGACGTCGGCCGTCGTGAGGCCCGCGTCGGCCAGCGCGGCACGGATGACCCGCTCCTGGGACGGCCCGTTCGGGGCGGTCAGGCCATTGGACGCGCCGTCCTGGTTCACCGCCGACCCGCGCAGCACGGCGACCACCGGGTGACCGTTGCGGCGCGCGTCCGACAGCCGTTCCAGCACGAGCACGCCCATGCCTTCCGACCACCCGGCCCCGTCGGCGCCGTCGGCGAACGATTTGCACCGGCCGTCGACCGACATCGCGCGCTGGCGCGAGAACTCGACGAAGACCGTCGGCGTGGAATTGACGGTCACACCCGCGGCCAGCGCCATCGCGCATTCCCCGCGGCGCAGCGACTGCATCGCCAGATGCGTGGCCACCAGTGACGACGAGCACGCGGTGTCGACCGTCACGGCCGGGCCGACCAACCCGAAGGAGTACGCGATACGGCCCGAGGCGACACTGCCCGCCGAACCGACGCCCCAGTAGCCGCCGAGATCGGGACGGGTGCGGGCCAGCGATTCGTAGTCCTGGTGCATGACGCCCGCGAAGACGCCGGTCTCGCTGCCGCGTACCGAAGTCGGGTCGATGCCCGCGTCCTCGAACGCCTCCCACACCCCCTCCAACAACAACCGCTGCTGCGGGTCCATCGCCAACGCCTCGCGCGGACCGATGCCGAAGAAGCCCGCGTCGAAATCGGCGACGTCGGAGAGGAATCCGCCGGATCGGGAGTAGGTGGTGCCGGGATGGTCGGGGTCCGGGTCGTAGAGGCGCTCGACGTCCCAGCCGCGGTCGTCCGGGAACTCCGAGACCGCGTCGATCCCGCCCGCCACCAGATCCCACAGCGCCTGCCCGGAGGTGACGCCACCCGGATACCGGCACGCCATCCCCACCACCGCGATCGGCTCGTCGGCCGCGACGCCGGTCACGACCGGCACCCGCGGCCGGTCCGCGCGGGCGGGCTCGAGCAGTTCCAGCAGTCGCCCGGTGACCGCGCGCGCGGTCGGATAGTCGAAGACCAGCGTCGGGGGCAGGGTGAGGCCGGTGGTCGCGCCGAGACGGTTGCGGAACTGCACCGCGGCCAGCGAGTCGAAGCCCAGATCCTTCAGCGCGCGTTCGGGATCGATCGCGCCCGCGTCGCGGTGGTGCAGGACGGCGGCGATGTCGTCGGCGACGACCCGCAGCAGATGGTCCTCGCGTTCGTGCGCGGGCACCTCGGCCAGTCGGGCGCGCAGTTTCGCGCCGGGTTCGCCGCGCTCGCGCACCGCCGCGTCGACGGGGATCAGGGTGTCGAAGGCGGCGGGCAGCGTCCCGGCGCGGCCCATCGCCCGCAGCGCGCCGACGTCGAGCCGGATCGGGCTGAGAACGGCGGCCCGCGACGCGGTCGCGGCGTCGAACAGGGCCAACCCCTGCGCGCCGGACAGCGGGAGGACGCCGAGCGCCGCCAACCGCACCATGTCCAGATCGCCCAGATCGCGGGTCATCCCGGTGTCCAGGGCCCAATGACCCCACGCCAGCGACGTGCCGGGCAGTCCCGCGGCGCGGCGGGTCTGGGCGAGCGCGTCCAGGAAGACGTTGGCGGCGGCGTAGTTCGCCTGCCCCGGACCGCCGAGCAGACCGGCGGCCGAGGAGTACAGGACGAATCCGCGCAGGTCGTGATGCGCGGTGGCCTCGTGCAGGTTCCAGGCGGCGTCCACCTTCGGCGCGAGCACCAGGTCCAGTTGTTCGTCGGTCAGCGAACCGATCGTGGCGTCCGCCAGGACGCCCGCGGTGTGCACGACCACCCGCAGCGGCGCGCCGGGTTCGATCGAGTCGACCAGTGCCGTGACCGCGTCGCGGTCGGCCACGTCGCAGGCGGCGACGCGCACCGACGCGCCCAGCCCGGTCAATTCCTCGGTCAGCGCCGCCGCGCCGTCGGTGTCCGGACCACGCCTACTGGCCAGCACCAGGTGCCGCACGCCGCGCTCGGTGACCAAGTGGCGGGCCAGCAGCGCGCCCAGACCACTGACGCCGCCGGTGATCAGCACCGTCGACTCGCCGTCGAACAGCTCCTCGGCCTGCGAATCACCGGAGGCCGCACGCAGTTTCGGCAGGTGGAGTTTCCCGTCGCGCACCGCGAGCTGATCGGTGTCCGCCCCGATCGCGAGCCGGACCGCGCGCGTCCAGCCCTCCGGGTCCGCCGCCGGGTCGACGTCGACGTCCGCGAGCAGGAAGCGGCCCGGATTCTCGGCCTGGGCGCTGCGCAGCAGACCCCACACCGGCGCGGCGGCCAGATCCTGGGCCGCGTCGGCCGTCACGGCGACCGCGTCGCGCGTCGCCACCACCAGTCGGGTCTCGGCGAGTTCGGGGGTGCCCAGCCACTCCCGCAGCAGCGACAGCGCCCGGCCGGTGACCAGTCGCACGCCCTCGGGCACCGGGACGTCACCGGGTGATGGCAGCACCGCGACAACGGTTTCCGGCTTCTCCGGCCCGACGGCGACCGAAGCCACCTCGGCGTGCCATCGCACCTGGGCGTCGAACGAGTCGGGGCCCAGGTGCGCCGCGAGGACGGTCAGCGGTTCGGCGGACGGTCGCGGCGCGCCCGCGCCGACCCAGTCGAGGACGTACAGGGATTCGGCGCGACGCGGACGCGCGGCCGACAACTGCGCGGCCGAGATGCGCCGCGAGGACACCGAGTCCACCGAGACGACAACGTCGCCGCGCGCGTCGGTGGCGACCAAGCTCACCGCGTCCTGACCGGCGGGCGCCAAACGCACTCGCAGCGGCCCGGTTTCGTGCCCCTGCCGCAGGAGCACGCCCGACCAGGCGAAGGGCAACGCGACCTCGCCGGTGACGTCCGAGCCGCCCGCGTCGAGCAGCGCGGCGTGCAGCGCGCCGTCCAGGGCCGCCGGATGCACCAGGAATCCCCCGGCGCCGTCCGGGGTCTCGACCTCGGCGTAGATCGCCTCGTCGTCGCGCCAGACCGCGCTCAAACCGCGGAAGGCCGGACCGTAGCCGATCCCGGTCGCGGCCAGCGCGTCGTACCAGTCGCCGATCTCGACGGCGCGCGCGCCCGCGGGCGGCCACACGCCCCACCCGTCGCCCGTCGCCGTCCCGACGGGCGCGACCTCGGCGCCCAGCGAGCCGGTGGCGTGCCGGACCCAGGCGCCCGCGTCGTCGTCCGCGCCGGAATGCACGCTGAACTCCGCGCGGCCCTCGGCATCGGGTTCGCCGACCCAGACCTGGACCGCGACGGCCGCGCCGACCGGCACGATCAGCGGGGCCTCCAGCACCAGTTCGGCCAGCACCGGGCTGCCGACCCGCTCGCCCGCCGCGACCGCGAGTTCCACCAGCGTCGTCCCCGACACCACGACCTCGCCGAAGACCGAGTGGTCGGCCAGCCACGGGTAGCGGTCCACCGACCAGCGGCCGGTCCACAACCGGCCGGAGCCGTTGGCCAACCGCACCGAACCCGCCAGCAGCGGATGTTCCGCGCCGCGCAGACCGAACGCGCGCAGGTCGCCGGTCTCGGCGGGCACCGCCCAGAACCGCTCGCGCTCGAACGGATAGGTGGGCAGGTCGACCCGCCGCACCGCGCGGCCCTCGAACAGCACCGGCCAGCGCACGTCCGCGCCCGCCACGTACGCCTCGGCCAGCGCGGTCAGCATCCGGTGCGCGCCGCCGTCGTCGCGGTGCAGCGAGGCGATCACCCCCGCCCGCACACCCGCGTCGGCGATGGTCTCCTCGGTGCCCAAGGTCAGGATCGGATGCGGGCTCACCTCGACCAGGACATCGTGTCCGCCCGCCAGCATGGCCCGGGTGGCGGCCTCGTAGCGCACCGGTTCGCGCAGATTCCGGTACCAGTAGGCGCCGTCGAGGGTTTCGGCGGGCACCACCGAGCCGACGACCGTCGAGTGGAAGGCCACCTCGACCTCGCGGGGCCACAGCGAGGCCAGTTCACGGATCAGACGGTTCTCCAGCGCGGCCACCGCGGGCGAATGGGCGGCGAAGTCGACGCCCGGCACCATCCAGCGCATGATCCCGGCCCGCGCCAGGACACGCTCGAAGCGTGCCAGCGCCGCCGGTTCGCCCGCCACCACCACCGACTGCGGCCCGTTGATCGCGGTGATCGAGATCTTGTCGGCGGCGCCGTCGAGCAGCGAGCGCACGGTGGCCTCGGATTCCACGATCGAGAGCATCGCGCCCGCGCCGACGATCTCGTGCTGGATGAGCTGACTGCGCACCGCGACGATCCTGGCCGCGTCGGCCAGCGACAGCACCCCCGCCACGCACGCCGCTGCGATCTCGCCCTGCGAGTGGCCGACCACCCCTTCGGGGCGGACGCCGAAGGACTCCCACAGCGCCGCCAGTGACACCATCATCGAGAACAGCACGGGCTGAACGACATCGACGCGTTCCAAGGTGGGCGCGCCGGGAGCGCCGCGCAGCACGTCGAGCAGATCCCAGTCCAGATGCGGTGCCAGCGCGGTCGCGCACTCGGCCACGCGTGCTGCGAAAACCGGTGAGGTGTCGAGCAGTTCGACCGCCATCCGGTCCCATTGCGCCCCTTGGCCGGGGAAGACGAAGCCGACCCGGCCCGTCCGGTCGGAACGGCCGGTCACCACCCGCACGCTCGTGCGCTCGGGAACGTCGGCGCGGCCCTCGACCACCGCGGACAGGCCCGCGAGCAGATCCTCCCGGTCCGTGCCCACCACCACCGCGCGATGGCTCAGCCGAGCCCGGCCGGTCGCCAGGGAGTACGCGATGTCGACCACGTCCGCGTCCGCGTCGGCGCGCACCCGCTCCCGCAGTCGCCGCGCCTGTTCGGCCAGCGAACCGGGCGAGCGCGCCGAGAGCACCCACACCACCGGGCCGTCCGCGAAGACGCGCGGGGCGGGTTCGGCGGGACGCAGTTCGCGCACGGCGGCGTCGGCCACCGGTTCGGGCGGCGCCTGCTCCACGATGACGTGCGCGTTGGTGCCGGAGACGCCGAAGGACGACACACCCGCGCGCCTGGGCCGGTCGGCCGCGGGCCACGCGCGCTGCTCGGTGAGCAGTCGCACGCCCGCCCCGCTCCATTCCACCTTCGGGGTGGGGGTGTCCACGTGCAGGGTGCGGGGCAGCACGCCGTGGCGGATCGCCATGATCATCTTGATGACCCCGGCCACGCCCGCGGCGGCCTGGGTGTGGCCCATGTTGGACTTCACCGACCCGAGCCACAGCGGTTCGCCGTCGCGGCCGAGTCCGTAGGTGCCCGCGAGCGCGCGGGCCTCGATCGGGTCGCCGAGCACCGTGCCGGTGCCGTGCGCCTCCACGGCGTCCACGTCGCCGGTACCCAGTCGCGCGTCCGCCAGCGCGGCGCGGATGACGCGCTCCTGTGACGGACCGTTGGGCGCGGTCAGGCCGTTGGACGCGCCGTCCTGGTTCACCGCCGACCCGCGCAGCACCGCCAGCACGGTGTGCCCGTGGCGGCGCGCGTCCGAGAGCCGTTCGAGCACCAGCACGCCCAAACCCTCGGACCATCCGGTCCCGTCCGCGCCCGCGGCGAAGGATTTGCACCGGCCGTCGGGGGCGAGCCCACGTTGCCGCGAGAACTCCACGAACACACCGGGAGTCGCGTTCACCGCGACGCCTGCCGCGATGGCGAGACCGCATTCGCCGCGTCGCAACGACTGCATCGCCAGATGCGCGGCCACCAGCGAGGACGAGCACGCGGTGTCCACCGTCACCGCCGGGCCGACGAGCCCGAAGGAGTAGGCCAGCCGCCCCGACAGGACGCTGCCCGCCGTGCCGATACCCCAGTAGCCGCCCAGATCGGTGCCGCTCGAGCGCGCCAGATGGGCGTAATCCGAGGTGGATCCGCCGATGAACACGCCACTGTCGCTGCCGCGCAGCGCGATCGGGTCGATGCCCGCGTATTCCAGCGCCGCCCAGGTCCCCTCCAGCAGCAGACGCTGTTGCGGGTCGGTCGCCAGCGCCTCGCGCGGGCCGACGCCGAAGAACTCGGCGTCGAAATCTGTTGCCCCGGCGAGAAATCCGCCCTGCCGGGTGTAGGTCGTTCCGGGATGGTCGGGGTCGGGGTCGTAGAGTCCGTCCACATCCCACCCGCGGTCGCGGGGGAAATCGGCGATCGCGTCGCCGCCCTCGGCCACCAGATCCCACAGCCGTTCGGGGGAATCGATGCCACCGGGATAGCGGCACGACATCCCGACCACGGCGATCGGTTCGTGGGTCCGGTCCTCGGAGTCCTGGATCTGCCTGCGCGCCGCCTGCAACTCGACCGTGACTCGTTTGAGGTAGTCGAGCATCTTCTGGTCGTCCGTCATGGATCAACGCACCCCGAATCACTGTCGATGGAACAGGAACATCCGACGCATCCCACATTTACCGGAGCGGGATCAAAGGCCGCAAAGTCGATGAATCGCAGCGAATTTCGGTGATGACGCGTCCGTGGCGGCGGACGCGACGAATCTACCGACGTCGGGAGACGCGCGCGGCTAGGCCGATCGCAACGCCGTCTTGCGCGTGACCCGCGTGCCGGATTCCGCGCTCTGGGCGAGATGGAATCCGCATTGCGGACAGACCGGCTCCGCGGTGGGCAACCCCTCCACCGGTTCCATCGCGCTCGCCTCGGCCGTCTCGCCGTCCTCCGCGGCGGCCGCCTTGCGTCGCTCGGCCCGCAATTCCTCGCGCAGGCCGCGCACCGACAACTTGGACTCCTCGGCGTGCAGCAGCCACTGGTCCTGCGCGTGCGGCTCGAGCGCCGCGACTTCGGCGTGGTGACTCCACGAGAGCCGTTCGCGGCGACGCTCGATCGAGAAACGAGACGCCACATAGGCCATATTCATCAGGCTCTGCACATCGTAGCCCGTGATTCGCGCGGCCCGAGAATACTTCTCGCCGAATTTGATGTTGCCGTAGTTGACCCAGTCACCGATCCACCAGGCCGCTGCCCGGCCGATCGTGCCGAGGCGTCCGCCGTGGCGCAGCCATTCTTCGCATTCGATCGCGGCGACCGGCTCCCAGGCCACCGCGCTCACCGATATCCGGGTGTTGTTGTTCGTGGCGATAGCTCCGTGCAATGCCTGTCGTGCTGGATTGTTCACTGTCGGGCTCCCTCGGGATCTCCGGAGACACGCCGATCCGACGGCACGGTCCATCGCTGGTCGTACACCGTGAATACGCGCGAGAGCCACGGGGAACATGCGGGATTCGGCCGGCTACCGATTCCCGGACCATCGAACAACGCTGTGCAGGGACCATGCCGACGTGGAATCGCGGCCCGCCACGATGCGGACTGATTCGAGTCGGGTCGGATCGGCGGATACTTCCACGGCACCGCGACTTCGGGTCGCTCCGGTGCCTCAACCCACGCTACTGGACGGCGAACGCGGCGACGACCCTGTCGACGAGGATGGCAGGGTCCGGCCAACCGGGTTGCGCTCGAGCGGATTCCACCAGTTCCACCGACCCATGAGCTGCATCGCCGCGGGCACCACGACCACGCGCACCACCGTCGCGTCGATGGCGACGGCCACCGCGAGACCGATGCCCAGGTGCTGGATCGGCATCAGCCCGGAGAAGCCGAACGCGCCGAACACGACGATCATCAACACCGCCGCGCCCGTGATCATCGGCGCGGTGCGCGCCATGCCGCGCGCCACCGCCGCGCGGTTGTCCCCCGAGGCCAGATACTCCTCGCGGACCCGGCTGAGCAGGAAGACCTCGTAGTCGGTGCTGAGGCCGACGATCAGCGCCAACACGATCAGCGGGTCGATGAAGAACAGTCCGCCCGCCGACCCCAGCCCCAGCCAGTCGGGGGCCCAACCGAATTGGAAGATCATCACCATCACGCCGAAGGTGGCGCCGACGGTCAGCACATTGGTCGCGATCGCCTTGAGCGGCAGGAACACCGAGCGGAAGGTGCCCAACAGCACCAGGTACACGGCCACCAGCATCAGGATCAGCACCAGCGGCAGCGCCCGCGCGATCTCGGCGTTCGAATCGTCACCGCGCGCGGTCTCACCACCGACGACGGCTGTCAGCACGCGCGATTCGGCGGCACGCGCGCGCACGTCGTCGAGCAGTCGCCGCGACACGTCCTCGGAACTGCGGCCGGTGGCGACCACCTCCACCACGAACTTCTCGCCGTCGCCCGCGACGAAGTGACGCACGCCCGCGGCGAGATCCGCCGGAACGCGCGCCAGCACGGCCGGATCGAGCGCGGCGCGCGGATCGGCGGGCGAGAGGCCCTGCAGGAAGGGCAGCGCCGAGTTGACGGCGGCGACGTCAGGTAGCGCCTTCACCTCCCCGACGAAGCGCGTCAGTTCGGCCAGCGCGGCGGCGTCGAACGGCCCGTCGTCCTTCGGCTCGAGCACCACCACGATCGGGCTCGCCGCGCCGGGACCGAACTGTTCGGCGACGATCTGCGCGCCCGCGCCGACCGCCGATTCCTCGGACAGACTGCGCGCGTCGGGCGTGTACAGCTTCATGCCGAACACCGGGACGGCCAGCAGCGCGAGCGCGGTGACCACGGTGACCAGGCACAGCACCGGCCGGTTCATCACCCACAGGGTCACCTTGTACCAGCGGGTCGACTCCGGATCGGATTCGTCGCGGCGCAGTGCGGCGGGCACCCAGACCCGACCCGCGTTGATCCGGTGCCCGAGCACGTGCAGCAGCGCGGGCAGCAGCAGCACCGCGACCAGCATCGCCATCGCCACCACCAGCGCCGCGCCGATCGCGAGGGAGATCACGGCGTTCATCGGCGTCACGAACAAGGCCGCGACCGCGACGATGATCGTCAACGCCGAGGCGATCACGGTATGGCCCGCCGTGGCGACGGTGCGCGCGACCGCGGCGTGCGTCGTCGCCCCTTCGGCCAGTTCCTGTTTGAAGCGTTTGAGCATGACCAGCGCGTAGTCCACGCCTACGCCCAGCCCCAGCATCACGACGATGTTCTGGGCGAAGACGTTGAGCAGGACGTGTTGCGCGATCACGTCCAGGATGCCCAGGGTGAACGCGATCCCGGTGAGAGTGGTGGCCAGCGCGACCACCGTGGCGGTGACGCTGCGGAACAGCAGCAGCAACACGACGACGATCAGCGGCAGCGCCAGGATCTCGGCGCGGGCCAGCGATTCGGCGCTCTCCTCGATCAGCTCACCCTGGAACGCCTGGATGTTGACCAGCGCCACCCGCAGCCCCTCGGGCCCGTACCGGTCGTCGAATTCCCGCTGCATCGACGGCAGCGCCGTGGTCGCCGCGGTGTCGTCGAGACCGAGACCGACGGAGACTAGCGCGGTGCGGTCGTCCGCGCCGACGAAAGCGTCGCGCCGTTCGGGGGCCGCGGTGTTCCAGCCGTAGGCGCTGGTCCCGCCCAGGCGCGGGTCGGCGAGCACCTCGTCCACGACCCCGCGCACGCGCGCGTCGAAAGCCGCGCTCTCGGCGGTGTTGCGCTCGTCGCGCACCACCAGCGCCATCGTGGTCTCGCTGCGGCCCTGGAATCCGTCCGCCAGCAAGGCGTCCACCCGTACGCTGTCCGCGCTCGACGGCGGACCCGAACCGTTGCTCAGCCGCTCGGCCAGCGATCCCGCGCCGAGCCCACCGAGCACCAGCAGCGCCAGCCAGAGGACCAGCACCCCCCACTTGGCCCGCGCGGTCGCTCCGGCGACGGCCTCGGCCCACGGCCTGGAACCGCCGGTCGGCAGCTCTGTCCCTGACCTCGAAGACACTGTGCACTCCCCTCGGGTGAACGGTCGAGCATGGGTCCGGGCCTGCCCCGTTGCGTGGCCGGACGGATCGTGCCGCGTTCGCAACCTGGACTGTATCAACGGTTTTTGCGAAACCACGGAGGTTCGAACCCGACCTGTCAGGTGCCGGCCGGCGGGGCGCGAGGCCCGCAAACGGACGGCGGCGGCGCGGGTCCGCGGCGGCCGGAGTAACTGTTCGGGGCGTCGACCGACCGCGTCGTGGCCGGGCCCGCCGACCGCCGCATTTTCCGCAGTCGACCGCCGCGGTCGTCCGGTTGCTCCGGGGCACGGGGCCGACCACCGCCGATTCCACGGCCCCCGACAAGGGCGGCCGAGATGTCGGCCGGCTCGATGTGCGCCGCCCGTCGCGCGGATCGGTGGCCTACCGGCGGGTTGCCCGAGACGGGAATGCGCGCCCACCCCGGTCCAGTAGAGTTCGCTGAAAAGTAGCCGGCGCGCCGGATGCGGCGCGGGCCGCCGGTCCGACCGACAGAGGAGGCTCGTCCGTGTTGCACACCGATATCCCGACCCACCGCGAGATCCAGGCCCTGGCCGCCGTGACCGACGACTGGTGCGTCACGATCTACACCCCCACCGAATCGGATACCGCCGACCCGGATCGCAACCGGATCGCTTTCGCCGACCAGGTCCGGCGGGCGCTCGAGAACGTCACCGACGCCGGCGCGCGCGAGGCGATGCAGGAGGAGTTCGACACCTACGTCGACGACGCGGACTTCTGGCGGTATCAGGCCCGGACCCTGGTCACCCTCGCCACCCCCGCGCGCATCCGCACCTTCCGGGTGCCCAACCAGTTGCGCGCCTCGGAGACCGTCGGCGACCGCTTCGACCTGACCCGCCTGCTGCGGACGGTGACCTTCCCGCAGTCGGCGTTCGTGCTCGCGCTGGCCGAGGGCAGTGTGCGCGTGGTCGAGGTCAGCGCGGACCAACCCGCCGAGACGCTGCGGGTGCCGGGACTGCCGACCAGCGCCTCCGATCACGCGGGCAAGGCCAGCCTGGGCGATCGCGCGCCGAAGGGGCGGGTGCAGGGCCACGAAGGCCGCAAGATGCGGGTACGGCAGTACGCCCGCGCGGTCGACTCGGAACTGCGCGATGTGCTCGCGGGCCGCCACGTCCCGCTGATCCTGGCCGCCGCCGAACCCACCGACGCGCTGTTCCGCTCGGTCAACAGCTACGACAACCTGTTGCCCGAGAGCATCCCCGGCAACCCGGAGAAGACCTCCGACCAGGAACTGGCCGACCGGTCCCGCGAAATCCTCGACCGGCACTACGCCGAGGAACTCGCCGATCTGGTCGATCTGCTGGGACAGCGCGGCAGCGAAGGACGCGCCGCCACCGACCTGTCGGATCTGGCCCGGGCCGCCTCGGCGGGCGCGGTGGACACGCTGCTGGTCGACATGGACGCCTCGGTCCCCGGTTCGATATCGCCGGACGGCGCGGTCGATTTCGGCGGCGCGGCCAACGGCGGCGCGCCCGGCGTGCTGGACGAGGTCAGCCGCCGGGTCCTGCTCACCGGCGGTCGGGTGCTGGCCGTGCGCGCCGAGGACCTTCCCGACGGCGTCCAGGCCGCGGGCATCCTGCGCTACGCCCCGCAACCCTGACCGTGGGTCAGCCGGCCTCGCGGTCGGCGGTCGGGGACGGCCCGAGACGCAGATCGGCGACCGCGGCGACCAGTTCGGTCACCAATCGCTCGGTTCGCGCGCGGTTCTCCCGCCAGGCGGCGACGGTGCTGATCCGCGCGCGCATGCCCTCGATGGGCAGGATGCGCACCGGTTCGCCGTGGAAGAGACGGTTGACCATCCCGTTGCCGAGTCCGACGAGGGTGAACGCCTGACCGGTGGCGACCAGGTGCACCAAGCCGGCGAAATTGTCCCCGCCGAGGGTGACGCGCTCACGGATGCCGTGCCGGTCGAGCAGGCGGTCCAGGTCGCGGTAGATCTCCGGTGCGGCCGAGTGGTTGATCGAGGCGAAGGCGATGCCGGTCAACTCGGCCAGGCGGACCGAGGTGCGGTCGGCGGCCACCGCGCCGACGCCGACCGCGACGCCGACCGGTTGCCGTTCGATCAGCGAGGTGCCGATATCGGTTCCGCCGACCGGGCCGTGTACCAGGGCGAGGTCGACCTTGCCCGCGCGCAGATCCCGCAGCAGGGGTTCGGTGCTGGCCGGGACCAGGCGCGGCGCGATGTCCGGGTGCCGGTGCGCCAGTTCGGCCAGGAACGTGTCGCGGACCTGCGCCGAGACCTCCGGCGCAATCCCGACGACCGCGGTGCGCACGGTGTCCGCGCGCACTTCGCGCACGAGTGCGGGCAGTGCGTCGGCGCGCGCCAGGACGTCGATCGCGCGCGGCAGCAGCGCCGCGCCCGCCTCGGTGAGATCGATGCGGTGGTGGGCGCGCACGAACAGGGCCACGCCGAATTCGCGCTCCAATTCCTTGACGCGCTGACTCAGCGGTGAGGCCGCCATGTGCAAGCGGACCGCCGCGCGCGTGAAACTCCGTTCCTCGGCCACCGCGACGAAGTAGCGCAGGTGCAGTAGGTCCACAGCCGCTACCTTATCCGCGGCCCCCGCGCCAGGACCGATCCGGTCATCTCCACCTTCGCGAAACGATGCTGGTGACCGGCCGCGGCCGCGCCCTAGCCTGAGCGGACATCCCGACCACGAGGAGGTGGCCGATGGCCAGGCAGCCCGTCCGCGTAGCGAATTTCTCCGGCTACTACGGTGACCGCTTCAGCGCGTTCGACGAGGCGATGGGCGGCGACCCGTTCGACGTGCTGGTCGGCGACTACCTGGCCGAGATCACCCTCGCCTCGCTCTCGGCCGCCCACCATCGCGATCCGAGTCGCGGGTACGTGGAGTATTTCGTCGACCAACTGCGCCCGCACCTCGGGGCGATCGCGGAGCGCGGGATCAAGGTCGTCACCAACGCGGGCGGCTTCCGGCCCGCGATACTGGCCGAGGTGCTGCGCGCCGAGATCGCGGCGGCGGGCGTGGCACTGCGGGTTGCCCACATCGAAGGCGACAACATCCTGGCCGACCTGGCGAGCCTACGGGCGGCGGGTCATCGTTTCGACCACCTCGACACCGGCGCGGCGCTCGCCGACTGGGCCGCCACGCCCTTCGCGGCCAACGCCTACCTCGGCGGCTGGGGCATCGCCGCCGCCCTGCGCGCCGGCGCGGACATCGTGGTCTGCGGGCGCGTCACCGACGCGTCGCTGACCGTCGGGCCCGCCGCCTGGTGGCACGACTGGTCGCCCGAGGACTGGGACGCACTGGCGGGGGCCGTCGTCGCCGGACACATCATCGAATGCGGTCCGCACGCCGTCGGCGGCAACTTCTCGGGCTTCCTCGACATCCCCGATCGCGTCGTCCCCGGATTCCCGCTCGCGGAGATCGCCGCCGACGGCAATTGCGTCGTCACCAAACACGCGCGCGACGGCGGCACGGTCACCCCGGACACCGTCACCGCGCAGGTGGTCTACGAGATCCAAGGGCCGCTGTATCTGAACCCGGACGTCAGTGTGCGCCTGGACGATGTGCGGGTCACCGCGGCCGGACCGGACCGGGTTTTGGTGAGCGGCGCGCGCGGCGGTCCCCCGCCACCCACCACCAAAGTCGCGCTGTTCGCCCCCGTCGGATACACGATCGTGAACACGGTCTACGTGACCGCGCCGCACGTGGCGGAGAAGGTCGACCTGCTGCGGGCCCAACTCGAACACGATCTGCCCGAGGACGTCACGGTGCACCTGACGACCATCGGCGCACCCGACCCCGACCCGGCCTCGCAGTGGGCGGCGACGGTGGCGGTGCGCGTCATGCTGACCGCGCCCACCGCCGGAGCGCTGGACCGCGCCGATCTCGCGCGCCGACTCGGCGGCCTGTACCTCCAGAGCATTCCGGGCTATTTCCACGATGTCGCGGCCGGGCTGAACACCACCCCGCGACCGCGCGTCGAGTTCTGGCCGGGCCTGCTCCCCCAAGCCGCGCTCGCGCACCGCGTCCGACTCGACGACGGCAGCGAACTCACCGTCGACCCGCCGGCGCGGACCGAGACCGCGCGTCAACCCGAGCATCCGGAACCCGATCCCGCCCCGGCCGCCGAGCGGGTGCGCGAAGTCCCCCTCGGGACGGTCGCGCACGCGCGCAGCGGCGACAAGGGCGGCAACAGCAATCTCGGGATCTGGACCGCCGACGCGCGGGTGTGGCCGTGGCTGCGCGCCTACCTGAGCACCGACCGGATCAGGACGCTGATCCCCGAGGCCGCCGACCTCGACATCGTCCGGCACGAATTCCCCGACCTGCGCGCGGTGCATTTCGTGCTGCGCGGACTGCTCGGCGCGGGCGGCTCCGCCAACACCCGAATCGACCAGGTGGGCAAGGCGATCGGCGAATACGTGCGCGCGCGCCGCGTGCCCGTCCCCGAAGACCTGCTCACCGCGACGACCCAGGAGTCGACCCGTTGACCTCGCTGACCGAACGGCTCACCGCCGCCGTCGCCCACCCGGCCACCGACGACGCCTTCGACCCGCACCGGGAACTGGAGCAGGTGCTGGCGGGCATCGGACAGACCGCCGACGACGCGGGCGGCCGGATCACCTTCCTGGGCGCGGACCCGGTGGTCCCCAGCACCTTGCGACTCGGCGGCGCGTCCGCGCTGGCGCTGGCGGCCAAATCGGTGGCCGTCGCGAAACTCTGGCGACTGCGCGGCGGCGACGGGCAGGACATCACCGCGGACCTGCGCAGCGCGCCGCATCGCCTGTGCCCCTTCTACGATCGCCGCTGGGAGTTGGTCAACGGCTATCCCGCGGGCACACCCGCCAACCCGTCCAACGCGCTCGGCTTCCGCTTCTACCCGACCGCCGACGATCGCTGGGTCATGCCGCTCAACCCGTACCCGAAGATCAAGGTGCGCGCGCAGCGACTGCTCGGCGTGCCCGACGAGGACGCCGCGGTCGCCAAGGCCGTCGCGAGGTGGAACAGCGCCGACCTCGAGGCGGCGGGCGTGGACGCCGGGGTGGTGTTGCCCGTCCTGCGCGATGTCACCGAGATCCTGGCCGAACCGCACTACCGCGAGGTGCTGGCCGACCTGCCGCTCGTCGAGATCACCAGGATCGGTGACAGCGATCCGATCCCGCTGCCCGCCGGGGGCGACCAGCCGCTCTCGGGAGTGCGCGCCCTCGGGATGGGCCACGTGATCGCGGGCGCGGGCGTCGGCCGCGCGCTGGCCCTGCACGGCGCGGACGCGCTGAACCTGTGGCGTCCCACCGAATTCGAGCACGACGCCACCTACGTCAGCGCCAACGTCGGCGTGCGCTCGGCGACCGTCAGCCCCTACACCGAGGACGGCGCGCGGCGCATCCGCGCACTGCTCGCCGAGGCGGACGTCTTCTACGCCAACCGGCGACCCGGCTACCTCGACTCGCTCGGACTGTCCGCCGACCAGGTCGCCCACGAACGTCCGGGCATCATCCACGCCACCGCCTCGCTCAACGGCGAATCCGGTCCGTGGGCGGGCCGGGTCGGCTTCGACCAGACCGCGGGCAGTCTGACCGGGATGATGCTGCTCGAAGGCGAAGACGGCGTCCCCGCCCTGCCGCCGATCCTGGTGGTCAACGACTACATCGTCTCGTGGCTGCTCACCGCGGGCATCGTCGAAGCGCTTGCGCGGCGCGCCCGCGACGGCGGCAGCTACCGCGTGCACGTCTCGCTGACCCGCGCCGCGCTGTGGATTCTCGGCATGGGCGTATTCGACAGGCAGTACGCGCACGAGATCGCCGACAGCGACGAGCGCCACCGCTACCTCGCCCCCGAGACCTTCACCGCCGACACGCCGTTGGGCCGGTACCAGGGCGTCACCGAACAGATCCGGATGAGCGGCACGCCCGGTCGCTACCGCACCGTCCTGGTGCCGCGCGGGTCGTCGCGAGCCGAATGGCTCGACGCCTGATCCGACACCGCGCGGCCTATCCCCGTGCGGTTCAGTCGATCAGCGGGTCGCGCGGGAGACCGAGGATGCGCTCCGCGATCTGATTGCGGGTCACCTCGGACGTGCCGCCCGCGATGGCCATCCCGCGCGCGCCCAGCGCCATGAGACCCGCGGTCGCGGCCGGTCCGTCGACCAAGGCCAGATCGGGGCCGGTCAGTTCGGCCAGGATCGCGGCCCGCTCCACGACATGTTCGGCGACCATCAATTTGGTGATGTTGCCCTCCGGACCCGGTCCCGCGCCCGTCACGCTGCGCGCCGCCCGCCGCAGATTCAGCAGGCGCAACGCGTGATCGGTGGCGACGAACTTCCCGACCCGCACGACGCTGTCGGCGAGCGGGGCGGGATGGTGGGTGACGGCGTCCACCAACAGTCGCGCCGGGAACGCCGCCGCCCCGGACCCACCGCCGATACTGACCCGCTCGTTGCCCAACGTCGCTCGCGCCACGGTCCACCCACTGCCCGGCGCGCCCACCACGTCCTCGTCCGGCACGAATACGTCGGTGAAGAACACTTCGTTGAACTCCGAGCCGCCGACCAGCATCCGCAACGGCCGGACCTGCACGCCCGGCGCCTGCATATCGATGATGACCGTGGTGATGCCCGCGTGCTTGGACGCCGCGAAATCGGTGCGCACCGTGGCCAATCCGCGCTGGGCGTAGTGCGCGCCACTGGTCCACACCTTCTGGCCGTCGATCTTCCAGCCGCCCGGCACCCGGGTCGCACGGGTCTTCACCGCCGCCGCGTCCGACCCGGCGTCCGGTTCGGAGAACAGCTGGCACCACACTTCGTCCTGGCGCAGAGCCTTCTCCACGAACCGCTCGATCTGGTCGGGAGTGCCGTGCTGGATCAACGTCAGCACGACCCACCCGGTGATCGAATAGTCCGGCGAGCGGACACCCGCGCGCGCGAACTCCTCCTCGATCAACAACTGTTCGACGGCGTCGGCGGCGCGACCCCACGGCTCCGGCCAGTGCGGCATGAGATAGCCGGTGGCGATCAACTCGTCGCGGCGCGCGTCGCCCTCGAGGGCCGCGAAGCGCTCCGCCTCGGCTCGGATCGCGGCACGCCGGTCCTCGCTGTCCGGCGGGAGGTCCAAGGCGTCGTCGCGGCGCACACCGTCCGCGGTGCGCGCGAACACGTCACATGACGGGCCGTCGCCGCCCAGCAGCGCCCGCGCGGTCAAGGCGCGCCGCAGGTGCAGGTGCGCGTCGTGCTCCCAGGTGAACCCGATACCGCCGTGCACCTGGATCTCGAGTCCGGCGTTGTGCACGTAGGCGGGCAGCGCCAAGGTCGCCGCCGCGGCCGCCATCAACTCGAACTGTTGCTCGTCGTCGGCGGCGGCGCGCGCGGCATCCCAGACGGTCGCCAACGCCGCCTCGGCGGCCACCAGCATGTTCGCGCAATGATGTTTGACGGCTTGGAACGTGCCGATGACGCGCCCGAACTGCTTGCGCACCTTGGCGTAGTCGACCGCCACCTCCACGCAGTCCGACGCGCCGCCGACCGCCTCGGCCGCCACCAGCGTGCGGGCCCGCGCCAGCGCCGCGGCACGCGCGCCGGGCAGCACCTGCACCGCGCCGAGGTCCACCCCGGCGAAATCGACCCGCCCCGACCGCCGCGTCGGATCGAGGTTCGCGGGCGTCTCGACCGAGACACCGTCCGCGTCGCGCGGCACGATCAGGACGTCGTCACCGGCGGTCACCAGCAGCAGATCCGCGCTGCCCGCCCCGAGCACGATGCCCGCCGAGCCCTCGACCCGACCGTCGGCCACCCGCACATCACCCCCGAAACCGACTGCCCCCGTGACGCTTCCGTCCACCAGACCGGGCAGCAGCCGCGCCTTCTGCTCGGCGCTCCCGCGCGCCGAGACCACCGCCGACACGATCACCGTGGGCACGAACGGACCGGGCGCCACCGCCCGCCCGAACTCCTCCACCACCACGACCAGTTCCGGCAGCCCGTACCCGGACCCGCCGTACTCCGCGTCGACGTGCAGCCCCAACCACCCCACCGACCCCAGCTCCGACCAGAACCCCGGCGGCGACTCCTCCGCCGCGTCCAGCGTCTCCCGGGCCGCCGCCCGCGCCTTGTGCCCGACCAGGAACGCGCGCACCACCGCGCCCAGTTCCCGATGCTCATCGGTCAGTGCAATCCCCATCGTTCCTCCTCGAACGCGCCGAACGAGCGGACCAGGGACACCCGCACCGTCCACCCCAGTATCGACGACCACTGTCCCGGACGGACCCGTATTCACGACCCGGACATCCGCTCGGCCGAGTTGGACCGTTCGCGATCCGGACTCTCGTGGTCAGGCCAGAGGTTTGCCCGTGGCCATTGGGCGGAGGTCGGCTGCCGGGGCGTGCGGAGCCAGGAGGTGGCCCCGTCACTACCGGCGTTGGGCGGGCGCGTAAGGCGGTGTCGATGCCTCGGCCCCAGGTGGTTCCGGCCAGGACGAGGGCCGCGCCCAGGAGACCGGTCGGGGTCAGCGCCTCCCCGACGAGGAGAAGGCCGCAGGTGAGCGCCCATACGGGTTCGGTACCCAGGAGGAGTCCGACGCGGGAGGGCGAGGTGTGGCGGACGGCCCACATCTGCGCGTAGAAGGCGAAGATCGTGCAGGCCAGGGCGAGATAGGCGGTGCGGAGCCAGTCGGGCGCGGTCATCGACGCGAGCGTGGGAGCGAGACCGGCGCCGTGGATCTCGGCGAGCGGAGCGGCGACCGCCAAGACCGTGGCGAGCTGGATCAGGGTCATCCGGGAGGTGTCGTGTTCGCGCCCCGCCGTGAGTCTCGCGATGGCGGTGACGTGCAGTGCGCGCGTGCAGGCGGCCAGCAGCACGAGCAGGTCACCGAGGCCGGGAAGGGCGAAACCCGAACCCTGCGTGAGCAGTACGACGCCCAGGACGGCCGCGCCGGTGGCGGCGTGGAAGGCGCGCGGCAACTCGCGGGGGCGGTCGAGCAACGGCGTGATGACCATGGTGAGCGAGATGATCAGGCCCGCGTTGGCGGCGGAGGTCCGGGTGACGCCGGAGGTCTCCAGGACCAGGATCGCGGCGAGGATCGCGCCGAACACGACGCCGAGTCCGCATTCGGCGCGGGTGGTGCGGCGCAGGCTCGGGATCAGCGGGATCGACAGCGCCGCGACGGCGATGCCGAACCGGGCGACCAGGAAGCCGAAGACGGTGTCCGGCGTGACGACGTCCTTGGCGACCGCGTAGCTCGACCCCCACGTCACCGCCACGGCGAGCAAGGCGATGTCGACGCGGGCGGCGGTGGGCAGGGTTGTCGTTTCGGGCACGCCGTCGAGCCTGGCAGCGCGATCAGAGTAGCACAATCGAAGGGTTCCGCACATCTGTGTAGGGTTCCTTCATGAATCTGGAACGCCTGCGCATCCTGCGCGAACTGGCCGAACGCGGCACCGTCACGGCGGTGGCCGAGGCGCTGGCCATGACGCCGTCGGCGGTCTCCCAGCAATTGCGGACCTTGCGCGGCGAGGCGGGCGTGGCACTGCTGGAACCCGACGGACGACGAGTCCGCCTGACCGAGGCGGGCCGGGCGCTGGCCGGGCACGCCGATCGTGTCCTCGGCGATCTGGACCGCGCCCGTGCCGAGATGGACAGCTACCGCGCCGCACCCCGTGGCGCGGTGCGGATCTCGCTGTTCCCGTCGGGGGCCGCGATGCTGCTCCCCGGTCTGCTGTCGGCCGCGCGGGCGCTCGGCGTCGAGATCGTCGGCCGCGATATCGACGTTCCCGCCGCGCACGCCCCGCGCCAACTCGCCGACTTCGACATCGTGGTCGTGCACCGCGACGACCGCGACGTGACGCCGTGGAGCCACCGCCTCGACACCGCGGTCCTGCTGCGCGAACCGCTGGACATCCTGCTCGCGCCCGACCACCGCCTCGCCGCCCGCGCGAGCGTCGAACTCGCGGAACTGTCGGCGGAGGACTGGATCGGCGTCGAGGGCGGCCTGATGGCCGACGACGTCCTGCGGTCGCTGTCCGCGATCACCGGGACTCCCCCGCGCATCGTGCAGCGGCTCAACGACTTCCGTGTGGTGGAGGAACTCGTCCACGCGGGCGTCGGCATCGCGCTGCTGCCCCGCTACGTCGGCCTGGTCCGCGATCTGGTTCGGATTCCGGTCAGCGACATCCGCGTCGCGCGCCGGATCGAGGCCGTCACCCGCGCGGGCGCGGCGGCGCAGCCTTCGGTCGCCGCGTGTCTGGACATCCTGCGGACCTTGGGCCGCGACATCGCCCGCTGACGGTCAGCGCGCGAGAGTCAACAGGAAGTAGGCGTAGTTCTTGTCGAGGTCGGTGTCCGGGACGAGGGTCATCGCCTCGGGGGCGAGGCCGCGCTCGCGGGCGAGTTGCCAGAAGGCGTCGATCGGGAAGATCGTCTGGGAGGCCAGGTTTCGTCCGTAGTTGCGGCGGTGCGGTGAACGATTCTCGCTGTCGCGGTACTTGATCTGGACGAACACCACCCCCGTGGGCGCGAGCAACCGCGCGGCGATGTCCAGGATGCGCGCGGCGTAGTCGCGGGACGGCACGAGTTCGATCACGTACAGGCACAGGAAGATATCGCAACTGCCGGGGCCGATGGTCGCGACGGCGGACTCCGGGTCGGCCACGTCGATCAACACGGGCCGGACCGGGGTGTCGCAGACCGAGCCGACGGTGCGGGCGCATTCGTCGAGGCTGCCCCGCGCGACGTCGACGGCGACGAATTCCGCGGCGCGCGGGGCGAAGGCGACCGCGTTGGCTCCGCCGCCGGAACCCCATTCCACGATTCGCGCCGAGGCGGGCGGGGCGTCCAGGACTCGGGCGAGCTTGTCGAACAACGCCAGATGTTCGCGGCCGACCCGGTCGAAATGATCCGGAATGCCTTCTCGCCAATGCGAATTGCCCGCCCAGGCCCGCGCGGTGGGGCTGGTCCAGTAGTCGGCGGCTTCGGCGATGACGCGCTGTTCGTCGGCGCGCGGGCCGACCCGGTCCGCGACGTGGCGGGCCCGGGCGCGCAGACTCCGGGCCGCGCGGGTGGCGAGCGCTTTCACTGAACCCTCCGGGAAACGGCACTGGTCGAGGGTCCCCGCCCCCGCACCGCTACCGTACGCGCATCCCGGCGCGGGGCGCGCGGTCAGCTCTGTTTGAGCGTGCCCACACTCAGCGAACCGGCCGCGGTGGTGCGCAGTTTGCGCTCCTCGGCGCGGACGTAGTCGACGGGGTCCTTGTCGACGGCGCGGACGCCCGCGTAGTTGCGCGCCTCGTAGGCGGCGAAGGCGACGGCGAGGCGATGGCGGCGCGCGAGGTCGGCCAGGCGGCGGAAGTCGGTGAGACCTTCGCGTTCCTCCTCGGCCATGTGATCGCTGTTGGCTTCGTTCGCCGCGGTGACCGCCGCGAACCACTCGTCGGTGCCGACCTGGTGACGCGCCACTTCGGCGACCGCGTCCCTGATCTCGTTGTGATCGCCGATGGCGTCGATGGTTTCGTCCTCGACGCCGGCCGCCCGGTGGGCCGCGACGCCCACGCGCAGCAGTTCGGGATAGAAGATCTCCTCCTCGGCCTGCGCGTGCAGTTCGAGGAAGGCCGCGAGCCTGTCCCAGATCGCGGCGAGCACGCCGGTGTCGCCGCGGTCGATCTGTTCCAGGATCGCGAACAGTCGCCGCTGTTCGTGGTGGTCGTCGAGGATGAGCTGGGTGATGTCCACGATTCCTCCCTGATACGCGCGTCAGGCGAGCGCCGGACAGTCGGCGTCACTCGGCTCCCGACGATAACGCACGCGAGGGTCCCGCAGGCTCAGCCGCGATGTGTAGGTTCGCGGGCCTGGACACCTTCGGCTACCGCGGCCGGCGGACGGATCTGCGCGTCTTCGAGGTCGACCACCCCGCGACCCAGGCGTGGAAGCGCGAACGCCTCGCCGACGCCGGAATCGAGGTCCCCGCCACGCTGACCTTCGCCCCCGTCGATTTCGAAACCGACACCTTGGCTGCGGGACTCGCGGCCGCGGGGTTCGATCGCACGGCGCCGGCGGTCTTCGTGTGGCTCGGCGTCGTCTTCTATCTCACGCCGGAAGCCGTCGACGCCACCCTCGACTACATCGCGACCCAGGCCGCGCCCACCGAGGTGATCTTCGACTACCTGCGACCGCCGGACACCGACGAGGACCGCGACTACGCGCGCGCCCGCGCCGAACGTCTGGCCGCCGAAGGCGAACCGGTGCTGAGCACCACCACACCCGCCGACCTCGCCGCGCGTCTGCGCACCTTCGGCTTCACCGACCTCGAAGACCACGCCGCCCCCGACCTCCTGGCCGCCTACGACACCCCCGAATTCCGCGACGCGCCACCTCAGGGTCTGCGCGCCGTCCGTATCGCCCGCGCACGGCGGTCCGACACCTGATCGCGAATGCGCCCTATTTGTCCGAATTATCGGTCACCAGGAGTGACAACCGTCCCAGGGGGTGAATTCCGGCGCTGAGCGGGTACCAGATGATGCGGTGACGCCGGACGCGGCGGCGCGGCCACGATGGGAAACGGGGCGCGTCGGCGAGTCCACCGGGTCACTGGATATCTACCGGCCGCGAGAACCGGACATGCCGGGTCCGGAACGGCGGCCGCCCGTGGAGGAGTTTGTCGTGACCAGTACCCAGGATCGGTCCCTCGCTGACGCGCCCACCGTCGGCGCACCCGACGAGCGCGTCGCACGGATGCGCAGGCGATTGGAGCGGTTGATCGGGATCACCGTCACCGAAGGCAACGCCCTGACGGTGTTGCGCAACGGCGACGAGATCTTCCCGGCGATGCTCGAGGCCATCCGCACCGCCGAGCACACGATCGACATGATGACCTTCGTGTACTGGCGCGGCGACATCGCCCGCGAATTCGCCGCCGCGCTGGCCGAACGGGCGCGCGCGGGCCTGCGGGTGCGATTGCTCCTCGACGGGTTCGGCAGCCGATCCATCGAGAAGGATCTGCTGTCCGACATGGAGGACGCGGGCGTCCAGATCGCGTGGTTCCGCAAACCGCTGTACCTGTCGCCGCTCAAGCAGAATCATCGGTGCCACCGCAAGGTGCTGGTCACCGACGAGACGGCGGCGTTCACCGGCGGCGTCGGGATCGCCGAGGAGTGGTGCGGTGACGCTCGCGACGAGAACGAGTGGCGCGACACCCACGTGCGGGTCCAAGGCCCGGCGGTGGACGGCATCGCCGCCGCGTTCGCGCAGAACTGGGCCGAATGCCACGACGAACTCTACGACCAGCGCGACCGGTTCACCGCGCACGAACAGCACGGTGACGCCCTGATCCAAGTGGTGCGCGGATCGGCGAGTTTCGGCTGGCAGGACATGCAGACCCTGCTGCGCGTGGTGATCGAATCCGCCGAGTCGCGCCTGCGCCTGGCGACCGCCTACTTCTCCCCCGACAGCTATTTCATCGAATTGCTCTGCGCCGCCGCCCGTCGCGGCGTGCAGGTGGAGATCCTGCTGCCGGGACCGCACACCGACAAGCGGGTCTGCCAGTTGGCCGGACAGCACTACTACGAGGACTTGCTGGCCTGCGGCGTGCGGATCATGCAGTACCAGCCCACGATGATGCACGCCAAGATCATCACCGTCGACGGCATCGCGTCCCTGGTCGGCTCCACCAACTTCAACCGCCGCTCCCTCGACCACGACGAGGAGATCATGCTCGCGGTCCTCGACGAGCAATTCACGGCCACCCTGGACGCCCACTTCGATGACGACGCCGAGGTCAGCGTCCGGATCGAACGCTCCCGCTGGAAGCGCCGCTCCCCCCTGCAACGCCTGCGCGAAGCCGCCGTCCGCCCCATCCGCCGCTATCTCTGAACCGGCGGTAGGGGTTTGGGCGGCGGCGGACCGGAAAACCGCGTGGCATGACGGTTACGACTGAGCGGCCCGCCGAGACCTTCGCGAAGGCCGCGCTGCCGGATTGCGCGGTCTTCGTGGGCGGGCGGGCGTTACCGGACCGGTTCACGCCCGCCGACGCGCTCGCGGAGGTGCGCCGACGGGGCGAGGGGTTCGTGTGGGTGTGGTTGCACGATCCGGACGCCGAGGACATGGCCGAACTGGCGACGGCGTTCGGTCTGCACCCGCTCGCGGTGGAGGACGTCGTCGAGGCCGGTCAGCGGCCGAAGCTGGAACGCTACGACGACACCTTGTTCCTGGTGCTGCGCACCGTCGCCTACCGGGCGGAGGCCGCGCACGAGTCCGGGGCGATCGCGCAGACGGGCGAACTCCTGGTCTTCACCGCGCCGGAATTCGTCGTCGCCGTGGGGCGGGGCGACCAGTCGGGCCTGCGGCGCGCGCCGGCCGCCGACGCCGACAGGCTCCGACTGGGGCCGGGCGCGGCCCTGCACGCGATCGCCGACCGCGTGGTCGACACCTACCTCGAGGTCACCGCCGCGGTGGAACGCGATGTGGACGCGATGGAGGAGGACGTGTTCACGCCCGGCTGCGACGTCCCGATCACTTGCCTGTACCAGCTCAAACGCGATGTGGTGGAGTTGCGGCGCACGGTGGGTCCGCTCGCGCCCGCGCTGATCGCCCTCGGCAAACCGGAGACACCGTTCCCCAAGGAGGTCCGGCGCTATCTGCGCGACGTCGCCGATCACCACGTGCAGGCCGCCGACCGCATCCACGACGCGGGCGAATCGCTCAACTCGCTGATCAACGCCGCGCTGGCGCAGATCGGCGTGCAGCAGAACACCGATATGCGCAAGATCTCCTCGCTGGCGGCCGTCGCCGCGGTTCCGACGGTCTTCGCCGGCATCTACGGCATGAATTTCGAGCACATGCCCGAATTGGACCAGCCGTGGGGTTACCCGCTGGTGCTGGGCCTGATCGCCGTGCTGTGCACGTCCCTGGTCGTCGTCTTCCGCCGCAACCACTGGCTGTGATCCGCGCGGCTCGCTAGCGTACCAGAATCACTGGTACGCAGAGCATTTCGTCGTCACATCGCCCGACATCGAAATCGCTGCCGGTAGAACTGCCGTCTCGGCAGGCGCCGTGGGGATGCCGCAGGATGTCGAGTCGGTGCGCGCGAAGTCGCACCCGCTCACCAGGTCACCTCCGTGACCGACCGGATCGGGGTTCCATGCCATCGTCGCCGCGTGCGCGGCGTTGCGGTCTTCGGTCGAAACGACAGAACAGCGCCGACCTCACCGGGACGACGAATCCGGTTCAGTGCGCGGCGGTGAGCTGATCGAACCACTCCAGGGTCAGGGCCAGTCCCACCCGCGCGGTGGCCCCGTGGTCGATGGGGCCGAGATCGACGCGTTCGACCCGGTCGCCGCGCAGCGTGCGCAGGCAGTGGTCGGCGTTCTCCGGCGGCACGCTGCGGTCGGCGCTCGACACCGACAGTCGCACGGGAACATCGGCGGTCCAGTCGCAGACGCCCTCGCTCGCGTCGAGGGCGCGCAGCGCCGCACCGGTCGGGTCGTCGGCCCAGGCCCGGAATTCGGGGGTGAGCAGATCCGCCGGGGCGGCAGGCAGCGAGCCGCTGATCGACAGCAGGTCGTGGTCGCCGTCGAACAGGTCGCCGACGCGGGCGGCGTATGGTTCGCGGAACGCCTCGGCCGGATCGTCGTAGAGGTGGAAGATCGTGTTCATCGCGGTGATCCAGTAGGTCAGGAAGACCACCGCGTTGCGCGGGGTGACCCGGCCGTCGAACGACGCGGGATTCTGCACTGCGCGCGGCGCGTACGGCCCGCTGATCGCCGACAACGCGCCGAGGGTGAAATCGCCGGGGCGATCGTGCAGTGCCCGGGCCAGCGCGGCGGCGGCGTGACCGCCCTGGGAGTACCCGGTGACCAATACCTCGGGGGCGAGTTCGCGGCCCTTGTCCGCGGCGACGGCGCGTGCCGCGCGCAGCAGATCCAGCGACGCGCTCGCCTCGGCGCCCGCGTGCAGGTACGGGTGGCGGCCCGGGCCCGAGCCGAGGCCGAGGTAGTCGGGGGCGACCGCGGCGTGACCTGCCGCGGCGAACATGAGGGTGCGGACGCGGTCGGTCTCGCTGTCGGCGGACGGGGCTTCGTCGCGACGCACGATGGTGCCGTGCGCGTAGCTGACCACGCGCAACCGGTGCTGCTCGGTCGTGGGCAGCGCCACCAGTCCGCTGGCGGTGATCGGGTCACCGTGCGGGTCCACGGTCCGGTAGACGACCCGGTACGCCTCGACACCGTTGCGCACCGGCGTCTCGATCGACCACCGGCCCAGGTAGGCCGCGGTCTCGGGTTGCGACAGCGACTTCAGCGGCTCCACCGAGACGACTTCGCCGCGCGGGACGGCGGACTCCCGCCCGGACTCCGCACACCCCGTCGCCACGAGCAGGGCGAGCACCGCGGCGACGGCCGCGAGCACGCGCGGACACCGGACCGCTCCGCCGAACCGTCGCACCGCCGACCGCATGCCGCCTCCTAGCCGACCCCCCTGCCAACCCTATCCGCCGCCGCTCAGCACGCGAGCGTCGTCGGCCCCACTTCGTGGGTGCGCAGCGTGACCAGCGAATCGGCGGGCGCCTGCTGACCGCCGTCGGGGATCTGCTCGCCGACGACGCACTGCCCGCCGCCGGGACCGCGCCCCGTGCCGCCGATGACATCCACCCGGAAGCCCGCGGCCTCGACGCGTTCGCGGGCGACGGCGGGGCGGTCGCCGAGGACGTCGGGAATCACATGGGAGGCGTTGTCGGACTTGCTGGTCGAGACCTCCGAGGCCGCCGCGGGATGGGAAGCCGAACCGGAGGCGCATCCGGACAGCAATCCCAGCGAGGACACCGCGATGATGGCGAAAGCGCTGGTGCGCATGTTATCTCCTCTCGTCACACGCCCGGTGTTCCCGTTCGGGCGGGACCGACACAGGTCGATCCGAGCGGATCGCGAGCGGGTCGCCGGCTCAGGCGGGTTTCGACACTCACGCCGGCACGGCGGGATCGATGAACGCCGGATCGCGCGGGACGTCGGTCTCGAACCGCTCGTCCTCGGCGTCCTCTTCGACCTCCGCGAGCCGTTCCACCAACTCGAAGAACCGACTCTCGACCGGACGCAGAGCGCTGATCGTGGCCGCCAGGTCGGTGGGGCCGACGAAGCGGGCCCCGCCGGACCGCGCGACCTGTGGTTTCATCCGCGTCCAGGGGGAATGCTCACCCCATGAACCGACCCAGCGAATCCCCCGACGACCCGACCATTGACCGCACGGAGACCGTCGACACCGACAAGGACGTCGAGCGTCTCCCGGACTCGGAGACGCCCACCGGTCCCACCACCGAAGACCAGGCAGCGGAGATGGACTACGAGGGCGACACCCCGAACTGAGTCGGAACGGCCGTCGGTTTCCCGCGCGATGCCTGCGGGAAACCGACGGCCGTTCGGCGTTCGACTCAGCCGCGCCCGGTGCGTCGTTGGAGTTCATCGATCAATGCGGACGCCTCGGCTTTGGTCAGCCCGTCCGGCACCGCTTCGCCCGCCTCGTTGGCGAGCGTGTGCAGATACGAGTCCTGCGGTCCGGTCGACGGCTCGTCGCCGGTGGTCCACTCCTCGCGATCCTTCTCGGGATTCGACCGCACCATCTCCACTCCTCACACTCGGCTACGCAGGGTTGCCTACCCGCCACGGAGCGGGTCAACCAAGGTCGGCGGCGGGCAGCAGATCCTCGCAGGTGACGGGCAGGTCCCTGACCCGGACCCCGGTGGCGTGGTACACGGCGTTGGCGATCGCCGCCGCCGCGCCGACGATGCCGATCTCGCCCGCGCCCCGCGCGCCCATCGGGTTGGCGTGCTCGTCGGATTCGTCGAGCCACACCGCCTCGATCGCACCGACGTCGGCGTGCGCGCTGATGTGGTAGGAGGCGAAGTCCTGGGTGACGACGTGACCGAATCGGTTGTCGCGCACACTCTCCTCGTGCAGGGCCATCGACAGGCCCATCGTCATCCCGCCGATGAGCTGGGAGCGCAGTGTCGCGGGATTGATGGCCCGGCCGATCGAGAAGACCCCGAGCATCCGGGGGACGCGGAGCTCCCCGGTGTCGCGGTCCACGCGCACCTCCGCGAAATGCGCGCCGAAGGAGTGCAGGGCGTACCGTTCGGCGGCCTCGTTGTCGGGGGTCTCCCCCGTGTGGTGGTCGCCGGGTGACGGTGTGTCGCCGTACTTCTCCCGGAACCCGTCGGCGGCGGTGACGATCGCGGTGCCCCAGGAACTGATCCCGGAGGACCCGCCCGCGACGGTCGCGGCCGGCAGATCGGTGTCGCCGATCCGCAGGTCCACGGCCTCGACGGGGCAGCCGAGGGCGTCGGCGGCGATCTGGGTCAGCGCCGTCCAGGTGCCGGTCCCGATGTCGGCGGCCGCGATCCGCACCGAATACCTTCCGTCCGCGTCGAATTCGACGCGCGCACTGTTGCCGGTCATCCGCATCGCGGGATAGGTGGCGGACGCGACGCCGGTGCCGATCGACCACGCGCCGGACACTCGCGCGCCTGGCGTGGGATCGCGTCCGGCCCAGCCGAAACGCTCGGCGCCCGTCCGCAGGCAGTCCACCAGACGCCGACCCGACCACGGATTCCCGGTCTCCGGGTCGGTCGCGGGCTCGTTGCGCACGCGCACCTCGATCGGGTCGATCCCGCAGGCCACGGCGAGTTCGTCCATCGCCGTCTCCCCCGCGAACATGCCGAGGCACTCCCCCGGCGCGCGCATCCAGAACGGCACGGGCACGTCCAAGGCGGCCAACCGGTGGGAGGTGCGTCGGTTCGGGGTCGCGTACATGATCCGCGACGGGACCGCGGTCTGTTCGGAGTACTCCTTGACCGTCGCGGTCTGTTCGACCACCTCGTGCCACAGCGCGGTCAACCGGCCGTCGCGGTCCGCGCCGAGTCGGACGCGCTGGATGGTCGAGGTGCGGTAGCCGACCAGGGCGAACATCTGCTGACGCGTGAGGGCGAGTTTGACCCAGCGTCCGGGGACGCGCCGGGCGGCCAGCAAGGCCAGCACGTTGTGCGCGTGCGGCGCGCCCTTGCTGCCGAAGCCGCCGCCGACGTGCGGGGCGATCACCCGGATCCGCTCCGGTTCCAGCCCGAACAGCGGAGCCAGCGTGGTGCGGACGGTGTGCACGCCCTGGGTGCTGTCGTAGAGGGTCACCCGAGGGCCGTCGGCGTCCTCCGACCAGCGCACGACGCACGCGTGCGGTTCCATCGGATTGTTGTGTTCCAAGGGCGTGGTGTAGGTCTGGTCGACGGTGACAGCCGCCTCGCGCAACGCCGTCCGCACGTCGCCCTGGTCGGTGTCGGTCGCGAACGACGCGTTGACCGTCTCCGGCGCGTACAGGCGCGGATGGTCGACGCGCAGATGGGTGTCGTGGAGGTCCTCGTGATAGGTGACACGCACCAGACTCGCGGCCTGACGGGCGGTTTCGGGGGTGTCGGCGAGCACCGCGCCGATCAACTGACCGCGGAAGTGCACCCGATCGTCCTGGAGGATGCCCAGTTCGCCGTCGGTGGCGTCGGCCAGGCGCGGGGCGTCGAAGACGGTGAGCACCGCCGTGACCCCCGGTTCCCGTTCGGCGGCGGCCACGTCCATCGCGACCACCCGCCCCAGGGCGACCGCCGACTGGACCGGGTGCAGGTACATCGGTTCGTCCACGGCGTGCTCGAACGCGTACGGCGCGGTGCCGGTGACTTTGGCGGGTCCGTCGAGGCGGGTCAGCGGCGTGCCGACGGCGCTGGTCGGTGTCGTGGTCATCGGACCGCCTGTCCGGTGAGCGAACGCAGCGTGGCGACCAGGGTGCGTTCGGCGAGGGTGACCTTGAATTCGTTGCCGCGCAGCGGGCGGGCGTCCGCCAGTTCGGCGCGGGAGGCGGCCCGGAACTGCTCCTCGGTCGCGGGCGCGCCACGCAATCGCGTCTCGGCCTGTCGGGCCCGCCACGGCTTGTGGGCGACCCCGCCGAGCGCGATCCGCGCGGACTCGATCACCGAATCGTTCTCGGCGAGCACCACTTCGGCGGCGACCGAGACCAGGGCGAAGGCGTAGGAGGCGCGGTCGCGCACCTTGCGGTAGTCCTGGCGCGCCGCCTCCGGGCGCGGCGGTAGTTCGACCGCAGTGATCAACTGGCCGTGGGTCAGCACCGTGTCGGCCTCGGGGTGGTCGCCGGGTAAACGGTGGAAACCGGTCAGCGGGATGCGCCGCTCCCCCTCGACGTCCCGGACCACGACCGTCGCGTCGAGCATCGTCAACGCGACCGCCATATCGGAGGGATGCACCGCCACGCACAGCGGCGAGGACCCGAGGATGGCGTGGTAGCGGACATACCCGTCGACCGCCGAACAGCCGCTGCCGGGCTCGCGCTTGTTGCACGGCGTGCTCACATCCTGGAAATACGGGCACCGGGTGCGCTGCAACAGGTTTCCCGCCGTCGTGGCGAGATTGCGCAACTGACCGGAAGCGCCCGCGAGCAACGCGCGCGACAGGACCGGATACCGACGCCGGACCAGCGGATGCGCGGCCAGATCGCTGTTGCGCACCGTCGCGCCGATCCGCAGACCGCCGTCCGCGGTCTCCTCGACGCCGTCCAGCGGCAGCCCGCGCACGTCGACCAGCAGGTCCGGTCCGCGCACGCCGAGCTTCATGTGATCCACCAGGTTGGTGCCGCCCGCCAGGAAGGCCGCACCCGGCCGCGCCGACACCAGGTCGACGGCCTCGGCCGCGCTCGCGGGCCGCCGGTACTCGAACGGGATCACGAGGCGGCCTGCCGGATCGCGGCCAGGATGTTCGGGTAGGCGGCGCACCGGCACAGGTTGCCGCTCATCCGCTCCCTGATCTCGTCGTCGGTGAGCGCGGGATCGGACTCCAGATCGGTCGTGACGTGACTGGGCTGACCGGTCGCGACCTCCTCGAGCATCCCGACCGCCGAGCACACCTGCCCCGGCGTGCAGTATCCGCACTGGAAGCCGTCCTGATCGAGAAACGCCTGTTGCACCGGGTGCAGACCGTCCCGCGCCAGACCGGCGGCCGTGATGATCCGCGCGCCGTCGTTCGCCACCGCGAAACTCAGGCAGGTGGTGACCCGTCGACCGTCGAGCAACACCGTGCACGACCCGCACTGGCCGTGGTCACAGCCCTTCTTCGGCGAGGTCACCCCGAGGTTCTCGCGCAGCGCGTCGAGCAGGGTGGTGCGATGGTCGACGGTCAGCGACCGCCGCTCACCATCGACCTCGAGGGCGATCTCGCTGCGGGCATCGGAAGCGTGCATGGTTCGCGCCTACCCGCCGTCCAAGGAACGAACCAAGCCGCCCGGCTCTCACTCCGTCGGGGCGATCGAGTCCGCGACCGAGGCGGGCACGTCGATGCGCGGGGTCGGCTGACCGGGCGGTGGGGGCACCTGGAGGCGGTCGATCGCGCCCGCGACGATGTCGTAGACGGTCGTGGCCAGTTCCGGATCGCGCGCGCCGAAGCCACCGTGCGCGTTGTGGTCCAGCGCGCCCAGGTAGTCGACCATCTGCGCGCCGGTCAACTCGATGCGCGACATGCCCTCCGGTTCGGGCGTGAGGCTCTGCGGCTCGTCGACCTCGGACCCGCCCATCCGGAAATTGGTCCGCTCCCACACCCGTTCCGGCATGTGCAACTCGAACAAGCCGATGCCCGCCGCGCGGTCCTCGCGCGCCGACTGCTGTTCGGGCGAATCCGCGCACCCGGCCGCGACCAGCACCCCGATCGCCGCCGCCGCCATCGCGATCCGGCCGGCCATCCACCGCCACCGACTCGCGCCGCCCCCGTGCCACCGCGCCATCTGCCCTGCTCCTCTCGCCACCGGTAGGGGCGGTGTTCCACTCCGCGTACGGACCAAACCGACCCGTCGAGCGGCCGGGGTGAGAGAAGAAAGTCGCGCTCGAACGGTGTCGAGTCGCGTAGGCGGGGTATACCGCTCCTCGGGTGCGCCACTGTGTTGATGGCTGCTCGGTGAGGGAACTCGCCGTCGTATCGTCGGGGTACGGCGGTTGACCCTTCACCACGAACCCGTCCCCATCGCGTGTAGCGGTGGGGACGGGTTCGTGCAGTTCGGGATCAGTCGGACTCGTCCTCGTCGGGCGTCGTCAGCTCCGGGGCGATCTCCCGGGTCGCCATTCCGCCGTCGCGGCCCTGATCGGTCGGCCCGGTCGCCCGCCCTTCGGCTCGCTCGCGGTCTCCTCGTCGGACTTCTGTTCACCGGCCACGGCACACCTCCTTCGGTCCTCGCTCAGCTACCCCGGCCGCGCGCGCTCAATCGCGCACCACCTCAGGAATCGGCCAGCGCCGCGCTCAGATCGTCGTGGACGGCGAAGACCCGGTTCAGGCCCGTCACCCGCAAGGGCCTGCGCACCGCGGGCGAGGCCACCAGGCGCAGCGACACGTCACCGAGTTCGCCGCGGACCTGGAGCAGCACCTCGAGTCCGCTGGAGTCGAAGAACTCCACGCCGGACAGGTCGAGCACCAGCAGCGACGGTCGCGCGGCGAGCGCGTCGTCCAGGGCCGCGCGCAGACGCGGCGCGGAGAACAGGTCGACCTCACCGACGGCGGTGACGACGCTCGCGGAATCCGTCGCCGTCCGGCGCACGTCGAAGTCGGGCGGCTGGTGCGGCATGGGTTCGGCTTCGTCCCTCGTCCTGGTGGCGGTCGACGGCCACGGTGCGGCCGCCTGCACGATCCACACCACGCTACCGGCCGACCCGCGCGGAGCCCGGCGGGAGGGCCGCCGCGGAATCGATCGGATACCGTAGTGACCCCTATCCTCGTCGTCCGCCGCGCCGGAGACCGGACGGCCGGATGGGTTCGGGTATCGGCGGCGGAAGGGACAGCATGGGTGACGCGACGACGCCGCTGAGAGTCGAGTTCCCGGCCGCACCCGATCAACTGCCCGTCGTGCGCGCGCGCCTGCGGCAGTGGCTGAGCGCGGCCCTGCCCGACCCCGACCGCGCCTACGACCTGTTGCTGGCGGTGTGCGAGGCGTGCACCAACTCCATCGAACACGGGCACCGCGGCGACGGCGGCCCGATCCGCCTCGACGCGGTCCTCGACGCCGACACCGTGCGCGTCACCGTCACCGACCACGGCCGGTGGGCGCCGCACGACCCGCAGCCCGACTCGCGGCGCGGACGCGGACTCGCGCTCATGCGCGCCCTGGTCCCCGACACCGATCTCCTCGTCCTCGACGACGGCACGACCGTCCGCTTCGCCGTTCCCGTCGCCCCGGCCGCCCGCACCGACCTCGCCGACAACCACGGCTGAGCGCGCACCGGTGGACCGCGGGCGCCGGACTCAACGCTCGCGCGGGGCGCGCCGGTGCCAGCGATCGATGGCGGCGACCATCTCGTCGGCGATGAATTCGAGATAGCTGCTCATCTCCTCCAAGCGCACACCCGCCGGGGTGCTCGCGCCGAGAACCCGCGAGCCGCGCCGGGCCACCCGGACCCGGTCCTCGGTGGCGCGCGCCAGGTTCAGCGTCGCGCGGTGCCAGGTGCCCTCGTCGACGCAGTAGCGGTCGCGGCGCTTGTCGCGGACCCGGCGGATGATGTCGCGTTTCTCCAGCGCGGCGACGGCCGTGGAGATCGAGGCCGGGCTGACCTCGAGCCACCGCACCAACTCGGCCACCGTCAGCCCGCCGGAATCGGTGAGGTGCAGACACGTCAGGATGCGGGCCTGCATGCGCGGCATCCCGTCGTTGATAAGCAGGTCGGTGAATCGGGCGGCGAATTCGCGGATCTCGGGGTTGTCCACGACGAAGGTCGCCGACTGGTGCGGCCCCGCTGGGGAACTGCCGCGCCGGGCGCGCAGGGCCGTCGCCCGGTGGGCGCGGTCGGCCCGATAGCGACCGGGGCCGCCGTTGCGGGTGACTTCGCGGCTGATGGTCGAGGTCGGCCGGTCGAGCTGCCGTCCGATCTCGGTGTAGCCGAGGCCCTCGGCCAAGCCCGCCGCGATGCGTTCACGCTCCTGGAAGGTCAGTCTGCCTCCTGGCATCCGTCTGTTCTCCTTCGATCAGGCGCGCTCTGCCAGTATGCGTTCAGCGCCAACCCATTGCAACCACCCGCCACCCTGTTGCGTTCGGCGACAAGCTCATTGCAACGCGGCTACCGGATTCACCAGCATGGCACGATATTTCGGACAGAATTCCGTTGAGGTAGGGCTGAAGATCTCTACCGTTCGGCACACATCGCACCCACCGACGAGGTTTCCGACGACCCGATCGCCTCGGTTCTGGTCCGCCTACACCGTCGGCCACCTCGGCGTCGGGCAACGGCATCCACACCCGCGTCGGACACCGGGCGGCGCGCCTCGGCCTGCGGACCGCGCCGCCCACCGTGTGCGGCCCGACCGAATCCCGTCGCGACTCGACGGCCTCAGGGCGCACGGCGTGCGTGGCCGGGTGTGGCGGTGCCGGCGCCGGTCCTGCCGGTGTCGATGGACATCTCGATGCTGTTCCTCGCCCTGCCGGTCACCTGGTGACGCCGGAACATGCCGACCCCACCGGAGAACCGACCGGTAGCAGGCGCATCCCCCTAGCGTTGCCGGCTGTACCGCTCCACCGAACGCACACGAGAGGTTGGACAGTGGCAAACAGCATCCGATCGGTCATGATCGCCGCCGTGGCGGCGGCGGCCGTACTCGGTCCCGCCGCGGGCGCATCGGCGATCCCGGACCTCGCGGCACCGGCTTTCCCAGAGCTCCCCGGCGTCCTCGTCGCACCCGCACCCTACCCGGATTCGAGTGCGGAACAGAACGATCCGCGCACCACCCCCTCGGGACCGGTCGACATCCACCCGGCCCCCGCCGACATCCACCCGGCCCCCGCCGACATCCACCCGGCCCCCGCCGACATCCACCCGGCCCCCGCCGACATCCACCCGGCCCCCGCCGACACCGACCCGGGTGATCCGCACCGATTCCACCAGGCCCCCGGCAACATCCCCGCTCACGAAACGGAAGACTCCGCCCCCCGACCGTCTCCGGGCGCGAGCGAGGACACCCCGGCGGACGGCAGCCCGAAACCCACCGAAGACACGACTTCTTCGAACCAAACGTCGCCCTCGAACGAAACGTCGCCCTCGGGCGACCCCCGCCCAGGCTCCGGTGCGTCCACGGGCAACCCGACCGCCCCTGGCGCTTCCGATTCACCGACCAATACGCCCGACGACGCCCAGCCCCCGACAGGCGCAGGGACTTCCGACACCCCCGGCTCACCGACCGGCACTACCCCGGGCGGCAGCACGACCGCACCGGGCATCCCGGACCCCGGCGCCTCCGGACCGGGCACGGCGGAATCTTCGAACGGCGCAGGCGCAGCCGACACCCCCGAATCCACGAACCGCGCAGGTACCCCGGGCGGTGCCGGCACCTCCAGCGGCACCGAATCCCCCGGCACCGACGGCACACCGACCACCTCGGACTCCACCGGCGATACCGACAAGCCACACCCCGCCGAATCCTCCGACAGCACTGATACCCCGGACACCGCCCCCTCGACCCCCACGGGCACCCCCGAACCCGCCGGCGGCGCGTCGAATACCCCCGGATCGACCGGCGATGCCGGCACGTCGAGGACCACCGATACCCCGGGCGATACCGAAGCCCCGCGCAGCACCGAAACCCCGAGCGGCACCGGCACATCAGGTGCAGGGGAGTCCAGCGGCCACACGGGCACTCCGGGTACAGCCCACTCTCCCAGCGGCCCCGGCCGTTCGTTCGACCCCCAGGCACCAGGTACAACCGGCGGTGGCGGCACCTCGGACATCACCCCCGAGTAGGCCAACGCATCACGCCCTGACGGATACTCGGCCGGCGAGGGCGACACGGATTCCACAAACGGACAAACGGCTCCGGTAGCACCGCCCCGACGGCAGCCGCGTACTCGGACGGTGCCGGTCGAACCCGCAGCAGCCCCGCCGTTCGACAGGCTCGCCACGCTGCCCGCGACACAAGTCCCGGGATCACGATGGCTCGCGAACCGACCGTGCCCTGGTGTGCGCGGGGCGAACTCAGCCGAACAGGTGGTGGGTGAGGGTATAGCCGAGGACGGCGGCGGCGAGCCCGACCGCGACGCTGCCCGCCGCGTAGGCGATCGCGACACCGAAGGCGCGCTGTTCGGTGAGGCGTACGGTTTCGTAGCTGAAGGTGCTGTAGGTGGTGAACGCGCCGCAGAAGCCGGTGCCCGCGGCGACCATCCAGGCGGCGGGCAGACCCGCGCCGGTGAGCGCACCGAGGATCAGGCATCCGGAGATGTTGACGAGGAAGGTGCCGAGGGGGAATCGGCCGCGGTGGCGGGTCTGGACGGCGCGGTCGAGCAGGTAGCGGGCCGGTGCGCCCAGGGCCGCGCCGAGGATGACCAGCAGCGCGTTCACCGTGTCGCCTCGCGCGGGCCGAGGGCGCGGGCCGCGCGCAGGCCGAGGGCTGCCGCGCTCACCGCCGCGACGAGGGTGGCCGCGAGGTAGAGCAGGCCGGTGAGCGCGGCGGGTTCGAGCAGGTCGCGGATTCCTTCGGCGTAGGTGGAGAAGGTGGTGAACCCGCCGAGGACGCCGACGCCCAGGAAGGGGCGCACCAGCGGATGCGCGGTGCGGTGTTCGGTGATCACCACCATGAGCGCGCCGAGCAGGAAACTACCGGTGACGTTGATGACGAAGACCGTCCAGGGGAAGCCGCCCGCCGGGGTCGGCCACCATTCGAGCATCCCGAAGCGCGCGAGCGCACCCAGCGCGCCGCCGACCGCGATGACGGCGAGGACCGCACCGTGCGTGGCGGACAGTTCACGACGTTGTTCCGGCGCTTCGACCGCGATATCCGGATCGACAGGGAGCCTCACCGCGCCCGGCACCGATTCGCCGGGCGATATCGGCTCACCGGACGTCGATTCGTCGGGCACGCCGCTCCTATTCCGAGCCCACCGGCGCGAGCACGCGCAGCAGCAGGGTCGTGGTGCGTTCGGCGAGTTCGGCGGTGCTCGCTTCGAGGGTGCCGTCGAGCCAGGCTTCGACGAGTTGGCTGACGCCGCCGGTGACGAAGATGGCGGCCTGGGTGAGCCATTCGGCGTCGGGTTCGATCCCGAGTTCTTCGGGGGCGTATTGCACGACGACGGCGGCCATGGCGGTCATGAGCACGCGGCGGCGTTCGGCGAGGACGGGGGCGGAGCTCAGGTCGGCGGCGGCGACGCGGTGCAGGTGCGGGTCGGTGTCGACGAGGTCGAGCATGGCGCGCAGGGCGGCGTTGAGGCGTTGTTCGGGGCCGCCGGGGCTGCTGAGCCCGGTGCGGACGAGGGTGCCGAGCAGTTGGTCGCGCACCTCGTCGGCGACGGCGACCAGCAGGTCCTCGATGCCGGTGAAGTGTTCGTAGAAGTAGCGGTCGGTGAGGCCGGCGGATTTGCAGACGCCGCGCACGGTGACGGCGGCTACCCCGGTGCCGCCCCACAGGTTCCGACCGGCGGTGAGCAGGCGGGTGCGCCGCTCGGCCCGCCGCTGTGCCGCGGTGACCCCGCCGTAGGAACGCTCGACTTCGGACCTGACCATTTGACTGCCATAGTAGGTCACCCCTAAATTGGACGACGTTCGTCCTCAGATGGGTGTCCCGGACACCCCGCTCCGGGCGACGCTCGATCGACTAGAACGAATGGACCGGCGCCGTGCAGCTTGATCCCCGCCCCGTCTCCGGTCTCGCCGCCGCCCGCGACGAGGGATTGTTACGGCGGGCCAGGCTGGAGATCGAGCGGATGACGTCGCGCCTGGTCGCGGGCCGCTCGCGGGCGACCGACGGCCTTGCCCCGCCCGCCGCGCCGCTGGCGGACGAACTCCAGCGCCTCGAGCGCCGCACCGCCCGACTGACGATGGATCTGTTCGCGATCGCGACCCGCTCCCCGCAGGCCAAACTGGCCTGGGACGTCGCCGAGGAGGCCAGCGGCCTGTTCACCGAACTCGCGCAATTGCGCACCCGGATGGGCGACGACGCCGTGAGCGCCCCTCGGGCAGTCGTCCCGTCCGGCTCGCGACTTCTGTTCACCCAGACCCGCGAACAGTTGCGCGCCCGATTCGCCAGGTCGTGATCTCCGCGCGGTCGCGCGAGTTCACGACACACCGCCGAAAAGCCCGCGCAGTCCGCGCGTCGCACGAGTTCACGGAACACCGCCGAATCGGCCCGCGCAGTCCGCGCGGTCACGGGAATCCACGGAACACCGCCGGCTCAGCCCGCGCGGTCCTCGCGGCCGAGAGGATCGGCGGGATCGATGGCCCGCAGTTGGTCGGGTTCGACGGCGCGCAGCACGCCCAACGACGCGGTGACGGCCAGATCGCAGGCCGCGTCGAGGTCCGCGCCCGCGACGATGACCGCGCGGTAGGCGATGTCGAGGCTGATGCCGAGCAGCATGGCGGCCAGGGTGTCCGCGCCGGCGTCGATGGGTGTGCCGCGTTCGGAGTAGTTGGCGCGCAGGCGTTCGGCGATGCGCGGTTCCAGGGCCGCCGAGAGCCGCCGCCCGGGATGGGCGTCGTCGTAACGCTTGTCGAGCAGGACGCGGAAACCGTCGGGATGTCTGCGCGCGTACTCGAACAGCGATTCGATCGAATAGCGGGCGCGCTGCCCGTATTTCATCGTCTCGCCGTTGTCGTAGATCTCGAACATCCAGGTGGTGATGGCGGCGAGTTCGCGGTCGATGACGGCTTCGACGAGGGCGTCACGGGACCCGAAGTGCGCGTAGAGCGTCACCCGGGAGGTGTCGGCGCGCCGGGCGATGGTGTCCATCGTGGCGCGGTCGACACCGACCTCGGCGATCACCGCGCGGGCCGCGTCGAGCAGTTCGGCGTCGGTGGGGCGGTTGCGCGTACTGCGACGCGCGGGTTTGCCCCGCCTACCCGGATTCCCGGTTGCGGTCACGCTCCCTCCCTCGTTTCCTCGAGGCTCTCACCTCGGACTCGCCGTGCGTGCCGCCACCGGGTCGGGGTCAGCTCCCGGTCTCGGCGACCGTTCCGAAATAGGCGGCCTCGACCTTATCGCGCCGCCCCCGCAACTCCGCGGCGGAGCCCGCCAGCGCCATCCGGCCGTGGTGCAGCACGACCGCCGAATCGGCGATGGACAGCGCCAATTCGATGTGCTGCTCGACCAGGACGACGGCCATCCGCTGGTCGTCGGCGATCCGGCGCAGGCGCGGCAGCAGGTCCTCCACCGCGATCGGCGACAGGCCCAGGCTCAGTTCGTCGATGAGCAGGATCTTCGGCGCGCACAGCAGCGCTTTGGCCAAGGCCAGCATCTGCTGTTCGCCGCCGGAGAGCGTGCCGCAGCGCCGTGACCGCATCGTCGTCAACTTCGGGAAGTACTCGAAGACGTCGTCGATGGACGGTCCGTGCTTGCGACGGGCCAGGCGCAGGTTGTCCTCCACCGAGAGTCGGTGGAACACCCCGCGGCTGTCGGGGACCAGGATCACCCCGCGCCGCGCGTTGCGTTCGATGCGCTTGTCCAACGGCGCGCCGAGCGCGGTGATGCCGCCCGAGAGCACGGGCAGCGCGCCGACGGCCGCGAGCAGCGTGGTGGTCTTGCCCGCCCCGTTGGGGCCGAGCAGCGCCAGGATCTCCCCCGGACGGACCTCGGCGTCGAGGTCGCGCACGGCGGGCACGCCGCCGTAGCCCACGGTCACCTTCTCCAGGCGCAGCGCCGGTTCCCCTTGGGAGACGGTCGGTGCGGTGGTCGCCGGACTGGTCATGCGTTGTCTCCTGCCGGTCGCGTGGTCGCCGGTGCGGCCGGTTCGGTGTCGCCGGCCCCGGCGGCGCCGAGGTAGGCCGAGATCACCCGGGGGTCCTCGCGGACCGCGGCGGGCTCCCCCGAGGCGATGACGACGCCGAAGTCCAAGACGTAGAGGCGCGTGCAGATGTCGAGGACCAGCGACATGTCGTGGTCGATGAGCAGCACCCCGATGCCCGAAGCGGCGACCCGGCGCAGGTGCTGCCCGAATTCGCGGCTCTCGTGGGTGTCCAGGCCCGCGGCGGGCTCGTCGAGCAGCACCACTCGGCTGCCGCCGACCAGCGCCCGCGCCACGCCGACCAATTTCTGTTGCCCCAAGGTCAATTCGTCGGGGCGGCGGTCGGCGACGCCGGGCACGCCCGCCAGTTCCAGCGCCGCGTCGATGGCCTCGCCGGGCGGCGCGGACCGCCCGAACAGGTCGGTGAACAACCGGCGCAGACCACTCGGCTGCAAGGCGACGGCGAGGTTCTGGGCGACCGTGAGATCGCCGAACAACTCCCCCGCCTGCCAGGTGCGGGCCAGTCCCGCGCGGCGACGGCGGTGCGGGCCGAGCCCGTTCAGCGCGTCACCGCCGAGGGTGACTTTCCCGGTGGCCTCGGTGAATCCGGTGACCGCGTCGACGAAGGTGGTCTTGCCCGCGCCGTTGGGGCCGATGAGTCCGACGATCTCGCCCGCGTCGACCGCGATGTCGATATCGGTGTTGGCGGCGACGCCGCCGTAGCGCACGGACAGCGCCTCGGTGCGCAACAGGGATGCGGAGTTCTCAGACATGGGCCGCCGCTTCCTTTTCCACGCCGGCCACGGGTTCGGCGACCGGCCGTGGGTCGGGTTTTCGCAGGCGCGCGCGCAGCGCCTCGAAGGCCGAGGCCCACGCTCCCGCGATGCCGACCGGGTTCAGGACCGCCATCAGCAGCAGCACGCCCGCCGCGATGATGTCGTAGTACTCGCCGAGGTCCAGGGTCTGGTTCAGGAAGACGTAGCCGACGCCGAGGGGTCCGACGGTGCCGGCGAGGAACGCGCCCGAGACCGAGGTGATACCGCCGACGTAGGTCATCGCCAGCACGGTCAGACCGATCACGACGGTGAACGATCCGGCCGAGAGTTGGCCGCGGCTGTAGCCGATGAGGCAGCCGCCGATGCCCGCCAGGAACGCCGAGACCGCGAAGCCGAGCAGTTTGGTGGCGGCGACGTCGATGCCCGCCGAGGCCGCCGCGCGTTCGTTGGAGCGCACGGCCAGCATCGCGCGTCCGGTCGCGCCCGCCATGACCCGCATGACCGCGAGGGTGCAGATCGCGACGACCACCAGCACCATCAGCGCGAACGGCAGGGTGACCAGGTCGGTGCCGTCGCGCACGCCCAGGTCGAGACCGAACAGGGTCGGGTCGGCGATCAGGTTGCCCTGCGCGGGTGTCAGCGACGGGTTGTTGAACACGAAGCTCTGGATCGCCAGGGCTGCGGCGAGGGTGACCACGGCCAACTGCGCGCCGCGGATGCGCAGCGCGGGGATGCCGACCAGGATGCCGAGCGCGGTGGCGGCCAGGGCGGCCAGCACCATGCCGATCGGGAACGGGATGTTCCAGCCGTCGGCCAGTTTCGACAGCGCGAAGCCCGCCGTGCCCGCGAAAGCCATGCTGGCCAGCGAGATCTGGCCGAGGTAGCCGGTCAGCAGCACCAGCGACAGCGCGATCAGCGACAGGATGATCGAGGTGACCACCCCGAAACGCCAAGTGCCCGTGGTCAACAGGATCGCGGCCACGGCGATGGCCAAGACCGCCGCGGTCGGCACGATCCTGATGCGCGGTATCCGCACGGCGGGCATCTTCACCGAACCGAGCGAGCCGCGCGCGGGGATCTTGCCGCCCAGCAGGAACAGCGCGACCACCACGATCACGAAGGGCACCGCGTCGCCGAGACCGGCTTGGGCCCAGTTCGGCCACAGGTCCTTGGTATCGACCCACAGGATGACCGCCTGGAAGGAACCGAGCGTCAGACCGGCCGCGCACGCGACGCCGAACGAGGACAGCCGTCCGACCAGCGCCGCCGCCAGCGCGGGGATGACGTAGAAGGTGTAGCTGGTCTCGTTGATGCCGATGGTGTAGGCGGCGAGTACGCCGACCAGGCCGCAGGCGGCGCCGGTGAGCCCCCACACGATCGCGGCGAGCCGGTCCGGGGAGTAGCCGGTCAGGCGGGCGGCGAGTTCGTCCTCGGACCCGGCGCGGGTGGCGATGCCCGCGGTGGTGAAGGCGAAGTAGGCGCGCAGGCCGACCGCGACGGCGATCGCGATACCCGCGAGGATGAGGTCCGAGACGTTGATCAGCGCGCCGGCCACCGTCAGCGTGTTCTCCGGCAGGATCGGCAGCGCGAACAGGTTCTCGGTGTCGAAGCGCAGGCCCACCAGCGCCTGGATGAACAGCATCAGGCCCACCGAGGCGACCACCTGGGCCAGGACGGGCGCGTGACGCAACGGGCGGAACACCGCCACGTGCGCGAGCAGCGCCCAGACCGCCGCCGAGGCGACGCCGAGCACCGCGGCGAGCAGCATCGGCGTGGGTTCCTCTTCGCTGCCGAGGGGGATGCTGCCGATCGGCAGGACGAAGGTCCCGTCGGTGCGCAACGCGGCCACGACGTAGACCGCCCACAGCGCGAACGCGCCTTGGGCGAAGTTGATGATCCCGGTCGCGGCGTGCACGCCGACCAGCGAGGAGGCCAGCACGGCGTAGACCGCGCCGGTCGACAGACCCAGGAAGACGAACTGTAAGAACTGGCCCATGTGCCCTGATTTTCTGTGATAGCGAGGGGTGGGGGCGGGCCGCCGGATCTCTCCGACGACCCGCCCCCACGGTCACCCCGAGACGGTCAGGCCGCGCCCGGGATCAATTTCAGGACTTCGGGACTCGGCGTGATGTACCCGCCGGTGACCGGTGCGGTCTTCTTGTCCGCGGTCACCTCGAACAGCAGCATGTCGGTGGTGCAGTTGGGCGAGGTGGCCTTGCCGCAGTTCAGCTTCGGGCCGAGGAAGCTCTGGTAGTCGGTCAGCCCCTTGAGCGTGGCCAGGATCGCGGGCCCGGTCACCTCGGTCGAGGCGCCCGCGCTCAGCGCCTGCGCGAAATCGACGAACAGCGAGAAGGTTCCGTAGGCGTAGAAGCCCGCGGTGCCGCCCGCGTTGTCGATGAACTGTTGGGCCGTCTTCAGATTCGTCTTGGCGGGCTCGGGAGCCGACTCGATGGCGGGCGGCAGCCACACCGGCGAGTAGGACTGCGCGCCGACCGCCTGCGCGCCGAGGGTGTCGATGAATTCGGTGCACGCGGCGAGGAAGATCGTGCCGGTGTACTTCACCGACCGCAGGGCCTGGGCCAGCTTGTTGCAGGTGTTGTCGTTGGGCGCGGTCATCAGGCCGCCCGCCGCGGGATTGCCGTCGGCGATGGTGGTGGCCAGCGCCGTGAAGTTCGGTCCGGCGGGCGGGTAGTAGGCGCTCTTGACGTCGATGCCGAGTTGCTTGCCCAGCGGGGTCAGCAGGTTGTCGAACACCTGATGCGCCTGCGGCAGATCCGAGTTGACCAGCGTCAGCGTGGTCTTGTTGGCCTGCTTGAGCGACTGGAGGAAGCCGACGAGGAAGGCCGCGGGCGGCGGACCGAAGAACACCCGGTTCTCGGTGAGGGCGCCGGTGGCGGTGTTGAACGGGATCTGGCCGACCATCGGGATGCCCGCGGAGGTCAGGATCGGCATGGCCGCCGAGGATTCGGCGTTGAAGCCGTCCAGCGCGGCCACGACGCCCGCCTGGACGAACTGGTTGGCGCACGAGATCGTGGATTCCGGTGAGGTGTTGTCGATTCCGCAGTCGACCACCTCGATCGGACGGCCCTTGATGCCGCCGATCTGGTTGTTGATGTATTCGACGGCGGCGTTCTTCCCCGTGGTCACACCGGCCTGGGTGGCCGGGCCCTTGGAGGGGTTGAACAGGCCGATCTTGATCGGCGCACCGGTGGCCTTGTTGCCGGGCGCGATCGCGGTGCTGCCACCGCCCGCGTCGGATTTGCTGTCGTCACTACAGGAGGCGACGGACAGCACACACGCGACGGCCAATGCCGCGGCGGCGATCCGGCCGGTTCTGATTCCCATTCTGCATGCCTTTCCAGGCCGGTTGCGCCGGCGAACAACGCCCGGGTCACCCCGTCGAGCTAGTGGAACGTCACCGGATCGCGCGTTCGACGATCCGGCCACCCGATCACCATTGTGACCTGGGCCACTAGAAGTTAACGCGGCCTTACACAAGTGTCAAGCTAAATCCGATCTCTCACTTTCCCGACAAAACCCGAGGTGAGATGCCTTGCGGCGCGTAGGATGCCGCGCGCTATGGGCGAGATGCCCGATTTCGAGGACTGCGAATCGAAGCCGACACACCCGCGGACACCCGACGCCATAGGGCGGGTTCACAACGGGTTCGGTTCCGAAGTGATGTGATTCGGCTATGGAAACGCCGACGGGCGGCGACCGACGGCCGGGCGGTGTCCATCGAACACCTCCGACCGCGGTCGCCGCCCGTCGTGGGACGCCGACTGCGCGCGTCAGCCGTCCAGGCGCACCTGGATGGCCTCGATGATGCGCGGGCGCAACTCGGCGGCGCGGATGACCGCGTCCACCGAACCCACCGTCACCGCGCGCTGGATGTTGTGGATGCCGTCGAATTCGGCGGCCACCTCACCCAACTTCTCGGCGCGCACCGAGGAACGGATCTCGTCCAATTCCGCGATGAGCGAAGCGCGTTCGGGACCGGAAGCCTCGGCGACCCGCGCCTCCAAGTCCGAGACCCGCGGATCGCTCGCGGTGCGCTTGTTCACGTCACCGGCGAACACCGCGGCCGCGGCGGGCGCGCCGCCCAGCACCGAGGCGAACGAACCCTCGAGCGCCAGCACGGTCATATTCGGGTTCAACGCCTTGGAGAAGACGACGAACGCGCCGCCGTGGTAGCGGGAGATCACGGTGAACACGATCGGGCCCACGAAATTGACGATCGCGCGGCCGATCTCGGCGCCGTACTCGAGTTGCAGCTTGCGCATCGACTCCGGCGAGCCGTCGAAGCCCGACAGGTTGGCCAGCACCACCAGCGGGCGGTTGCCGCTCGCGGCGTTGATGGCCCGCGCCGCCTTCTTCGACGACCGCGGGAACAGCGTGCCCGCGGTGTAGGTGTCCGGGCCGTCGGTGGGCGGGAACCCGTGGCGCGGCACGCCCTGGGACTCGATGCCCAGCAGGCACACCGGGATTCCGCCCAGGTGCGCGTCCTGCACGACCGCGGTCTCGGCGTCGGCCATGCCCGCCCAGCGCTCCAGCACGGGGTGGTCCTGGTCGGACACCGCGCGCATCACCGTGCGGATGTCGAAGGGCTTCTTGCGATCCGGGTTCGCCGACGCGGAGAAGATCTGGCCGACGGTGGTGAAATCGCTGCCCGCCAACACGTGCGGGAAATCGGAGATGTCGCGGTCGACGGCGTCCTCGGTGCGCGAGCGCCGCGGCGCCTGCTCGCCCGGAGCCACGTAGGTGTGCTCGTAGTGCGCCATCAGGATGTCGCGCGCCGCGGCCAGATTCGGGGCCCAGTACTGCGCCTGGCCGTTGGGGCCCATGACGCGGTCGTAGCCGCCGATGCCGAAGTTGTCCTCGGCCGACACGCCGCCGGAGAAGTCCAGCGCCTGCTTGCCGGTGAGCACCATCGCCGAATCCGGGGTCATCACCAGGATGCCCTTGGTGTGCATGAGCATCGTCGCCTCGGCGTTCCAGTACGGCTGCGCGCCGACGTTGATGCCCGCGACGACGATGTTGATCTCGCCGCCGTCCTGGGTGAATTCGACGATCCGCTTGAGCGCGGCCGCCACCCAGTCCATGTTCTCGGTGCCCGACTCCATCGAGATGCGCGCGCCCGAGGACAGCGCGTACCACTCCAGCGGCACCGCCAGACGCTCGGCCAGATCCAGCGCGGCGATGACCCGCCTGCACTCCGGTTCCGACAGCGCGCCCAGCGATTTCGTCGGATCGCCCAGCAGCACCACCCGGGACACGCCCTGCGGGTACTTCGGGGTCGGCGTGGTGATGACACCCGCGACGAGCGCGGCCGAGTTGCGGCCCTTGGGCCGGTCCACCGGGACGAGCGCGTGCTCGGCGTCCAGGTCGTACTCCGCGAAATCACCGAGCAGGCCGGTCAATTCGTAGGGGTACACGGCGTTGCGGCCCGCGGCGCGCAGCACCTTCTGCCGGTAGGCGTCCAGCGGCTCGAGCGGCGCGTCGGACGGCTCGCCGACGGTCACCACGGTGCCGCCCGCGGCGTCGAAGCTGATCCGGATCGACACCTTGGTCAGCTCGCCGGTCCGCGCGTCGCGCTCGCGCGCGATCAACTCGATCTCCTCGAGCCCCGCGCCCGCGGTGGTCGGCAGCACGTGGCCGCCGATCGTCTCCCACTCCTCGCGGGTGACATCCAGCGGCGGCCAGATGTACATGACGATGCGGTTGGTGTTGAGCCGCTTGCCCGAAGCCCGCTGCGACTGCGCGCGCCGGATCGAGTCCAGGCAGGTGGCGATGGTGCTCTCGGCGGTCGGCAGCGCGAGCAGTCGTCCGTCGTGTTCGCGCAGCGCGGCCAGGTCGCGGACCTGGGCGAAGGCGATGAGCCGGTCGTCGGCCGGGTTCTCCTTCGCCACGCAGCGGAACAGGTAGATCTCCTCGTCGTCGGAGGAGCGCAGCCTGGTCAGGTCGAACTTGCGCAACCGCTCCATCTGCATCCGCTGCGCGATGTAGGGGTGCAGACCGCGGATCAGCCGTTCCTCGGTCGGGCCGGTGGCCGACGGACGGAAGGTGAAGTGGTGGTGCATGACCGCGCCGTCGCTGCCCGCGACGGTCGCGGTGATGCGGTGCACCTGCTTGGGCAGCGGTTGCGCCCCGAGCACCTCGTGCAGGGCCGCGGCCATCGCGTCGAAGTCCGCGGGCTGGTTCTCCCAGCTGAGGTAGATGTCGGCGTCGATGGAGGCCGCGTCACCGGACAGTTCGGCCAGTCCGCGCACCGCCGCGCCGAGGGCGTCGAAACGCACCGCGGCCGAGACCAGGCTCGCGCTGTCGCGTTCGGCGATCAGGTAGCGGCAGCCGCCGACGTCGTGGGTCCGCACATCGGTCAGGCCCTTGTTGCCGTAGTAGCGGCGGGTCAGCACCTCGAGCATGGCGGTGTTGTCGTCCTTGCCCCGGACCAGGCGCTGGCCGAGCAGGCGCACCAGCGGTTCGGTGCTGCGCACCATCTCCGAGATGCGGTCGGCGCGGTCGGCCGCCCGCGGGTTGGCGTCCAGGTAGCTCAGCGCCCGGCGGACGTCGGTGTAGACGCGGGCGCGGTTGCGCCGCAGCAGCGGCTGACCGTACCAGCCGTAGACCAGCCCGCGAGCCAGGTCGGCGACGACCGGGAACCGCACCTGGGTGGCGGCGACCAGGCGCTCGAGCGCCAGGCCGACCGGTTCGCGCAGCGCGCGGTCGGGCATCGGCTCGCGCAGCCACTCGCGCAGCAGCGTCGTCACCACGGTCACGGTGTCGGTGCGCTGCTGGGCCAGGAAGATGCGGAAGACCGCGGCCTCGAGTTCCGGCGTCCGGTCCAGTTCGGTGATGCCGTAGTGACCGAGCGCCCGAGCCAGCTTGGCCTTGAACGATTCCGGCAGACCGGCGCGTTCGACGTCGAGGCTCTGCAAGTAGGTGTGGAAGTATTCGCGGGCGCTGTGCACGTGGCCCTGGGCGTCCTCGCCGGAGGGCCGGTTGTGGCTCAGCTCGGCCAGATCGGTGAAGACGTCGATGAGTTCGAGTTCCTCGGCCAGCGGCCTGCGGTCGTCGGCGACGGCGGCGCGGCGCGCGTCGAGGTAGTCCTCGACCACGCGGCGGTCGTCGTGCGGGTCGACGTCGAAGCCGAGCAGCAGCCCGCGCAGGTCCTCCGACCGGCGGGCCAGCTTGTCGTGCGGCCGGACCCGGGTGTCGACGGCGGGCAGGTCCAGTTCGACGGTCGGCGCGGCGGTGTCCTCCTCGGCCGCGGCGTCGTCGACGATCTGCTCGAGCCGCAGCAGCGGGGCGCCGGTCTCGACCTGGGTGCCCACGGAGACGGCGACTTCCTTCAGGCGCGCCTTGAACGGCGCGCGCAGCACCGTCTCCATCTTCATGCTCTCCAGCACCAGCACCGGCGCGTTGGCCTCGACCTCGTCGCCGACCTGCACCGGCGTCGCGACCACCAGCGCGGGCGCGGGAGAACGGACCACGCCGCCCTCGTCGCGGCTGACCCGGTGGGTGACGCCGTCGACGTCGACGATGTGGATCGGGCCGTGGGTGCCCGCCGTGACGCGGAAGGTGCTGCCGTTGACCACGATCTGACCGGCGTGGCGGTCGAAGCGGACCAGGTCGACGTCGGCGGTGTGGATGTCCTCGCCCGCTTCGATGCCGATGCGGAAACGGTGCGCGCCCGTGCGCGCGACCCGCACCCGGTAGCCGACACCACGAAGTTTCAGATCCAGCGGACGGCCGGCGTGGTGCTGCACCAGCGGACGACCGCCCGCGGCGGTGGACAGCAACCGGTGCCGTTCGGCCCGCTCCTCGTCCTCGTAGGCGTCGATCGCGGCGGCGGCCAGCGCGACCGCGGAGTTGCGGTGCGAGACCAACCGGCCCTCGCCGCGCACGCGGTCGATCCACCCGGTGTCGGCGGAGGCGTCGATGACCTCGGGCTGGTCGAGCAGATCCAGCACGAAGCTCTTGTTGGTCGCGCCGCCCTCGATGATGACGCGGGTCTGGGCGACCGCGCGGCGCAGCCTGCCCAGGGCCTCGTCGCGGTTGCGGCCGTAGGCGATGATCTTGGCGATCATCGAGTCGAAGTCGGCCGGGATGGTGTCGCCCTCGCTGACGCCGGTGTCCACGCGGACGCCGGGGCCCGCGGGCAGGTCCAGGCGCGCGATGCGACCGGGTGCGGGCGCGAAGTCGCGATCCGGGTCCTCGGCGTTGAGCCGGGCCTCGATGGCGTGGCCGCGCTCGGCGGGGGGCTCGCCTTCGAGGCGTTCGCCCGAGGCCACCGCGATCTGCGCGCGCACCAGGTCGAAACCGGTGGTCAGCTCGGTGATCGGGTGCTCGACCTGCAGGCGCGTGTTGACCTCGAGGAAGGCGAACAGCTCGTCACCGGGGTGGTAGAGGAATTCGACCGTGGCCGCGCCGCGGTACCCGACCGCGACGGCCAGGCGCTCGGCCGAGGACTTCAGGTCCGCGACCTGCTCGGGCCGCAGCACCGGCGAAGCCGATTCCTCGATGACCTTCTGGTTGCGCCGCTGCACCGAGCAGTCGCGCACGCCCAGCGCCCACGCCGTGCCCTGCCCGTCGGCGATCACCTGGACCTCGACGTGGCGGGCGCCGGTGACCAGGCGCTCGAGGAAGACGACGCCGCTGCCGAAGGCGCGCGCCGCCTCCTGGCGGGTGCGCTCGTAGGCGTCGACCAGTTCGGATTCGTCGGTGACGACGCGGATACCGCGCCCGCCGCCGCCGGCGGTGGCCTTGAGCATCAGCGGGTAGCCGATGTCGGCGGCCGAGGCCAGCGCGGCCTCGACGGTCTCGACCGGGCCGCGACTCCAGGGCGCGACCGGGACGCCGACCTCTTCGGCGATGAGCTTCGCGCCGATCTTGTCACCGAGCTTGCGCATCGCCTCGGCATCGGGACCGATGAAGGTCACGCCGATCTGATCGCACAGTTCGGCGAAGGCCGGGTCCTCGGCGACGAAGCCCCACCCGACCCACGCCGCGTCGGCGCCGGTGCTGACCAGGGCGCGTTCGAGCGCCTTGAGGTCCAGGTAGGGACGCGCGGAGGCGGGCCCGAGGTCGTAGGTGATGTCGGCCTCGCGGACGAACGTCGCGTTTCGATCGACATCGGTGTAGAAAGCGATGGTCTCGATCGAACGTGCCGTTTCCGCGGCCAGGTCTCGGACCGCGTGGATGAGGCGCATAGCGGCCTCTCCCCGGTTCACAATGGCGATGCGGCTGAACACTCGCCGTTCCTTCCTCTCCGAAGTAATGGCCCGTTCGACGGGCAAAAGGGTGAATACCCGTTTTCGCACATCCGGCCGTCACAAATACACTTGTCCGGCGGTTACTCGGCCGTATCCTCACGTGGAACACGTCGGGAACGGCCCGGCGCGAATCCGGATGGTTCGCCGACCGCGACCGTCAGGGCAGCATCACGCACCTGGCTACCCGGAATCGCGGCGATGGCGGAACACGCGGCGGCCACCCCGACGCCGCATGGTGAGCATCGTTCACCAGGCGAAGATTAGAGCCAGCCCGGACCCGCGTCAATCTTCCCACCCCGTGGCCGAGTTCGTTTCCGAGCGCGAATCCCACATTACTGATCGGTATTTCGCGCGAGCGCTCGGACGCGCGTATTTTGACCTGGCGATCCGGGCGGAAATCGACGAATCCGCGCCGCGGCGGGGAACGCGCGCGTCGGAGGCGATTGACGAATCCGATCGCTCCAGAGAAGCCGACAACCGCGAACCGCCCGGTCCGTTACGCGGGCCGGGGCAGTCCTCGATCCGCCGCGCGGGCCGGGTCGCGCACCTTGCCGTCGAGCACTGTGTGCAACCCGGCGGTGAAGCGGCGGTCGCGGTCGCCGGTCATGATCGCGAGCAGATCCTCGGCCCCCTCCGGGCGCGGGTTCGCCTCACCCGCGATCCGCGCCACCACGGCGTCCCACTCCCCCGCGGCCGACAGTTCCAGATAGGACTGCTCCTCGATGACGAATCCGGTGATGTAGGAACGCAGCACCAGCACCACCTCCCCCACGCCGTACCCGGGCGCGACCACGTCGCGCAGCAGCGCCATCAGCGCGCTCGCCACCCGGATGGTCTCCGGAGACGGCGAATACGAACCCGCGACGATCCGCCCGCCCTCCCGGAAGCGCAGCAGCGCCGCGCGCAGGCGTTCACAGCACAGGATGATCTGCGCGAGGTCGGGGCGCGCGGGGTCGATATCGGACAGGTCGACCGACCGGAACACGGTGTCGGCCATCGCGCGCTGCAGGTCGCGACGGTCGCGCAGGTGTTTGTACAGCGCTCCCGGGGTGACCTGCGCGGCGGCGGCCAATCTGCGCATGGTGAGCGCGTCGAGACCGTGCTCGGCGACGTAGCCGTGGGCGATGTCGGCCAACCGCTCCCGGGACAGCCCGCGCTTGGTCATCGCGACGCCGGGCGGAGAAGAGCGACCGTCGAACGGTGATCACTGTTCACCGCAGCGAGGCTAGGGCACCGCCGACACACCGTCAAGACAGCGGCCCGCGGCGCTTTCCACCCGGAAAGCGCCGCCGGCGTGGATGTTTCGCGGCCGGACCTCAGGCGTCGTGGGCGGCCCGCCCGGTCGATATGTCAAAGTATTGACATGGAGGATTCCGAGGCGCTCCCGCCCCACCCGGCCGCCGATGTCACCGAACACGTCGGCTACCGACTCAAACGCGCCGCCGCCGCACTGCGCGCGCGGATGGATCAGGCGCTGCGCGACCACGACCTGACCGTGCCGCAGTACTCGTGCCTGGAACTGCTCGACGAACGCCCCGGAATCTCGGGCGCCGAACTCGCGCGCGGCACCTTCGTCACCCGTCAGTCCTCGGCGATCGTGGTGCGCGGACTCGAACAGGCGGGTCTGATCACCCGGCCCGCGACCGCCGAGCACGGCCGCGCGTTGCCGGTCCACCTCACCGAATCGGGACGCGCGCGACTCCGCGCCGCGCGCAAGGCCGTCTATTCCCTCGAAACCACGATGGTCGCCGCGATCCCGCCCGCGCGACTGCGCGCGCTGCTGACCGATCTGGACCGCATGGTGAGCGCGCTCGATCCCGGCCGCGAGTGATTGTTCCCGCACGGCGACCATTCGGGTATCAAAGCATTGCGCGGTCCGATGCGCGGTGATGAAGCGGACAATTCACGCCGTCATCCCGAGCGGTCACCATTATTTCCGGATGACTTCCCCCGACGGCCGGTCACCTTTCCGCCCGCAGCACCCCCGTGACAGCCGCGGCCATTTCCCGGGCGGGGCGCCGGAGAACGGTTCACCCGGTCGAGGACCGAATATCACGGGTGGGCGAAAGCGATTGTCCGGGTGCGGATGTCGTCGCACACCCGGCGGTACGACATGGCGACTCCGGGAACGGTTCTCTCAATAACCGACCGGTAGGTATTACCTCTCGGGAGGAGATGCGGAACCCCCGCCGACCGCGCCACGGCGACGACCTGCCCGGGGACCACCGGGCGAGCACGGGGCGCGATCACCGCTCTCGCGCGGAGTCGGACTACCATGAAGATCAACTGATCGCCTACCCCGCGAAGGAATCTCTGTGGCACGCAAAGTTATCGTAGAACTGGTCGATGACTACGACGGCGAATCACCCGCCCAGGAAACGGTGAGTTTCGCACTCGACAGCGTTGCCTACGAGATCGACCTGTCGACGCTCAACGCGAAAAAGCTGCGCGCGGTGTTCGAGAAGTGGAGCGGCAACGCGCGCCGGGTCGGCCGGGCGCCGCGGACCAAGAGCCAGGCCAAGCCCGCCGCCGAAAGGGAGGACACCCAGAAGATTCGGGAGTGGGCGCGCAAGAACGATCTCGCCGTCTCCAATCGCGGGCGCATCTCCGCCGACGTCGTCGAAGCGTACAAGAAAGCGCACTGAGCGCCGTCCGCCCGTTTCCGGCGCGCCCCGCACTGTCCACGGGGCGCTCGGCACCGCCCATCCCGCGTCGACCCGCGCGACGAAGAGTCAGGACGCCGTCGCGGCGACCGGCGCGGGAAGCGTGAAACAGAAACGCGCGCCCTCGACGTGGTCGGTGTCGATCCAGATCCGGCCGCCGTGGTGATCCACGATCTTGCGGCAGATCGCCAGACCGATGCCGGTCCCTTCGTACTCTCCCCGGTTGTGCAGGCGCTGGAAGATCACGAACACCTTCTCCGCGAACTCCGCCTCGATCCCGATGCCGTTGTCGCTCACCGTGACCCGGATGTCCTCGCCGGTGTGCTCGGCCTCGATCACGATCACCGGCGCACGGTCGGGATGGGCGAACTTGACGGCGTTGCCGAGCAGGTTCTGCCACAGCATCACCAGCAGCGTCGCGTCCCCGGTCAGCGCGGGCAGTTCGGCGGGACGCACGATCCGCGCGCCGGAACGCTCCAGCGCCACCGCCAGATTGCCCAGCGCCGCGTCCAACGCCGCGTCCAAGGTGACCGGGGCCGAGGAGGCCGGTGAATCGACGCGGCCGACCCGCGAGAAGGTGAGCAGGTCGTTGATCAGCACCTGCATCCGTTTGGCCCCGTCGACGGCGTAGTCGACGTACTGCCGCCCCCGATCGTCGAGTCGGTCGCCGTATCTCTTCTCCAGCAACTGGCAGAACGAGGCGACCTTGCGCAGCGGTTCCTGCAGATCGTGGGAGGCGACGTAAGCGAACTGCTCGAGTTCGAGATTCGAGCGCCGCAACTCCATGGCCTGCGCGTCCAGCGCGGCGGCCTGTCTGGCCAACTCGGCTTCGGTGGACCGCGCCGAGGCCAGTTCCGCGACCACCCGTTCGCGCATCTGCTCCACCGCCGCCGCGGTCGTCGCCACGTCGGAGGGCCCGCGCGCGGGGATGTGGTGGTCGAACTCCCCCGACGCGACGCGCCGGGAGGCATGTTCCAACTGCCGCAACGGATCAGCGACGTGCCGCCGCGCCATCACCAAGGTCGCCGCCACGGCGAGCAGGACCAGGATCACCGACCCGAGCAGCACACCGTTGCGGATCGTCCGACTGCGCGTCATGTCCTCGTGGGCGGTGACGCGCGCCCGCTCGAGCCGCGCGTTCTGCTCGGCGACGCGCGTCCGCACCTGGTCGAAGGCGGCCTTGCCCGCTTCGCTGTTCCCCGGACGGGCCGAACGGATCAGCGGTTCGGCATAGGATTCGCGCCACTGGCGCGCCGCGGCCTGCACGGCGTCCACGTCGGCGGTCAGCGCGGGGTGGTCGATCAGCAGTTCGCGCAACCGGTTCGCACTGCCCTGCTCTTCGCGCACCCCGTTCTCGAACGGTTCGAGGAAACTCGGCACGGCCGCGATCGCGTAGCCGCGCACCCCGGTCTCCTGGTTCACCAACGCGGCCTGCAAACGGTAGGCCTCGACCACCGAAGGCTGCACGTGGTTCACCAGTTCGGCGGTGCGATCCCTGGTCTGGCTGATCACCTGCGCGCCCGCGGCGCCGCCGATCAGCACCAGCGCGACCATCAAGGCCAGGGCCAGTCGCAGCCACGCCTGCACGGTCAACCTGCGAACCAGCGGCCTGCCGGCCCGGGAACGGGAAATCATCGTTGGTCCTGATCTCGAGGAGCCCGACGCCCAGTCATCGCACACCCGGTCGCGGGGCCGCCTCCGCCGGAGGCGCCTCGACCGCAGGCCCTGAACGATCACTGCGCGGCCTGCGCCGTCCCCGGCACACGCGCGGCCAACTCTGCCACACCGCGTGCGGTCGCGGTCGCGCCGTCCTGCGCCCGGTCGGCGGCGACGCGAAAATCACTGGCGCGCACGGGTGTCGATGCGGAAGCGTGACCCTGATGGTGAGCAGCGACGTCTGGGACGAGGAAACCGCGCAACGCTACGACCGCGACACCGCGTTCATGTCCACCCCCAAGATACTGGACGCCACGGTCGATCGTCTGGCGAACCTCGCGGGCGCGGGACCGGTGCTGAAGTTCGCGATCGGGACGGGTCGGGTCGCCGTCCCGTTGCGCGAACGCGGCCTGGCGGTGAGCGGGATCGAACTGTCCGCGCCGATGGCCGAGCGACTGCGCGCCAAGCGCGCCGACATCCCGGTGGTGGTGGGCGATATGGCGACCAGCACGGTGCCGGGCGCGTTCTCCCTGGTCCTGCTGGTATGGAACGGTCTGGGCAACTTGCGCACCCAGGCCGAGCAGGTCGCCTGCTTCCGCAATGCCGCGCGGCATCTCGCGCCGGGCGGACGCTTCGTCATCGAACTGTGGGTGCCCGGCATCCGCCGATTCCCGCCGAGTCAAGCCGCGGTGCCGTTCCACGTCGGCGCGCACCACGCCGGGTTCGACACCTACGACATGACCACCCAGCAGGGCGCCTCGCACCACTACCACCATCGCCCGGACGGATCGATCACTTACGGCCACAGCAACTTCCGCTACGTGTGGCCCTCGGAATGCGATCTGATGGCCGAACTCGCGGGCCTGACCCTCGAACAGCGCCACGCCGACTGGTCGGGCGCGCCCTTCACCGGCGACAGCGAATCCCACGTCTCGGTCTGGCGCAAACCCGACCGGTAGCGCCACGCCACCACGCCGCACCACTTCACCCGATCGGGTCCGACACCGGGCGGGGTTTCGGACCGGGGTGCGCGACATTCGGGAGTCGCCGGAAACGAACGTCGCGCACCCGGTCCCCGGGCGTCCGAGAGGAGTCGGAAGCGGCCCGGTCATCGGCGAACCACCTGTCGGGCGGGGAACCCCAGTGCAGCTACGAACCGATTACTTAGTAACTTACAGCACCAATGAGCATGTCAGCGCCATATCAGACAAAGAATCATCCGTAACTTATTTTCGCCGCTCCCCCGGCGGGTCGGATATCGCGCGACACTTCGGTAGCCTCAGCGGACCGACCTGCGGCGACACCCGATCCGCAGCCGAACGACGCAGGTAAGCCCATGTCCGAGACCTCCCCCGCGACTTCCCGACGCCTGCGCTGGGAGCGGGCGACGAGCCTGCCCCTGATGGTGCTGGCGGTCCTGTTCCTGGGCGTCTACGCCTGGCAGGTCCTCGACACCGGGGCCTCACCGCACCTCGACACCTGGTTGACCGTCGTCGACGTGACGATCTGGGCGGCGTTCCTGGTCGACTTCGCGGTGCGCCTGGCCCTGTCCGGCGACCGGTGGCGGTTCCTGCGCACCCATCCGATCGACCTGCTCATCGTGCTGCTGCCGCCGTTCCGTCCGCTGCGACTGCTGCGCGCGGCGATGCTGGTCCTCGGTTCGCTCAACCGCAACACCACCACCCGCGCGCGCCTGTCGGTGTTCGTCGGCTCCGGTTCGGTGCTGGTCCTGCTGCTGTGCAGTCTGGCGTTCTTCGACGCCGAACACGACGCGCCCGACACCAAGATCACCGGGTTCGGCGACGCGCTGTGGTGGGCCGTCGTCTCGGTCACCACCGTCGGCTACGGCGACGTCTATCCGGTCACGACCGAGGGCAGGCTGATCTCGCTGATCCTGATGACCTTCGGCATCGGCCTGATCAGTTTCGCGATCGGCACCACCACGAGTTGGGTGCTCGATCAGCTGAAGACGGTCGAGGCGAACGTGGAGAACACCGACCGGGAGATCGGCGCGCTGGTCGCGGAGGTCCGAGCGTTGCGCGCGGAGATGGCCGCGCTGCGCGCGAACGCCGGACACGCGACGCCGACCACGTTCGACACGCCGACGGTGCGGGTGCGCGACGACGCGGACCCGATGGTCGCCGGCGGCGGGTGAGAATCGTCGGATGCGTCGATTTCCGGAAATCGGTCCGGCCGGACAGCTGAGCTGCCGGGTGGAACTCGCGTGGCCGGGCACTCACGGCCTGTGGTGGAATCCGCGTCTGCACGGAACGCAGGCACAGATCGCCGCCGCTCTGGACGAACTGGCGCTGCGTGTGCGCATCGACCCGTCGGCCCGGATGATGCTGCGGGTCGACCCCGCCGCCCGCATCCGGTACCACCTCGAGGTCAGCGCCGATGCCCGCATCCTGACCTACCACCACCCCGACCTCGACCTCACCGAACTGCCCGGAAAGCTCCGCGATCACGCCACCGCCCTGCGCGCGCACCGCGGACTGCCCACGCACGGCCGCTGACGCCGGTCCTCGCTCCCGCCGGCAACCGGATCGCGGAGACGCACGTCACGAACTCACCGGGCGGGCGTGCCCGCTGTGCGGGATCGGGGGGCGAACAGGCAGAATCGAACGATGCGCACCAGCTACCGTCACAGTCTCGACGAGCTCGGCGCCGTGCTGCGGGCGATGGGCCGCCGGGGTCGTGACGCGGTCGAGCACGCGGGACGCGCACTGCTGGACACCGACCTCGACGAGGCCGAACGCGCCCTCGATCTGTGCGAGGGGTTCGAGGCCGACCGCGAGAACTGCGAGACGGCGGCGATGACGCTGCTGGCGTTGCAGGCGCCGGTCGCCGGGGAGTTGCGTCAGGTCGTGACCACCATCCAGCTGGTCTCGGACCTCTCGCGCATGGGCGCGCTGGCCCAGCATCTCGCCGAGATCGCGCGATTGCGCCATCCCGCGCCGGTCGTGCCCGCCTCGGTGCGCCCGCTGGTGACGCGGATGGCCGCGGTGGCGGTGGAATTGGCCGACGGTGCGATCGAGGCGATGACCAGCGAGGATCCCGAGACCGCCGCCGGACTCGACGTCGCCGACGACGTCATGGACGACCTGCACGAGACGCTGCTGGCGCGCATCCTGGCCGAGGACTGGGCCGACGGGGTCGTCGCCGCCGTCGATCTGACGCTGATCGGCCGCTACTACGAGCGCTTCGCCGACCACGCGGTGCAGGTCGGGCATCGGATCGTGTTCGTGGCCACCGGACGGGCCGCCGAACAGCGCGAATCCGCCGAGAACTAGGACACGGTCGATTCCGTGTCCCGGCCCGCGGCGGTGTTCCCGGCGCGGCGGGTCCCGATCCGTGGATGGATGCCCGCCGCGGCCGGAGGCGACTACTTCGGCGGAACGCTCATGTTCCGGTTCATCGTGGGGATCTGGATGTTGAGCGGAAGGTCGAACTGGGACAGGTAGACCAGCGCGAACTGCCGCAGGAACTCGTCGAAGAGCCAGTAGGCGTCGGGCGCCAGCGGAACGATCGGGAGCAGTCCCTCGCGCACGGCGATGAACGGGCCCCACGACAGCCGCAGCATCGGATCCCACAGGACCTCACGGCCGATGTGCAGATCGTCCGCGATCTTGTCACCGAGCAGGAAGCGGGTGAACGACCCGAGGATCGGCTTGGTCAGGATCGCCAGGTCCAGGTTCACGCCCAGGCGCAGCAACCGGTCGGCCAGGGCGATGCCCTCGGGGGTCGCCTGCAGGATCGGGTCGAGCACCTGCGAAGCCTGGGAGTTGGACTCCTCCCAGGAGTTCGGGATGTACTCGTCCTTGACGCCGAGCATGTGCGCGGCCACCTGCCACGAGTGCAGGAATGCCTCCGACTCGTGCGCCGGGATCGGGACCTTCCACGCGGTCAGGTGCCGCATCACGGTGGTCGGCAGGCTGTGCCAGGTCACCATGATGTCGTTCTGGCTGATCGGGATCTGCTCCTCGGCCGAGGCCGTCCAGTGCGGGGACTGCGGGAGCAGGTGCCGTACGCCCGCGTGCGCCATGCGGGTCTTGACGCAGGTCACGACCATTTCGCCGCCGGGGCCGTAGGCGTTGTTGGCGCCGATGTCGTAGCCGAGCTTGGCGGTCTTGGCGATGCGGTCCTTGAGGTCCTGGCCGCCCTTGGAGTAGTAGACCGCCTTGGCTTCCTTCGGGATGACGTTGCTCATCATGCCGCTGGCCAGGCCGTAGAGCACGCCCAGGTACAGGCCGCGCTTCTTGTTGAATTCCACGGCCGTGTTGAGCTTGCCCTGGTCGGTCCACTCGGGAAGCTGACGGGCGTACTCCATGAAGTCGCGCAGGTCGTTGGGCAGACCGGCGGGCAGCGGCTGCCCGTTCTTGGTCCAGCCGCGCAACAAGTCGTTGACCGCGGGGGCCTCGCCGCGGTCGATGACCGAGGCGATCACATCGTCGGCCTCGGGGTCCCACACCGTCAAAGGGTCGTAGCCGTCGCCGGAACCGGCGACCGATCCCTGCGGGGACCAGGTCCAGGGTTCCGCCCGCGCCGGGGTCACCGCGGCGAGTGCGCCCGCCGCGCCCAGGACGCTGCCTGCCCGCAGCGCGTCACGCCTGCTGAATCCGTTCATGTTGCCGTCACTCCTCATCGAGTCCAGTACCACCGGCGGCCGGGTGACTCGTGACACGGCCGGCCTGTTGGTCACATGACAAGAATAGTCAGTAACTTAGCGCTTCGGAAGTCTCCTGGCGGAAGTTTTCAGTCCCCTTGTCAGACTTCCGGCGATCCCACGCTCCGACCCGGCACAAATCCTGGCCTACTCGACGTGATCAGCAAGTTTCACCCACGACACGGCGGAGAGACCGCAGACGTGAGACTACCTCGTCGCCGTCCGTGTGACCGGATCGGCCGGCAACATCATTGTGGAATCAGCGATAACGTACAACAATCGCGCCCGCCGCGCGCGAGAACCGGCGGCGCTGATAGTTCGCCTACGCGAACAGTGCGGCGGGTCACAGGGCATCGGAAACCACCCGATTCGGCGCGAAAACGATTCACGCACAACGTGATTCGCGAATCGACGGGATCGCCGCGAATCCCCGCCGGACGCGACGGTCCGTTCACTTGGAGCACCCGCACAAATACCCGCCCGCCGCGCTGTGCGGTTCGTCCGAGCGCGCCGCCGCCCCGCGCTGCCACCATCGGGCGCAAGAGTCGCCGCGCGACGACGCGCGCGACGCCCACGGAGGAGACCCCATGACCGAAGCGCAGACCGCCGACCGCATCGAGGTGCGCAACCCCGCCACCGGAGCCGTCGCGGGCACTCCGCCGATCGCCTCGGCGCACGAGGTCGAACTCGCCGTCGACCGGGTGCGGCGCGCGCAGTCGGAGTGGGAGGCGATCGGGCCCCGCGCGCGGCGGCGCTGGCTGCTGCGCTTGCAGGACTGGGTGATCGACCACGCCGAGGAACTCGCCGACAGCATCCAGTCCGAATCCGCGAAACCGCGCGTCGACGCCCGCGTCGAGATCGCCTTCACCGTCGAGATGATCGGCTACTGGGCGCGCAAGGCCCCGAAGTTCCTCGCCGAACAGCGCGTCGCGCCGCATTCGCCGATGATGCGCGTCAAGCGGCTCAGCACCGTCTACCAGCCCTACCAGGTGGTCGGCATCATCACGCCGTGGAACTTCCCGCTGGCCATGCCGATCGCGGACCTCGTCCCGGCGCTGATGGCGGGCGCGGGCGTGGTCCTCAAACCCTCCGAGGTCACCCCGCTCACCCCGCTGGTGCTGGCCCGCGGGTGGGCCGAGATCGGCGCACCGCCGGTGTTCGAGGTGGTCACCGGACTCGGGGAAACCGGCGCGGCCCTGGTCGGCGCGGCCGACTACATCCAGTTCACCGGATCGACGCCGACCGGCAAGCGGGTCGCGGTCGCCGCCACCGAACGGATGATCCCCTACAGCCTGGAGATGGGCGGCAAGGACCCGGCCATCGTGCTCGCCGACGCCGACCTCGACCGCGCCGCCAACGGCATCGCCTACGGCGCGCTGGTCAACGCCGGTCAGCTGTGCGTGTCCATCGAGCGCGTCTACGTCGAGGCCGCGGTCTACGACGCCTTCCTCGACAAACTCGTCGCCATCGTGAGCGCGCTGCGTCAGGGATACGACGGCCGCGACGGCGAGTTCGACCTCGGCGCGCTGGCCAACCAGCAACAGCTCGACATCGTGCGCAGGCACGTCGACGATGCCGTCGCCGCGGGCGCGCGCGCCCTCACCGGCGGCAAGCCCACCGGGGTCGGCACCTTCTTCGAGCCGACCGTGCTCGTCGACGTCGACCACACCATGTCCTGCATCACCGAGGAGACCTTCGGCCCGACCATCCCGGTGATCAAGGTCTCCGACGAGAACGAGGCGATCCGCCTGGCCAACGACTCCCCCTTCGGGCTGTCGGCCTCGGTGTGGACCGCGAGCGGTCGGCGCGGTCGACGGATCGCGCGTCTGCTCGACGCGGGCGCGGTCAACATCAACGACTCGGTCATCAACCTGTTCAACCCGACCCTCCCGCACGGCGGTTGGGGACAGTCGGGCACCGGATACCGTTGGGGTGGAGCCGAAGGGGTGCGCAAGTACTGCCGCCGCAAGGCGATCACCGCGCCGTCGATGCCGACGATGAAGAAGGAACTGCTCTGGTTCCCCTACTCGCTCAAGCGTTTCGGCGTGGTCGAGCGGGCGATGCGCGCCGGGTCCGCGCGCGGCGGCCGTCGCCTGCGGGGCTGAGCGCACCGCCGACACCGCCTCATCCGGCGGTGTCGGCGGCCAGCAGGACGACCCCGCGCAGCGCCAGTTCCAGTTCTAGTCTGCGACTCTCCACCGAATGGCCGAGCAGTTCCTCGATCCGGTCCACCCGGTAGCGGACGGTGTTGCGGTGCACGTCCAGGGCGCGCGCGGTCGATTCCACGCTGCACAGGCAGCGCAGATACCCGCGCAGCGTCTCGCGCAGGCGGACCGCGGTCGGATCCGAACCCGCGAGCGCGCCGAGTTCGCGACGCACGAAATCCGCCATCGCCGCGGTGTTCTGGCTGATCAGGTGTTCGATCTCGATATCTCCGAACACCGTCACGCCGCCGCGGTCACCGCCGAGTCGCGCGACCCGCTGGGCGGCGATCGCCTCGGCGTGACTGCGCCGGAATCCGGCCACACCGGCGTCACGGCCGCCCAGCGCCAGCCCGAACCCGCCGGGATCGACCTCGCCCGCCCGAATCGGTTCGCCCGAGGGCCTGCCCGCCCACGCCCACACCGTCTGCTCACCGCACGGGATGACCAGCAGTTCGGCGGCCCCGAGTCGCGCGGCCGCGGTGTCGGCCAGCGCGCGCAGGTCACGAAGGCCGCCCACCGCCGGGTCGTCGGTCCACAGCACCATCGCGACGTGCGGGATCTCGAGCCGGTACCCGAGGCGGGCCTGCGCGCCCGCCACGTCGACCTGACCGCCGGCCAGCACGGCCCGCACCACTTCCCGTCGCCGCGCGGTCGCCTCCGCCGGATCGACGGCCCGTTCACGTTGGAACGCGGTGCTCAACGCCTCGGCCGCGGTGCCCGCCCAATCGGTGGTGTGGCCGACCAGATGCATCATCACCTGCTGCGAGATCGGTTCGCTCAGCGCCGACATGGTGACCTGTTCGGTCAACGCGAGCACCGTCGCGTGCTGGCCCGAGCGGCACATCCGCAGCAGCACCCGCAGATCCAGGTCGTTGCGCACGAGATCCTCGACCAGGTCGAACGCCTCGTCGGGCAGGTCGGCCGCACTCACCCCGCCCACCAGACTCGCCAGCAGCGAACGACTCATCGCGACCAGCGCGCGGTCGAGACCGCGACTCAACGCGGGCGTGGTCAATTCGGGGACGTCTCGGCTGATCTGCTCGAAGGCCCGCCGCACCAACTCCTCCTGCCGCCGCGGCTCCAGCAATTCGGTCACGAGACGACGCAGCCACACATCCGCGGCCGGATCGATGGAGGAAGCAGTCATGGAATCCCGGGTGGAACGGACAGGTGGCGGTCAGCCTACCCGCCACCGGCCCCGAGGAACGTCGTTACTCGGCATTCGCCCCGCGTCTGATCGGCCAGGCCACCTTTCCGTGCACACCGTCGCGCGGCGAACTCGCGGACCCGCCACCACATCCGGCGGCCACCTACCCCCACCGGGAGTTTCGTCACGGTGACGAGAGAGCGTCGCGGCCGCTGGACCGGTCGAACCAGTGCAGGCTCTGCCCGTGCGGGCCGGTGCGGGCGAGCGGGGTTCCATCGACGGTGAGCAGGAAGTCGGTGGCGGGGGCGGTCGCGGAACCGGGGAGGTTTCCGAGGAATTCGGGAAAGACGGCGGGCGCCTCGTTGGCGATCCAGTGGCACGGCAGCTCGGAGACGGTGCGGCGGAAGCGTTCCCGCTCCGGCGGCGTCAGATAGCCGAGGACGGCGCTGTGGAACACCACGACGGTGGTGTCGGCCGGTGCGGCGTGGACCAGGTCCGCCACCAGGGTGTTCAGATCGCCGGCGAGCACCGTGGCCGGGTCTCGTGCCGCGATGTCCAGCGCGCCGCGCAACCGGTCGAGGCGGGCGGTCTGGCCGGGCCACACCAAGGTTTCCAACCAGCGGCGGTCCTCGGGGTCCGCCGGGTCCAGGGGTGCGAGGTCCACGCCCGCGCGGTGCGCCACCGACGGCAGCCGAGCGGGATGCGGCACCGGTCCCGTGTCCGCGCACTCGAGCAGCACCTCGGACGGACCGTCCGCGGGATCGAGCCGATGACCGCGGGCGTAGCGGTAACCGAACCGATCCGGGTACAGGCACAAGCCCGCCGACGCGCCGACCTCGATCAGTGTCAACGGTCCCGGGAACAGACCGAACGCCGGCACCAGCACCGCCGCCCGGCCCGCCTCGTTGGTCTGGGTGCGCCGCCGCGACACGGTCTCGCGCACCGCCGCCCAGTTCGCCCGCAGCCACGTCGGGAAATCCGCGGCCGCGACGCCGTCGGCCCCGTGGAACCGCGCGGCCGCCAGCACCAGATTCGGCTGCCGCTTGTCCGGCGGCAGCGCCTCGACCAAGGCCACCGCCGCCGGGTCGTCGGCCAGAGCCAGTGCCCACCCTCGGTATACGGGTGCGTAGTCCCGCACCTCCCGCTCCACGAACTCCCGGAACCGCCGTGCCACACCCATGGAGTCAGCAGTAGTCGCCTGCGGCCCGGCGCGTCAGGGTTGCGCTCGAGCCGCGCCGAATCGGGTTCAGAGCTTGAAGCGCCCGGCGAACGCGCGCAGCGGAAGGTCGGCGCTGGTGACGATTCCGGGCGGGGCGGCCACCACGGACTTGATCGAATTCAGCGCGGGCAACCCGGTGACGGTCATGCCGATCGAGGCGAAGTTCTCGGGGTTGGACAGGTCGAAACCCTTGCGCGGGAAGATCATGTGCTTGCTGTAGATGTTGGGATCGCCGGTGACCTGGGTGATATAGCAGCCCTTGATCTCCCAGGACGGGTCGGTGTGCGGGGTCATCTGCCACTCGAGGTGCGATTCCACCCGCGGCACGCCGTCCACCAAGCCCTGGTACTTGATGTAGTTCGCGCCCAGCGAGCCCTTCGGCAGGAAGTACCAGCCGAGGTCGACATCCTTGGTGCAGGCGCCGAGTTCGTAGCTGAAGGTGACCTCGTCCAGCGTCAGATCGAAGGCGTCGGCCATCAGATACACCGAGTCGGCGAACACCGCCGTGTACTTGTGCAGCGAGTCGGGGATGGTGGGGTCGTCCACCGGGCGGCCGTAGCCGACCGCCTTCCAGGTGTCCACCGAATGGTGACAGGACACGTCGACCGATTCGGTGACGGTGATGTTCTCGATCTCGGCGACGTCGGCGGTGTGCACGATGCCGAGGATCTGGGCCAGACCCGGGTTCATGCCGGTGCCGTAGAAGGTGGACCCGCCGCGTTCGCAGGCGGCCCGGATGACATCGCTGACCTTGCGGCCCGAGGGATGCGGGTGATTGGTGTCGCGATGGTAGCCGGTGATCCAGTCCGCGGTGGTCACCACGTCGATGCCGGCCTCTAGCACCTGCTCGTAGAGATCCTCGTCGGGGAACACGCCGTGGAAGGTCAGGACGTCGGGTCGCGCGGCGATGATCTCCTCGACGGTGCCGGTCGCGCGCACCCCGACGGGGTCGATGCCGACGATCTCGCCCGCGTCCCGGCCGATCTTGTCCGGGGTGTAGCAGTGCAGGCCGACCAACTCGAGGTCGGGATGTTCGCGGATGCGCCCGATCATCTCGGTGCCGAGATTGCCGGTCGCGACCTGGAAGACCCGGATACGTTCGGAGGTGCTCATCGAGGCGGCCTTTCTGCCGGTAGGGGTGGGAGGCGGGCTCAGGCCCGCGTGCCGTTCGGTGCGGGGAGGATCGCGCCGCTGTGCGGTCGCTCGGGGTCGACGCCCGCGGGTCCGCCGTCGGGATAGAACTGCGCGGCCCAGGCACGCAACGCGCGGAATCCCTCGAATTCCTTGCGCGACAACGCGGGCGGATCGGAGTAGCGCTGATGCGACCAGATGTGGACGTCGGCCGCGAACTGCTCGATGACGAAATCGGCCATCGTCTTGCCGTAGCGGTTGATCTCCGGACTGTCGTCGCCGGGGCGGCGGCCGATCCACACGGTGAACCGGACGTCGCTGGTGCGGTCGTCGACAGGCGTGACGGCGGGCATGGTGCGGTTGTCGACCATCCCCCAACTCTTGGTGATCGAGCATCCGAGCCCGGCGTTGATCGATTCGACGCCGCTGCTGACCTGGTCCTCGGGCACCGAGTCGTCGAAGGCGATGGTGAAGTCGACGTAGGAGACCGGCCCGGCGAAGTCGTGGCGGGTGAATTCGGGGATGAACGGGGTCTTGTGCACGAATTTGAAGTGCGCGAAGTCGACGCCGTTCTCCATGACGTACTGCGGGTGCAGTTCCAGGCCCTGCCGGAACAGGGTGGCGGCGGGCACGGGCGGGTAGTAGTCGGCGGCGGTCCGGCCGTCGCCGAATGCCTCGAACATGTCCGGCACCTCGAAATACGGTGCGCGACCGTCGATGTCGTGCCAGATCCAGACCGCTTCGTTGCGTTCCACGACCGGGTAGCTGCGCATCCGGCGGCCCTTGTTGGGATGACTCTCGTAGGGGATGCACACGTTGCGCCCTTCGCGACTCCATTCCCAGCCGTGGAACGGGCACACCAGGTTCTCGCCTTCGACGTGACCGCCGTAGCCGAGGTGCGCGCCGAGATGTTCGCAGTAGGCGTCGAAGACCGCGAGCGCGCCGGAGGCCGACCGCCAGGCGACCATCTCGCGGCCGAAGTACTTCATCGTGTGCACGGCGCCGACCGCTATCTCGGCGCACCAAGCCACCTGGAACCAGCCGGTCGGCTCCATGGACAGGGGTGGTTTCGCCATCTCGATCCTCCCGGGGTGATGCGCGACGACCACGAGAGTAGAACCCTCTTTGAAAGAATACAAGAGGGTTAGTTGAAACTGGATCGCGCTGGTCGGCAGCGGTATGATCGACCGTCGTGACGGATGTGGCGGTAGGCGGACGACGCGCGAACAAGCGCGGCATACAGTCGCGCGAGAGCATGCTGGAGGCGGCGATCACCTCGCTGGCCACCGGCGATCCCGCGGCGGTCTCCGGCAACCGCATCGCCCGCGACATCGGCGCGACCTGGGGCGTCGTCAAATATCAGTTCGGCGATATCGACGGCCTGTGGGCAGCGGTCCTGCGCCACACCGCCGACAAGCGCGGCGACCTACCGGCGGGGCTGGAACCGGACGGCACACTGCGCGAACGGGTCGCCGCCCTGATCGGCGCCATGGCGGAGGGGCTGCGCCGCCCCGAATCGCTGGCCATCGAGACCCTGCGCGCCGCCCTGCCCCGCGACCACGCCGAACTCGAGCGCGACTACCCGCTCACCGCCGCCGAGTTGGCGTCGTGGAAACCCAACTGGGACATGGCCTGTCAGCGCGCGTTCGCGGATCTGCGCCTGGACCCCGACCGGGTCCGCCGGGTCGCCGCCCTGATCCCGGCCGCGATGCGCGGCATCACCTCCGAACGCACGCTGGGCACCTACGGCGATCTGGACGACGCCCTGGAAGCGCTCGTCGGCGGAATCGTCGCCTACCTGGAGACCTGACTCACAGCACACACCGCGCGTCCGCGGACGGGGTCGTCCCGTGCACCAAGTACGCCGCGACGGCGTCGTTCACGCACGCGCTGGCGCCCGAGAGCGCGATCGTGTGCTGCTCCCCCTCGACCGCGAGCAGTCCGCCGCCGAGTTCGCGCGCGAGCGAGACGCCGCCGTCGAAGGGCGTCGAGGGATCACCGGTGATCGAGATCGTCAGCGTGGGAGCGAGATTCGTCACCCCGACCGCGTAGGGGCTGCCGAGGGTCGGCGCGGCGGGCCACGCCTCGCACCCGTCGCGCGCGCCCTCGGGCCCGCGACCGGCATCGGTGTACGGCGCGACCTCCTGGATGCGCTGTTTGAGCGCGACCTCCTCGGCCGGAGTGCGGCGTTGCTCGTCCATGCAGTTGATCGCGAACAGCGCCTCGTTGAAATTGCTGTAGCGCCCCGCGGCGTCCCGTCCGCCGAACGCGTCGCCCAGCGCCGTGAGGGTGTCGGCCCGGCCCTGGCCGATCTCGGTGAGTCCGCGCGTGATCGCGGGCCACGCGGTCGAATCGTAGAGTCCCGCCGTCACCGCGCCGTACACGGCGTCGAAATCGACGCGCCGCCCGTCGGCGAGCACGATCGGCCGATCGGTCAGCGGGCGGGCGATGCCGAGGAAGACCTCGGTGGCCCGCGCCGGATCCGGGCCGAGCGGGCAGTCCGGGCGGGTCGCGCAATCGGCGGCCATCTCGTCGAAAGCCCTCTGGAACGCGGTGAACTGGTCGACTCGCCGCTGCACCGTGCCCACCCGCGGATCGATCGCGCCGTCGAGAACCATCGCCCGCACCTTGTCCGGGAAGGTCTCGGCGTACACCGCGCCGAGGCGGGTGCCGTAACTCTGGCCGAGGAAGTTCAGCTTCTCGTCACCGAGCACCGCCCGCAGCACGTCCATGTCGCGCACCGCGTCGCGGGTGCCGACGCTCGCGAGCACGTCGAGGCCGCCCGACCCGCGCGCGCACCGTTCCACCAAAGCGCGGGTGTCCCGGTCGGTCCACGAGCCGTCGCCGACGGTGATCGAGGTCTTCGACGCGCCCGCGTCGATCTCGGCGTCGGTGAAACAGTCGATGGCCGGGGTGGAGGCCCCGACCCCGCGCGGATCGAAACCGATCAGGTCGAAATGTTCGGTGATCGGACTGTTCGCCCAGGTCTTCGCCCCGACCGCGGCCATGCTCATGCCGGGACCGCCCGGTCCGCCGGGATTGAGCAGCAGCGACCCGATCCGCTCGCCGCGCGCAGGGGACCGCAACAGCGCGACGGTTCCGGTGCGGCCGCCGGGATCGGCGTAGTCGAGCGGCACTTCCAAGCGCGCGCACTCGAAGGCCGGATCACTGGCGAAGGCCCGTTCGTCGATCTGGGTGGTGGCGTAACCCGCGCAGGGACCGAAATCCACCTTCTGGTCGTAGAACTTCCGCGCCGAGGGCGGTTCGTCCCCACCGCAGCCCGCCAGAGCGGTGACCAGCACGAGCGCGGCGGCGCAGGCGATTCCCCACCTCCGCGGGGCGCGAGCGGTCCGGCGGTCGGTGTGGGCTGTTCTCATGCGGGTCGACTCCCGTCGTCGCGGATCTGGGCGGTCGGCGATCTCGCCCGGCTGTCGGGTAACCCGGAGAGAATGTCCGGTAGGGACGTTCCCGCGCGGGCCGTTCGTAATCAGGGTCGAGTCAGCCGACCGGCGCCGCCACGCCCCGACCCTCGACGGGCGTCGGATTGCGCAGGATCACCGCGGCGATGCCGATCGAGACCAACAGCAGCCCGGCCCCGACCGCGAAGGCGAGGCGGTATCCGGAGGTCAGCGCCTCGGATTCGGCGACGCCCGCCGCGACCCGCGCGGCGCTGCGCTGCGCGGCCAGCGTGGACAGGACCGCCACGCCCAGGGCCATGCCCAACTGCTGGGTGGTGTTGAACAGCCCCGAGGCCAACCCCGCGTCGGCGGGGCCCGCGCCGGACATTCCGAGTCCGGTCAGCGCGGGCAGGGCGAGTCCGCCGCCGGCGACCAGCAGCATCACCGGCAGCAGATCGGTGACGTAGTCGGCGTGCACCGGCAGCCCGGTCAGCAGTCCGAGGGCCAGGGTGAGCGCGGCCAGGCCGATCATCAGCGTCAGACGTTCGCCCACCCGGGCGATCACGCGCGCCGAGACCACCAGCGAGATGACGGCGATGGCCAGCGCGGCGGGCAGCATCGCCAGTCCGGTCTCGAGCGCCGAATAACGCAGGACGCTCTGCATATAGAGGGCGATGAGGATCTGGAAGGAGAACATCGCGCCGATCATCAGGATCTGCAGGGCGTTCGCCCCCGCGACCTGACGCGAGCGCAACAGGCGCAGCGGCATCAGCGGGGTGCGGGCCTTGGCCTGCCGGAGCAGGAAACCGCCCAGCAGGACGACGGCCGCGACCGCGCCGCTCCACCGCACCTCCGGTTCCACCACCGCCGCGATCAGCGCCATCAACCCGACCGTCACCAGGCCCGCACCGAGCAGGTCGGCACCCGCACGCCACCCCAGACCCGCGTCGGCGGGGACGAAGACGACGGTCAGCGCCAAGGCGGCCACACCGATCGGCACGTTGATCAGGAAGATCCAGTGCCAGCTCAGCGCGTCGGTCAGCACGCCGCCGAGGACCTGCCCCAGCGACGCCCCCGCGGCCCCGGTGAAGGCGAAGACGCCGAAGGCTTTCGCGCGCTCGTCGGGTCGGGGGAACAGCGTCACCACGATGCCGAGGGAGACCGCGCCGGACATGGCGCTGCCGACGCCTTGGAGGAAGCGGGCCGCGATGAGGACCGACGGGTCGGTGGCGAGGCCGGCCAGCACCGAGGCCGCGACGAAGACGCCCGTGCCCGCGAGCAGCACCCGGCGGCGGCCGAGCAGGTCGCCCAGGCGGCCGGAGAGCAGCAGCAGACTGCCGAAGGCGATCAGGTAGGCATTGACGACCCAGGTCAGCCCCGCCGCGGAGAGTCCGAGGTCGGCCTGCATGGCGGGCATGGCGACGGTGACGATGCTGCCGTCGAGGATGGTCATCAGCATGCCGGTGGCGAGTACCGCCAGCGCGGCGCCGCGAGAGGAGATCACGAAAAGACCGTAACAGATAATCTGTTACGGAACTATCTATTACCGATCTACTGTCGGGCTCGGCGCACTCCGGCCGCTTCCACCGGATCGGCCAGATGTTCGGCGGCCAGGCGCTCCATCGCCCGCACCAGGACGTCGCGGTCCGCGGCGGGCAGCGAATTCAACGCCGCCGCGTGCACGCCGTCGGCGATCTCCTGCCCGCGCCGGGCGATCTCCGCGCCCGCCTCGGTGACGACGATGATCCGGGCCCGCCGATCGGTGCTCGACGGCACCCGCCGCGCGAATCCCGCCTTCTCCAGCGCGTCGACGGTGGCGACCATGGTCGTCTTGTCGATGCCGCGGATCTCCGCCAACTGCGCCTGGGTGCGCTCCTGCCCGATGGCGTGCAACAGCACGCACTGCATGCGCGGGGTGAGCCCGATCTCGGCGAGCGCCGCCGCCATCCGGGTGCGCAGGACGTGGCTGGTGTGGTCGAGCAGGAACGACAGGTCCGGCTCGACGACGCGCGGGACGGTCATATCCCCGAGCCTAGCAAGCCGTTCGACAGCGGATGATCCGCCGCGGAACCATCGTCTCGGCCGATCACACCGACCGGTCACGCGAAGGATTCGGGGCAGGACGGACTCTTGCCCTGTATCGGGGGCGCGGCGCATGATGTCAGTCGGACCGACCCGGTCCGAAAAGTCGCCACTCCGTTCACCCGAGGTGTCCCCTATGTTCACCAAGACCACCAAGATCTCCGCGGCCGCCGCCATCGCGCTGTCGCTGGGAGCCATCGCCGCGCCGGCCGCCTCGGCCGCGCCCGCCACCACCGTGCCCTCCGCCACCGCGGTCGGCTCGGTCGCCGTGTGCCTGAACGTCCCGATCGGACCGTTCAGCATCAGCGTCTGCCTCTGAGGTCGGCAGGTGCGCGGCCGGGCCCTCGGCCGGCCGTGCACGACCCGCCCGCTGTCGGCTTCCGATCTCCCCCCCGGATGATTCAGCGTCCCGGGGCGGGGTAGGGCCGGTAGTGGGAGCGAGTGCCGATCGCTCCCACCGTGTAGATGTTCGACGCTTCCCAGGTTGGCGTCGAACCCCGCCCCGGTCGGCGCCCCCCTCTCTGCGCCGGCCGGGCGGGACACGGGAAAGGCGACCCGCCGACGCGAACAGGACGGTCCCCCGATGACGCCGTATAGTGTTCCGGGACAGCGCCGTTCGCGACGATGACCTTCTTCGTCGGCACCTCCGGTTGGCAGTACCGGGACTGGCGCGGCGTCCTGTATCCGCCCGGCCTGGCCCAACGGTCGTGGCTCGAGCACTACGCCGAGCGGTTCGCCACCGTCGAGATCAACAACGCCTTCTATCGTCTGCCCAGCCCCGAGACCTTCGCCGGATGGCGCGAGCGGACGCCGCCGGACTTCCGGATCGCGGTCAAGGCCAGTCGATTCCTCACCCACGTCAAGCGGTTGCGCGAACCCGAGGAACCGGTGCGGCGACTGCTCGAGCACGCCGGGAACCTCGGCGCGAAGCTGGGACCGATCCTGCTGCAACTCCCGCCGACCCTGCCCGCCGACCCCGACCTGCTCGACCGCTGCCTGCGCTGTTTCCCCCGCGAGATCCGGGTGGCCGTCGAACCCCGGCACGACACCTGGTGGATTCCCCGCGTACGCGCGGTCCTCGAGCGGCACGGCGCGAGCCTGTGCTGGGCCGACGCCGGATCACGCCCGGTCACCCCGCTGTGGCGCACGGCGGACTGGGGCTACCTGCGCCTGCACCACGGACGCGCGCGGCCTTGGCCGCGCTACGGGTCCACCGCGCTGCGCTCCTGGGTCGACCGCCTACGCGAGACCTGGTCCACCGAGGACGTTTTCGTCTATTTCAACAACGATCCCGGCGGCGCCGCCCTCCGCGACGCGGTCACCTTCGCCCGCCTCGCCGCCGCCCGCGGCGTCACCGTGGAACGGACACCGACCGCGATTCCGGCGGCCCCGTCGTAAACCGTTGCCGAGTCGTTCCCATCGGGTCGCTTTTCAGCGAAATCGCTGGTTGAACGCACAAACGGCGGGTAGTCGGAACAGGGAGCGGGTGGGACTGCCCTCCGTACCCGCTCGGGCGATCCGGCGCCGCTCACCCTGCTCGGGGCGGTGGCCGCTCGCCACAGTTCGCCCTGCCGGAGCCGGGAGAGACCGTCCGGCAGGGCGGACCAGGAACCCGGGGAGGAAGGCGACGGGCCGCCGTCACTGCGGCGACGGCGGCCCTCGGCCGTCCGAGCCGACGCCGTTGTCGACCCGAACGCGCGATCGGCGGCGGTGACCCGCCCGCGCGACCGCGTCTCACGGCGGCACTGCCGCCCGGCAGCGGACTACCCCATTCGTCACGAAACGAACCAATCGGCCTGCGCGCGGAATGTGGTTCGGCTCGGCCGGCGGGGGTATGCCGTGGCCGTGCGCGCGGCACCTCGCGGCGCGGACGCGGCATCTCGAACGAATCGGAGAAGATGATGCTCGGTCTCGGAATCATCGGTTGGATCATCATCGGCGGCTTGGCCGGATGGATCGCCAGCAAGATCATGAAAACGGACGCTCAGCAGGGCATCCTGCTCAACATCGTGGTGGGCGTCATCGGCGGCCTGCTCGGCGGCTTCCTGCTGAAACTGTTCGGCGTCGACGTCGAAGGCGGCGGCCTCTGGTTCAGCTTCTTCACCTGCCTCGGCGGCGCGGTCATCCTGCTGTTCCTGGTCCGGTTGGTCACCGGTCGCCGCGGCGCGGTGCGCTGACCCTCGGACGCGCTGCGCCGTCAGCGCCCAGCCCGAAATAGCGACGGTCCGAAGCTTTCCGGCTCCGGACCGTTGCTGTTTTGCCCGGCCGGTGGCCGACTCTCGGACTATCCGACACTCCGGTCGTCCTGGGCGCGGCCTCCGACGGCCCGGCCGGCGTCCGTGCTCGGCCCGGCCGGCGTCTGCGGTCGACTCGGTCAGCGTCCGCCGTCGCGCCGCCTCAGTCGGCCTCCGCTGTCACGGCTAGTTCGCGGCGCAGCGAGTCCAGGATGCGCGCCAGCATCCGTGAGACGTACATCTGGGAATGCCCGAGGCGTTCGGCGATGGCGGCCTGCGACAGGTTGTCGAAGAACCGCCACACCAGCACCTGCCGTTCCCGCTCGGGCAGCGCGGCCAGCAGCGGTCGGACCGCCATCGCGTCCTCGAGCAGGCCGTAGCAGCGTTCGTCCGCGCCCAGGCGCGCCGAGATCGGCGCGGCCGCCGACTCCCCGTCCTCGGTGCCCGCGTCCAGCGAATCCGCGCGATAGCAGTTCGCGGCGACCAGCGCCTGGGCGACCTCGGCCTGGTCGATGCCCAGTTCGGCGGCGATCTCGCCGGGTCGCGGCGACCGGCCCAACCGCTGGCCCAACTCCTCGACGGCGGGCGCGACCAGCGCATGCACCTCCTTGGTGCGTCGCGGCACCCGCACACTCCAGGTCTGGTCGCGGAAATGGCGACGGACCTCGCCCATCATGGTCGGCACCGCGAACCCGAGGAAACTCGATCCGCGAGCGGGGTCGAACCGGTCGACGGCGGCGACCAACCCGAGGCTCGCGATCTGGTGCAGGTCGTCGTAGTCGACGCCGCGCCCGGTGAACCGGCGCGCGATGTGTTCGGCCAACGGCAGGCACAGGCCGATGATGTGTTCGCGCAGCGCCCCGCGGTGCGGATCGTCCGGCGCGAGGGCGGCGAGTTTGTCCAGCCACGGCTCGATGTTGTCGTAGGAGTCGCCGCCACGCTGCGGCGATCGGGATGTCGTTGGCGGATTTCCGTTCATGAGTGGCCTCAGGTTCGGGGACGACTTCCGGTGAGAGCCCGGGTAGCCAGGGTTTCCGCCCGCCAAACCCTCCGATCGCGAAAAATTTCCGGCGGTGTCAGCGCGCGCGTCGATCCTTCCCGTCGCGGGGGCGTCCCCGGCCGGGCGCGCCGTGTCCGTTCGGGCCGAACAGGACGCGGTCCAGCGAGACGCGCAGCGCCGCCAGATCGCTCGGGGCTCCCATCCGCGGCAGATGCTCGACCACCATCGCCGCCACCTCGCGCGCCTTGACGTTGGTGGCCTGGGAGGCGGCGCGCAGAATCGTGAACGCCTCCTCCGCCCGCACCCCGTAGACCAGCATCACCGCACCCTTGGCCTGCTCGATGACCTGCCGCGCCGCCGCGATCGCCGCCTCGTCCCCGTCGAGGGTTGCGTAGTCCTCCATGTCAGCCACCTACCCGCGGCGGCGGTCCCGGACACATTTCGGTGCCCGGGACCGATTCAGGGGCGTTCGTGCACGGTCAGCAGCAGGTGGTCGAACAGGGTGCGGGTGCGGGTGTTCGCGCCGCCGAAGTCGACGAGTCCGGCCACCAGTTTCTCCGAGAGCACCCGCAGTTTGGTGTTGGTCTCCTGCGAGCGCCACACCAGGACCGCGAACGCTTGTTCGGCGTTGATGCCGTAGATGGCCATCAACGCCCCTTTGGCCTGTTCGATCACCTCGCGCACCGCCAGCAGTTCGGGTAGTTCCTCATCGATGATCTCGCGCCGTTCGGCCGCGACCGTGTCGGTGACGTCGACGTAGAACCCGGAGGTCCCCACGACCATGCCGTCGTCGTCGTGTAGTTGGTCGCCGACGACCAGCACGTGGTGCACGTGCCCGGCGGTGTCGATGATCCTGTGGCGGCTGCTGAACGGCAGTCCGGTCTCCACGACCGTGGCCAAGGTGTCGGCGACCTCGTCGCGGTCCTCGACGTGCTTGTGCGCCAGCAGCAGCTCGGTGGTCGGCGCGACCTCGCCCGAGCTGTAGCCGTGCAAGGCGGCGACCTCGTCGGACCACTCCCAGCGCTCGTCGGCGAACCAGAACCGGAAGCTTCCCGTCAGTAGCGGAAACCGGGGCTCCAAGCCCGATTTCATCGTCTCGTGGTCGTACACGCTCTCATTATTTCCGCCACCGGAAGTCACAAACAGCTCAGGTGGCACTGTCGACCGAACAAGAGGACAGAAGTCCTCGAAAATGAGGACTTCTGTCACCGATCCGGGTCCACCACCGTCCACGAAACACTGTCGAGCCCCTGTTTCCTGCGTCTGAAACACACCTCTTTCATCTCTAGACTCACCCGGGGGCGGCCCGAACCGGTCCGCCTGCGGTATCGCAGAAACGAGATTCAATGAGAATTTCCGCAGGACACGGCCTCTCAGCGATCGGCGCGGCAGCCGCCGCGCTGGCGGTCGCCGCGCCGCAGGCCGCGGCGGCGCCCGGCTACTACACGATGTCGCTGTCGAGCGCGACGATCGTCGCGGGCTGCGCCTACACGCTGTCGATCGATGAACCGCCCTCCCCCGCCTCCGCGAGCTTCTACGACAACGGGACCCGGATCGGCTCCACCTCCGGGTCCGCGTACCTGACCGGCGAGCTCGAGACCCGATGGACCCCGGCGGCCGCGGGATCACACACGCTCACCGCCTCGGTCGGCTATCTCAGCGCCGCGGTGTGGGTGGAACCGCTGACCGTGCAGGTCGCCGCCGACGGAACGTGTAGCGGTGGCGGATTCAGCTCGCTGCTGCCGAGCCTGTCCGGCTAGGGACACCGTCGTTTGACGCCGCGCCGCGAGGGTAATGCATCGGTGCCAAGGAGGTGGGTGCCATGCCATCGTCCGCCCTCGCGGATCTGCGCTCCACGACGACGACCGACCCCGACGGACATCCGGCCGTCGAGGTGTCGCTGACGGTCTCGAGTACCGCCGAAGACGTCTTCCGGGTGCTTCAGGACGGTTGGTTGTACGCGCTGTGGGTGGTCGGGGCGTCCCACATCCGCGCGGTGGACGAAACCTGGCCCGCGCCGGGTTCCCGCATCCACCACAGCGTCGGGCCGTGGCCGCTCACGCTGGACGACGCCACCGAAGTGCTCCGCGTCGACCCGCCGTGGTCACTGGAACTGCGCGCCAAGGCGTGGCCCGTCGGCACGGCCTGGATCCGCCTGACCACCCATCCCGCGCCCGAGGGACGCACCGAGATCTGCCTGGCCGAGCGGGCCGACGGCGGACCGGGTCGTCACCTCCCCCTCGCCGCGCAACGAGTGGCGCTGGCCCCGCGCAACAACGAATCACTGCGCAGGCTGGCCCATCTCGTCGAGGGGCGACACGGGTAACGCTCAGCGGGCGCCGGGCCCCGGGTGGGCCAGGGCCGCCACCGCCATCCGAACATTCGCGCGACGCAGCGCGTCGTAGGCCGCCGTGTCGTCACGGTCGTGACGCAGTTTCTCGGCCGCGTCGGCCTGGGCCTGACGCGCGCGCGACACGTCGATGCGGTCGGCGAATTCGATGGCGTCGGCGTACACGCGGACGGCGTCGTCGGTGGCCTCGACCCGCCCGCCGTGCACCGCGGCGGGCCAGCCCCGCGAGCCCGAACAGATCGTCAGCACGCCGACATCCAGGTCGGCGCGCAGGTCAGGACCGCCCGGTTCGAGCAGCGACTCGCCCTCGGTGGTCGGCACGCGGACCGAGGTGGCGAGGAAGGCGAACTCCCGATACCCCGGGACGCGCAACGTCACCGCCATCGTGGCGCCGACCCGTTCGGCGGCGCCGCTCGCGCGCCTCACGGTCGCTTCCCGGCCCGGATCGCCGCGGCGCAGCGCGACCGCGCGTACTCGTCTCGCATGCGTACTCCCCTCGCGTGGATCGTATCCCGGCGTCCTTACCCCGCGGCGGTCACGCCGAAACAGCGCGAATCCGCGGAGAAACCGACCGGACGCGAACTGCGGACTCTGCCGCCACATCCGACACGGCCTGCAAGGCGCTGCGGGAAGGTTTTGTTCCGCAACATCTCTCGCGAATCGACCCGGCTGACTTCGGCCTGCCGCTGCGTCCGTTCGCCCTGCCGCCGGAGGGACCCGGGGCCTCGCTCACCGCGATCGGCTGACCCGCGTTTCACCACCGCGTCGCCGGGTAGCCGGCCGAAGACGCCCCGCGCCCGACGGAGGAAAGGCCGACACGATGACGGCGATCTGGTCGCACGACCGCAAGACTCCCACCCGCCTGCCGCTCACCCCGGATCGCCGCCACGACCACGTGGTGGTCGGCGCGGGCATCACGGGGCTGGCGACGGCGTTGCTGCTGGCCCGCGCGGGAGCGGACGTCGCGGTGGTCGAGGCCCGCGAGATCGGCGCGGGCACCACCGGCAACACGACGGGCAAGGTCAGCCTCCTGCAAGGCGTGCGCGGTCAGGACATCGCCGAACGGCATTCGATGGAGACGGTGCGCGCCTACATCGACGCCAATCGCGACGCCCAGCGGTGGCTGCTCGAATACTGCCGCACCGCCGGGGTCGACGTGCAGATCCGCGACGCGATCACCTACGCGCAGGACGAGTCGGAACTGCGCGCCGTGCGCGCCGAACACGACATCGCCCGGCGTTCGGGCCTGCCGGTGGACTTCGTCGACGCGATCGATACGCCGTTCCCGTTCCACGGCGGCGTCCGACTGCCCGAGCAGGCCCAGCTCGACCCGATGGCGCTGCTGATGGCACTGGCCGCCGACGTGGAGTCCCACGGTGTGCCGGTGCACGAGTCGACCCGGGTGCGCGGTGTGGGACGCGGCCACGACGGCGACCACGTGGTGCACACCGATCAGGGCGACCTGCGCGCGGGCCGGATCGTGCTGGCGACCGGCACCCCGATCCTGGACCGCGGCGGGTTCTTCGCGCGAGTCACCGCGCAGCGCTCCTACCTCGCCGCCTTCCGCATCGGCGGGCCGGTCCGCTCGGAGATGTTCCTCAGCGCGGGCTCACCGACGCGTTCCCTGCGCGATGCCCTGTCCTCGGCGGGTTCGGTGCTGCTCGTGGGCGGCAACGGGCACGGCGTCGGACGCGCCGCGGACTGCGCCGAACGCGTCGAGGACCTGATCGACTGGACCCGGAGGCACTACCCCACCGCCGAACCGGTCGCGACCTGGTCGGCCCAGGACTACCGGCCGGTCGGCGAACTCCCCTACGCCGGTCCGCTGCTGCCCGGTGGCGACCACATCCTGCTCGCCACCGGCTACGCCAAATGGGGGTTGACCAACGGTGTCGCCGCCGCCCTCGCGCTGACCGGACGCGTCACCGGCGACGCGCCGCGCTGGGCCCGCGCCTTCGCCACCTGGCGGGCGCCGGTCCCCAAGGCCGTTCCGGCGGCGGTCGAGGCCAACGGCACGGTGGCGCGCGAGATGATGACCGGCTGGTTGGCCGCGCTGCGCCCGGAAGGGCAACCCGCCCCCGCCGAGGGCTGCGGTCACGTACGCCGCCACGGGTTGCGACCGGTCGCGACCGCGACGGTCGACGGCGTCACCACCGAGGTGTCGGCGGTGTGCCCGCACCTGTACGGGATCGTGCGCTGGAACTCGGCCGAGAAATCCTGGGACTGCCCGCTGCACGGCTCGCGGTTCGCCGCCGACGGGACGGTTCTCGAGGGTCCGGCCACCGCGCCACTGCCCGCCGCGGGAGCGCCCCGAGTGACCGAGCGGTCGCCGAACTGACCACGTTCGTGGCGCACGGAAATCCCCGGCGCGCGGCACGCACCGGGGATCTCGGTGAACTCAGGCGTCGGCGGCTTCGCGCAACTCGCCCAGGATGCGCGAGAGCATCCGCGAGATGTGCATCTGCGAGACGCCCAACTGCTCGGCGATCCGCGACTGCGACTGATTGTGGAAGAAGCGCAGATAGAGCACCCGGCGGTCCATCTCCGGCAGCCGCGCCAGCAGCGGCGAGACCACCATGGACTGCACGGTCAGTTCGTATTCCGGATCCTCGGCCCCGTAGGTCTCCGCGATCGGGGCCGCGCCCGCCACATCGTCGTCGTCGTTGCCGCCGTCCATCGAATCGGTGCGGTAGGCGTTGCTCGCGAGCAGCGCCTGGGTGACCTCGGACAGGTCGATGTCGAGTTCGACCGCGATCTCGATCGCCTTGGGCATGCGGCCCAGCCGCTGCGACATCGCCTCCACCGTCGGGCCGATCATCAACTGGATCTCCTTGGTGCGGCGCGGCACGCGCACCGCCCAGGTGTGATCGCGGAAGTGCCGCCGGATCTCGCCCATGATCGTCGGGACGGCGAAGGCCAGGAACGAACTGCCCCGGTCGGGATCGAAGCGGTCCACCGCGAGCACCAAGCCGAGTCCGGCCACCTGGTTGAGGTCGTCGTAGGTCTCACCGCGCCCGGTGAAGCGACGGGCGATGTGGTCGGCCAGCGGCAGGCAGCGCCGCATGATCTGTTCGCGCAGCGCGCGCCTGCCGGGATCCTCCGGCGCCAGGGCGGCCAGTTCGGCCAGCGCGGTTTCGATGCCTTCGTAGGAATCGGTGCCCCGTCGTTTGCGATCGGCTGTCGTCAGGTCGACCGTCACTCGTTCGATCATCACGTACCTCCATGCCCGCGAGGTCCGGAGGCGGAGCTCACTGCTGAACCACGCGCCCGGGTCAGGCCATCCTTCGAGCCTGCCGGCCGGAGTCGCCGGAGTCAGTACGGGAAACGCAGGATCGCGACGCCGGAGGGACGTAGAACGAAGTCCGGGTGGCGGCGCGCCGCGCCGGGGTGCTGTTTGGTCGCTCGGGGGACGGGTACCGTCCGAGCACGTCAGGTCGTCCGCGCGGGTCGGGCGGCGCAATCGGGAGCGACGGCGAACGGCAGGGAGCGGCGCGATGGCGGCCACGCACGCAGTACCGACGGTCGGAGTCGAAGAGGAGTTCCTGCTCACCGACCCCGACACCGGCGCACCCACCCCGCACAACGTCCGGGTGGCCGACGCGGCGAAGGCGGCGGGCCTGGATCTGCAACTCGAGCTGACCAGTTGCCAGGTCGAGACCAGCACCGGCGTGCACTCGAGCATCGCCGACCTGCTCGACGAACTGCGCACTTCCCGGCGCACGGTGGCCGACTGCGCGGCCGACAACGACGCCAGACTCCTGGCGGTCGCGGTGCCGCCGACCGTGCCCGAGGGCTTCCCCGTCACCGACACCCCGCGCTACCAGCGCATCGCGCACACCTTCGGCCTGCTCGCCCACGAACAGGGCCTGTGCGGCTGCCACGTACACGTCGGGGTGCCCGACCGCGAGTCCGCGATCCTGGTCGGCAACCACGTGCGGCCGTGGCTGCCACTGCTGCTCGCCCTGACCGCCAATTCGGCGATCTACCGAGGCAGCGAGACCGGGTACGCGAGTTGGCGCAGCATCCTGTGGCGACGCTGGCCCAGCGCGGGTCCGCCCCCGTTCTTCGCCTCCGTCGACGACTACGAGTCGATCGTGGCGATGATGCGCGCCAGCGGCAGCATCCTGGACAACAAGATGGTCTATTGGGACGTGCGGCCCTCGGAATCCTTTCCCACCGTGGAGATCCGGGTCTCCGACGTGGCCGCGACCACCGAGGAGGCCGCGCTGCTCGCGGCACTGATCCGCGGCCTGGTGGCCACGGGGTTGCGGGCGCTGCGGTCGCGCGAGTCCGCGCCGCCGGTCCCGGCGGAGGTGCTGCGCGCCGCGTACTGGAACGCCGCCCACTCCGGTCTGGACGGCGCGGGCCTGGACCCGGTGGCCGGACGACTCACCCCGCACCGCGACCTGCTGACCCGCCTGGTCGAATACATCGGACCAGCCCTGCGCGAATCCGAGGACCACGCCTTCGTCACCGAGACCCTCGCGGTGGTTCTGGCCCGCGGCAACGGCGCGCGCCGCCAACTGCGCGCCCTGCGCGCCCGCGGCGAGATCGCCGACGTTGTCGCCGAAGTCGGCCGCGCGACCCTCGAGGGCTGCCCCTGACCGTGCGTCCGGACTATTCGTAGGCGGGATACGGATGGTCCCGCAGCGCCCGCGCCAGATGCGCGGCATTGCGGGCCACCGCCGCGTTGACCCGCGCGACCGCCTCCGGGGTGCTGTCCAGATCGTTGTAGTCCACCCCGCCCATCGCCTCGCCGTTCCAGTACGTGCCCCCCTGGGCGGGCACGGAACAGCCGATGTCGTTCAGCGCCTGGAACAGGTCCGCGGTGATCTTGTGCGCGCCGTCCTCGTTGCCGACGACCGCGGTGATCGCGACCTTGCCGACCAATCCCGGCCTGCCCAGGTCGTCGGTCTCCGACAACTCCGCGTCCAGACGCTCCAGCACGCGCTGGGCGACCGAGGACATGTGCCCGACCCAGGTCGGCGTGGCGATCAGTAGGATGTCGGCCGCCCGGACCCGCGCCCGCAGCGCCGGCCAGGCGTCCCCTTCGCCCTCGTCCGCGCTCACGCCGGGACGGACGTCGTGATCCACCACCCGCACGCACGATCCCGCGACACCGTGCCCCGCCAGAGCGTCGAGCACCTGACTGGCCAGCAGTTCGCTGCTCGAGGTGGACGGCGACTTCTTCAGACTGCACACCAGGGCCAGTGCGGTCACCGGGGGATCGACGGGCATGGTGGACGACCTTTCTCCGAGGACGGTGGGTGATCGTGGCGCGGCTACCCCGCGCCCTTCCGATCAATCACCGCCCCCGGGCGGCCGCTCAGTGTCCGCACTGATCCATCAGGTGCAGCCCTTCCTTGGCCTTGACCCGGCGGTGTTCCAACGTCACCCAGGCGACGCCCACGGTCGCGAACAGGAACGCCAACGCGGCCGAGATCACCGCCCAGCCCTCGAATCCGTAGCCCGCGGCGGTGAGCGTGGCGGCCAGGGCGACCAGCGCCAGCGCGCACAGCACGATGCCGGGGAAGTTGTAGCCGTCGGCGAGCGCCTCACCGGCGTGGCTGCGGGAAGTGCGCTGTTTGTCCGGGAATTCCGACGCGCTGCGCGGGAACGACGGTGCGGGGTGCATCGGTGCGGTATCGGCCATGACGAACTCCTCGGTTCGGGGCCCGACGTGCGACCCCCTGCCGGGGACGGCAGTGCGTCCCGCTCGTCGGCTATGCATCGGCAATGACCTGTCGATGCGTTTCACCCTACGCCCGAACCGCGGTTTCGGGCCGAAGATCGCCGATCCGGCGATCTCACCGCTACACACCCCTGTTTGTCGACCTCCGGGCCGGGCACCCGGAGGACATCCGACGCTCACCGAGCGGGTCCGGCTCGCCGCAGCGCAGCGGCCACGGATCGTATCCCCGAACTCCGAGGAGGATCCCTTGCCCGAATTCACTTCCACCCTGGTGAAATCCGTCTTCGACGCGGGTGCGCGCCTGCGCAACGCCCGCGTCTTCCACCCGCGCGGCGTGCTGCTCTCGGGACGCTTCCACGCGGCGGCCGATTTCGTGCCGTGGTTCGGCGCGGGCGAACGCGCGGTCATCGCGCGACTGTCCAAGGGCGTCGGCACACCGACCGGCCTGCCGGACGTCATGGGCTTGGCCTTCCGTGTCCTGGACCGCGACGAGCGGCCTTGGGATTTCGCCTTGGCGACCACCGGCAGCAGCACACTCGGCCGCTTCGTTATCACCCCGGCGCTCGGCTGGTCCGGCGCGCGTTACGGCAGTCTGCTGCCCTACCGGTTCGGCGACTCGCCCGCCACCTGGATCTTCGCCGAACCGGGTGCGGGCCAACCCGACTCGGCCTCGCTGGTGAGCATGGCGCGGCATCTGCGCGAACACCCGCTCGAATTCGAGATCACGGCGCGCGAACTGAATTCCGCGCCACGACGGGTCGGGGAACTCGTCCTGCACCACGCCGAGGCGCACGAACACCGCACCGACTTCTACGACCCGGTCCTCAACCACCCCGACGACGTCGAACTCGAACCCCGCGTCGTCGCGCGCCTGCGCGAATTCGCCTACCAGGGCAGCCGCGCCGGTCGCGGCGAGCAGCTCTGAACCCGCCGCCGTTCGACTTGACCTGAAGCTCGCTTCAGGTTATACCGTTCGGTCATGGCGTGCACGTGGTCTTCGACAGCGTGGGCGGAGCACTGGGTGCGGCGGCGGCCGACCTGCTGGTCGACGGCGGCAGATTCTCCGGCTACGGCATGGCGGGCGGCGCGCCGACGACCGTCACCGAGGCCGTCGCCCGCGGTCGCTCGAAGCACGGAAGCGGGTCACCTACCGGGTGACCCGCTTCCGAGGGTGGTGATCAGACGGCCGGGGACCCCTCGGCCTCGACCGCCTGCTCCGTGGCCTGCGGGACCGCGAGATCCGGGGCCGGGCCGAGGGCGCGCGGCGGCGCGGTGAGGCCCTGGGTGGCACCGACCGTCGCGCCGATGCCCGCGCCGATGGCCGCCAGCGGGGCCGCCATGAGCGCCGCGCCGTAGACCGCACCGACCGGGCCCGCGGCCAAGCCGATCGGGGCGAAGGGCAGGCCGATGGCGAGGCCGAGCGCACCGCCGAAGCCCGCGCCGATCAGGGCGAAGGGACTGGCCACCGCGGCGCCCGCGGCCGCGCCCACCGCCGCCGCGCCGACGGTCTGGCTCGCGATCCGGTCCGAGCGGGTGCGTTCCATGCCGACCGAGTCGAGGAAGGTCGCGATATTGGCCTCGGTCACCGCGGCGGCGTCGTTGACCTGAATGGCGGGCTCGCGGGGCAGCCAGTCCGGCGACTCGACCTGCACGTCACCGAAGCGCAGCATGCCGGGCGGCGGCGCGATCGGCGGCACCGCCTCGACGGGGACGGGCATGTGCAGACCCTCCACCGGCGACAGGTAGTCGGCGTTCGGGAGCGGACGCGCCCACTGCAACGAGCTCATGATGTCGTCGGGGATACGGGTGCCCAGGTAGGGCCGCACGTTCGGCACCTCGGCGGCGGGCCACTGCGGCGAGTCGCCCGGTTCGTCGATCGGCGTGGCCGTGTTCTCCTCGGCGACGACCTGGACCCGCGGGCCGAATCCGGCCTGGCTCACCGGAAGCTGCGCTTCGGGGGCCGCTTCGGCCGTGCCGCCGCCGACGAGCGTGAGCACGACGGGTACCGCGCCCGCCACCACCATCGACCCCATCTTCTGCCGGCGCGGACCGACAACCCTGTGCTTACCGGTACCCATCTTCAACCCTTCATCCTGAAAGAGACCCTGTCCATTCGCATTCGGATCACCGGGTGACCTGGATGGGTGCGCCGGCCGTGGCCCACGCCCGGATCGTGCCGCCGATTCGGCGGTGCGGACATAAGTTATTGGGTATTCTGCGTCTGAATTTGCCGTCTACATGGCAGTTATCGAGAATATGTAACCAGAAAATCGCTCTCCAAAGCTCGCCGTACCCACCCCCATGAGCGCCGCGCCGACCGCAGCCGATCGGTGACCCTGTGCGGCCCCCGCGCGCCCCCGGACCGGCGATCGCGTGGAGTGGAAGGAAATCAGCGATGTCCCTCGCCCCCGGCAACGACGCCGACCTCCGACCCGAACACGCCGAGATCGTCCGCGCCACCCTGCCGTTGGTCGGCGCGCACGTCGACGAGATCAGCACCGTGTTCTACCGCCGCCTCTTCCAGCACCACCCCGATCTCGAACGCGACCTGTTCAATCGCGCCGACCAAGCCGACGGCGACCAACCGCGCGCGCTCGCGGCCTCCATCGCCGCCTTCGCGACCCACCTGGTCGACCCCGCCACCCCGCGTCCGGCCTCGATGCTCGCGCGCATCGCCCACAAACACGCCTCCCTCGGCGTCACCGTCGACCAGTACGCCGTCGTGCACCGGCACCTGTTCGACGCGATCGTGGAGGTCCTCGGCGCCGACACCGTCACCCCGCAAGTCGCCACCGCCTGGGATCACGTCTACCAACTGCTCGCCACCACGCTCATCGAGCGAGAGATCGACTTGTACTCGAGCACCGGCACCGAACCCAACGACCCCTTCCGCCCGGGACTGGTCACCGCACGCGTGCAGGACACCCCCGACGTCGCGATCTACACCGTGGAATCCGCCGACGCCGCCACCCCGACGCCCGATTTCCTTCCCGGCCAATACATCTCGGTGCGCGTCACACTGGCCGACGGGGCGCGGCAGATCCGGCAGTACAGCCTGGTCAACGCACCCGGCGGCGGCACGCTCGAATTCGCGGTCAAACGCCGTCAGGTGCGGCCGCCGCATCCGGCGGGCGAGGTGTCCACATGGCTGCACGACAATCTCGTCCCCGGCGACACCGTCGAATTCACCCACCCGTTCGGCCACACCACCATCGACACCGAGGCCACCACTCCCCTGGTGCTGCTGTCGGCGGGCATCGGCATCACCCCGATGATCGGGATTCTCGAGCACATCGCGGCCAACTCCCCGCGGCGACCCGTCACCATCGCCCACGCCGACCGCTCCCCCACCACGCACGCCTTGCGCACCCGGCAGCGCGATCTCGCCGAACGCCTGCCCGCCGCGACGCTCGCGCTCTGGTACACCCAACCCACCCCGGGGTCGCGGCAGGGCGCCCTCGACCTCACCCTCCTCGATCTCCCCGCCGACGCCGACTACTACCTGTGCGGCTCACCGGAATTCCTGCGCACGATGCGCAAGGAACTGCGCGGCATCGCGGTCCCCGACGACCACATCGACTGCGAGCAGTTCACGCCGGTGGATTGGCGCCACCTCTCGGCGTGAGCACGGACCGGGCCGCGCCCCGCCGGTGCGGCCCGGTCGACTCAGGTCGCGCGAATCCGTTCGCCCCCGCCTCGTTTCGCCTGGCACGGCGGACCGTCCCACAGTTTCGAGCACGGCAGCGAGGGAAGATCGGCTCGGATCTCGTCGTCTACGACCACCGTCACCTCGAGTTCGGCGTGACAGGTCCTCAGGATCCGGGCGACATCGTCGGCCTGCGCGGCCGAGGCGATGTAGTCCAGCGTCAGCGTTCCGACCCGGACGCGGATGTGCCGGAGTTGTTTCGGGAAGTCACCGGGTCGCGGCTCGGGAGCCGGGACGGTTGCTGCGGCACTGGCCGATCCTGCTGCGGTGGCTTCCGCGAGTGCCGCGGAGGCCGGTGTCATAGCGCACCTTTCTGCGTCGTTGCCACGAGAGTGCCACCGGTCGGACTGTGCCGACCGTGACCGGATGGCCCGCGCCGAGCGCCTCGGTCGCCCGGATATCGGCTCCGCGCCACCCGATCGAGACCACCAGAATATACATTCACATGGTGCGCGAAAACCAGCTTTCACCAGGACTACATTCGAGGAATTCTTAATAACATATTGACACTCGGCACCGTCGCCCCAGCTCCGCGACGCAGAGGCGGTACGGACTCGTACGACGTTCCATTCGCCGATTGCCGATCCGCCTGTCGCCCGCGGCCGCCCCCCGCTCGACACCTTCGGCTCCCGATGTGCCGCCGCGCATTTGCCGACGATGTGCCGAGCTGCGACCACCGATACGCTCCCACGCCGACTCCCCTTCGACACACCCCCGGAAGATCAATTAACTTTCAGCCCGCCACGCCATGCCCGCCCTCGTGCGGCATGATGAAACATCGCTGTTTCGATCGAAATCACCGTCACTCGTCCATCGATCCGCCACGGACGTAGGAATCGGGGTGAGAGAATGGTGGGAAACATAGGTCGACCGGCACGGAGAGGATCACCGCACCGCCACCCCGGTCGGCGGACCGACGGGGAAAGGATCGAGTCATGTTCGTCGCGCCCGCGATGCTGCCGAGTCTGATCTACCTCAGGACCGCCGCGACCGCCACCCTCGAGGCCGCCTCGATCCTGCGCGAACTCGCCTCCCGCCCCGCCGATCCCACCTCGGTGCGCGAGCGGGTCCGCCTGCTCGAGCACGCGGGCGACGAACTCACCCACCGCCTGCTCAACGATCTGGACAGCGCCGCGCTCACCGCGCACGAGCGCGCGAACCTCTACCGGGTCGCCAACACCCTCGCCGCGGCCCTCGACCACATGCGCACCGCCGCCGTGCTGGCCGACATCCACACCCTGACGAGACTGCCGCCCGAGACCCGCGCGCTGATCGACACCGTCGTGGACTGCGCCCGCCTGGCCGCCACCGCGCTCACCGACATCGCCGAGCCACGGCGCTTCATCGCCTCGACCGGCGAACTCGACCGACTCGCGAACCGCGCGCCCACCCTGCCCGCCGAACCGTCGGATCCCGCGGTCAACGAAGTCCACGACCAGTTGTCGGAAACCGTGCGGGCGCTGTGCGCGGTCGGCCGCAGCGCTACGGTCGTGGCCGCCGACGCCCGCGCGGGAGAACGCACCGAATCGCCGTGAGACGAGCTGGCATGTTACTCACAGTTCCATCTACTTCCGCTGTCCGGCGAACTTGAATCCTGCACTACCCGGGTTCGCGGGCAATCAATTCCGAACTCGACGCCCACCCGCGCGCCCGCGCTGCTCTTACGGTGTCCAACGGCCCTACGCAGGGCGATTCCGGTAGCGCGCGTAGCCAGATCGCCGCCGCACCCAGCGGCGTCGCCGTAGACCGCCAGCAAACCCGATCGCCAAACCTCCGCACACCGCCCGACAATGGCGTAAGTTATGCACGGTTCCAGCACGTGACGTGGCACACAACGGGCCGCGCCACCGAAACCGCCGGTCCGCGACCCGCACCGCCCCCACGGCCAACCCCAGAAACGAACGGCCCTCCGATGAGCATCACCAGCGACACACCCAAAGTGGTGTCCCGCGTCCACATCCACGAGATCGTCAACTACTTCGGCAAATGCCACGACTGCGGCTATCCCGCCACGGCCGCCGTGCACGTCACCACCTATCGCGACGGCACCACCGAGTCCGCGGTCGTGGCCACCTGCGGCACGCCGTGCGGCTGGTCCGGCCCCGCGGCCGTGACCACGATGAGCGGCGAACCGCCGGTGGTCCACGAGGGCCGCTCGCGCGTCACCTACTGAGTCCACCTCGCGCGGCGGCGACCGCCACCTGAGAATCCACATCAACTTGTTGATCTCCCGTACCGGCAGATCAGCAGGTCATCGGTGGTTGCAGGCCGGACACGGGTCTGAGACTATGTATGTACATTTCTCTCAACGACTCACGGAGTAGCGCATGACTCGTCCCCTCCGCACCGTGCCGCCGCGCGATCCGGACGACGCCGCCGACCTCGAGCGGCGACGCAAGTACCTGGCCGGTCCGGCCGCCCTGCTCGGCGGGCCCGCCAACGTGGTCATGCAGCTGAGCCACGCGCCGGTCGGACGCGGCGTGATCGAGAGCAGCGTGGACAGCGGACGCTACGACCTGCGTCCGAACAAGCGCGGCCGCACCACCCTGACCTACCTCGCGGTCGCCATGATCGGCACCGACGAGGACCGCGCGGCTTTCCGCGAGGCCGTCAACACCGCGCACCGGCAGGTCCGCACCAAGCCGGACAGCCCGATCAAGTACAACGCCTTCGACCCCAAGCTCCAGCTCTGGGTCGCGGCCTGCCTCTACCAGGGCAGCGTCGACTCGCTGACGTTGCTGTTCGGCCCCATGGACGAAGCGACCACCGAGGACCACTACCGGGAAGCCGCCCGCTTCGGCACCACCTTGCAGGTGCCGCAGGAGATGTGGCCCGCCGACCGCGCCGCCTTCGAGGCGTACTGGGCGGAGATGGAGAAGGAACTCTCCCTCGACGACGAGGTCAAGAAGTACCTGATCGAGCAGGTCATCGAGCTCGGACCGTACCCGCGCTTCGCGCAGATCGCCTTCGCGCCCGTGAACCGCTTCTTCAGCACCGGATTCCTGCCGCAGGCGTTCCGCGATCAGCTCGGCCTGCGCTGGAGTCCGCGGCGGCAGCGGCTGTTCGAGCGGATCATGCGCACCATCGGCCTGATCATCTCCAAGATGCCGGAATCGGTGCGGCTGTACCCCTTCGAGACCTACCTCGCGGACATGCGCGAGCGACGAGCACAGGGCAAATCGCTCATCTGACGCTATCGACGCGCGCCCGCACGCCACCCGCCGTGCGGGCGCGTCGCCGTTTCGAAGTCCGCATCCCTCGACAGCACAACGAGTACACAGTGGCCCACATCACCTTTCCGAACATCATCGCAGACCGAAAAACCGCACGTCGGTGCGTAATTAACGCCACGTCCGCGTGGCCGTCACGGCAACAGACCGCTCGGTAGCGTCGATCCCATGCAGTTGTCCAGGTTCACCGACATCGGTCTGCGGACCATCATGCGTCTGGCGGTGAACCGCGAAACCGACCCACGGGTGACCACCCGTCTGATCGCGCACCAGGTCGGCGTCTCCGAACAGCACGTCGCCCGCGCGGTGTCGAAACTGGTCGACCTCGGCCTGGTCGAAGCCCAGCGCGGCCGCACCGGCGGACTGTTCATCACCCCCGCGGGCCGTGCGGTCTCGGTGGGCGCGCTCATCCGCGAACTCGAAGGCGGACGCGCGGTGGTCGAATGCGCGGGCGAACCCGCGTGCCCGCTCATCGGCGGTTGCCGACTGCGCCGGGTGCTCGCCGACGCCGAGGAAGCCTTCTATCGCGAACTCGACCGCTACACCCTCGCGGAGTTGGTCACCGGACCGACCTCGGGACTGCTGCGTCTGCTCGCCGTGTCACCGGCGAGCGAAACCCTGGATGAAAGGACCGTGCGATGACCACAGCGACCCGTGGCGGCACCGAACTCGAGCCCGAACACGCCGAGATCGTCCGCGCCACCCTGCCGTTGATCGGCGCGCGCATCGACGAGATCACCACCGTCTTCTACCGCACGCTCTTCGCCGACCACCCGGCGCTGATCCGCGACCTGTTCAACCGCGGCAATCAGGCCGAGGGCACCCAACCGCGCGCCCTGGCCGCCTCCATCGCCTTCTTCGCCACCCACCTGGTCGACCCCGACCTGCCGCACCCCGCCGGGATGTTGGCCCGCATCGGCCACAAGCACGCCTCCCTCGGCATCGCCCCCGAGCAGTACGGCCTCGTGCACGACGAACTGTTCGCCGCCATCGTCGAAGTCCTCGGCGCCGACACCGTCACCCCGCCGGTGGCCGCCGCCTGGGACCGCGTCTACTGGCTGATGGCCGACACCCTCATCGACCTCGAGCGACGCCTCTACCGCGACTCGGGCACCACCCCGGACACCGTGTTCCGCCCCGCGACCGTCACCGCGCGCGCCGAGGACACCCCCGAGGTGACCGTCTTCACCGTGACCGCCGACCCCCTCCCCGATTTCCTTGCGGGCCAGTATGTCTCGGTGCGTGTCACCCTTCCCGACGGCGCCCGCCAGATCCGCCAGTACAGCCTGCTCGGCGCGCCCGGCAGCGGTGTGCTGGAGTTCGCCGTCAAACGCGTCGACGACCGCGACGCCGCGCCCGCGGGCGAAGTGTCGACCTTCCTGCACACCGGCGTAGCCGTCGGCGACACCCTGGAGATCAGCCACCCCTTCGGCGACATCACCCTGGACACCACCGCCGACACCCCGCTCGTCCTGCTCTCCGCGGGCATCGGCGCGACCCCGATGATCGGCATCCTCGAACACCTCGCCGCGACCGCCCCGCACCGACCGGTCACCATCGCCCACGCCGACCGCTCGCCCATCACCCACCCCCTGCGCGCACGCCATCTCGACCTGAGCCGCCGACTCACCGCGGCGACCCTCGAACTCTGGTACGACGAACCCACCCCGGGAACCCACGCGGGCCCCCTCGACCTGTCCGCGCTGACCCTACCCGCGGACTCCGACATCTACGTCTGCGGTCCGCTCCCGTTCCTCGACGCGGTGCGCGCGACCCTGCGCGACAGGGGAATTCCGGCTGCGCGCGTCCATATCGAGCAGTTCACCCCGACGGACTGGCGCGAGGGCTGAGCCGGCCGCACCACTCACCAGCCGAGCTCCGCGACGACCTCCCGCAGGCTCGTCCCGAGCGCGGCGGCGACCGCCCGCGCCTCGGCCACGTCCAACCGTCGCTCGCCGGTCTCGTACTTGCTGACGAACGACTGCGGCTTGCCCAGGCGCGCGGCCAACTCGCTCTGCGTGAGTCCGCTGTCCACCCGCAGCCTGCGCATCACCGCGCAGAACCGCAGATGCTCCTGCGAATACAGCGATTTCACGAGCCCCGCGTCCGCGCACCGATCCGTCGTCGCCCGGTTCACGGCAAGACGATGACCGGCTTCACGACCGCACCGGACGCGGCGTCGGCCATCGCGTCGTCGACCCGTTCCAGCGGATACTCCCGCACGAGCCGCCGCATCGGCAGCTTCCCCTCCCGCTGCCACCGCACCAGTCGAGGCAGGAACACCTGCGGATCGACATCCCCCTCGATGCACCCCCGCAACGTCTTCCCGCGACCGATCAGCGCCGAAACCTCCACCGGCACCGGCGATTCCCCCAACCCGACCAACGTCAGCACCCCGCGCGGGGCCAACGCCTCGATCGCCGTCTTCATCACCCCGGCCAGTCCGGTCGTGTCCAGCGCGTGCGTCGCCCCGCCCTTCCCCAACGCCGAGATCCGCCCCGCCACATCCGGATCGTTCCCGTCGACCACCACATCGGCCCCCAACTCCCGCGCCAACAGCAACCGCTCCGGCGACACATCCACCGCGACAACGGTTCCCACCCCGATCGCCCGCGCCGCCAGCAGTGCCGACATCCCCACCCCGCCGGCCCCGAAGATCGCCAACACCGACGCCGAATCGGGCCGCAACACCTCCGTGACCGCCCCCGCCCCGGTCTGCACCGCACACCCGAACGCCGCCGCCCGCACCAGATCGACATCCTCGTCCACCACCACGACATTGCGCGCGGTCGCGAGCACATGCGAGGCGAAACTCGACTGCCCGAAGAACGCACCCGTCACCGGTTCGTCCCCCGCCCGCAACGGCGAGTCCGCCCCGAACCGCCCGGCATTCAACATCGCCCAGTCCGCGCAGTACCCCGGCACCCCGGCCGAACACTCCGCGCACACCCCACAACTCTGATAGGTCATCAGCACCCGATCCCCCACCGAGATCCCCGACACGTCCTGCCCGACCCGCTCGACCACCCCGGCCCCCTCGTGCCCCAACACGATCGGCAACCCCGCCGGAAAACTCTTGCGCGTAGTCCAATCGGTATGGCACACCCCCGAGGCCACCACCCGCACCACCACCTCGTCGCCCCGAGGCTCCCGCATCTCCAACGTCTCGACCGCCATGGGCTCCCCCACCCCACGCGAAACCGCAGCGGTAACCCGCACCAGTCCTCCTACCGCCACGCCGAGCCATCTCGAACGAGCCAATCCCGGACACTTGTCCGAACAGTCGACCAGAAGACTATCCCACCCCCGCCCCTCCGACCACCCCCACCACCCCGGAACAGGCCGATTGGCATTCCTGGCCACCCTGTGTCTAAGATTCCAAATCGCCGGAGACACCACGAAGTCCCCTGCGACACACGAGAACAACACACCTTGTCCGGGTGGCGGAATGGCAGACGCGCTAGCTTGAGGTGCTAGTGCCCTTTATCGGGCGTGGGGGTTCAAGTCCCCCTCCGGACACAAAACCACCGCACGTATGCTCTCGAACCCGTGTCCGGGCATGTTCTGGACACGCATCGTCTCCCCGACTCCTCCTACTCGCGTCCTCGCGTCGACGGGGGTGACTCCGGTGGACGATGACCTGCTCCCTCCGCTGATCCCGTCCTCACGCGATCTCGATCCCCGCCGCGGTCCGGCGGGCGCATCCGGTGTCCCTCGGCTGCCTTTGGCGAATGTCGAGCAACTGCCGGAGCGGACGGTGATCTACGCGATTCGTCCGGTCCACGAGAACGGTTACGCCAGCATCTCGATCATCAGCGCCGACATGGGGTGGCGTGATGGAGAGTCGCTGTCGTGGTTGGTCGTGGGCGGGCTTATCGTTGTCAGCCGCAACGAGATCGGTCCCGGCCGCACCGCCACCAACCTCGGTCGGCTGACGGTGCCCGTCGCCGCGCGCCGCGCCGTCGGCGTGGAAGTCGGCGACCAACTGTTCATCGCCGCCGACCCCGCCAGCGGTCTGCTGATCATCTACCCGCCCCGACTGCTCGATGCGCTCCTGGCGCGCCCCTTCGGCCTGTGGCCGGTCCGATGAGGGCGGGAACCGAGGGCGACGTCGCGGCGGTCCGGATGATGATGGACCGCCTCGAGGTCAGCGTCGAAGATCTCGCCGCGGAACGCGAGACCGTCGCGAGCGCTGTCACCTTCGGCGACTACATCCCGCGGGTGTTGGAGTCGATCCCCGGCGGTCGCACCCGCGAGCACCTGCACACCTACTGGCGGAAGATCCTCGCCCAACCGGGGTGGTCGGACAAGCGTCTCGACGAACCGACCACTCAGGATCTGGCCGATCTGTGCGAAGCCATCAGGCGCGCCCGGCTTATACGCCGCAACGACCGTGGCGGCCACGACGTGGTCCGCCACGTCGTGGAAGCGCTGCGCAGGCTCTACCGCCACGCCGAGGACAACAAGGTCCTCGATCCGCGTGACAACCCGACCACTCGACTGCGACGTCCTCGCCAGCGCCGCGGCCAGCGGCGCGCCCTCCAAGAGCCCCGCCTGGCCGAACTGATTCGCGTCGCCGCGAGCACCGGGCGCGATCCGGAGTTGGACAACCTGCTGCTGCGGCTGCACATCGAGACCGCCTGCCGTCGCGGCGGCGCCCTGGCACTGCGCCCGATGGACCTCGACCCGGGCCAATCACTGGTGCTCTTCCGCGAGAAGGGCGACACCTACTTCTGGCATCCTGTCTCCCCGACCCTGATGAAAGCGTTACTGGGACACGCACGCCGACGCGGCGCGCCCCACGACGGCCAGTTGCTGCGCAACCGACGCGGCCGACCGATCACCCGCCGGCACTACGACGGCCTATTCGTGCGGGTGGGCAGACACCTGCCCTGGGTCCGCCAACACGGAATCTCGATTCACTGGCTGCGCCACACCACCACGACCTGGGTCGAACGACACTTCGGCACCGCCGTCGCCGCCGCCTACGCCCGACACAGCGTGACCGGCAATGGCGTCACCGCTCTGTACACCGTCGCCACGATCGAGGAAGTCGCCGTCGCCCTGTCCTACATGACCGGTGAACCCCATCCGCTAGCGGGCGACCCTCCCAGGCCCGACGAGCCCCTCGTCCCCACAGATCTGGATGATGTCCGATGACCACACCTCCCGGCGACGAACGCGACGACGCCCGTCGACGCCCGTCGACGATCGACCCCACGGTCCTGGCCCGGCAGGCGCGACTAGCCCAAGCCGTCGTCCCGTTGCAGAGCGCTCCCGAACTGTACGAAGCCATGACCTCAGCCGAGATCGAGGCCGAACAGCAGTTGGCCCGATGGGAGCGAGCCCAGCGACGACGTCAACGCAAGCGTGCGGTTCGCGGCGAACTCACCGAAGCACGGCGCGGACAGCGCGCGGCGGCCAGTCTGCGACGCCGAGACGCGCGCCAGTCGCGGTGGCTGGCGAACGCGCGCGCCGACCGTGCCCGCGCGACCAATCCCGATGCACTGGTCGGAGCGTTGCACCATCGGGCCAAGCGCTCATCGTTGCTGTTGCGGTGCGTCATGGGAGTCGGGTTGCTGTGGTCGGCGGTCAACGTCGGCCGCAACCTCACACCCGCCGGCATCGATCAGGGACCGACCTGGTGGATGCTGTGGGCGCTCTCGTTCGGGATCGAGGCCATGATCTCGGTGCCCATCCTCGAGATCATGGCCCAGGCCGCCACCGCGGCCCGACTCGGGCAGCGCGTCGACCGCCGCAAGATCCTGTTCTTCGAGGCCGCGCTGCTGACCGGCACCGTCGCGTTGAACTGCGGGCCACACCTGGTCGGCGGCGACTACGGTCGCGCGGCGGAGTATTCGGTCGCCCCGGTCATGGTGGTCGTGCTGATGTGGCTGCACGCGTGGCTCACCAGCCGCTACGCCGAACTCATCGACCAGGTCGGCGGCGACCGAGCAGATCTCACCGACATCGAGACAACCTCGGCCGAGACACCATTGCTGGAAGAGCGCTCGTGGCGCGCGGCTGTAGCCGCCGGCGGTGGTGGCGTCGAGGATCCACCGTCGGGGGCGGTCGAGCGCGGGGCGGCAGGTGAGGGCTCCGAGGAATTCGACGATGTGATTCCGGATGAGATGTTGCGGCGCATCGTGCGCCAGATGCTCGCGGCCGGGCGCAGCGAGAAGACCGAGGGCGAGATCGTCGAGATCCTCACCTTCGCTTCGACAGGGATGAACGTCAACGCCATCACCACCGCGATGACCGCCGGGACCGGGGTCACGTGGTCGCGCTCGACCGTCGATCGGATCGTCGGCCGCGCGGTGGAGTTCGGATTCCCCAAAACGCCGACACGATTGGAGGTGGTGACCGACCAGACGACCGCCTAGAAAATCCCCGAGACCGGTGACGGTCGGTGCGGGTGCGATCCGGCCGTAAGGGATCGCACCCGCCTCGGGTACCGAGATTTGGTCCGACAGAACCAAGAACCAATATTCCGAAACCTCAGTTGCAGCTGAGATTTCACATCAGACAACACGAAGGCTGTCCATGACTGGCACCTCCGAGGGTAACCCATGTCCGAAACCCGGATCAACCGGCATCGAGAGTAGAAATGGGCGCTGCGAGCGACCGACACCGGAGGCCGGCGGGTCCGTGCGGGACACCGTCGATCCGCACACCGAGACCGCGCGCCGGGTGTTCGCGACACTGGCTCCCCTGCTCGCCGCGCGACGCTCGATGCGGCTGTGGGATCCCGATGCCACGCCCGCGCGCTACGCCGACCGCGGGCGGTGTCTGACCCGCAAGCTGCCCGACCAGCCGGCGGCCGTGCCGATCTATCAACACCGCCGAACCAGGCTGCTGGTCCTGGACTTCGACGCCAAAAACGGCCACACCAGCGCCGCCGTCGACCGCGACGTCGCCAACTGCCTCCGCCTGCTCCGCGCGTGCGGAGCCGCCGCGATCACCGACCGCTCCACCAGCGGCGGCCGCCACATCCTCGTCCCGCTCGCCGACGGGGCGCCCCTGACCCGAGCGGAGATCGAACCCGTCCTGCGGGCCCTGGCCGCCAGACTGCCCACCCTCGACATCACCGCGATGCTCAACGACCGCACCGGCGCCATCACCCCACCCGGATCCCGCTGCCGCGACGGTGGATTCCGCGTCCTCGACGACGGCACCCTCGACGACGCCGTCCGAGCCCTCACCACCCGCTCCCGCCCCGCCTTCTGGGCCGAACTCAGCCACGCTCTCGGCCTCCACACCGGCACCGGTTGGCGGGCCGCGCGCGAGGTCGGCGCACCGCGCGCGGTCGCGCGCACCCCGCGCACACTGTCGCCCACCAGCGCGGACACCCATTTCTTCGATGCCCGGATCTGGGAGGGATCCGAAGACCACGCGCGATTGCGCGCGCGGTTTCGCCGCGTCTCGCCGATTCCCTCGGCGGTGCTCGACTTCGCGCGCGAGGGTCGCGCACCGTCGGCACGGTGGCGCGCGCACAACGGTCGCCTGGACCGATCCGCGGCCCGCCAATCCGTGCTCACCGCCGTCGCGCACCGCGGCTACAGCTACACCGACCTACTCGCCCAGTTACCCGACCACGGCGGCACCTGGACCGGCCTGGCCACCGCCTACGACCGCTACGGAACCCGCCGCCAAACAGCGATGCGACGCGATTGGAACAGCGCCTGCCGGTGGATATCCCGCAACGCCCGAGAATTCCTACCGTCCGCGCACAAGTACAAAGAGCACACAGGGGGGTGGGCACCCACCAACCACGCCCGCCAACGCCGCTGGCTCGCAGCGGCCACCACCTGGGCAGACGCCCACTGGCCCAACTCGCCCAAACGCTGGACCGCCCACGCCGTCCTCCAGGCCCTCGCCTACGCCAGCACCCGCAAACCCGACATCCACCGCGGCACACCCATCATCGAATTCGGCGGCCGCTCACTGTCCCTCGTGGCCGGCTCCATGCCCGAAACCACCCTCTGGCAGGCCCTGCGCGAGATCCGCGACCTCCCCGGCGCCCCGATCCAACGCATACGCGCGGCCACCGGCCCGTTCGCAGACCGCTACGCCCTCACACTCCCCCGCCTCGCCGACCGGCCGATCACCATCGACCACACTCGGATCGCGCGCACCCGCATCGAGCCCGTCCACCCGGCGTGGCGGATCGTCGGCCTGTCCCGTCGACGCCTCTACGAGAACATCGTCGACACCTCGACCACCACCGCGGGCGAGGCGATAGCGACCACGGCACTCGGACGCACCGCCGGCTACAACGCACTCGCCGCCCTGACCACCATCGGACTGCTCCGCCACACACGCACCACCGTGTGCACGGGCAGCCGGACCCTGGACGACATCGCGCGCGCCCACGGACTACCGGCCCTCCGACAAGACACGATCGCACGCCACCGCCGCGAACGAGCAGCATGGATGAGCTGGCTCACCGTGCGCACACCACCCGACCTGCGCGCACCAGTCCCGACCAGCCGTCGCCAACGACGCGCGAACTCGCCGCGCCGACCGACCGACGCCCCGCATCCTGGATTCAGCGGCCCACCCGGTCAGCGCAGAACCTCTCCCGTCTTCGGAAAGACACCCAGCCGTGCAGGATCACGCGCATCGATCGTGGTCGTGCAAACAAATCCGACGAACAGGGCCCGCCGAGAACCCGCGGTGAACAGCGAGACGCAAGCGTCGGAACGCCAACCACACACCCAGGCGAATCTGTCCACTGTGTCGGCAGCCGACGACGGCGCGGCCGTGGTCGGTACCCCCGAGACAGCCAACGAACATCGGCGCCGAATCCACTCGCTCGACGTCAGAGGGGGATGACAGCCGTCGCGACGCTCGAGACGCACCCGCGGCCGAACCCACCTACATCACCCCGATCGAGCATCATCTCACCGACAAGGCTCGAATCCGATTTCCCCGACGCCACACCAACTCCGAACCGCCCACCGCTCCCGGACGGCCAGCCATTCAGTACCTCGACCGCGAAAGTCGGCCCATGAATCCACCGGACCTCTCGCTTCTACTCACCGAATTTCCATGCCGAAGCTGCCGCGCTCCTCTGCGCCTGGACCCGCACACCGGAACCACCTACTGCACCACCGATACCTGCTCGCCCGACCCGGGGCACAGCATCGACATACTCGTCGACGAAACCGGCACCGACCGCAACCCAGCCGGATGGCCACGCCCCGTCCACGCCCGCCAACCCATTCCCTGGATCACCGTCGTCACCGAACACGGACCCCACTACCGACTCATACACGAACAACGACTCCTCGAGTGCCAGCGCGACATGCTCTGCCAGCTCTGCGGAACACCCACCACCTCTGAGGACTCCGTGGCCATCATCGACCACCACGGCTGGGCACTGACCTCAGCCCCACTACACCGCACACCGTGCGCGCCCACCGCGTTCCGTCACTGCCCGGCGCTGGACGCCACCAACGACCACATCATCGACCTCGACTCCATCCAACTCCCCGACGGCACCGACCCCTGGACACCCGACAACGGATTCACCCAACAGTGGCAGTTCCCCGACCACGCGCGTGAAGCCCCGACGCTGACGTAGTTCAGGATCACAGTTCGTAGAACGCACTCGGCGCCGATCGCCGCGAGTTCGTGCACGGCCGGATCCAACGCCCGTTGCACCACTGGGCGCCGGCTCGACGCTCACCGCGCTCGCCGAAGCCCTAGTAGCCGCGATCGCCGTTCTCGCGCCCCTGCTCACTACGCGGCCGCCCCATCGAGCAGAACCCGAGCACCATACGGGTGTCGAAGACCGCGGCGGCACTCTGCGGTCACCGAATCCCTGCGGACTGTCGCACCTGCCGACGAACAGCAGCAACCTCGTCGACGCCAACCGGATATCGCGAGACCTGCCGCGCCACAGAGACATTGGACATGCAGTTCGATGTCGACAGCGCTACGCATCGAGTTGCGCTCGCCACTCTCGCACAGTCGACCGTCCCCTGCCGGTTACACAGTGCGGACAGGTCGCTGCCGACCGCCCAGCCGTGCGGGCCGCGGTCACCCACCTATCACGCCGTCGGGTTCTTCTCCTCGGCGGCGGGGAAGTGGCGCCGGAGCCCCGACACCGTCACCGTCGGCCTGGGGTGACGGTTGGTTTCGGCGAGTGCCCGGATGAAGTCGTTGACCAGCGTGCGTTGCGGACGGCTCAGCCGCGCAGACTCCGGTGGCGGGTCGTAGGTTTCGTCCAACTCCATCGACAGCCCGCACCAGTAGGCGACATCGCGGACATCTAGCCGAAGTGTCTGGGCGACGGCGCGCAGAGTGCCCAGGGCCGGGAGATGTTCAGGGTCGTCGATCATCCGACTGACTGTCGTAGGGTGCAGGCTGGCGCGGTCGGCGAGCTCGCTGCGGCTATCGATGTTCATCGGACTCATCACCGAGGCCCAAGGCTCCGGAATCGGGCGTTTGCGTGGCACTATCCCACGATAGGGGGCACCGAACGCCACTTTCAGCCACCGCCCGCGGGATCTCACAACGAGCCGACCATCGCCGGGGACTACCCGCGAGCCGGACTCGAACACGGGGTCTGAGCACGCCAAACTCCTTCTGAGGAAACGATCTTCTCGCACCGGCTCGCCTACGTCGGCCGTTGACCGGCGACCGCGCCCCGCAAGCGCGCGCACAACGCACCGGCCCATGAGCTGGCTGAGCGATGATCTACTCCGCGACGTCGCGCGCCGGACTCGGACCATTCGCGAAGGGGAGTCTTGGACGCTTCGAGCGGGCTCATCGACCCCGGTGAGCGCCGTTAACCCACAGTCTCCCCGGGGCGCTGTTCGACCCGCTTGTATTTGCGGAGCAGGCCGGGATAGGAGAGCGAACGCTCACACCCGGACCCACGCGTCCCCCGAACCCGAAACATCCGATCGCCGAGCCACTTCGGTGACTCACTGACGACGAGCACGCCCCTCGCGCCGTCCTTGGACACCCACTGGAACCCGGCGATCTCAACCGAGTCAACCCCGTCCGGACCGTCATGCTCTGTCAGGTTCATTTCGCTTCATCCACGATTTCCAGATAGGTGTCGACCGCGGCATGCAGAGCACGCGCGGCGTCGGACTCTGTGCGCACCGCCCGTATGGCGGCGACGCGGGGATCGTCCAAGGATGCAAGGTAGGTGTCCTGGCTCCAGCTGTCGACGCGCCGCGACAACCACCTCACCTCGCCGCGCTGCGTGGTGTTGCCGATGTTGAACCGCTGTCTACGACCGTCGACCGTCACCACGACATCGCGCCTACCGATCCGGTCCACCGTCGCGGCGTGGACGGTTTCGCTGCGATGCCCGCCGGTGATGTAGGCGACCGTCGCGCCGACGGTCAACCACTCCAGCCCAGGGAGATCGGCCACTCGGCGCCTTCTTCAGTCGGGGGTCGGTGAGCTGCGAACGCAGCCCGGACGGGTGGCGTGGTGCGCTTCCCACGCAGGCTGACAGCCGGGGGCGGAACGGGCGTGTCCTGAGAATGCCATTCTCAGTATCTCGGTTGTCGATCGATTTCGACGAGCACCCGGACGGGGGCGTCGATCACCCGGGCGCGAGTGGTCGGATGTTGAGTAAGCGGGCGCGTGCGCACCGATGGAGAAAGCGATGCTTTCGTCGAGGTGTTCACACTCCGCTCTCGAAGGTCGCATGCAGCGGTCGACGGCGGCCATTTCACGAGAGCGAGTACTGCACGGATGTGGCCGGGGTGTGGCGCAACTAGATGACGGCCGCCAGTCGCCTACGGGGCGGTCGCGCCGGAACTACACCGAACTCGATAAGGCTGGCTGCCGTGTCCATGACGGTCTCTCGGGCAGGTCGCAGCGTCAGGCCCAAATCCTGCTCGACGCGCAGGCTAGTGATCCGGGTGGTCTGTCCAAGAGTCGGAACGGCCAGCGCCAGACCGTCGTCGAAGCGAGCGGCTAGTCTGACTGTCCAGTCCGGCAGCGTCCTTCGCGGCATGCGATAGCCCTGCGCGCCGAACTCGTCGGCCAGGATCTCGGCGATCTCGCTCATCCACAGGTGCGGGCCGGCGAACACATAGCGATTGCCTGCGGCAGCAGGGGTTTCCATCGCTAGCCGGTGTCCTATCGCGAGATCGCGGACGTCGACCGGTGCCCAGCCGATACGAAGGAGGCCAGGCACTGCTCCGGTCAGGAGCCGACGGATCACCATCTGCGAAGTGACCTCGGCCGGCCGCTGCAAGGGGCCCAACACATTGCCGGGCAGTATCGTCGCGAGTTCGAGCCCGCGGTCAGGCGGTAAGGCGCGCACGAACTTCCACGCTTCGAGTTCGGCCAAGGTCTTGCCCCGCGCGTACGGCTCCCCGGCATCCGTCTCAGACCAATCCTGCTCGGTCAACACCCCGTCAGGCCGCGCTGGACACGCGTCGATCGCCAACGTCGAGGAGGTGAGGACGACCCTGCGGACAGTCGAGGCGCGAGCAGCCGCCTGCAATACCCGGCGTGTGCCGTCCACGGCGACGCGGACCAGCCCGGTCGGATCATGGCTGATGGGCAGTGGGGATGCGATATGCAACACGAACTCGCAGTCTGCGGCTGCGTCGTCCCAGCCAGCGTCGCTTCCCAGGTCGGCGTGTACCAATTCCAGTTTCGCTCGTGCGTCCGCCGCCATGGCGTGTAGGTGGCGGTGGGCGCCGATGTCATCGAGGTCGCGCACTGTCGCCCGAACCTCGTAGCCCTGGCCGAACAGGTCACCGATAACGTGACCCGCCACAAACCCTGTCGCCCCCGTCACCAAGACTCGTCTATTCACTTCACTCCCTCACGTCCACGACGCCGTGCCCCGGCGTGCGTCTCACTCGACGTATGCATCAACTAAACCCTGACGGCACGCTCTACGCGAATCAGAAAGCCGCACAATTTGTACGGGTCCAGCCACGAGGATTTGTGGTATAGGGCGCCGAGAAGCCGCTGGTCGGCCACTTCCGGTCACATATCGCCCAACTTGACAGGGCACGAAGGGCCGGTAGGTTGTTGCGCATGTCTACATCGGGGGCACAGAGATTAGTTCGCATCGGCGAAGTCATCCGCATGCATCGCGAGAATGCAGGTTACACACAGCAGGAACTCGCCGATCTGGCGCATACCTCTTTATCGACTGTCCAATTGATCGAGCGGCAGGTCCGACAAGGAACTCCGCAGGTTCTCCGTCAGATATTCGATGCATTGGACATATTTCCACTGGCTCAAGACTACCTGATGTCGCTTAGCGACCAACCCTTCGAGGTACAGGCAAGAATTCTTGCCGACGAAACTTTCGAGGTGGAAAAACAAGATCTGGCCATGTTGGACAGCCTGCGCCACCCCGCGTGCATCCATCGCCCAGCGACGTTCAATGTCGTAGCCGCGAATCAACAGTTCTACGACCTCTTTCCCGGAATAGAAGAGGTCGGTAATGTGTTGTATTACCAGCTACTGGATCCGCGGGCGAAGTACGTTGTGGTGGACTGGGAGACACAGGCGCAGTTGTTCTCCAGCGCTTTCCACTGCCTCGCCCCTGCTCTGATGACTCGAGAAAAGTTCGATGAAATGCTATCGAAGCTCAGCACTTCGCTGGAATTCACAACGATGTACAAACGTCGGATACCCCCCAGCAAACTACTGGAGCACACCACAACCGTGACCACTCGGGACCGATATACCAACGAAGAACAAACCTGGTACAGGAACATTACTACCATGCTGTTCCCGCACCAGCGTTCGACATGGTATATGACCTTCCATCCGGTTGACTAACCGATGCGGCGATACACATGCCAGCCACGCCTTTGCAGCCAAGATTGCGGCAACCCTTGTCGATCAGTGTTCCAGCTCACAAGCGAGCGCCCATGCGCTAATTTCGCTGAGAGAGCGTGGATTTCCGACTCGTGCACGGAGCCGAGATCAAGGCTGGCCCTGGCACGATGCATCGGCGCAATGCTCGATTATGACTACGGGATGCGGCAGGCCCCCCGACATCGAATCCCTGACCGAGCCCGCGGAGGTCTCGGGCCCGGTAACGCCGTATCTACTGCGTACCGTGTTGAGGTCGAGCTTCCAGGCTCGCCATGCCTGGGTTTGTTCTGACATTGCCCCCCGCCGCCGCTGAGTACGCGGTCAGCGATTCGCTGAGTCTGTTCAGGGCTCGGATCAGGCGCTGGGACGCGCGGGTTTGGCCGGACTGCGCCAGCTCGGCGGTCGCCGCGTACGCCTCGCTCAGCGCGTTCATCCAGTAGGCCAGTTGTTTGTCGAGTTCCAGTTGTTCGGTCGGTGTGGGTTCGCCGCCGTGCAAGATCGTTCGCGCGCTGCCCGCGCTCCAACCGAGGTACTGTTCGAGTTGGCTCAACGTCCCGCTCGACACAGGGCGGTCGCCTCGTTCGATGTCGCCGAGCACTCGGTAGCTGAGCCCGCTCAACTCGGCAAACGCGTTACGGGTCAACATACCCAATGCATGCCTGCGGGCAACTACCCGCTCTCCCAGGCGCTCCCAGTCCTCGGTCGATCCCACGCCGCCGCTACGCCCCGCCACGATCACTCCCCCGGCGGCTGCCCGTTACTCCGTCTCCCTCGTGTCGATGTCGCTTTCGATGTGACCGCTCGGACCGGGAAGGCTCGCCCGACGGATCGGACCTGGTACTCATCGGGCCTGCGCACACGGATTGCGAGCCTGGAGAATTCGTTGTACGGGATGGGTCATGGCCGTTCGGGCACGTCGAGCACAGGGCTGTCGCCCGTACCGGTCTGGCCCGGAGCGTGGCCTCTCGTTCGGCTGTAGTCGCGGAGATCGTGGTCGAACGCCTCGAACAAGACGGCCAGATCCGCGCTGACGTTTCCGGTCTCGGCGCATTCGATCAGGTCGGCCGCGAGTTTCGCGCGGTAGCTCGCACTGTCCGGTTCGAGGTCGGCGTGGGCGGCGAGACGGTCGGTCAGGCGCGGGAGCGCGATGCTGTCACCGTCGGCCCGGCCGGTGGGCGGTGAGGGGAGGTGGGCGTCGGTGACTCCGGGGCCGTGCTCGGTGTACACCGACAGTGTCGTGGTGACGCAGTGATCGCACCAGTCGATGGTGAGGGGGTGGAGCCAGTCTGGGATGTCGTTGTCGAGGATCTCGGCGGTGGCGCGCCCGTAGCAGCGATCGCACCCCGCGCAGTGCAGATGGTCGTCGATGTGGCGTGCGCGCACCAGGGTGCGGTGGCTGCCGTCCGCGGCGTCGACGGCGACCCAGAACAGCCGTGTCTGCGGATCCTCGGGGTCGGGGCCCGCGTCGTGGTCGCGGGCGAGGCGGATCACCGTGGCGGTGGGTCGGATGATCATGCGGGCGTGGCCGTCCTGGCAGCGGTGGATCTCCACTGTGACGTACCAGGGGATGGCCGGGTCGTGGACGCGGTAGACCATCGTCGTACGCAGCTCGGTGCGATCGATGACGGGCGCGCACTGTCGGCAGGTGATGTCGTCGCTCCAGCGGTACAGATCGGACGCGACCCCGATCACCTCGGCAACTGGGTGCCCCCACCACGCCAAACGGAACCCTCGGCGTGGTCCGTCGGTGAGGGTGGCGGTCAGCGTCGAAGGCTCGCCACGACCCAGCCGCGCCGCCGCCGCGACGTGCGCGCCACCGCGGTCGGCAGAGGCCGGTGCCATGTCGGGGAAGCGTCGCGCGAAGGTGGGGATCACCTCACGGGCGTAACGTCGTGCCAGCGACTTCCCCATGCGACGGAACGGATCCCAGTCCCCGGGGGCTTGGGGATGCTGGTCCGGATCGGTGGCCCCGGGCTTCACGCTGTACGCGGGGGCATCGGCGTCGCGGTCCGGCCAGAGCAGGATGAGTTCGCCGGCGGCGAGCGCGGCGTCGCCGAGAGTCACCGCTTCGGTGGTGACTCTCGCGAGCAGTTGAATCGGCAGGGGTCGTCGACGCAGTGCGTCCTCGATCAGCTCCGACCAGGAAAGGTCGCCGTACAGCGCTGCCCTGCGCCGGCCGGGGCGGGTCAACAGATCGTCGAGCGCGGCGGTGATGATGTGGGTAGTCATTGGCGCGGTCGCAACGATGACCGCGACGAGAGCGGCAGTCACGGCATGCTCGGTGAGTTCCCCGGCGTAGTGGGTAGCCAGCAGGGCGGTGGTGAGGTCGCCGTCGGTCGGGTCAGCGCGTTTGTCGGCGACCAGCGCCCGCACGGCTTCGACCAGCCGATCGAGCCTGGGTGTGTCGTCGGCGATGGTCTGGGTGCAGCCGCCGGCGGGGTTCAGCAGCGCGCCTACGCACTCCCCCAGCACCTCAGCGTGCTCGCCGGTGGCCCCCAGTAGCAGGCGGACCGCCTGAATCGCGCTTGTGACAGCGAATTGCTCGCGCAGGTCGACGATTTCGGCCGATGAGAGCAGGGCGAGTCGGTCGCACACACGATGAAGCGCCACCTCACGGTGGCCTGCCATCCCCTCGAAAAGGCCCACGTCGAGCGCGCGCTCGACAACGCCGGCCAGGCGGCGGCGCTCGGCTGCGCCGTCGGCGCTCACCTCGCGTCCGGCCGGCAGGCCGGACGCAGATGGCAGGTGCGATCGCAGGTGTTTCGAGAACGGTCCGCCGGCGAGCACCTGCCCGATGAGCGTCGGATCGGTCAGCACCCACGCCGCGACGTCCCCGGGCAGCTTGATCCGCACCATCGCGGCGCCTTCATGCGGCGAGACGGCTTCTGTGGGGAGTCGGACTGCGGGCTGCGGGGCAAGTTTCGGCGTTGAGGGTTCGTTCATCGGTGCTCCCGGGTACGTGGTGAGTCGAGACCCGCGACGCGGTAGCAGTCGCGGTCGAAAGTGTCTGTGCCGGTACGGATGTGTCCGCCCCACCGATACGGCGGGCGTGTTCTGCGTGTGAGTGCCGGCGGTAGGCGGGCCTGCTCGTTGGGAGCCGTGTCGGTGGCGGTGCTCACAGCGGTTCGACTCGCGTGGATCGCAGCCCCTTGGAGCCCGAGTGGACGTGAAACCGGACGCGTTGCGCCGCGCTGAGCGCCCGGTACCCGTCCGAGACGATCTCCGCGTGGTGGACGAAGACGTCGTCGCCGGTGCGGTCGCGGCGAATGAATCCGTAGCCCTTGTCGGCGTCGAACCACCTCACGGTGCCCTTCTCGGTGTCATCGTCGAGGGGCGTGTCGGTTGATGGGACAGATGCGCGGCGGCGATCGGGGGTGCCGGCGGCGGACATCGGTGCAGAGAACTGGGGGCGGGGTGTGGTCATGAGATTCTCGCTATCGCCGCGTAGCAGCAGGTCAGAGGAGCCGCGGTAGAGGCGGTGTGCCGCCTGTCGGCGGGAGGCGGGTTCGCGCCGGGGGGTCGTCGGCTGTGGACTTCGGCGGCGTCGTCGGCGCTGATCAGATCGCCCACCAGGGCGAGGCCGGGCCCGAGCGGGTCGGCGCCGGTCAGCATCGCGGTGATCTGCGCTGCGGTGCGGGGATGCAGGGCGAAGCGGTGCGCGGGGTCGGTGGCACCCCCGGCGGTATGACGATGTTCGGTGTCGCTGTAGGTCCGGGCGGCGGCCTCGGCGGTGGCGGGATCGTGGTCGGCCGAGAGGTGGGTGAGGACCACATATGATCCCGAGGCCAGAACCGAGATCGCGGCGCGTACGTATTCTGCTGCATCAGTGATGCTTTCGAGCAGCAGAGGTGCCAGATCGACCACGATCGGGGTGCGCCCGAAGTGTGCGATCGCGGCGGTGGCCACGGTGGGGTCGGTGTGATCGGCGTGCCAGTACCGGCTGGCCGGGCTGGTCTCGAGCAGCGCGCGTCCGTGCGCGGCGATGACCGGATCGTGTTGGACGCGGACCATCGCCAGCCCCGCCAGTCGCGCCTGGATCTCGACGTAGTTGTCGTGCTCGTCGGGAAATCCCGCGCCGAGTTCGAGCACGCCGCCGACCCAGGGACTGCGTGAGACGAGTGTGGCGACGGCGCGCCGCCGTACCAGGTCGGCGGCGCGCACAGCGGGTGCGAACGCTGGTGCGCGTTGGTGCAGGACGGTGACGACCTCCTGGGATTCGGCGGGGCAGTCGAACCCGCACAGCAGACCGTTCAGGACCCGCTGCGGGGACAACTGGGCGAGTACTTCCGTGGTGGGATGACAACGCCCACAACGGATCCGGGTGGGTAGACCGTGGATGCACAGCAGGTCCGCCGGGATCTGTTCGCCGGGGCCGGTGGGGGTCGCGGGCAGGTAGGAGCGGTTCATCCGGTCGCGCCGTCGGGTTCGGGGGTGAGGTAGCGCTGCCAGGCGTCGAGGTAGCCGATGTGTACCGGTGAGGGCAGTGGCGGGAGGGCGAAGGCTTCGACGAGGGGGTCGTAGTGGCGACACAGTAAGGGATGTTGGTTGTCGCGGTAGGTGGTGAGGGCGGTGGCCCAGCGTCGGGTGAGCAGTCCTTCGGCGAGGTACCAGGCCGCGTGGGTTTGGATGAGGCCGGCCGCGTAGTGGAAGGTCATCGCTTCGAGCAGGTCGGTGGCTTGGGGGTCGGTGGCGGCTGCGGCGTCGGCCCACAACGCGCACACCGCGGCGCGTTCGGCGACCGAGCGCGCGTAGTCGAGCACGGTGCGTTCGTCGGGTCGCGCATCGGTGGCGGCCGCGCCGCGCACGAGGTTGCGGAGTCGGCGTTCGCGCTCGACGAGCGAGGCCAGCCACCACGGCAGCATCGCGCCCGGCTTTCGAGGGTTGAGGGTGCCGGGCAGGCTGAGCGTGCTGGGGTCGATGTCGGGGTCGGTCGCGGCGGCCAGGAGGAGGACGCGGGTCTCGCCCTCGGCGACCGCGAGCGAACGCAGCGCGCTGAGCCAGTCCGGATACAGGTTGGCGCGTAGCGTGCCCTGCGCGCCGAGTCGTTCGGCGCAGGTGGTGGTGACCTCGATCGCGGTCGCCGACAGCAGGGCTTTGGTCAGCATCGCCCAGACGGCGCGTTCCCGGTCCCCCACGGGCCGGGTGGCGTGCAGGTCACGGACCTGGCGTGCGAGCGCGGTGATCGCGTACGTGGCGGCCAGGCTGCGGTCGATGTCGGCGTGGACGTTGTCGTGCTCGCGCATCGAGGTGGCGCCGATGCGGCGGTCGCCGGAGTAGCGGACCAGGCCGGCCACCGCGGCGCGCGCGGTGGCCGCGGCCGCGTCGGCCAGGTCCACGCGGCCGTCGTCGAGTACACCGAGTATCGCTTGCAGACGTCGCCGCGGGTCCTCGACCACGGTGCGTAGGCCGCCGTGGTCGTCGATCTCGATCAACTCCGAGGCCAGCAGCGCCTGCCTCGGCAGTCGCAGACCATCGAATTCGATCGCGGCGTGATCCATTGCCGTGCCACCTTTCTCGGGAAGCGCGGTGATCCGCAGGCCCTCGACTGGGTGGCCGTCGCGGGTCCGGGGCCGGAACACGAACGGGACCACGCCGACGTCGCGGCCCTGAACGCGCAGTCGCGCGGTGACCACGACGACCTTCGCTATCTCGGGGTCGGCGATGTTGGGCATGAACTTCGTCGCCGCTGTATCGGGGGTCGAGAGCACGAATTCGTCGTTGTCGGGGTCCCACACGGCACTGGTCTGTTGGTTGGCACCGTTGGTGCCGCCGAGTTCGGTCAACGCCAGCACGCCGATCGCGGCACCGGTGTCGAGGTCGGCGAGCAACTCGCGTTGGTAAACGCTGTCGTCGCCGAACGACCTCAGCAGGCCGATCGCGAGGTCGAGGTGCCCGGTGAGCACCGGCAGCAGCCGCGGGGCGGCGATCGCGGCCCACGCGCAGAGCGCGCCGCGCAGGTGTACGTCGGCGGCGATGCCCGAACTCGGTGCGTCCAGCGCGGCGATCACCCGTCGCAGCAGCGGCGCGGCGGCGCGGACCTGCTCTATGTGGGAGACCTCGGGCCGGTAGTCGTCGCCGAGAGCGGCGACGACGTGACGGACCCGTAGGTGCAGGTCGAGACGGTCACCGAAGACGACACGGTGCAGCGCGGTGAGCGGCGAGGGAAGCGATGTGGCAGACAAGGTCGACCTTTCGATCAATGAAAGCCATTGTTTGGCAGTCAGGTTCACTGTTTGCGGTCGTGCGGGGCAGGGAAGGGTGGGCGGGGGTCGAAGGTCACGGGAAGTTCGGCCAAGGCACGGTGGAACGGGCCCGGCCGCCAGTGGGGTTGCCCGATCAGGTGGAGGTCGGGCATGTAGTCGAGCAGGTGATCGATCGCCTCGGCGGCGACGTGTTGGGACAGGGTGCGGGCCGGGTCCGGGCAGGCGTGCGGTCCGGTGCCCCAGCCCAGATTCCAGGCGCTGCGGGCGAGTTCGCGCTCGCCGGCGGCGATGGTGGGATCGGTCGCGGCCGCGGCCATGCTGACGACCACCGGCTGATGCGGTGGCAGGGCGATGGTGACCCGGCGGGTGTGGGGGAAGGTGCGGATGACGTCGAGCTGGGTCGGGGCCCTCGGGTAGGTGATGCAGTAGTTGGCCATCGGTGGGTCCTGGCTGAGCACCCGCGCGATCGCCGCGCCGGTGGGCTCCCCGTGGCGACCGTCGCGGCCGGTGAAGTCGGGGTCACGCAGTATCAGCAGAAGGGCGTTGGCGATCAGGTTCACCAACGGTTCACTGCCCGCGGCGAACACGGTCAACAGTTGGTCGATCAGTTCGCGATCGGTCAACCGGGCGGAATGGTTGAGGAACCGGGTCGTCACGTCCTGACCGGGGCTGTGGCGACGCAGGGCGATCAGGCGTCCGAGGGCGGTGGTGAGCATGTCGTCGACCGCGCCGGTGTCGATGCCGTCGAACATCGCGGCGCTGGCCTGGGCGACCATCGCCCCGAGGGCGGGCGGGCATCCCAGGATCTGGCAGATCACCTCGAACACCAGCGGGGTGATGTAGTCGGTGAGCAGATCGGCGCGGCCGCGCCGGCAGAACCCGTTGACCAACGCGACACTGCGTTCCGCGATCAGGTCGCGGACCATCAGGTCATCGATGCCGCTCAACGCGGCCACGGTCGCGGCCCGGTAGCGGTCGTGGGCGGTGCCACCGGTGCGCAACGAGTTGCGGCGCGGTCCGATCATCGGCGCGATCGGACACCCCCGGGGCAGCCCGCCCCCGGTGACCCACCGTGTGGGATCGGCGCTGAATTTGTCGGTCGCGTGCAGGATGTGGACGGCTTCGCGATACCCCAACACCAGGGTGGCGGACACTCCCGGATGCAGTAGGACCGGGGCCAGCGGCCCGAACCGCAACCGCATCGCCTCGTACGCGGCGTACGGGTCGGCGGCGAACTCGGGGGTGTGCAGGGGGTACGGGTCACCGAGATCGCCGATGGCGACCGCTGCGGGGGCGTTCAAAGTCACTGTCTCTCTGCTCGATTCGTCGGCGCTCGGCCTCGCTGAAGGTGGCTGTCTCGTGCAGGGGGTTCATGAGGTGGGTGGGGGCGAAGACCACCGGCAGCGCGGTCAACCCCCGACGGGCGGCGCCGGGCAGATAGCGCGGCGGGTTCGGTGAGCCCCACGCGATGTCGGGGACCCAGTCCAGCAGCATCTCCACCGCCGACACCGCCACCGTCCGCGCCATCCGCGCGGCCGGGCATTGCCGGTCACGCGCGCCGAACCCCAGGTGCGCGTCCTGTCCCCCGGGCAGCTCAGCGCGGTCCAGATCGCGGTGACAGTCGAGGATCGACACGATCACCGGGACCTCGTGCGAGAGCCACCCGTGCTCGAACTCGACCGGGGTGTGCGGGTAGGCCACCACCGCGTACGGGATCGGCGGATCGCGCAGCACGGTGAGCTCGACCGCGGCCTCCACCGAGACCCCGCCGCCGTGGCGGATCGGATCCAGATCCGGGTCGATCATCAACCGCAACAGGGTGTTGGCGATCAGATTCCACGTCGGCTCCAGGCCCGCGGCGTACAGTGCCGCCACGCAGCGCGCGCTGTGCTCGGGCGAGGAATGTGGCGCGCGGGCGAATCCGGTGCTCGGGGATGCTTGACCCGTGGCGATCGCCTCGGCCACCACGGTGAGGAGTCGGTGGGCGGCGGCGTCGAGGTCCGCCGCCGCCCGCAGCGCGGTGGCGGCTTCCACGACGAGCGGCTCGACCGACTCCGACAGTCCCAGTAGTCCGGCGAAAACCTCGCGTGCCAACGGCTGGGCGTAGTCGGTGAGCAGATCCGCGCGCCCGCGCTCGACGAAGCGGCCGGTCAACCGATCGGCGGACTCGATCGCGCGCGACCGGATCCCCTCGGAGTCGGTGTTCGCCATAAATTCTCGATAGCTCTGGCCGAATATCGTGTCCCCGGCCGGGCGCAGGACACCGGCCACCGGGCAGTGCAGCGGCCTCGCGCCGTTGAGTGGTGTGGGTGGGAATCGTTCGGTGTCCATCAACGCCAGCGCGGTGGCGTAGTCGGTAACCACCGACACCGGCCGCCCGCCGATCCGGGCGGGCACGACCTTGCCCGCACCCGCCAGGGCGGTCGGGCCCTCGGCGCGGTCGGGCGCGTCGAGATCGGGGATGTCCCTCGCTCGCCCGCTCACCCGATCGAGCCCGCCGAGGAGTTCCGCGACGTTGCGCCGCGGCGGTGTGGATCGTTCGCGGGCGCGGTCTCGAGGCGACCGCGCAGCCATCGAGAGAACGTCTCGTCCGCGACCGCGGTCGACAGGTGCGCACCGGCGGCCGCCGGTTTCCCCGCGACCAGCTCCGCGTGATCGGTGATCGCGACAGTGGTGAACGCCGATTCCACCACGGGGAGCCCTGCGGCCCACGCCAGTGTGAGCACCGCGCGCATCGGCGGCGCGGAGTTCCGGGCTGCCATCCACGCCCGCGCACACTCGGCGAGCAGATCCCATGCCGGTGAGCTCGATCCGGACAGGGCGTCGAACACGGCCGTTGCGGGCTCGTGCGGGACATGCTCGGCCAGCAGCATGCGCAGACTCGCCACCCGCGAACTCGCCGCCACCACGGTGCGCGCGGCGACGGGATCGAGACGGATGTTGCGTTCGGCGTTGCCGCGACGTCGGGTTCCGGCCTGCATCACCACGACCAACCGCGCCGCCAACCCTGGCCGGGCCGCGATCGCGTGGGCCAGATTCGTCGCCGGACCCAACACGATCCACAGAATCGGGCCCTGCGGGTGACAGGCGGTCATCTTGTCGAGCTGCCCCAGAAGGTCCGTCGACACCACCGCCGGCGCGCGGTCGTCGACGAGGTGCTCGCACACCCACCGTCGCTGCGCTCCCGCGTGCTCGGCGCCCGCCACGACCGCCGCGTCCACGCCCATCAGGTCCACCAGGCGGGCGGCCAGCCCGGCGCGGCGCCCCCCGTATTCGTCACTGCTCACCACCAGCGACAGGTTGCGCAGCGACCGCGCGGCCGCCCACAACGCCAAGGCTCGATCCGGGGTGTTGCCCAGATCCACGTCCACGACCGCGGGGACACCCAGGCTCTCGGGCAGGATCGGCCACACCACGCCCGCCGCCAACGACGTGCGCGGCGGGGACACCCACGGGACCGGCGCCATCATCGCCCCCACCGGTCGCGTCGGCGCGGGCGAGTGCGGTTCGCTCCGGCCGTGATCGGCAGGGTGGTACTGCGGGACCGGGCGCTCCCGGCGTGCCGGTTGATCACGGCGCTCATCGGGCCATCGCTCGCATGGCCGCGACGGGAACGCCCGCGTGGTCGGCCCCGTCGCCGTGCAGAGTCGCCAGTGCCCAGTCCATGACTGCGTCGGAGTTCACCGAGGTCGACATCGGGACCTCGAAGTCGCCCGGCCCGACAATGAGTCGGCCGTTCTCGGCGAGGGTGAACCCCGTGGGAGCGAAGTCTACGGATCCGAGTCCTGCTGCGGCGGAGGCGGTTACGGTGTCGGCCAGATGTCGGGCGGCGATCGTGGCGTGTCGTGCCTGATCGAGGTGTGCGAGCAGCAGCGCGGCCCATGGCCGGTCGGATTCGGCCAGGACCCGGTGGATCGCGGATCCTGGTTCCAGGGCGGGCAGGTGCGCGGTGCGCGCGGGCAGCACCAGGCGCATCCTGCGTGCCGTCAACAGCACCGTGCGGGCGGCGGTCAGGTCGACCGCGAAGCGGGGTTCGGGTCGCTCCCCCGATCCGTCGAGTCCGCCGCCGCTCTGCCAGACGGTCAGGCGCGAGGCCAGGCCCAGCGGGTTCGGCGCGCCCTGATCGAGGGCCAGCAGGTGGGCGAGGTCGGTCAGCGGTGCGTGGTTGCAGAATCCGACCGGGGTGGCGGGGTGGGCGCGGCAGACCTCCGCGACGGCGGTGTAGGTGTCGCGGTCAGTGACGGTGAGGTGGTCGGGGGTCAGCCGGTGGGCGGTCCAGTATCGGCTGGTGGGCGGGCGGTAGCGACCGTCTTCGTGGCGGCAGATGCCGGGCACCACCTGGACGTCGTCGCGTCCCAGGGTGTCGAGGAGGTGCCGGGTGAATCGGGCGCGTCGGTGGTCGGTGAACTCGTCGGCGGCGATCACCAGCGATAGGCCCGGTCGGGTCAGGGCGAGCAGGGCCAGCCCCAGCGCTGTTCCCGGCTCACCGCCCGCGGTCGTCGCGACGATCAACGGAGCGTCGAGCAGGGGTGGTGTGGTGTGGTCGGTCATCTGTTCTCGGTCCTGAGTTCGGGGAGGGTGTTGGAGTGGGTCGGTGAGGGCGGTCCGGGCTCATGGATGTGCTCGGGCTCGCAGGTGTCGGCAGTGGCGGTGTCGGAGTCCTCGCCGGTGGGGAACGCGCGCGGCGGGTCGGTGAACGCCGCGGTCAGAGTCGGCAGGTGGGCGGCGATCTTCGCGAGGTTGGCGCGCAACGCGATCACGATCGCGACGGCGGTCTTGCGGCGATATCGGTTGTGCGCGGCGTACCAGCCGGCGTGGCGGCGGATGCAATGCAGGGCGTAGACATCGGCCATCGCCTCCAGCAGCAGCCTGGCGGTGGGCTCAGGCGTGCGCGCAGACGCAGCGTGCAGCGCGGTCGCTGCGAGTCGTTCGGCGGTGGCCGTCGCCAACTCGGCCGTCACGGCGCGGCGACCGAATCCGAGGTCGGCTGTGTCTGCGCAGCCGCGCGACAACCGTTGCAGCATGTCCACCCGATACTCGAGATAGGCCATCCACCAACGGTTTCCCGCACCTACCGGTAATTGCTCATACCTGCCGCACAGGCGATGGACGGTACCGAGACCGTCGAGTAATCCGGATTCTGCCGCGGCGGGGAGGGTCAGTTCGTCGAGGTCGATGTCGGCGAGCGTCTCGGTGAGTTCCTCGGATCCCCACCACCGGCCATGGTGGCGCTGGAGGGTGTCGAGGGCGGCCAGCCACCGCGCGTGTCGCCGAATGTGCGGGTTGGCATCGGAGCCGAAACGGGCAGCGCTCCAGTCGATCACGCGACGGGCGTGCTCGGGCAGCAGGTGAGCGGTCAGCGCCGCCATCACCTGTCGACTGTCGTGTGTCGCCGGTGCGCGCGCTGCACGGACGAACGCGCTCAGTGCGTAGGTGAGCGCGACTTCGAGAGCGGTCTCGATGTCGAGGTGTGCGTGCGCGGTGGCGGACTCGGTATCGACCACCCCCACCAGCGCCGCGCGGGCGGCGGCCGCGGCCGCGGTGGAGGTGTCGAGGCGGTGGCGGTCGCCGATCGCGCGCACCGCCGGCGGTTGCGCGTCAGTCCGGTCCGCGTGGTGTCGCGCGCCGAGCAGGGCATGCGGCGGTAGACGTAGGTCGGTGAACTCGATGACCGTCGGTGACGGCTCGTCGCCGCTGCCCATGAGCGTGATCAGCTCGACGCCGTCGAGCAGGGCGCCGTCGCGATCACGCAGCCGCACCAGGAACGCGCGCGGCCCGTGGTCGAGGCCGTCGACGATCATCCGCGCCACGGTCACGACGATGCCCGTGCGTTCGGGATGGGCGGTGCGCTTGGTCGCACCGAGATCCGGAGTGGACAGCACGAACTCGCCGCGGTCCCGGTCCCACGTCGCGGTCGTACGCTGCGAGCGCGGGTCCCACGCCGAATGCTCGCTCAGGGCGGCCGCGCCGATCACCGCCCCACAGGCGAGGTCATCACGGACCCGCTGCCGGTCCACTCCGTGCCGCCCCCGGTCCTCGGCGAGGACCGCGTCGAGCACCCCGAAGTGCGCGGTGAGCACGGCGATCATCCCAGAGTCCTCGATCATCGCCCGGGCGAGCAATCGTTGCTGTGTACCCGAATCGGTGCTCGATCCGAGCAGTCGGCCCAAGCTCGGCACTTGTGTCCCCCTCAGTGGGGCGCCGGGCGGTTCGCCGCCGGGCGGAGCCCCGAAGACGTCGTCGTGGAGTCGACTCGTCGCCCCCACCTCGGGGCCGTGGATCGCTTCCACGAGGGCGGCGACGGTGTCGGCGGTGACCAGCCATCGCTGCGGAATCGCCGAAGTCACGGGGAATCACCTACTCTCGATCGACACGGTTGGACGGTGCACGCACCAGCGATGCGTGTGGCATGAATTGCTTTGCCCATCCCCATGATTCGATGTCACTTGCGTTGATCGGTTTCGCGCCGTACGTTGCCGCGGCGACGCGGGTCTGTGGGAGACCCCTGGACCTCTCGACGGACGAGCCCCGAGGCATTCGGGGGTCGTACCGGCGAGTCCGGTCGGTCCAGGGGCTCCCCCGGGTTCCCCACATCCGTCGGCCGTGTCGGTACGGGGAAGTCTCTCGCCGGCTAGGTCGCGAGGCGTTCGGTCCCGACGCGCACACACCCGAGCCGGAAGAACCGATAGCGCGGCCACTCGACGCCGCGTCGATCGGGTAGTCGCCGCTCGCTCAGGCGCGGCCGCCCCCGGCCCCGCCGCGGCGGGGTATCGAAGATCTCCAGCACGCCCATACCCGAGGCCGGGTTGTAGCGAATCAGCAGCGTCGCCCTCGACCAGCGATCAGCGCCGGGCCGGGCATGTATCGTGCGCAGACCTTCGATCAGCGCGGCCGCGGTGTCGACCATCGCCACCCGAACCGCCTCACTGGCCATCCACAACAAGGCGGTGGTGCTCGCGAACTCCTCGGCCCGGGCGGCACACCGCTCCTCGGCGAGGTCGAACACCTCAACCCTCGCGTAGCGGGCGGGACCGGTCTCCTCGACGGCGCCGACCGTGGTGCGCGGCGGGCTGTCAGGGCTCGGGGCGGTGGTCACGATCACCTCCATCCCGCCGCGAGGCACATCCGGTCGGGTCCGACGGCGCGGTGCGCGGGGCGCGCGGCGATCCCGTAATGCAGATCCAGCCGATGTCGCGCTGCGGTGGCTCGCGAGGCGTACGCGGCGTTGTGCGCCTCGATCGCGTCCCCTGCCCGCACCGAGGCCAGGTTGGTGTAGCGGCGCGAGCATCCCCGGTACAGCGGCAGCGCCGACAGGTCGATCGCGTGGCGACACCCCCGGCTGTCGACCAACGCCGCGACCACGGGCAGATACTCGTGGTCGAAGTCGGTGGCCACCACCGCATCCCAAGACATCGGCAGAACCGAACCGACCTGCGCAGGATCATGGACCGTCACTACCCGCCCGAGACCGCCAACTCCGCGCAGCGCGCGCTCAGCGCGACGAACGGTACGGGTCACGACCAGCACCCGACGACCGGCCGCGGCCGCCGCCAGGGCCACCGCGCGCCCCAACCGACCCGCGCCCAGCACGACCACCGCGTCCGACTCGAGGCGCGTGTCGGCGCCCAGGATCGCCAACGCGATCTCCGGATACCCCGGCGGTGAGACCAGGTCGTGCTCCTCACGGACGCGACGCGCCAGCGCGACGGTCTCGGCGAACACCGGCTTGAGCGGATGCGGATCCGGCAGCCGCTGCCCCGTGCGCGCGACCTGGTCCAGGATCAACCGATCGCCCAGCAACGGTGAACGCAGTCCCACTGCGATCGTGGCCAACCGGTGCAGCGTCGCCTCCACCCCGCCCACGCTCTGCCCGCCGCCCCCGAGCGTTTCGACCGCAACGGCGCTCGCGCCCATCGAGCCCCGCGCGTACACCTCGATACGTCTGCCGGTGACCAGGACCGCAGCTCTGGCCCCGGCGCTGCGGGGGTCCAGCCGCTGACGACAAGCCGCGATCAGGACCGGATCAGCACAGCTCGAATCCCAGTACACACACCCCAACGGCGCTGAAGCGAAACCATCACACAGTGGAGACGGCGCAACCTGTTGCCGCACAACGTCACTCGACATCAGATCGCCCCCACCCGGAGTCGCGGGCATCGGCCCGCCGAGTCGAACACCGTCACATGCCACCGACGCGCGTCCGGTCCGATGTCACGGTGATGTGCGCCGCCACACCGACTCGGCTGGATCGCAGCGACCCACGACGGCACCCCCTGCGTGACGTCGTGGTCCCGAACCTCGTGCCGCGCGGTACCCGCTGGCATCCGACCAGCCTCGGCAACGCGCACGTTCACGTCGGCGTGAACGACGCCGGAGACGATCGAGCGCACCACCGAGAACCACGCGCCGACCCCATCGGTGAACGCTTCGGTCAGCCACAGCGCACCCACGCCCGGAGGGCGCATCGGAACCACCTCCGGCACGGCCCTGTCGTTCGGATTGTTCGCGTTCACCACGCGAGGCAGGCACGCCGATCCATGCGGCGGATCGTGAAAGCGCACTGCCGGAGCAGGATTGGTCATGCATCTCAGCATCACCCCAACCGTCGCCGCGGGGAACTGCACAATCACTGCAAGGCACTGCAATTGCACTGCAACTTCACTTCGTGGGTCTGCCCCGGACGTCGATTCCGGTGTCAGACTGGCCCTATGGAACTCAACGGCAGACCCGCCACGGCAGATGACCTCGCGAGGCTCGCGCTGGTCGGATACGCGCACTTCACTTCGATGGCCGTCCACCACGGCGGGGTGCGCGGGCTTGGCCTGCACCTGGATCGCCTCACCCGGGACTGCCGCAGCGTGTTCGACGCCGACCTTGACACCGACCGAGTGCGCGACCACCTCCGCGAGGCGGTCGCTCGCACCGACGGTCCGGTGATCGCGCGGGTCACCGTCTTCGACCCCGACCTGGGCCTGCCCTACCCCGGTGGCCCGGCTCACCCTCACGTCCTGGTCACGACCCGACCCGCACCCCTAGCCGCACAGCCCCCGCTGCGGCTGCGATCCGGTGGTCTACTCCCGCGACCACCCCGAGATCAAGCACGTCGGGCTCTTCGGTGCCGTCCATCAACGAGCCCTCGCCCAGCGCGGCGGCTACGACGACGTCCTGTTCACCGCCCCCGACGGCACGATCAGCGAGATCGCGACCAGCAACATCGGATTCATCAGCGAATCCGGCCAGCTGGTCTGGCCCGCCGCCGACATGCTCTCGGGCATCACCATGTGCCTGATCAACCAGGACCGCGACGAGGACGTCCTCAGCCACACCATCACCGTGACCGACCTCGCCGGCTACGTCGGCGCGGTGGCGACCAACGCGGCCACCGGCGTGCGCACCATCGCCGCCGTGGACGACACCGCATGGTCCGAACACCCGCTGGTCGCGGAACTGCGCGCACACTACGAATCCATCCCGCCGGAGAAGATCTGATCGCCGCAGCGCAGGCACCGATAGGCTGACGTGCAAACGCGCGGAAGGGGGAAGCGATGACACCGCTGGTTCAACAGTGGACAGGGGCCTACGTCGTCGCGCTGCGCGCGGCTCGCCGGATGAGTCTGCTCGAGTTCTCGGCGCATCTGGGCGTCAGCCCGCGCATCGTCTCGGTCTGGGAAGCCAAAGGCGCCGCCATCACCCCGCGCCCGGTCAACCAAGCAGCCCTGGACAGATCCCTGTCCCGACTCGACCCCGACGAGCGAGCGCGCTTCCTCGAAGTCATGCCCGACGACACGGGAACACTGACGGAGGCGCGGTCGGCCGTGAGCGGGCACCCTGGAGGTGCCCTCATGTCCCCAGAGGAGGACGAGATGCGACGCCGCACGTTCGGCACTCTCGCTGTCGCCGCAGCCACTACGAGCTTCACCTCAGTCCACGTCGGCGCCACCGACGTCGCCCGCATCGAGGAGATCAACGCACAGCTCGAGCGTGATCTGCAACAGTCCGGTGGCGCCCCGCTGGTCGAGCGCGCGGCGGCCGCGCTCGATGCCGGCCTCGCTCTGGTCGAGAACGGCACCTACAGCCAGAGCGTCGGTCGACGACTGATGTGCGCTGTCGGTGATCTGGCCACCCAAACTGGTTGGCTCGCCTACGACGCCGACCTCCACGCCCTCGCCCGCAAATGCTTCACCGAGGCTCGATCCCTCGCCGGCACCGTCGACCACGACTGGCTAACCGCCTACACCTGTCTCACCGCCGCCCTGCAACCGGTGTCGCTGGCCCGCACCGGCATCGGATCCGCCTCCCGCGCACTCCCCTTGGTGGCGCGCGCCGCGGACGCGATGCGCCGCCAACCACCCTCACGAATACACGCTCTGATCGCCGTGCGGGAAGCCGCAGCGCTCGGAGTGCTCGGCGACGCGGACGGATTCGGCCGCGCCATCACCACCGCGTGGCGAGAACTCGAACGTGCCGAGCAGCACGAATCGCCCGAGGACTGCCCCGCCTGGTTGCGATTCGTCGGCCCACAGGAGATCCGAGGCCACGAGGCCCGCGGCTGCGCCGACGTCGGCCGCAGCAAGGCCGCTGTCGCCCTGTTCGACCTCGCCGTCGCCGAGGACGCCAGCCCGTCCAACCGAGTGAACGCGGCCGCATGGGCAGCGAAGGCTCGCGCCCAGATCGGCGAACTGGACGGCGCGCTCGAAGGAGCGCTCCCGGTGTTGGATCAGCTCGAATACTCGGTGACCTCCCCCCGCACACTGAAAGTCCTCGGACCAGTTCGCCAGGCTCTACAGTCACTGCCGGCAGCAGCCGAGTTCCGCGCACGCTTCGACGCCCTCACCAGCAAAGGACAGGCGCGCACATGATCGAGTTCCGCCGCTACAACCACGACCAGGCCCGCGAAATCCGCGACACCATCATGGCGATCTTCACCCGTTCCTACACCGACGCGATCGCCTCCGGCGACCCCTTCGACTCCCCCACAGCATTCGCCGAACGATTCGACGCATACACCCGCAACCCCGAGTTCGACCTGGTAGTCGCCTACCTCTCCGGTCACGGAGTCGGACAAGCATGGGGCTGGCCGCTGACCCCGACAACCGCATGGTGGGACGGACTGCGCCTCGACGACGAAACCGAAGACCACGCCACATTCACCCGTGAAGACGGGACACGCACATTCGCGCTCTCGGAGATCATGGTCTACACCGAGCACACCGGACAAGGGTATGCCCGCAGCCTCCACGACGAACTACTCCGGACACGCAACGAGTCACGAGCAACGTTGCTCGTGGAGCCCAACAACGAGCGGGCATACGCAAAATATCGACGCTGGGGCTGGACGAGAATCGGCACCCTGACCCCCTCCTGGGACGACGCCCCAACGCTGGACGTACTGACTCGGCCGCTCAGAGTGAGCTGATCCGGCTACCCTCGCGACACCGATCAGCTCGTTCCCCGACGAGCATGGTCGAGTCGAGCGAAAGTCGCTCATCCGAAAGGGCGGAAAAGGCATGGTTCTAGGCCACAGGGCCCACACCTCAAGCACCCGCCGCAAATCCCCACGTGTGCTACGAAACAGTTCCGTCCAACCAGTTTTGGGCTCATGAGACCACTACGCGCGACTACGCTGACATCCCAGCGCGCTGGAAAGGAAAGGGGACGAATCCACCATGACGTCGCCACTGAGGCAGTGGACAGGTGCCTACGTCGCCGCCCTCCGCGAAGCCCGCCGCATGAGCCTGATCGACTTCGCCGCGCACCTGGGCGTCAGCCCACGCATCGTCTCGGTCTGGGAAGCCAAAGGCACCGACACCACACCCCGGCCGGTCAACCAAGCAGCCCTGGACCGATCCCTGTCCCGACTCGAACACGACGAACTCACCCGATTCATTGAACTCATGCCCAGCGAAGCCTTCGCCGACGCTGAGGGGGTGGTGTCGCCGAGCACGCAGCAAATCCTGGATCGGGCGTGTACAACGGCGGATGCGACGACCGCAGAACAGATCCATCAAACGCGGGTAGAGCGTCCAGGCTCCGTCGAGATCTCGGTAGGTGCTGGCCACCAGCTGGGTTCACTATTGGAATCAGGTGCGGGCACCGATCGCATTCTGATGCCGGCCCGCACCAGCACCGGAGAGGTAATCCTGGTGTCCATGCCACGTCGGACCTTCATCGCCGGGGCCGGAGCTGGTGCACTGGGTATGGCAGCAGGAGCCGCGTTATCCAGCAAGTTGCTGGCCGCAGTGTTCGTGCACAGCGAGATCGACCACATCAAGTTCTTCCGCGATAAACGGATGAATATCATCGAGTCGGACAATATCTACGGATCCGCCAGCACTCTTCCTGAAGTACTCGGCGCGCTCGATCGAATGCAAGCTCTGCGAGACGCGAAAGTGGTTGACTCCAACGGGATTCTACGGCTGATGGCGATGTACGCCGAGACAGCCGCATGGCAGTACCAGGATCAGCGCATGTTCCCCGAGGCCCAACACTGGGCCGAGAAGGCTCTGACGTGGTCGCACCAGCTCGGAGACACCTATTACATCGGGCTGTCGCTGGTGCGAATGAGCCAGCTAGCCTCGGACCGGGGCGATGGTGCTAGTAGCGGTGAACTTGCCGTTGCCGCCAGCCGTGCTGCACCGAGAGCCTCTCTGTTCACCGCTGCTGCCGTGGCCTACAACGCGCACGCTCTGGCGCTCGAGGCAGACGCGTCTGCCAGCGCCCGCGCCTATGACACCGCCCGCACCCTTGTCGGCCAGGCCGACACCGATCCAGCATGGGGTTTCTTCCTGGACCACTCCTACATCGACGCTTGCCAGGCCCACAGCCTCACCACCCTGGGTGACCACCCTGCGGCCATCGCGCAGTTCGACGACGCAACCGCACGTATGCAGTCCGGGTACCCGCGCGACCGGGGGGTCTATCTCGCGCGCTCAGCTGTCGCGCACATGGCTGCGGGGCAGATCGAGCCCGCTGCGGCACTGGGCACTCAAGCCCTTCAGATCGGCGTCGCTAGCGGTTCGGGTCGCATCATGGAACGGGTGATCACCCTTGCGGGCATGATAGATCCCGCCAGCATCCAGACTGGCGTTCATGATTTCGTCGCCGCGTTCGAGCAATGGAAGGCAGCCAGTTGCCCCGACCGTATGTAGTCCTGTCCGTCGCAGTCAGCGTGGACGGTTACATCGACGACACCGTCCCCGAACGCCTCTACCTATCCAATGAGGCCGATTTCGACCGCGTCGAAGTCGTGCGCACCGAATGCGACGCCATCCTGATCGGCGCGGAGACATTGCGCCGCGACAACCCGCGTCTGATCATCAAAAGCTCCGAACGGCTCGCCGCTCGCGCCGCGGCCGGTAAACCAGCACACCTCCAGAAAATCGTCGTCACTGGTTCCGGCGACTTGGACCCCGAGGCCCGTTTCTGGCATTACGGCGTCGAGGAACGAATACCGATCGTTTACACGACCGACACCGGTGCCGACAACCTGCGGGATCGCTTGGGAGATCTCGCTGTAGTCGTATCACTGGGCACAGCAGTCGATTTTGGTGTTCTTCTCGACGACCTCGGTTGTCGCGGTATCGACCGGCTGATGATCGAGGGTGGCACCAGCATCCACACCGCCATACTCGCCGCCGGACTGGCCGATGAACTCCACCTCGCCGTCGCCCCGCTGCTCATCGGCCAGGAGGACGCCCCACGGTTCGTCAATCCCGCGCAGTTCCCCGGCGGCTCCCGGAGACGGATGCATCTCGTCGAGGTGTCCCAGATCGGTGATGTTGCACTGTTGCGCTACTTCCCGAAAATCGACTTCGAGGACAGCTAAGAGCGCGGTCGCCAATTTGTCGGGCCATCGCGACCGGATCCCCCTGTGACCGCACGGTGCCCCCGGCCAGCGACGCCCGCAACGCGGCCTCGCACCGCTCCCGGGCGGCACCTGCCCACTGCGGTCCCCAGCGCTCGATACTCCTCCACCGTCACCACCCGGTCCAGCACCGCGATGCTCGATCCCCCGACCGGAGGCTGTTCGTCGCTCGAGGCCGCGTCAGGCATGTCGGTCACAGCCGGGGCGGTGGGGGCGTTGGAAGGTATTCGACCACCCGCACCGCGCCCTCGTCGGTGGCGTCGTGCGGTGTGGGTGCCAGCACCCGCAGGTTGGGCAGGAACCAGCAGTGCTGTTCCTGTCGTAGCGGTACCGCGCCGGTCAGGCATTCAGCGATGGTGCCGCCGTCGTCGCATTCATGTCCGGTCATCAATCGTTCCGCGAACGCCGCGAGCTCCCACGCGGTGCGGATGGGCCCGACCACGACACCGGGTCGATCACCGAAGCAGTACTCGGGGAATTCGAGCGGTCCCGCGATCCGCCACCGGATCGGCGGGGCGGGCTTGGAGCGCAGTCTGTCGTATCCCACAAACCAAGCCGCGTCGTCGAGTTCAGCGGGTTCGACATCGGTGGTATCCATGCTCTCGAGGTGATCCGACAGGGTCGAGGCGTCACCGTCCTCATCCCAGGTACCCAGAATTCGTGACTGCTTGCGCCGCGGTGTCGCCCGGAACCGGGTCAGGCAGTGTTCGTCATCACAGATCAGACACATCAGCACTCACCTCCGATCCAGGCGGCCCCGAATACGTCGGCCGTGCTCCCCGGCGCCAGCGCGAGGTGCTTCTTGCCCCGCTCACCACATGACCGCTCGGACTGTCCATCGATGTCCCACTTCCGAATTCGATTATGAGTGCTGCGGCGTTTCTCGGCTGTGGCGAACACTCGGGTACTCGATGCTTCGTATCGGACCGTCGACCTGCGTGGCGGTGTTCGGTCATTGTCTCGTGACAGGGTCGCTGGCGGGCGCACCGGCGCGGGCCGATGTCGTCTCGTTGTCGCCCCGGTGATGGTTGCGCCGGTCCAGCAGCCTCAGTGTGGGTGCGGTCATGGCGGTGGTGAGCAGGGCCATGACCACGAGCATCGAGTACAGGCCGGTGTCGAGAAGTCCGAGGGTGTAGCCGATGTGGAGGATGACCAGTTCGGTGAGACCGCGGGTGTTGAGCAGGACCGCGACCACGGACGCGGTCGCGGAGTCCAACCCGCCGACACGCGCGGCAAGGTAGGCGCCGCCGAGTTTGCCGCCAACTGCCGCGGCCACGATGAGGACGAGTTCGATGATGCCGGTGCGGTCAGTGCTGGACAGGTCGACCGCGAGTCCGGCGACGACGAAGAACCCCGGCATCAGCAGAGTGCTGAGGACCCGGGCTCCGGTCTCGGCGGTGGGCCGGTAGGCGCGCGGGAAGATCAGGCCGAAGAGGAAAGCGCCGAAGATCAGGTGCAGGCCGATCCATTCGGTGAGCGCGCCGTAGAGCAGCGCGCCCCCGACACCGAGGGTGATCACCGTCTGCGTGCCCTCGGCGCGTTCGGCGATCCGGGCGATCAGCGGACGGGTGACCCACCACGTGATCGCCGCCGCAGGCAAAACCAGCGCCCACCGCCAGTGGCTGCCGCCTGGGGCGGACAGGGCGAGCACGACCGCGAGCGCGGCCCAGGCCAGCAAGTCGACCAGCGCGGCGCACGCGAGGCTGAACTGGCCGATGCCGGTGTGGATGAGGCGGGTGTCGTGCAAGATGCGAGCCAGCACCGGAAACGCGGTGACCGCCAACGCGCAGCCGAGGAACAGCGCGAAACTGAGCCGGTCGTCGGCTTGGTGGCGCTCGAGTACGACCAACCCGACGACACAGCCCAGGGCGAACGGGACCATGTAGGCGGCCAGGGAGACCGCGCCGATCGCGCCGCGACGACGCCGCAGGCTCGGGAGGTCGAGTTCGAGTCCGCCGAGGAACATGAACGCCGCAATCCCGATGTTGGCCAGTACCGCCAACGTCGGGCGCGTTTCCGGCGGGAACAGGGTCTGGGACAGGTGCGTGCCCAAAACGGTGGGCCCGGCGAGAATTCCTGCGGTGATCTCACCGATCACCGCAGGCTGCCCGAGCTTTGTGGCCGCCCACCCGAGGGCTTTGGCGGCGGCGAGGATCAGCACCAGGTCGACCAGAACCGTGACGAGCGCGCTACCGGCCATCGCGGCGTCCCGTGGTCGCGTCGGTCCGGGCGGTGGGGTCAGGCGATGGGGTTGGGGATGTGGGCGATCTCCCAGCGGATGCCGTCGGGGTCCTCGACGAACACCGCGTGGTAGCCGTCGGCGTATTCGGGATATTCGCGAGGGGGATGCACGACGGTCCAGCCGCCCTCGACGACCGCGGTGTGCACGGCGTCGACGGTGTCGCGGTCCTCGACCTGGAAGCAGCCGTGTTGCCAGCCGGGCCTGCCGTGGGTGTGTGGGCGGTCGTCGTCGCCTTCGACTGTGTAGAGCAGGATCTCCGGGCCGGGCCCGCCCCAGGTCCGCAGTCGGTCGCTGGTGTGGCCGGGCCGGTAGCCGAGCAGGGCCAGGACCGTGTCGTAGTAGGGTCCGCTCTTGGCCTGGTCGGCGGTGGTGAGAGCGAGATGGTGCAGCTTGACGGGCAAGGGGTTCCTTTCATTGTGCGACAACACTTTCGGTTGTGCTGTCGGTGTCGGTGGTGAGCTGGTAGGGGTCGAGCAGTGACCGTAGCCGGGTGAGCGCGGTCGCGGTGTCGGGCGCGCCGAGTCCGACCGACAGCCCGGCGTCGGGTCGATACATCGGGTCGGTGACCTCGGCGACGTTGAGATGCCAGCCGATCACCGCCTCGGCTTCGCGCAGGCGGGTGGCGAGTTCGCTGTAGCGGTCGAGCCGAACTCGCCGACGGTGCGGGTCGGCGACGTAGCAGCACATGATCGCGGTCGCCGCGTGCGCACCCTGAGCGGAGCGCAGCGCGGTCGGGTCGAGGCGGGTGCCGATGCTGGCGGCCAGGTGCGCCAGTCGGGGGTCGATGCCGGTGCGCGCGTGCGCGGAGTGGGCGACCAGGCCCATGCCGGGGCGCACACCGACGTCGAGGACATGCCAACGCCCGTGGTGCAGGCGCAATTCGATGTGCAGGACCCCGGCGGGCACGTCGATCGCGGCCGCGGTCCGGGACAGCACCATCGGCAGTTGGTCGAGCGCGGCCGTGATCACGTGGTCAGTCGGTGGGGAGATCATGAGGTTGTCGACGAAGGGGTGTACCGCGGTGGCGGTGCGCTTCTCGTGGACGGTCGCCGCCCGCATCGCGTGGTCGTGGATGACGAGGTCGACGCTGATCTCGCGGGCGGCGTCGTCGTCGCCGAGGTAGGCGGCGGCGATGATCGGGGTGCGGGAGTCGATGTGGCCGTGGCGCAAAATCTGCTGGTAGAGCGCGAGGTTGGCGTCGAGGTCGAGGTCGTCGCGGTAGCGGTAGACCCCGCGCGACCCGGCGCCGGTGGCGGGTTTGAGAATCGGGCGCGGTCCCAGCGCGTCGATCGCCTCGCGCAGGAACACCGTCGACACCGCACCGACGAGGGACTGTGCGACCTGCGCCTCGTGCTCGCGTAGCCGCGCGTAGAGGCTGGGTTTGTCGGTGACCAGCGTGCGGGCGGGCGCGAGCGCCCAGTCCGGGTTCAGGACCGACAGCGCGGTGTTGCACCAGTCGTCGAACCCGACCGCGCCGATCAACGGCTCGTCGTGGCGGTCGAGCCGTTGCATGGCGGCCCGCACCAGCGTGGGGTGGCCCGTGTCGAGGGCCATCAGCGCGTCGGTGGGGATCTGGTGCCAGCTCAGTCCCCGCGCGAACGCTTCGTCGAGGGTGAGCACGGTTGGGTCCAGGTGCCCGTAGACGGCGTAGACCTGGCCGCTGGAGTGCGGGCGCGGAGCGGTCATGTCGACCGCGGTTGCTGCCATGGTGATTTCCTGCCGATCGGTGTGGAGGTGGGGTCGTAGGCTGGGCCGATGCACGCTGTGACCGATACACGCGTCGAATCGCTGGTGACCGCCGTCGTGACCGGGCTGGCCGGCCATGCCGACCCTGACTACGTGCCCGGTACGGTCGCGGCCCGTCATCCGGGCAAACCTGTACTGGGCGTGCGGATCCCGCTGTTGCGCGGCGCGGTGAAGGCCGCCTTGAAGTCTGCGGACCTCGATGACGGCGGTGCGGTGGTGTTCGGTGCGTCCGAGGCGTTGTGGCACGGGCGGGTCCACGAAGCCGAACTGGCGGCGGCGATGATGTTGCGTCTGACCGGAACTACGATGCCCGCCACGGCGATCGAGCGGTGGGCGAAGAGCTTGGACAACTGGCTCTCGGTCGACGAACTCGGCCCGGTGGTCGGCGCGTCGCTGCTCGCTGACCCCGCGCTGGTGGACGATCTGGCGGCGATGTTGTCCGGGTCGGAGTCGGTGTGGCAGCGCCGTCTGTACGTCGTGGCGTTGATCGGCCCGGTCAAAGCCGGGCTGTCCCCCGGCGAGGTGCCCGCGCTCGCGGAACTGATGCGAGATCCGCGCCCGCCGCTGCGCAAGGCGTGCCTGTGGCTGATCAACCAGGCCATCAAAGCCCGCCCCGACGCCGCCCGACAGTTCCGCGAGCTGCTGGCAGGTGAGGAACCCAAGTCCGTGGCGCGTCTGCTGGACGCCGCCCTGGTCTGAGGGCAGTCGGCGCGCGGTCATCGCGTTCGCGCCGAGCGCAGGGAGCGCAGTCGGGTCGCGGCGGCGTCGATGACCCCGTGCTGCTGGGCGACACACAACCGCACCCAGGAATCGGAGGTCTTGAACACCGTCCCCGGGATGCCGACCACTCCGGCGGCGCGCAGCCTCTGCCAGGCGTCGCCGCGGTCGACGGTGCCCACGAACACGTGGGTGCCCGCCACCGCCGGCACTGCCGTCAGCGCCGACGACTCCGCGACCGCGTCGAGGATCAGCTCGCGCATCTCCGCGAAATGGGCGGTGCGCAACCGTAATTCGTTGGGCAGCAGCGGGTCTCGGAGTACGTGCAGGGCGAGGTCCTGGGCGGGCCGGTTGGTCGACATCGACAGGTGGGTCTTCGCGGCGGCCGCGGCGGTGAGCAGATCGTCATCGCGCGCGATCAGGCACCCGATCCGGGCGCCGGGCAGCCGCAGCAGCTTCGACAGGCTGAACACCACGACGTCTTGAGCGCCCAGCCGCGCCCCGAATTCGGCCGCGCTGCCGTCGACGAGGGTGCTGTGGGACAGGTCCCACACCACCCAACCGTCCCCGTCACCGGTGTCCTCGGGGCTGTAGATGAGTCCGGTCGGGTTGTGCGGGGTGCACACCAACACCGGCACGCGGCCGCGGCGTGGGACCGTGCCGGGGACGTCGTATCCGATGACGTGCAGCCCGAGCAGCCCGGCCAGTTCCTCGAACCCCGGAAACGCCGGACGTGGCAGGCACACGCTCTCGCCGTGGTCGGCGATACAGGTCAGCGCCAACAGCAACGCCTCACTGCCGCCGGCGGTGATCAGCACCTGCTCGGCGCGGACACCGAACAACGCGGCCAGCACCGCGCGCAGCCGCCCGTCACCGGCGATCTCCCCGTAGGAGGCCACCGCCCCGGGGGTGAGCGTGCACGGCAGATCGGTGCGGGTCAGAAGCGGTGGCGAGTTGTCCCCGCGCAGGTCGAGTTGCCCTGACCCGACGGGGAAGTCGTCGTAGTCGTGAGCCACTACCAGCGCGGCGCGGCGGCTGATCGTCGCGCTCATCCCCGCTGCTCCGCACGGTCTTGCCAGTGCGCGCGCAGAGCGGCGACGCGCGGGGCCGGGATCTCGCGGACGTGGGTGAGCAGCCACAACGCGGCACGATCGAGGTCGACCTCCTCGCTCTGCGCGAATTCACGCAGCGCGTGTTCCTCGACCGGGGTCAGGTTCAACGTCGCGCACACCGCCACCGCCAGTGAATCGGCGGGACGTCCGGTGGTAGCGGCCAGGCGATGTCGGCAGATGCGCAGGAGTTCGGTCTGCTGATAGGTGGCCTCGGTGAGTCGGTGGCGCAGCAGCAGTGGTTCGGCGGTCAGGTTGCCGCCGCCGCGACCGAGTCCCAGCAGGGACACATCCAGGTAGGTCGCGCCGGCCTCGACCGCGGCCAGGGCGTTGGCGTAGGCCAGGTGCAGGAAGTCGTGGGCGTGGAAGCCGACCTCGGCATAGACCGTGCTGCGTACCGCGGAAACGAGGTCGCCGACCTGGCCCGGATGCAGGGCACCGCAGGTGTCGGCGAGATACAGCAGGTCCGGCCCGGCGGCCACGTCGATGGCGTGAGCGTGTTCGACGATCTCGACGCCGGTGTAGCGCGAGGCCAACGCAATGTTGATGGCCACCTGGAGCCCGAGGTCGCGGGCGTGGGCGGCCAACCGGGTGATTCCGGTGAGCCAGTCGGGATGGTAGACCAGCCGCACCATACCCAAGCCCGCGGCGGCGTAGGCGTGCAGGTCCGGCTCGGCGCTCAGTGCGCTGGGGTGCACCATCGCGGCCAGGACGGGACCGGTGTTGCGGGCGGCGGCGATGTGGTCGGGGCGCAGGTACGCGCCGACTCCGGCGCGCGCGACACTGTGCTCGAGCGGCACGCCACCGATGTAGCCGAGTTCTGCCACCTCGGTGCCCGCGGCGCACACGGCCGCCGCCACCATCGCGAAATACTCTTCGGGCCAGTTGAAGTCGACCTCGAATCCGCCGTCACGCAGCGTCACGTCCAGCAACGTCGCCAGCTTCCCGGCCGCGGCCGGTGGTGGAGGCGCGAAATGATCGAACACTCATCGCCCCCGCAGCGTCCGGGCCACCGCCGCCGCCGCGAAATGAGGGTCCAGATCCTCACGCGCGGTACACACCCGGACGTGGTCGGTCGCCCCCATCGCCGCGCCTCCGCGCAGCCGCGCGCCACCGGCCACCGGCTCCCGGGGCATGGTCTTGTCGGTGGGGACGCGGCACCACACGTAGAGGGCCCCGTGGGAGGTGACCTCGATACCGTGGGCGGTGAGCGCGTCGGCGGTGGCCGCCCGGGTTTCAGTGACCGACTCGGTGACCCCGGCCAGCCACGCTCGTGCCGCAGCGCTGATCAGCAGCTCTGTCGCGACCCGTTGGGTGAGCACGCTGGTGCACGAGGCGTAGGCGCCGCGATAAGCCGCCAGGTCGGCCACGACCTCTGGTTCGGCGTGCAGGAATCCGACACGCAACCCGGCGACCGTCGCCGACTTGGACACCGAGTCGACGACGAGGTGGTGGCGCGGGTCGAATCCGGGTGCGTGCACGGCCGAGACCGGCGGCTCACCGAAGACCCGATACACCTCGTCGCTGAGCACCTCAAGGTCGAATTCGACGGCGATCCCGATGATCTCGTCCATCACCTCCCGACTCACGCACGCTCCGGTCGGGTTGTTCGGATAGTTCACCACCAGCACCACAGGCCGCGGATCGCAAGCGCGCAACCGCTCGCGCAACACACTCGGGTTCGCCGCGACTTCTAGGGGGTCGTAGCCGAACACCTGTACTCCGGCGGCGCGCGCCCACAGCGGGTACGGCTCCCAGCCCGGCCACGGCACCAGCACCGCCGCCGCGGCGCGACGACGCATCAGGTACCGCAACGCCAGGAACGCGGCTTCCTTGCCACCGGCGGTCACCAGCACCCGGTCCGGATCCTCACCGCCGAGACCCAGATGGTCCAGATACGCAGCCCGCAACGGAGTTTCACCGGCGAGCTCCGAGTACCACATTCCCTCGATGCCCGCGGCGGCGGCGCCGATCTCGGCGCGCAGGTGCGCGGGCGGGCGATAGCGGACCTCACCGACACCCAGATCCAGCACCCCGGCCGGAATCGGCCCGGCGCGCCCGTAGACCGGTTCGGGCGCGGTCAACTCGGCCAGCAGGAAATCGAAGTACGGGTCGTTCACCGCGGTGTCCCGACCAATGGCAGGCGTCGCCGCCGGCTCGACGCGCCCGGCAGGGCGTTGGCCGCGCCCATCGCCGAGACACGATCGGTACCGGCCTGCCACTCGATTTCGTCGATGACACCGACCTCGCGGGAGAGCCGCGCCACCATGCGTTGATAGATGCGGGCTTGGGCGTCGGAGAAGAAGTGCGCCATCAGCTCGCTGTAGACGAGTTTCCCGGCCTCGGTCAACGCCAGGATGTCGCCGGCGATCTCGGCGTGACCGGCCGCGACGACGGCCTCGATCCGGTCGGCGTAAACCTGCTCGAGGCCCAGCAGCGGCAGATCCCGCATGTCGAAGCTGAGTCGTTTCGGGAAGAACACCAGCCCCTTCTCGTAGGCGTGCCCGGGAGAGGACCGGGTGATCGGCAGGCCCCCTGCACCCGCCGCGGCCACATACGCTCTCTCGTCGGCCTCGTTCATCCAGGCCACACCACGCAGGAACGAATACGCGCCCGCGCCGACGCCGACCGCTTCGTCGCGGTAGCCGCCGTAGAGGGTGGAGAACATGTACCTGGTCGCGGGCGCCTGCGGCGGGCCGAAGCAGTACATGTTCTGCTCCCCCATCGACTCCCCCAGCGCCGCCCGCGCGACGTGGAACATCCGCGACCGCTCATCCAGGTTCTCCGGCCGGGGCAGCTCCCCGGAGCGGATACGGTTCTGCCAGCCGGGCAGGGTCATCACGTAGTCGACCGGATAGATCGACACACTGCCGATCCCCGAAGACGCCGCCGCGCGCGCGTCGGCGTGCGCGTGGTCGCGGTCCTGACCGGGAAACCCGACCATCATGTCCAGATTGGTGTTGACGAAATAGTCACTGGCCCAGTTGATCGCGTCGTGGACCTGGTCGAGGGTGGCGGTGATGTTGACCTGTTCGCGGATCACCGGGTCGAAGGACTGCACCCCGAACGACACCCGAGTGATGCCGAGTTCGGCCAGCGCCGCGAACTTCTCGGGGTCCACGCTCTTCGCCTCGAACTCGAACGAGATCTCCGCATCCGCGCTGATCTGGAAGTTGACGCGGATCTCGCGCATCAGGGCGGTGATCTGCTCGATCGAGAGCACCGAGGGTGTCCCGCCGCCGATATAGACGCTGTCGATCTCCCAGCCCGCCATCCGCGGTGTCGCGCCCAAGGTCCGCAGCTCCACGAACAGCGCGGTCAGGTAGGCGTTCACCCGTTCGGTGCTGCCCACCGATTTCACGAACGGACAGAACCGGCAGATGGTCTCGCAGAACGGGATATGCACATACAGGGCCCTGCGCCCGGTGGCGTGGTCGCCCACGACCTGCGGGTCGGTGTGGTCCAGGAACGCCGAGACGATACCGCGATGGTCCGCGACGGTGTTCAGGTCGAAAAACGGATAGGAGAAGGACTCGAACGGAAGCATCCAAACCTCGAACAGGTGCGTCGGAACAACGGAATAGGAATCGGAACTGCCTTGCCGACGGCCCTACCGCGCGAACGCGGCGGGCCGCCGACAAGCCCAGATGACGGTTCGGACCCATCGGGTCCGGGTATGACGGTGCGTTATGCGCCGCCCGCGACCCAACCGGACATCCCGATCACCTCCTTTCCACCGATCCGACCCGAGACGACCAGCCGCCCGAGCGGTCCGAGCCCGCCGGGGTTGATGTCGAAAGTCGGTGTGGGCGAACCCCGCTCGTGCGTCGGTTTCTGTCCCTGTTCGATCGTGACGGGTCCGCCACGATGACGTCGCGCCTCGTTGTCGACCCTGTGTAGACCTTTTGTGGACTTCTAGTCGACCAAACCAATTCGAAGGAGGGTCGCCGGGCGGGCCGAATCTGTGTATGCGCTCGGTGTAGGAGATAGGCGGGGGCTGAACGGTTTACGCTGTGCGCGTCTGCCGGTTTCCGATGTTCGGGGGTGTGGTGCGCACTGTGTCGCGGTGGACCGGCCGTGAGTCGCGGGCTCTGCGTGAGGCCGGTCGGTGGAGCGTGCGCGATTTCGCCGCCGTTCTGGGGGTGGCGGCGCGTGTGGTGTCGCGGTGGGAGGCCGGGTGGGAGAGTCTCGTCCCGGCCAACGAGTCGCAGCGAATGCTCGATACGCTGCTGAGTCGAGCCGACGCCGAGGTTGCCGACCGGTTCTGGAACCTCAACGAGCAGTTGCCGCGTCGACGTCCCAAGACCTCGATCACCACCGAGGTCCTCACACCGACCCCGGAGCCCGGCTTGATCCAACGATCCGACGACCACACCGCACTGGCCGCGCTGCTCACCGACGCGACCGGCGCGGACACCACCGTCGCGCTCTGCGGGCCCGGCGGATTCGGCAAGACGACCCTGGCCACCCAGGTGTGCGCCGATCCCACCGTCCGCGCGGCATTCTCGGAGATCCTGTGGGTCGAGACCGGCCAGAACTGCACCCCGGCGCGGGTGCTGGCGTTGATCTCGGACCTGTGCGTGCACCTCGAGGGCCAGTCACCGCCGCTGACCACAGCCGAGCAGGCAGGATTCCATCTGGCCCGGATCGTGGCCGAGCGCGAGGTGCTCATCGTCATCGACAACGTCTGGTCCGCCGCCGACCTCGCGCCGTTCCTGCTCGCGCGCTGCACCCGCCTGGTGACCACCCGCAACATTCGCACCTGCCCCGCCACCGCGCGGCCCCTGCGTCTGGGGCCGATGAGCGGCGCCGAGGTCAGCGAACTGCTCACCCGCGCCGTGACCGCTCTGCCGCGCACGACCGCCGACCGGCTCGCCGATCTGTGCGGCGGCTGGCCGCTGCTGGCCACCGTCGTCGGATCCAACGTCAACGCGGACCTCGCCACCGGGGTCGACCCCGAACACGCCGTCGCCCAAGCACATCAGGCACTCGCCGCGCACGGTGCGCCCGCCTTCGACGTCTGGGACGCCGACCAACGCTCCCACGCGATCGGCCACGCCATCACCGCCAGCCTGCACAGCCTCGACACCGACGTCACCATCCCCGGTGGCAGCCACCTGCGCGACCGATATTTGTCGCTGGCGGTCTTCCCCGCCGCCACCCCGGTACCGATCCGGGTCCTGACCCACTGGTGGCGCTACGCCCACGGCTGGACGATCATCGCGGTGCGCCAATTCTGCCGGGCACTGGCCGACCGATCGCTGATCAGCGCCTACCTGCCCGACCGCGACGTGATCGTGCTGCACGACGTGTTCCGCTCCTACCTCACCCACCTCGTCGCCGACCGGTGGACCGGACTGCACCGCTCCCTGCTCGACTCCTATCGCGCGCTCGGCCCGGATTGGACAGCGCTGCCCGAACATCACAGCTACCTGTGGCAGCACCTGACCTACCATCTGCACGCCGCCGACCTCGGCGACGAACTCGTCGAGGTCCTCGCTCGCCCCGCCTATATCACCACCAAGGCCGCCACCGTCGGACCTTTGTCGCTGGTGACCGACACAGCGTTGCTCAACGAGAGCGCGCCCGCGCCGCGCCGGAACCCGGCGTGGACCACCGCGCACACCCTGACCAGTGCCGGGTTCTTGCTCAACGGGCTGCGCCGTGACCCCGACCGCGCCGCGACGCTGCACACCGCCCTGGTCCGCGCCCAACAACACGGCCCACCGTCCGAACCGGGACAACTCAGTTTCGCGACGCTGTGGGCCCACGGCGTCGACGAATCCCTCGGCCACATCGGCGCGGTCGTTTCGGTCGCGAACGCCGGACCGATAACCGTCTCCGGCGGCGAGGACGGCGCGGTGCGGATCTGGCACGCGCGCAGTCGAGCGCCGCGGGCGGTGTTGCGCGGTCACACCGGCTGGGTCTACGCCGTCGCGCTCACCCTCGACGCCGAACTCGCCGCTTCCGCCGGCGACGACGCTCAGATCCGGCTGTGGTCCCCGCGCACCGGTGAGGCGGTCGGGCTCCTGGCCGGGCACCGTCGACGCATCCGCGCGCTCGCGTTCACTCCCGACGCTCGGTGGCTGATCTCGGCCGCTGAGGACGGGAACCTGAACGTGTGGGACCTCGCGCGCCGCGCACTGCGTCACCCCATTCCCACCACCGGTGTCCCGCTGTGGACGGTGGCCGCCAACGCCGACAACACCACGATCGCCGCCGCGGGCCAGGACGAGTACGTCCGCCTCTACGACCTGGCCACCGGGGAACTCCTCGACGAGAAAGCCGCACACCGCGACTGGATACGCACCCTCGCATTCGCCCCGAACGCCCCCCTGCTGGCCTCCGGATCCGGCGACAACACCACGATCGTGTGGGACACCCACGACGCCACACTCACCCCACTGCGCGTCGAGTCCCGCAGCGCTCGGGTGCGCTCTGTCCAACTCACCGACGCCACCGTCCTCTACACCGCCACCGAGGACGCGGCCATCACCACCACCTTCGGCCACGACGTCACCGCGCGCAGTACGCCACCGGCCGGAGTCGACTGGATCAGATCCCTCGCCGCCCCCGCCGACGACGGATCGGTCATCGCGGGCTGCGAAGACGGCAGCCTGCGACAGTGGAACCCCGCCGACCCCGGACCACCACGCGTACTCGCCTCGGGCGCCAACACCGTGTGGTCGACCCACCTCACCGCGGCCGGACACGCCCTGCTCGGCTACGGCGACGGCTCCATCGAAATCCGCGACCTCACCACCGCCACCCTCAACCACACGATCACCGCACCGGCCGGGCGCATCTGGTCGCTGGCCGCGAACCGCACCCACCTGGCCGCCGCCTGCGCCGACGGCTCCGTCCGACTCTGGCCACTCGATACGCCGGACCAGGACCCCGCCCGGTTCAACGACGACGCACCCCGCACCTGGGCCGTCGCGCTCAGCGCCGCGGGCACCTATCTCGCAGCCAGCCTGCACGACGGCAGCGTCCGGTGCTGGCACCTGCCCACCGCCACCCTGGCCTGGCATCATCACGTCGAGGCGGGCCGAATACGGACTCTGGCTTTCGACCCGACCGAACGCCGGCTCACCGCGTGCGGAGGCAACGGCACCGTACACCTCTGGGACACCACCGACGGGCGGCACCGCGCCGGCTTCGCCAACCCCGGCGGCTGGGCACGATCGGTCGCCATCGACGCCAGCGGCGAACGCATCGCGGTCGGCTCCGGCTCCGGCGACATCCACATCCGCGACCTCACCACCGACCGCTACCAAACCCAGCTGCCCGGCCACGCGGGCAGAGTCCTGATGCTCGCCTTCGCCGACACCGCCGACACCCTGCTCTCGGCCGCCGCCGACGGCACCGTCAAAGCATGGTCCCTGTACGAGAGCGACCACGTCGCCGAGGTACGCCTCGACGCCAGCCTGCACTGCGCCGCCGCCGAACCCCGCACCGGACACATCCTCGCCGCCGGACCCGCAGGGCCTGTAATGCTCCGTTCGGGTGCGCACAGCATCATCGGTACACCAGCCACGCCACACCGGTCCGACACCGGTCGATGAAGGGACACCGACGCTGAACACGCCACCGCCCCCGATCCTGTCCGGTGTTCCGGAGTCCTTCGCCCACGACGTCTTCCACCAACGCCACCCGAAACTCATCGCGCGCCTCGAAGGCGCGTTCCCCTACCACCCCGAGCAACGGACGGCCCTGCACGCCCTGCTCGCCGAATCCACCACCGGTACCGTGCAACCACTGCCTGCTGACTCACACGACGCACCGGGGTGGAACTCCTGGGGCAGCGAACACTACGGAAAGCTCTGGGCGGACGTCCCGTTCCTGTGGGCCGAAAGTTTCTTCTACCGCAGGCTGCTCGAAGCCGTCGGCTACTTCGGCCACAGCGCTTGGCGCGGCATCGACCCGTTCGGCCCCTTCAAGACCGCCGAACTCCACGGTGCCACGGTCACCGGCCAACTCCACGCCCTTGAGGCATTCCCCGACCTGCCCGTCGAACAGCGACGCGACCAACTACTTCTGTCCTCACTGTGGGGCAACCGGTCCGACCTCGGATTCCAACTCACCGCCACCGCGACCGAATCCACCGACGCCCTGCTCATCGACGACAGCCCCACCCTGTGGGCGATCCTGGCCACCGTGCCGGCCCCTTCGCTGCATCTGATCGCCGACAACGCCGGCGGTGAGCTCCTGCCTGACCTCGCCCTGATCGACCACCTGCTGACCCACGAGATCACCGCCCACGTCACGGTATGGGTCAAGCCGCACCCGTACTACGTCTCCGACGCCACCATGACCGACGTCCTGGCCATCCTCGACCTACTGACCACCGCGGCAACCCCCGAAGCCAATCGGCTCGGAGACCGGCTCACCCGCCACATGCACACAGCACGCCTGGCCGTGCGAACCCACGAATTCTTCTGCGCACCACTCTCGTTCACTCACATGCCAACCTCTCTGGCCAGCGAGCTGGGCACCGCGACCGTCACCATCCTCAAAGGCGACCTCAACTACCGCAGGCTAGTCGGGGACCTCCACTGGCCAGCGGTGACCCCCTTCACCACTGCGGCCAGCCACTTCCCCAGCTCCGCGCTAGCGCTCCGCACCCTGAAGTCCGACGTCGTCGTCGGACTCACCGACCACCAACGACGCCAACTCGACACCGCCGATCCACGATGGCGAACCAACGGCACTCGCGCGCTAGTCAGCGCCCACCAGCGAACCGCTACTCCCAGCGCATCACAAGGAAACACGTCAACAACCACCGATGTCGGCCCGCAACTGCCACGGTGAGTGACGTTGGGCCCAGAGCTCCGGAATGGAGAGTCTGCGTGGCGCCATCCTCACGGTACGGGGTACCAACCGACATCAAGACCACCCCCTTCGCGACCTCGAACAGAGCAGAACCTCCGCGCGGAGTACCCGCCCGGCCGAGAGGGGGTGCGCGCGAGCGGACATAGGCATCCGGCCGCACGACACGCTCACCGCAGCGCACTCGCCTACGCCGCGCGCGGCCCGCGCAACCGGCGAGAGCCACCACGCGCACCAAGTAACAACTCGCGCGCGCCGCGATCACCACCGCGCGCAAACAAGACCGCCAGCTTGAAACTACAACGATTACAAGGACGACGGCCCGCAGCATGGCAACCCTCCACTCGCGCACGCTCAAAACGCCATGGCAACCCGGGTGTGCGCACTACCCCGGTCGCCGCGCGCACACCCGTCGGCAACCGTCCAACCGACCTCCAAACACGTCGCATAGGCCGCTGATCGGTGGGTTTACATCGCGCATCACCACACCGGTTCGCGCGCACCTCGCCCCCTTCTTCGCGCACAACAAAGTAGATCCGGTGAGAGACCGGCGAGTCAGCCCCACGCTCAGCATTCCAACGGAGATCACGAGGTGACCGACCCGCGCGCGTTGCGCGCGGGCTCGGCCCGAGCCGCGCACGACCGCGCGCGCCGCATTCCAGATCGAAGCGCTCCACGGGCATCCCCACGGCGGCTCGCGAATGCTCAGCCGCCGTCAGGATCGACTCGTTGTCGATCCACACGATTCGCCGACGACTCCTCGAACTTGGCTTGGAGCCCTGCTGGAGCCACACGCCCTCGACGGCAGGGCGCCACTCCCAAATGCTGTGACGGCAAATGCTGTGACGGCCGCAGCCGATCACGCGCCGCTGCTAGACGTGCTTGATCCACGCTCGTGGATAGTTCGGTGACGGCACTTCTGTTGTCACCGATGCAGCCCCGCAGTATTGCGAGGGAGAGTCTCCAGAGTTCAGGCGAGCCGTCGGCGACTTCCGCCAAGCCAACACGATCCGAAGAGATGCGGCGATGCCACCAACGAGATACCCGAAGGCGTTGGGGCAGTCACTGAATGCCACGACACCGACGAGTGCTAGTTCCGCCGCACGACGCGAGGGACCGGAAGTCCACAGGCGAGCAGGCCCCCACGACCAGGAAGAGTCACCGAGACACATCAATCACAACACTCTCGCCCCAAATACGCGTATGCGGATTAACGCACGCGAGGCCGCAGTCATTACAGGCTCACCCGACAACTGACTGATACAACCATTTTTATATTCCATCCGTACTCAACATCTTCCCAATCAGGTACAGGCGCCTCGATGTTGCAAACTTTCTGTGAAGTATGTATAAATATATCGAGCTCACCGCCAATCCTCCACCTCACACCGCCCACCTCTTGGGCATACACGCCAAAGCGAGAATCCATTGTTGTTCTTTCACTTCACCGGCGAATGTTCACCGTCCTTCCAAGCGCGGTACAGGCATCGCCACGTCCCCGACGCCTCGCCCCACCACCCGAGGCGAGCCGGCATCGTCATCGAGAGCGACGCAGCCACGAAGTCCACAGGAGAACCTGGCTCATGCACCCGCCTGACGTGCCTGCTGTACTGTCCCGATCCCGACTGCGCGACCATGGTCGACTCCACAGATCCACATCAGGCGCGGTGCCAGGAATGCGGCACGGACATGGTGCCGTGGACCGAATGCTATTGGCTGGAAGTCGATCCCGAGCAACTGTGGCGGTACCGGTACGAACTGGCAGTGCTGCTCCTGTCCGACGACGAAGACGGCGAAACGTCGATGTCGGAGCTTCACTCCCGTGCCATCGCACGGGCTTGGGGGAACGCCGACTACCCCGGGTTGGCGCGGTGGGGCGCTGGCACACAGGACCGCGACTACGCGACTTTGAAAGTCGAAGCCACCCGACTCGCGGAGAGTCTCGACTTGAGCCGGGATACTTGGAAGTACGAGGGATTCCCTGGCCCGCAGATCGACGCGGCATTCGCGTTGGCCCGCTATTTCACGGCCCGCGCGGCACCCACCGCGTAGGCCATCCACCGAGGGCCGCACGGCCCGGTCCTGCCTCACCCTCGACGGGAGGGGCTCATTCTCGTTCGACATGCAAGGTGCCCGACCGCATCCGGACTTCGAGTAACGCACTTCTGGCCGATCGTCCAGAATCCGGAGCACGTCGGCGTCGGCGCTGCGGGGAGGCGTGATCGTTTCCCCGCAGCGGTCAGCACATCGGCCAGGTCGACGCCCCAGCCCCTCAACGTCCCCACTCTCCCGTATGAAAGTTCCGAGCCATGCACGACGCGCCTCTCTACTGCACCCCGCCGTCAACCGCGGAGACGCGCGCTTTCATCCGGGCCGGGGCGCTGGGCATGATCGTCACCCCAGCCCAGGGCAACCGGGTCGAGGAGTCCTATCCGGCGTTCTGTGTCGACAATGGAATCTATACCGGAACATATCCAGGCGACCGGCAGTATCTGGCGTGGCTTAAGACGCTGCAACCCCACGCGGAGCGCTGCTTGTTCGTCGTGGCCCCCGACGTCGTCGGGGACCACCTCGGAACCCTGTCACGATCGCGGGACATGCTGAGTCGAATAAGGGATTTGGGGTTCCCCGCCGCATTCGCCGCGCAGAACTTCATGGAGCTCGACGCCTGGCACCCATGGGACGAGATCGACTGCCTGTTCCTAGCGGGAGACACGGAATGGAAGCTCGGCCCGCACGCCGCGAAGCTCGCCGCGGTCGCTTCCGGTCTGGGGTTGTGGGTCCATATGGGACGGGTGAATTCGGCCAGGCGCTACAACTACGCGAGAGCAATCGGCTGCCACTCCGTCGACGGCACCCACCTGGTCTACGCACCTGACCACAACCTCGGCGAGATCCTGTCCTGGGCTCGCGAATCCTCTTCCAGGCCCGAACTCATGCATCTGTAGGGCACGCGCAGTCCCGCGATCTGCGCTGCCCGATTCAGTTGTTGGCGAGCGGACACCGAGCCCTCCTTCCTGGCATCCAGGCCGAAAGTGTTGGTCAGCACCTGACACCTACGGCCACTGGACCAGGCGGGCTTGTCGCGCCCAGCCCAACGGCACCACGACCGCGTGTTCTCGACGGTGGCGCGTGATGGGCGCGTGGTATCCGTCGTACACCACATGCTCACGGACGCGAGCGAAGACAGCGCGGGCGTCGGCGATGGCGAGCGGCTCCATGATCTTGCCCTCGTCCACCGGATACGCTTCTCGCGTCTCGTGCCAGAGCTCGGATCGGATCACCAGAACGGCCTCATCGTCGCGGTCGTGGTAAGTCAGGACTGCCGTTCCGTCTCGCTGCACGGCCAAGAGCACGTTGGCGAATCCGCTCTGCACGGTGCTCACCGGGAATGATTGCACCGGCCGCATTATACGCAATTCGCATGCGCCCTCCGTCGCGCCGCACTCCGCGCCGCCCCCACCTCAGCCTCCGCCCGGCGTACCGAACCGCCACCGCCGGGGATACACACGCGCCGGCCACCGCCCTACGTGGCACTTTGTGTGAAGTATGTGAATTATGTATATTGACTTTGCTCTCGGATCTACATCGCCCGAATTGCCCTGCCATCAACACGAACACGAGCTACGCGGTGCGACCGCTCCGAACGACTCCCTCGATTCACCTCCTTCTACCAGAAACGTGAAACTCACCATGACAACACCACCGCTCCACACCGCTCATACCGAACCTCCGCACGGCCCCCACGTCCAACCCCGGATCGAGAACGCATTCCAGTCGATTGCGGGAATATGGGACGTCGGCGAGCCTGATCACGAGGGATTCCGAGCGCAGACAACACTCGTCGTGCTCTTCACCGGAGCCAGCTATTGGGTCCACTTGAGCGTGGGTGCTGTCCGGCGCGAGGGTGATCACAGCCGGACCGTCATCGACGGCGGACCGCTCCCTTCCACCATTCTCAACGAGGTCGACGGCAAGACCCGTTTTCACCGCGGAACTCTGAACAACCTGTTCACCATGTCGCTCGCTGAGGTACAGCGCCGCTTCGATGACGGCGACCCGGTCATCCGATCCTATTTCGACCCCGCCTCAGACAGACACCGTCGTGACACCGAGCCCCCAGCGAGGCAGCCCGCGCAACCCCTACTCCGTCGACACCCCAACGGTTCTCGATGAACCACTCCTGCCCCACTCCCCACCGGCCACCGCTCCGAACCTCACAACGCCGGTCAATCACCTTGGCCTGGAACATCAATTCCGCCACAGAGAAACGCAGGCACCAAGCCGCACTCGCCATCCACCACATCAGCCGCGCCGGCTATATCGCCCGACTCAACAGCCGGGTCGAACAGCACCGTAACGGCGGGACCGAACACGACTACACGGACTTGTGTCCCGGCTCGGGCGTGGTGATTCTCACCGAGGACGCTCCACGATTCAGCGCCACGCAACTCGCCGCGCTCACGACCCGGTCGCTCATCGTCCTCCGGCAGCGCTTCGACGCCGCAGAGGCGGCCATCCTCGCCCACTTCGATCCCTCCTCCGACCACTACACCCACTGAGGACTTCGGAACTGCCCCGGTGAACAACGCGTCGGCCACGTCCGGCCGTAGCCACATCACGCACGGACCAACCGATGCGACAGCAGCCAGAAGCCGCACGAACGCGCCGCCCATGTCAGGAGGAAGAACGATGGCCGTGAAGATCATCACCCTCGACGAATTCCATGACGACTACCGACACCAGTACGCCGGAACAGTCCACGACCTCATGCCCAGCACGGTCGAAAACTGGAAGACGGCCTGCCCGACATGGGCAAAGTGGCACTGGCAGATCGGCTTGGTCGCCGGATCAGGTACATGCCTCTACCCGGTCAACGTGGTCACCGGATGAGCCGGTGAAACACCGCCGAGCGCGAAGTCCACCGAGTACCCAACCCTCACCAAGCCGGGATGAGGGACCGGACAGCTAGCGACTGCCCGGTTCCCCGCCCAGAATCGTATCCGCTCACCCAGGCCGGCCCGGCCCCAGGCCGATTAGCCTCTCCAATGGAGCACCGAACTCTTGAAGCATCACTCACGCACCGATCACATCTCGGGCAGCGTGCCATCCCCCGCCACCCGCGATCACTTCGTCACTGGGTTGCGGTTGCCCGTCTACCGGACCGTCGCCGACGTCCCCGCCCCGACAGTGCCCCCGACCCATGTCACCCTCATCGGCCTCGTCGACCGCACCATGCCTGCCCCCGAGTTCTCCGCAGTGGCCGAGTGGTGTGTGACCCCGCCGACCGATGACGCCACGCCCGTGGTCGCGGTCCTCACCCCATTACACGACGCCGACCCCGACAGAACGATGAACCACCCCGGCGTCCACCTCGAAACGGTCACAGTCGACGCGCACCAGCGCGTCCACTTCACGGCAGTCCGATTCGCAGGTCTGATCGTGGACACCGTCAATTGCCAATGGATACGAACGATGTCCGTCGAGCTCGAGTATCCAGCGCCCCGCGCGGTCCAACTCTGGCATCACCGTCGCTGACGATTGCCCCGACTTCGGCGGCGCGCCCCGCAGCCGCCGAAGTCGGGGCAATCATCGCATCACGAAATCAACGATCCCATCCGGCCGTGAAGGAACAGCCAACCACCATGAACAACAACATCATTCGAATCGAGGCACCGGCCGTCGACGACTGGACGTGTCGATGCGGAAACTCCCCTGACACCGACGGATTCCAGCAGTGCAACGTCGAAGGCGTCGACGTCCAGTTGACCACCGACGTGTGGACCGGACTGTACTGCTGCCAGCGCTGCACTCTCATCCTCGACAGCAACACCTACGATCCGATCTGCCGGACTGTTTCCGCCGTCGCCCCGGAAGTGGTCATAACACCCGCCCCGCACAACCACACCACGTGGTCTCCCACCGACTGGGCCCGGATGCACAACATCCGCGAGGCCCGAAAGCTACTGGAGGTAGAGGTCACGCAGCCGCTGTGTGGCGATGTCGTGGAGTTCGCGGACGGCGTGCTCGCTCGCCTGGCGGAAGACGACCACGGATGGTTCGGGGTCCCCGAAGACCACCACGAACGCTTCATCACGCCATCGCCGCGCACCGCCACTGGTTTCGAGTTGTCTGATGACGGCACCGTGCACTACTACGCCACCAGGACCACCGCGGACACCGTAATCGACTCCGCCGAGTTGACCTTCGTCGGCAGCCGCCACCGCGCTACCACTGTCCACACAACGAGCACACAGCAGTTGCGTTTCCAGATCAGCGCACGCGTGTGGGCAGCTCCACGGGTCGCGCCAACCGCCACCCTTGCTCGGATCCGCAGTCTGATCGACCACGCCCAGCAACGACCGTTCTGCCCCGCCTCCCCCGGCCAGGACCCTGACTACGTCCAGTACCAAGCTCTCAGGTTGGTGAGCGGACTGGACCGGCACCTGACCCACCGCGGGCCCCTCCCGGCACCCTGGTCAACAGAGACCATCACCGACCGCTGACAAGGATGCCGCACAGGATCATCGTCGAGCATTCCGGCGGCGAGTGATCGCTTAGATCAGCGCCCCCGACCAGCGTCATAGTGCCCTCAGTGGCCCGAACCCAGGGTTCGGGCCACTTCCCGTTGGCGACCAATCCCCCGCATCCGATACCGGAATCGAACATCGGTATCCGCCGATGCGGTCGCCGTCCGTGCGTGATCGATCCGTGCCGCGGCGTTATCGCGAATCGCGAATATCGTCGCGCCCAGCCCCGTGTCGAGGTCCACCGGCCGCCGCATCCGCCGCGGTCGGCTCGGAATCCGCCCTCTCGTTGTCATCTTCGCCGAGTCCCGCAACAGACAGTGCGCGGTGCTTGATCAACCGAGCAATCCGGCCATTCGGCAGCCCAGTCGCGGTCGCGAGTTCGGAGACCGTCATCCCGCGCTCCCGCAGCCGATGCAATGCGTGACCTTGCCGTCCGCGTGCCCCGGTGATCGTCACATTGCAGACTTTCGCCGCGGCCAATGCCGCAGTGTGAAAGTCGTCCGCAGCCTGGTCCAACGCGGCACCGAACTCCACAACATCCTGACAGTCGCCCGCCGAGTCGACGTGCGCGCCAACAGATGAATCCATCGTCGACCCCTGGCCGGGCCTTGCGTGAAACTCGGCGACGGCCACCGCAACCCTTTGGTCTCGATGCAGGCCAGCGCGCGAAATCTCGTTGTTCAGCGTCGTCGCCGCAGCGTTGATGACGGTTTGAGCTTCGACGAAGACAGTCATGTCCTCCTCGTCCCGAGCAAGGCGTTCCATCTGCTTCGCATGTCGCGCCGCAAGACGAGCTCTGGCATCACGTCTCGCCGCCACTGCCGGTTTGGGAATCCCCGCCATCACGATCCTCCTCGTCCCGTGGCCAGGTGAATTCCACCGTACGCACCGATCTCGGCACCGTCACCGGACCACCATGGTGGCGGTCGAAAAGCGCGACGCGATTCCACAACCGGGAGTGTCCGGCGCAGGCATCCCGGACCCAACCCGAACCCCGTCCCGATTGACTCGTCTCCACAGACCTCAGGCCCATCTCACACTCACCCAGCCTCATCTGGTCCACCGCTCGTTGTGTCCGCTCTTCCTCGGCCTGTCCGGTCCGCGCGAGCCTTTCGGTTCGTGGCCGGGCTGGCCTGCGGCACGAGCAGTTGGCCGCACAGTCGGCGGCGCGAGTTGTTCGGACCTACCTTGCGGATCGTGAGGCATCGGCCTGGCGGCGGTGCAGAACAAGACCAGCGAGCAGCCGCGACGTGCATCTGCGAGTTCGCACGGATATCTCAGCGGCGAAGCCGTATCCAGATGTCGACGCTTCGGCTGGCCTTGTCGACCTCCATGCCGTCAGTCACGGTCGACCCCCTTGAAGGAATACAGACGCGCTGTGGCGAGGGTTTGTTGCGCGCCGAACTCCTCGAAGATCTCGACCGGCTGAAAACCGAGGCGGAGAGCGAGTTTCAATGAACGCTCGTTGGCGCATTGCGTGACGATCATCACCGGCTGGTCGGGCAGTTCCTCCGCAGCCACCCGAAGCTCTGCCGAGGCGGCCTCGAACGCGTATCCCCGGCCCCATGCATTACGACGAAGCAGATACGACAACTCGAGCTCGCCGCCCTCTGCTGAGAGACGCCCGGGCCGTTCGGCTGATCGACGGGTGAGCGCGAGTGTCCCGAGCAGGTTGTCGCATTCGTTCTCCGCAATGACGAACACCCGGGGCGCGGCCGTCGCGTTGGCGGTGCCGATCGCATCGAGATAATGCTCGACATCACGGCGTTGCCGCGGGCCGCCCAGATACTCGCGAACCTCGGGGTCGGTTTGCAGCTCGATGAGTCCTTCACGATCGCCGTCCCGGGCGTTGCGAAGCAGAAGTCGACCCGTCCTGATCTCCGAAACGGACACCGTCGGCGTTGCGCTCATCGCTTCATTGTGGCGCACCAGACCACTGTCCTGTGCTGGCTCGGTCGACAGCGCGGAACTCTGTCCGAGGTCCCGCCCGACGTTTCGTCGAGCCTCGCACCCACCTCCATGCAGGTCATCATCGCAGTCACGAATTCTACATCTGAACACCGAACCCACCCACGAAAACTAACCCCGAACACCGAAACCTACACCCGAACAGGACACGCTGCATCACTCATTGCCCCTCCATCGCTCAAAAACCACCTACTTCAAATCTCTTGCATTCTGGCGCTTAACTTCCGGCGTACCGTCGAAGAGGTGGGAGGCAACCTGCACAAACTGAGCGCGGGTGACGGCTACACCTACCTCACCAAGCAAGTAGCCGCCATGGACTCCAGCGAGCGCGGAACCGCCACCCTCTCGGACTACTACTCGATGAAAGGCGAAGCCCCCGGCCGCTGGATCGGCTCAGGGCTCACCGGACTCGACACCGTCGCGGTCGGCGACGTAGTAACCGAAGCACAGATGAAAGCCCTCTTCGGTCTGGGCCGCCACCCCGACGCCGACACTATCGAAGCCGCCAAGATCGCCGAACTCACACCGATCCACTTTCAGCGCAATCTCGCACGCGGAATACCGGTACGCACCGCCGCTGCCCGCGCCGCCGAACGCGCCGCTGAGGAAGCACTCAAGCACAGCCGACTGGGCACACCATTCAAGATCTACTCTCAGGCATCGGAGTTTCGGCAGGCCGTGGCGGCGGCGTACAGCGACTACAACGTGGCGCGCGGACTGAAATGGAACACCGCCGTCCCCGGTGACGTTCGTGCAGGGATCCGCACCAACCTCGCGCGCGCAATGTTCACCGCGGAGTACAACCGCCCGCCGCTGGGCTCACGCGAACTGGCGTCCTGGATCGCCCGGAACTCACGCCAGACGACCCAAGCCTGCGCCGGCTACGACTGGACGCTGTACCCCAAGCACAAGTCCATCTCCGCACTGTGGGCCCTGGCCGACAAACCCACCTCCGCCATCGTGGAGCAGGCGCACCTCGACGCAGCCGCCTACACCGTCGACTTCCTCGAGAAGAACGCGACCTTCACCCGCACCGGCGCAAACGGCGTCGCCCAGGTCGAAGTCACCGGCCTGTTGGCGACCTTGTTCACCCACCGCGACTCTCGCACCGGCGATCCGTACCTGCACTCCCACATCGCGATATCGAACAAGGTCCAGACACTCGACGGCCGCTGGCTCGCCCTGGACGGACGGGCGCTGTACAAGTTCGCGGTCTGGGCCAGCGAGGTCTACAACACCCGCATCGAAACGCTGTTGCGCCAACGCCTCGGCCTACGGTTCGTCGAAGTCCCCCACACTGATCCGAACAAACGTGGCACCCGCGCGGTCGCGGGGATCTCACGATCGCTGTGCGAGTTGTGGTCCTCGCGCGACGCGGCTGTCCAGGCGCGTCGCGCCGATCTCGTGCGCGAATTCCAGCAGACCTACGGTCGCGAGCCGTCCCCACGCGAGGCTTACGACCTCGCTCAACGCGCGGCCACCGACACCCGCCCCAACAAGCACGAACCACGCTCGCAGGCCGAGCAACGCGCAGCCTGGTACATCGAGGCCGTAACCCATCTGGGTTCCGAACAAGCGGTAGCGGACATGATTCGCACCGCACTGCACCAACAGCACCCCGACAATGCCAGCTTGCGTCCAGGCGAGTTACGGGCACGAATCAACGTCATCGCCGACAGCGTGGTCGAGCGCGTGTCCCAGTCCCGCGCGACCTGGCACATCAACCACATCGGTGCCGAAGCACAACGACAAGTCTGCGCGGCGGATCTACCGGCCGAACTTACGGATGCCACCGTGCAGGAGGTCATCACCGCAGCGCTGGACCCGAGTCGCAGCCTCGCGCTGCCGCTACCGGATCACTTCGATGAACCCGCAGCGCTGCGCCGACGTGACGGCACATCGGTGTTCGTCATGGCAGGGTCCCAGTCCTACACCAGCACACCGATTCTAGAAGCAGAGCAACGGATCCTAGATGCCGCAGGACGTCGTGACGGGCACCGCATCGGTGAAGTCGGCGTCGGTGTCGCACTGCTCGAGTACGGGGCTAATCACCCCGACGCACCATTGAACGCAGGGCAGGTCGCCTTGGTTCGCGGCTTCGCCACCTCAGGGGCACGGGCACAGGTGGCGTTGGCACCGGCGGGCACAGGTAAGACAACGGCCATGGCGGTCTTCACCTCCGCCTGGTGCGCCGACGGTGGCACCGTGATCGGGCTCGCCCCGACCGCCGCCGCGGCCGCGGTGTTACGCGACCAGATCGGAGTCACCTGCGACACCATCGACAAACTCCTCGACGGCATCCGCACAGCCCACTTCGCCACAGCCGTCGGCATCAAGGCTCGCGTTTCCGACTGGATCCATGGAATCGACGACCGCACCGTGGTCATCATCGATGAGGCGGCCCTGGCCTCGACAGCCCAGCTCGACCAGGTCATCGACTACGTCCTGAGTCGTGGTGGCAGCGTCCGAATGGTCTGCGACGACAAACAACTCGCCGCGATCTCGGCCGGTGGCATTGTTCGCGCGATCGCCGAAGAACACGGCGCGCTGACCCTCGAGCACGTCATCCGGTTCCGCGACGATCACGGCAATCCCCGCCACGACGAAGCCGCTGCCTCCTTGGCCCTGCGCGAGGGCGATCCGGCCGCGATCGGTTTCTACCTCGATCACTCCCGAGTCCATGTCGGTGATCCCGCCGCGAACGCCGATGACGCCTACCTCGCCTGGGCCGCCGACGCCGAGGCCGGCCTCGATTCGGTGATGATGGCCCCCACCCACCTCATCACCCGCGAACTCAACCTCCGCGCCCGCGCCGATCGCCTCGCCGCCCACGGAACCTCCGGCCCCGAAACCACACTGCGCGACAACACGTCCGCCTCCGCCGGCGACATCATCCGCACCACACGAAATGCCCGACAAATCACCGTGTCTGACACCGACTGGGTGCGCAACGGCACCCGATGGCGTGTCGACCGCGTGCACGACGACGGCGCGCTGTCGGTCATCGGGCTGGAGACCGGCCTGACGACCGTGCTTCCGGCCGACTACGTCACGACCGATGTGATCCTGGGATACGCCGCCACGATCATGACCTCCCAAGGCATCACCGCCGACACCGGCCACACCGTTCTGACGGGCCAGGAGACCCGCAACGACCTGTACATGGCGCTGACGCGCGGTGCACGAGAGAATCACGCCTACCTACCCACTGCGCTGACCGGCGACGAACACACCCTCGTCAGCGACGAAGCGATGAACCCCGCCACCGCAGTGGACATGATCACCCGCATTCTGGGCCGCGACGGCTCTCAACAGTCGGCCACCACCACCGCCCACCGACTCCAAGACCCCTTCCAGCGCCTCGCACCAGCTACCGACGCCTACGTCCACGCCGTGGGTGCCACCGCCCAATCCTTGCTCGACCCGCGCGAACTGGCACACATCGACACCGAGGCCGACAAGCTGCACCCCGGCCTCACCGACCAGGCGGCTTGGCCCACGCTGCGCGGCCACCTGGCCGCGATCGCCATCACCGGCGCCGACGCGGTCAGCGAGCTTCGTCTGGCCTACCACAGCCGCGAAATCAGCACCGCCCGCGATGTCGCGGCCGTACTCGACTGGCGACTCGACAGCACCGGCGACCACTCCCTCGGCCGCGGGCCCCTGCCCTGGCTCACCGGTATACCCGCTCCCCTGCGCGACCATCACCAATACGGCCCCTACCTCGCTGCACGCGCCGAACTCGTCGCTGCTCTCGCCCAACAGGTCCGCACGAACAGTCAGCGATGGACCACAGCCTCCGCGCCGCTCTGGGCACGGCCACTGGCCACTCTGGACAGCTCGCTGTTGTCGGAGGTAGCGGTCTGGCGGGCCGCGACGGCTGTCGATGATTCCGATCGCCGAATCACCGGCCCACCATGCTTCGCCATCCGCGAACGCCGCTACCGAGCCGGCCTCACCAACCGCGTGACCACCCTGCTCGGCAGCCCACGCCAGGCCGCCGGACGCTGGGCACCGCTCGCGGACGACATCGAATCCCGCCTCACCGAGGACCCGTACTGGCCCGTGCTCGCTGAACACCTCGCCACCACGGCCCGCACCGGAATCGACGTCGACACGTTCGTCCGCACCGCTGCCGCGCAACGCCCACTGCCCGACGAACACCCGGCGGCCGCGCTGTGGTGGCGACTGACCGCAATCCTCGCCATCGACCAGCCCTACGACCCCAGCCCCAATCAGCTCGCCTCGCTTCCCTACCTCGACCGCCTCCTCGGTCCCAGCCGAGCCGAACAGCTCAGAGCTGACCGCGGATGGACACTTCTGGTCACCGCTGTCGAGAACGCCGAAACCCGCTGGCTGCCGGACGAACTACTCGAACTCGCGCTCGAATCATTGCCTCCACACCTTGCGGAGACGGACTCTCGATCCTCAGAGTTCTTCGCCGCGTTCACAACTCGCGTCACCACCCTCACCAAGGCCCCCATCCATGAAGACCCAGACCACGCCGGCCTTACCGCACTCGAGGCCCCCACCGACCCCGAGACACTGCCACCCGACCCCACTGATGCCCCCTTAGCCGGACAACCCAGACCCGGCACCGGAAACAGCGACGTAAACGATGCCCACGAGGACTACCTCACAGCGCCCGGCACCGACTCGCCCACTCTCGCCCCGACCGTGTTGCACACCGCGCCACCACCGAACCCACTAGATATCGAGCCGCTCAGCGACTGGGACTTCCCCCTCCCTCCCAACACCGCTCCCATCCCCTACAGCGAGCTTCCTCCCCCGCAGCGCGTTGTCCGACTGCGCGGCGACCTCGACGCAGCACGACAGCACGCCCGACAGGTATGGTCCGATCACCTGGCCGGACGCGGCCACCATCGCCGCGCGAGCTCGCCGACACTTCGCGGCCTCCGCGCCGCCGCGGATAGTCAGAACCGCGCTCGTGTCGCGGCCTCCGACGCCCACCAGCACCACCGACACACCGAGGAGGTTGCCCGCGCAGCCGAACACGAATACAGCGATGCCCGGCAAGCCGCAGCTACCGCCCGGGAGGGCGGAGAGGAAATCGCCTCGCTCTCACTCGATCTGCGCGCGAGCCTGCTGGGTATGGAAGCCGACATGGCCCGCAGCAGCGCCACAGACGCCCACCGCCACCTCGAGAACACTCGACGGGCGTGGCGAGATCTCGCCACAGCGCACGCCAGTACACCGATCGCCCTCGAGCATCTCGACGCTGCCCACGCCACCGCCGACATGCTGGACCTCGGTACTCTGACCGGCGCCCTTGCCGAAGCCGACCACCTCGAAGGCGAACTCCTCCGCGCGCAGATCACGGCCGAGCGTTTCCCTGACGACGGCGACCCCGAACTCGCTCTCGACGAACATCCAGCTGATCGATCAGAGAGCACCCAACCACAGACACCCGAACTCAACTCTGCACGCCGCCCGAACAGAGCGGCACGAAGACATCACCCCCGCCGTCGCGTCGACACCACGGAACAGCCTCGCCCGATCCACAGGCTCACTACCGCGCGCCTGACCCAAGAGATCGGCCACCTGCGCGAACAACTCCGACGGCTGCGGGCACAGCCGGCCGCGCTCTCACCTACTGCCGTTGCCGATCGAGTCCACGCCGCCCACGCACACCTGCGTGCTCAAGCCGAGGCGATCACTCACGCCCGAACCACACGCGCAACCGCCGATACGCTGTACCAACAACTCACTCAAGGCCGGGCTGAACTGACCGCCCTCGTCGACCAGCGCGACAGCCAACGCCTCCGGGGCCGCGCCGGCCGTCAACTCGAAACCGAGGTTCGTGCGACACAAACTGCCATCACCGACCTCACCGCACAACACCACTCCGCCGAGAGCGATGCCGCCCTTACCCGGGAGGCTGCCATCGCACTCGGCGCTCCAGCAGACCGCTGGGACCAGATTCTCGCCCACGCCAATCAGCCCGACACGCTTGCGCGCGAACTCGCCGCAGCCATCGACGAGGACTCCCGACGCGAGCTGCGCGACGAGCAACGCCGCCATGACTCCGATCAAAGAGCGATCGAACTCACGACCGCACTCTCCGCGGCCATCACCGAACAACAACGCCGTGCCGGGCTGGACGAGGACACGCGCGCCGAGGAGGAACGTCTCCGCGCGGAAGAATCCACCGCCCAGGTCGCACAACCCCAAGGCTCACCCCGACCAAATGCCTCCCGCGCGGGGCGTCGCCGCAATCGCCGATCACCGCCCGCCCACGACGCCACCACTCGTCACCGCAGGTCGAACCTGTAACGAATCGCGGCCGCACCGTCGGAGAGGCGACGCCTCCGAGTCGTGACGGTCAGACCGTACGTCACGGTCGGGACTTCTACGTACTCTCGCGAGACCGCCGGGCGGTCAATGCCATCCCGATCGGGCTGCGCGCACAGCCGGACCGTCGCGTGCCCGTCAGCCGGTCCACCCCGGGACAAATCCACTGAGGCAGATCAACGACTCGCCCGACAGGAGCAAAATGCATCGCGCGTGGCAGGACGACGGCCACACCGTCACCGACACGGAACCAGTCGCTCCGGTACTTCCAGGCAGCACACCGACTACGAGGGCAGAGGTCGACGGAAGTGCAATGCACTTCCGTCGACCGACCGGAATCCGATCCTCTCGAAGAAGGTCCGTCGTCGCCAACGGTGAGCAACCTCGGTATCAAGAACAACGGACAGATTCAATGCCCCCGCCGATACCGATCGGGCCACGAAAGCATCCATCAAGGCAGCGCCCACCCCTTCGCTGGTCCGTAATGCCCCTATCAGCGCGATATGACCGACGTGCGGATACCCGGCCAGGAATCCGATCGGCAGTTGCCCGTCGAGGGCGACGAGATGGCTCAACGAGTTGCCTCGACCTGGTTCGACCATCCATTTCGGGTCCGCGAAGTCGCTGTCCGTCAGCCGGTGGCACTCCCCCAGTGAACGTAGCAAGCCCTCAATCGCGTCTGGAGCTACCCACGCATCGTCTCGCTCCATGACGTCGATCGGTCCAGGCACAACCGGGAGCCTTCCATATGTCTCGGGATAGCCGCGCATGGCCCAGTTCCTGGGCTCGACGCTGTTCTCAGAGCGTTCGCCGAGGCACGCCGTCGGGCCGTCGAGCAAAGTAGATTGTGGACTGAATTCAGTTCATGCGTTTAGGCTGACTCCATGGACCTCCAGGCGGAGCTGGATCGATTTCTCGACCAGCGTGAACGGTTGACGCGGGCGATGAGGCACGAACTGCGGATGGGAACTTCAGTGCGACAGATCGCGTTTCGAGTGGCACCCGCGTTCAGCCGTGACGTTGTCAAGGAGTATTTGAGGGCCGTCGCGATCGCAAATGCGGCGGGTGCCGCACTGTCTCATGCCGGGGTGAACGAAGCGTTCGTCGTGGCAGTCACGGGCATAGACGTGCCTCGCGAGGCCACACTGCGTCTCGTCGCAGATCTCGACCGGACAAGGGACTACCCGGCTATAGCTGTTCGAGCGCGAGAGGTACTCCTGGAGTCCGGAATCGACCTTGTTCTAGGTCATCGCGGGGGTCGCGGCCGAGACAAATTCATCGACGAGACTGTCGACGCGCTACTCACAGGTGGGCGCGTGCGATTGGTCAAGTTGTCGACCGCCGGCTCATGACGGGCGCTAGGTTCGGGCTCCGCGAGGTGCGATCGTATCTCGCGCGCGGCCGAGAATCCCAGCGGGATCGACTTTTGAGGCACGGTCGCTGGCACGGCTCGCTACTGCCTGCTACCTTCGAGGCAGCCCCATCACCTGAGTTGTCGGTGGTGGATGAGGCGTTGATGATTCTGAAGTTGTTGCGCCGCCCGATCGCCTCTCCCGCGGACGCAGCGCCAATCATTTGTCATTCCGAGGATGGCGGATCACTGAACCTGTCATCCCGTTCCTGCTTCGTATACGACGGTTTCAGAGGAGATCGGTGATGCCCACACCAGCGAGGCTGTGCCTCACGATGCCAAGGGGTCACCGTTGGCGGACGACACCGAATCCACCGTCCCTCTCAGTGGAAGCGAGCCCGGCCATGGACATCCTCTCCCGGTTGCGGAGGCACGTTCGGATCCGCTATCAGGGCGAGACGCCGAGGCAGTGGTCCCCGAGTCGACGCGAGGAGTACCTCGAGCAGCGCGCCCTGGAAGTCCAGGCGCAGATCGAGGAGACAACTGGGAAACTGGTCGTGCACAACTTGGCGCAGTTCAGCGCGGAACATCTCCGGGAGCCAACCGAACAAGAGAGGATCGGGTTGGTCAACAACTCCCGACTGTCGGCTATCGAGCTCGCATTGGCCGAACTCTACGACGGGTTCGAGTCCCTGGGCTCGGAAGGAGATCCGGACGGGGAGCCGACTCAGGAGGAGCGCGAGAGGATGATCGGGGCGCGCCTGGACGCGCAGTGGAAGGCGTTGTCGCCGATGCAGCGCTGGATGACACCGTGGTCGGAGGATCCCGACGAGGACCTGATCGGGCTGGCCCGTCGGCTGTGGCGCGGCCACGACATCCACACGAAGGTGGCAGCGGCCCACCTGCTGACCGCGCGTCGGATGGAGAACCTACCGATCCCCGAATCGATCGAGGATCCATTTCTGCTCCAAGTTCATCAGGAACTGCTCGACGGGATCACCGCCGAGCAACAGCGCCAGCATCGACTGCGGACCGCCAGCCACCAGCAGACCTAGCAGCGCAACCCGGTCCGTCGTCGTTCAGCGCGTTGGCCCAGCGTCCACCGCTGACCCAGACCCGGCCCGGCGACCTACTGGTGATCGCCAGGCAGCACCACGCGCTGCTGGTCCGGGTCGTGCGCCCGCCCCGCGGGATCGATGCCCCGCTGGTCGTGGAGGAGATCGCTACCGGCGCACGCCACGAGTTCGGTTGGGCGACAATGCCGACGGATTGTCGACGCCTGACACCTATCGAAGAGCACGCGCTCAGCGCAAGCGGTCGCGAGGTCGGCTCGATCACCGGCCTCGTGGTCGACGACGTGCTGATCAACACTCCGCTGTCGTATCAGGAACCCGAAGTCGTTCGGGTCGTGGAGGTCTCCACCGACCCGAACAGCCACGGTCTGGGTCGGGTGGTCCTCGAACGGATCGACACCGGAATCCGCTACGCCCGGACCGGCACCAGCCTGGGCCCGCATTGGCGCCACACCACCGTGCCTACTCCCGACACCGAGTCCGCCATCTCGACGCAGAAGAGCACCACTTCGCCATCCGCGAGACCAAGCCCTTCGACGATGCCATTCGCGGAGCGATCCTCGGAGGACATCACAGCCACCGAGCCTATCGATGAATTCGAGCAGCACTCCCTACGTTCCTGGAGGGATCTCGGTGCGTCACTGTTCGAGCCGGCGCGGATGTTGCAGACGCCCGACCTCGACCGACACCCTGATGTCGCCGAAGCGTTGACACGCACGCGATCGGCGAAAACTGCGGACCGAATCCGCGAAGCTGTCCTGGACGGCTGGTTCGAGGCCAGTACGAAACTGACCGATCCACTGTGGAGCACGCTGCGTACGACCCTGGCCCAGGATCTCGAGATAGTAGCCGCCGCACGGAGTCTAGGAGGTGATCCTGAAACACTCTCACAGACAGAGTCATTCGCTACCCTCGTCACCGACAAGCTCGCACGTCTGCCCGATACCGACCTCACCGCCGTCGCGGTCAGGGACGCCGAGCGCCGCCAGCGCCGCACTGGCGCACACCGGCCCGAGGCAGGGCTGGTGCGCGAGATCGCCGAAATCACGGTTCCCCACGCCCGCCTCGGCTGGACCACCCCGTTCGCCACCGACTCCGAAGAGGACCACGCGACGCCGCCGCCGGATCCCACACCGGTCGCCCACTCCGACCCCGCGGATTCCAGACCGCATACAGACCAACTGCCGGAAGACCAACCGAGGACGGACTTCGCCAGCACCGCCTCCTCAACCGATGTTGACGACCCCCGCAGTACGCCGGCCGAATCGGAACCCCACCAGTCAACGTTTGACGCAACCCCGCAGCCTTCCGAGTCCCAATTCCACGGAGACATCGATCCCGCGATGCCTCAGCGGACACAGGCCGCCCCACCGCCCCTCGGCCCCCCTCCGCCGCCGAATCACACCCCCGATCCTCCTCCGAGGACCTCGGTAGGTCCGCCCGAGATATCGGCACCCCTTGTGGCCGATCCTCCCGAGACCGCCGGATCGACTGCCGCCGATCCGCCCGTCGAGGATGCTTCGTTCTCCGAGAAAGTCGCCGCCACAGCCGAAACCTCGCCATCGACGGAACCCGTTGTCCCGCATCAGCAATCTGCGGCGCAACCGACAGGACCGTTCCGCCACGCGAGCGTGTGGAGCCGAGTGTCGCATCCGGCACCCACGCTGGTCCCGCCCGAGTTGCGGCAGGCGCGCACACTGGTCGAGACCGCCCGACGCAATCACTGGCTGGCCACGGGGCGATTCCTCCCTGATGGCGACCACGCAGTGACCTATGTGTTGACACTGTCGGGGCACGCCGCCCAGGGCATTCAGGACTTGACCCTGCACTGGCGCCATGCCGGCCAGGACTGGCAGTTCCAGCACGCCGAGTTCCGCGACAGCCACGAACGTACCGACAGGAACGGTACCGATTCCCCTCAGGTCGACCTCCAGTCCGTTTCCCGAGTGATCGACACACCACTGGTTCCTCTGCCCGGCGAATCAACTGAACCAGCACTCGATCACCTCGTCGCCACCGTAGTCGGCGCCTCGGAAAGGCTGCGAGCGCGCGGGCTGGAGACCTACGACCAGTTCCAGAAGCGGGTTGCAGGTCCAATCGAGGCGGAGATCGTATCGGTCTGCGATCAGCTCGTCGCCGTCGGCGACGTCGACGCCGAGACATCGGCTCAGCGCGTAGCTCACAGTGTCCGGACCAACCTGTTGGTGCGCCGTGAACTGACGGCCGCGATCACCGACCGTGTGTGGATCGGCAAGGATTTCAGTGACGCCGACCTCGCACGCATCCATCACGCTGTCGAAGAGCACACCCACGATCTCTATCGTCCGAAAATCGGCATCGGTGAAGAGGGCGCCGCCCGCTACACCGCCGAAACCTACGTCGAACGCAACTTCGATCGGAGCCTGCGCCACCACCTGTGGCAGGCTGTCGCCGCTCACATCGCTACCCACCGCGACGAAGTCCTCGTCTCCACGGCGGCTCAACTGAACGCGCGCCGCGCAGCCCGCACCGCGGCAGTGGACACCCTGCTCACGGAAGCCGTGGACACGCTGCTGGAAGAGGACCCCGTCACAGCCCAGCGACTGCTCGAGGACGCCTACCGGGTGGACCCGACTGCCGATTACGTCGCCGGCCTTCAACAGATCATCCGTGACCACTACGGTAGCGCGGCAGATCACAGCGGCACCATCGTCGCCGCACCTATCGCCGACCCGATCGTGCGGGCCGCGACAGCAATGGGCTGGCACCACGTACGACTGCCTGATCCGACTCACGCCGCCGTGTCGGTGCTGCGCCACCGCGACCTCCGCGGCGCGCGCCACTCGATTCGCCTTGTCTTCGACGACACGGCACGCGGGCTGACCTACAACTCGACCGCCTCGGGAGCCAGTCGATTGGGCGGCGGAAGTGGGCAACCGTTCAGTGTCCGCCCGGGAGCGCTGCCCTTGGCCCAGGCACGTCGCCTCCTGGCCCAGGTGGCAGGCCGACCGATCACCGATGCGACCGACGACGGTCCGCCGGTGCGCCTTACCGACGGCCAGCGGCGACTGCTTTCCGCGTTGACCGATAGACAAACCCTGCCGGTATTGGCCGCCGCCCTTGCCGATCCCGATGCCGCGCTGCCCGCACTGTTGGCCGATCAACGCTTTCCTCCACCTCCGCGCGAGGCAGCTCAACTCCACGGTTGGGGACCGCAGGTGCGGGTCAGCGCCGACGCCGGTGTTCTGCACTTGCACAACGCATCCGAACCGGCGAGCCTGACGGGAAGGGAACTGGCCGCGTTCGCCCGTGCGGTGCCCGAGGCTGTTCGCCTCCGATTGGACGAGCATGCCGATTTGCGCGTGCTGGGCCAGATTCTGCGACACGAGGTCCTCGAACTCGATGACCAGACGCACACGGATGGAACCGAGGACACCCTCGCCCCCGATCTCCTGCCTGGCCGTGCCACCGACCCAGTGAGCTGGGAGACGATCCGCAACGAACTGGCCGACGCCCCGGCCGTGCACGCCGCGATCCTTCGCCGACCACTTCCGCCCCACCACCTTGCGCGCGTCGGCGCAGTCCGAGAGGTAGTGGAGGAACTGCTCGCGAAGTCAAGTCTTCGCAGCCCGAGCCACAGCACCGCGATCAGTGATGAACGCGCCCGCCACAGTGCGTACAGCACCACCCAGATCATCGAGCAGGTCACCGAGGTCGCACTGCGGCACCGCGACCGATGGTGGACACCGGCGATCACCGATCCCGACGCGAGACAACGCTGGAGAGACTGGGCCGCCGCGATGCTGGCAGACGACCCGATCATCGGCTCGCGCGCCGGGCTACCGCTCACCGACGACCACGCGATCGCGCTCGACACCATCACCGCTGTGCTACTCACACAACTGCCCGAACAATTTCCCGACCTCGATGTCGACCCGACCGAACCCGCCACCCGCGCCTGGCTCATCGGTGATATCCGGATCACCATCGCACCAGCAATACTCCCGGGGCCGGTAACCGAAGACAGTTGGCAGTCGACAGTTCTCGGCTACCACCCTCCGCCACGACCCGGAACCGTACCGTCGACGGCCATCACGGTCGGAGCGGACGGTTCACTGCGTCGACATCCCAGCGCACCCCTGGAGGATTGGGGCACCGACTATCACGCCGCGATGGTCGAGGCCCTTCACGAAGCGGGCCGCGACGACCCCGTACCCGACTACGCCCGCGCTCTGCACATCCAGGTCACCGCAATCCGAGCAGACCTGGCTGCATACGCCCGCCCCTTGTTGGCCGCTGATCCCCGTCTGCACGCGGCCGCGGCGACCGAGAAATCACCAAGCGTCGTCAACCGGCATTCACGAATCACACCGCATACCGAAGCAGTCGTCGACGCGATCGACGAACTGCGGGCCGAACTGAGCACCGCCGATCCGTCACTGGACGCACGCGCCCAACAGGTAGGAATCGACGTCGGCGCGTACCTGGCCACCGAAATCGTCACAGCAATCCTCGACGACCTCCGCACCCCACCGCTCGGCGACCTCAACTCACCCGACACCCACGCATCGGCGCCCGCGGCACACAGCCGGATGACTCCGCCTTCGACGTTGTTCGATCACTCTCTCCGGTTCGCCGACAATGGAGAATCGGCGGGCTCGCCCGAATCCGGAACACCCGGCACCGAAGAACTGCCCGACTCCACGGTCGTCACCGACGAGACCACCCTCCTAAGGGCCGCAGCCCAGCGACTGTTGGGCACGGCAACATTCGATACCGGTGTGCGCGACGTGTTCGGCCGAACCGCGGACACCGCCGGGACCTATGTCGCGGACACGAGGTTGGTCGATCACCTCACCGCCCGCGGACTCATCGACCGCGACCCCGACACCGGGCAACTGAGATGCACTCCGGCCGGTCACACGCTCGGCGACGCACTCCGAAGCGCCGCTACCGAGCCCGCCGTCGGTGATCGCGTACTGGACCTGCGTACCGGCCTGATCGGAGTGGTCGGTGATCACCTCGCTCTCGATGACGATCTCCGATGGGCCGAAGTCGTTCTGGACGAGAGGGATTCGACGGCGACGCGCCTCCAGACCCTCTCCCCACTCGACCTGGCTATCCTCGAACCAGCGGCACTCAGCGGCACCCAGGCCCGAGCGCTCTATCACAGGGCAACCTCAACGGCGGCGGGCGCCCTGGCTGAGGTCAACTCGACCATCACTGCGGCTGCGCCCGCCCGCGAGTCGAACGACGACGAAACCCGTACAGCGACAGATGTTCCCGCAGCGGGACGGACACAGGTCCCACCGCACACACCGACATCCGCCACTCCGGCCACGCAAGGCGCGCCGGAGATCGCCTCCGAATCCACGACGCCGCGCAAAGTCCCCCCACAGCCGCGGAAGGGAACCGCCGCCGCTCAGTTGGGAATGATCGCGCCCTACGAACGCTTCGAAACCTTCCGCGGAGGATGGGACGGATCGAACAACATCACCGCCGGCGGTCGCATGTACATCGTGCGCCAACCCCGTGAGCGCGGCCAGAAGTTCGGGATCTTCACAGCAGAGGCCGCCGTCGGAGAACCGGTCGGTGTATGGACCGCTCGGGCACTGCGTGGCGATGACCGCCCATGGGAACGGCGAGCCGTCCGGAAACTCAAATCCGTCGAGCAGCCCGACCAGATCATGGGCGTCATTCGCGCTCATCTGGCCACCGACGCCCACACCGAAGCCCTGGCCCTCAACCAACCCGACGCCCTGGCGCGGGCCCGCCAAGAGTTGCACGAGGTTCTCGCCCACATCCGCGACCAGGTCGGCGCCGAGCGCGGACATTCGACCGCCGAGATCGTGCGTGCGGCCACCGACGCGATCGAGACCGGCACCTACACCCCAACCGACAGGGATCGACTTCACGCCAGGATGCGCAATCATCTACCCCTGGACCCGATATGGGAGGTGAGGCACGCGGTCGACGCGGTCGAGGAAGCCACCGTTGCCGACAACGGAAACCGCGCTGCCGCCCTCAGACAAGCCGCTACCGAGAACTACTCCCTGTTCGGCCCACCCGAACACGCTGCCATCGACGGAAGCACCAGAACTGCCCCGCCGGCCACCCAGACCGCCACGAACGATTCGACTGCCACTTCGCAACCGGCGGCGCCCCAGGTCGACGCCGGGGCGGTATTCGAGGGACTGCGCGCCTGGCCGACACCCGAGCACCTACCGATCTCCTCCGATGCGGATGGTGAGCATCTGCACCTTCCGCCTCCGCCGGATGCGGTCAAGCTGGCAGCCGCGGCCCGCGCACGCGGGATGCACGGCGTTGTCCACACAGACGGAAGCACCGCAGCCCGACCCGCGCACTTCCGGGCCCGACTGGTGGCCAGGACCGCCCACGGTATTCGACGATTCGATCTCCGATTCGACCTGCAACTCGATGACAGCTACACCTACAATCTGGCGCAATCCCGTGCGATCGATCGGCCGATCGCGGATCCACCGGACCCTCGCGCGCGACCGGCGGTACGGCCGGGCCGACTGATCCACGACCGTCCCGCGCCTCCAGGCCCCCACACCGAGGTCGAATACGGTCCCGAACTCGACGATATCGCCCACGAGATCTGGGAACTCGGTCGCACGAACGTCTACGACCAGCCGGAAGCCCCAACGCCCCGACCTGCCGCTGTCAGCACCTCCGCACAGCGCAGCACCCTCACCGATATCCTGACCGGTCTCGCGCTGGCCGAGCCGGACCTACTCGGTCCCCGGCCCGATCCCGGTCGCGCGATGGGCGCGTTCCTATTCCGCCGGTTGCGGCACTACATCGACACCCCCGCCGCAGAAGTCCCGGGCGAAACCACGGCCGCCGCTCATGACGTCGCCGATCAACTGCTCGCCGCGCCCGGTGCTCTCGATCGACTCGTGACCAAGCTGACCGCCGAGTTGTCCCACAGCGGCCCGCGCCAGGAACGTCACCACCTTCTGCTCGCCGCGGTATCGGATGGCGAGGACCAGGCGCTGCGGCGCGCTGTCGAACTCGGACTCGACCTCGCCACGGAACGCGTCACCGTGATCGACCACGATGCCGTAAACCCGGTCTATCGCATAGAAGCTGGTGGGTCCACGTTTCTGTCGACGCTGTCCCGCGTGAATGGTCTGCACAGTGTGTGGCTCGCCGACGAGCTCTCTCCGGGCTGGGAACGCACCGCGAAGGACACGCCGGTCATCGGCTGGCCCACCTGCACCGCCGACATCACCGCGCTGATCCGCGATCACACCACCGCGGCCGACCGCGAGGCGCGCACCGTACAACACCCCCCAGGCCACACACTCGCACGCAGCGGACGCGAGCAGCCGACCGCGACACCATCCCGTCCGCCCGAACGACACCATCTCGCAACGTCGATCCCATCGTCGCCCACCACGTCCAGGACAGACGGCTCGGAAAACGTCGAGCCATCCAGTGCCTCATCGGGCGCCCCCGCCGCGCAACCACCGGAACCGGATGCCTCGCAGTCGGCCACGACGCAGCAGCATCTCGGTGGACTGAGCGAAGACCAACGCCTGTTGGTATTCGCACTCGGCACCGACAGTGTGATGACCGGCTTGAGTGACGGCACATGGCAGATGCTCAACTCCGCACTGATCACGGGCGACCTTCGTCCGGAAGTCACCGCGTTGCGCCCGCACTGGCGTGGCCTGCACTACACGACCTGGATCGGCACGGTCGGTCTTCGCTCGCCGAACGGACCGTACGATCTGCCCGCCGATGCCGCGGCTGCGACTGTCACCGCAGGCGAATTCGATGCGTTCGCGCGGTCGTTGGATTCCGAGACACGTCGACAACTCGCCGACGACACCAAACCCGCTGCCGAGCGCGACCGCCAACTCCACCGTGCCTTGGAAATCGATCAGATCAGTCCGTCTGTCCGAATCGTCCCCCAGGCCGAGGCGCAAGCCGCTCCCGAGAGCCCGCTCAATCCACCGACCGCGCCGCCCAAGCCTCGCCCGCACCTACCCAACGAACATTCCGGGCACGAGTCCGATGACGCCGGGTCGACGGTCATCGACCGGGACGGGTCGCAGACGCCGAATCCCGTTAGCACGACCATCCAGCCAGACACCTCCACGGTCGCCCCTATAGCACACCAGAAGGATCCACGGCCCGCACCGAAACGGCGACGCCGGCGAGTCTCGGCAGAGTTGACCGCTGATCAGCGGTTGGCGATCTATGCGGTCAGCTCGATCGAGCGAGTGATGCGCAACGACCCCCGGTTCTGGATCACGCACAAGTTCTCCACCTCCGGCGGCCCAGGAACCCTGACGAGTCGAGTCACCGCCCTACGGCCGCATTGGCATGGACTGTGTTACGAACTCCGGGACAAGCGAATCCGAATCGTTTCACTCAACGAAACACGATCGGTGCCGCCCGACGCCGCCGCGGCCACCGTCACCATCACCGAACTGGTGCGGTTCATCGAGGCGGGCGATCCCCGGATACGCGAACAACTCACCGCCGACTCGACCCCCGAAGCTGACCGCAAAACCCTGCTGCGCCGCTTCCTGGGGATCGACGACATCACCCCTTCTCACCAAAGCGGACCGGAACGCACGACGACACCGGCCAACCCCGCGAACACGGACGACCACCCCGCCCCCGCACCGGGGCCACCCACAGATCCGATGCAGCGCGAAGGACAAGAACAACAGCATCCATCCCCCCGGGGCGAAGCTCCGTCCGCGAGGCCCACCGCCGCGACTGCTGAACCCGATCGATCGTCACCGAATCCCCCGGCAAGGAACCCGCACGCGGGCGGACTGGGCGAGGACGAGCGTGTGGCGCTGTACGCGCTGGGTGCTGCCACCATGAGCGCGGTGCTCGGGCCGAACAGCCGAACAGCGATCCGGCGGCTGTACTCCCACCACACCAGTGAAGTGCTGCGCGGTGACGTCCTCGAACTGCGCCCGCACTGGCGCGGGCTGTACTACGAGCCTCGCTTCGACTCCATCCGCCTCAACGCCCTCGACGGTGGCCCGCTACCGGCAGACGCCGCCACCGTCGGACTCACCGAAAGCACCATCGCACAGTTCCAGGCTTCGTTGTCGAACGATCTGCGCCGTCGGCTCGCCGACACTTCCCTGCCCGAGGCCGAACGCACACAGTTGTTGCGCCAAGCGCTGGCGTTGGATCCGTCGACCACTGGCACCGATCACTATGCGCCCCCGGCGAACGAGCCGGGCGTCGACGACACTGAGGTGACATCACCACCGCTGTCGTCCGATACCGAGCCAGTGCGCGCGAGCGGTCCCTACACCCCGGCCCATCCTGAACTGTGGCGGGCACTCGGCCGCGAATTGTCGGCCAACGCCAACCGCGACCCGGAGGACGACCAACCCTCCATCGACCTGCACGACATCACCTATCACCGAGCAGTCCTCGACCGTCTCGCTGTCGAGAAACCCTTGATCAACGACGAGCGGGAGCGCGCCGCCGCAAACGAGCACACGCGGCACACCAAAGCACAACTCGCGGCCGCGGAGCGCGCGTCAGCGATCTTCGATGCCTTCAGCACCCAGTTGTCGAGTGTGTGGGTGAATTTAGGACCGGTCACCACCGATCAGCTGACCGACCTTGTCCATCGGACCGCCGCCGCCGCGCGCCGCGGGGCCGACCCGCTGGCCGGGCTGGCGGAAGAATTGACCCGGATGGCCATCCCTGGTCTGGACAATCGCGCGGTCGTAGGGGCCATCACCACCGCCGCACAACAGTGGCGCGACAACGCGGGAGCCCAGTCCGTGGGTGAACGTGCGTGGGCGATTCCCGTGCCCGACAAGCCGAAGGCCAGCCACGGCAAAGCGGCTCTGGCGAAATGGCTCGCCGTCGCGCGAAACACATCGACTGATGACCGACAGCGCGCGGCACTTCAATTCGCCGCGGACGCGCTGACCAAGACGCAGTGGTCACGCGGTGGCGGGATCATTGCCCAAGGCCGCCAGCTCGCCGAACTCGCCCCCGAGATGCTCAGCGCATACGACAACAACCGATCGACCGTCGACGCCACCATCTCGGCGATCGCCGACCTGGCCGACGAACTCGATCGACTCGGTTACGGCGTAATGGGCGTGGCGATGGTGAAGGGAAACTCCCCTCACTTGAGCGGATTGCTTCGAGACTACGCGAGGGCCTACCGCGACCGGCGCGTCGATCTCGACACCGCCGACGGCCCCCCGATCGCATCTCCCGGCCTGCCGCTGGGGCTGGAGACGGCGTCGCGGATCGCGGCCGCGGGCCGCGCCCACGGATTCGTGATCACCACGGCCTCCGCCTCCGACACGGCAGGCGTGCGGCACATCGTCCGTGGCCGAGACCCACACCGAATGGAGCACGAGTTCGAGCTGGTGTGGCGAGTTCCAGAAGACCACAGTCGGGCGGTGCTGCTGGTCACCCAGTCGCGCAGCACACTCCCCGCCGCACCGCACTCGGTCGAGAGCGATCCGCTGCCCGCGAACATTCTCGCTGCACTGCACGCCCGCATGGCCCCGGCTACGGCGTCGACACCGCCGACCGTCGACGATCTACAAGCCTCAGCCGTCCACGCCGCCGCCGCGACAACCCTGGGCGACGGATTGAGTCTGTCCCTCGAGGGGGCGACGGATGTGCACCTGTCACACCAGCGCGCCGAACACGCCCGGATTTCCGCCGAACTCGCAAACAGCGATACCGAAGCACTGTTCGAGCGCAGTCTGGCAGATGGCACCCGTCGACGAATCGCTTCTCTCGCCCATCGGTCCTCCGTTCAGCGGTCGGTGCGTGATCTGCTCGAGGCCGCAACCGTCTCCCTCGGACACCTCGACGACAGCCAAGCCGACGCACTGTTGATGGCAGTGTACGAAGCGGCGCACGCCAGCGCCCACATCACGGCGGATGCCGCGAATCCGCTGTGGGAGAGCTTCTTCGAACGCCTCTATCATGCCGATCTCGGCACCGAGCACCGACGAGCTTGGATCGAACACACCGCACATCTGCGTGAGGTAGGCCATGCCCCCCCACCGATCGTCGCCCCTGAGTTCGGAGAGCAGAAACGCCGAGTTCACCCCACCCAGCGTTCTACCCCGGATCATCCGAAACCACACGCCCCGACAACAGTGTCGATCCCGTCACCCGCAGAAGCCTCGCCCGCCGTCGCGGTCGAGGGGGAGACGTTCGCGCCGACTGCTCAACAACAAGCCGTCTACGACCATGTCCTGGCCGGCCGGGACGTCAAGGTGCAGGCAGGGGCCGGGGCCGGCAAGACCTCGACCCTGGAAGGTCTGGCACGCCGTATCGGCCTGGCCGACTCCACGGCCCGCATCGTCTATATCGCGTTCAACAAATCGGTGCAATTGGAAGCCGTCGAGCGGATGCCGGCCAACGTCGAGTCCCGCACCGGCCACTCCATCGCCTATCAGTGGGCGCCGCAATACCTTCGAGACCGCCTCGACAACAAGGAAGTCGTCCGGGCACCCGATGAGATCGCTCGACACCTCGGCATCACGCGGCCGCTTCCCTCCGGGGAGCCCGGACCGCTGTCGGTCCCCGAGCAGGCATTGGCAGCAATCCGTACTGTCGACTCATTCGCCTCCAGCGCCGAAGATCACCTCGGACGATCACACCTACCAGCTCGTATCCAGCAGATGCCCGAATCGACCGGTCGACAGGTGCTGGTCCACGCGGAGCGCGCGTGGGCGGACCTGACCGCGGAGAACGGAGTCCTCCGACTTACCAACGATCACGTACGCAAAGCATGGGCTCTGACCCGACCCGACTTGACCAAGCCGGGTTCCGGTCTCAAACGGACCGCCACCATCCTGTTCCTGGACGAGGGCCAGGACACCGCACCTGTTCTTGCCAGAGTGGTCGCCGATCAGCGAATGCGCAAGGTCTTGGTCGGAGACCAGGACCAAGCGATCTACGGCTTCACCGGGGCTGTGGACTACCTGGGCACAGCCCCCGCCGACATCGAACTGCCCCTCACCAAGAGTTGGCGGTTCGGACCCGAGATCGCCGATATCGGCAACAGATTCCTGGAACTGCTCGACTCGGATAAGCGCGTCGAAGGTGCGGGGCCTGCGTCCCGAATAACACACCCGGTCGCGACCATGGCAGACGCCGACGCGATCCTCGTGCGCTCCAACGGCGGAGCGCTCACCCAGATCGCGCGAGAACTCGAGGCCGGGCGGACAGTCGGCGTCCCCAAGGGGGTCAAACCGGAACTGAACGCACTCGTGAACAGCGCCCGCTATCTCCAAGAGATGGACGGATATCTGCTGACAATGGACCGCTCCGCGGCGGTGGCAGGTAGCAGCGCCCGCCTCGACGCACCGAACGCACCGCGGGCGATGCACGAGGACCTGGCACCGTACCGCAGCTGGTCAGAGGTATGCGACGAAGCCGAAAGTGGCGAAGACCCGAAACTGACCATGCTGGTCAACATGGTCGAACACGTCGGCGTCGACGAGATCGACCGCTTGGTACGCCAGGTCCGCGAGGTGACCGGAAACGGACTGGACAAAGTGGCGTTCCGCGACACCGACCGCGCGATGATCGCCGAGGGCGACACCTACCCGCACCGCGCACTCCTGGGCCGCGCCGGATTCGACTACCGCCCCCATCCCGAGGGGCGACGTCATACCAGCGGCAAGAACAAGGGTGCCGTCCGGCAAGTCTGGATCGCCACCGGCACCACCGAACAGCGCAATGCCGCGCGTGCGCGTGTCCTGACGCTCGCAGCACCCGAGGTCATCGTCTCGACCGCACACAAGGCCAAGGGCCTGGAATGGGACCGGGTTCGCATCGGTGACGACTTCCGCGGTCCGACCACGGACCCGGACTCCGGGGAGACCCGCTTTCCCGCCCCGGAAGAGCTGCGACTGGCCTACGTTGCGGTCACACGGGCCCGACAGGTCCTCGACCCCGGCTCCCTCGCCTACATCTTCGACTACACCACCGTCAACGGCGGAACCCCGACACCCTCCGCGCGGTCACTTGCCGCAACGTCCCCCTCCGCCGAACCGGTATCCGCTGCCTCGACGCGGAACATCGCCGGACAGGACGAGTCCCCGCGACCCATCCACGATGCCCCGGCATCTACATCGAACATCGAGGCACTACGCGATCGCGAGCAGCGAGCACACGATCTCATGCGGACCACGCCGACACCTCGGGTATGGCTCGAGGGCAACGCCGAGCCGACCATCATGTGGCGCGAGGCGCAGTTGGCGCGACTGGATGCCGAGATCGCGAACGCGGACCCACCTCTCGCCGGGCAACTGCTCGAGGAGCGCGCCGCGGTCCGCGAGGCCCGCGACCGCCTACATCTGACAAACCTGGTGCGAACCGTAGTCCGCGAATCTCGCAAAAGCTTCACCCGAGGGCATCTCGACACATCGACATCCGGAGTGATCAATCAACGCCTCTGGGATTGCGCGTCGAGGACCTTCGCCGACGGCAATCCCAATTCCGAGAGATGGGCCGAATTCATCACTCCGCTCGGCCGCCTGCACCACAGCGACCGCGACATATGGCTCACCCTGGGGCGGCGCATCATTCGCACCGCTGCCATCGCCGGCGCCGCGAGCAGCGATTCCGCCGACATCGTCAACATCGGCCGCTTCCTCGACTCCGTCGCCAATACAGCCCGAGCGAATGCTGCTCTGCAAGCGATAATCTCGATGCGGACCCACCACGTCCTTACCCGATACGGCGCGACCGCAGCCAGGCAAGCCCTGCGCGACGCCACGAATGCGGACCCGTACAGCACGCACCCGACGTTGCTCCCCGTCGCAAACCTGTTGCGTGGCTCCCAGGCCGTCACCGCGCTGCTGGTCGCCGCGGTGATCGACAGCACACGGACCGATCCCCCCATCGCGGATGACGAGCACTACCAAGAGTGGGCGACCACCGAAATCCTCGATGTCGAGCGCGAACGCCTCGAGAGTTTCAATCCAGACCTCGACGGCCGCAGTGTGCTCACAATCAGCCGCGACGGATTCGACTACACCTTCACCGACGACCCGGTCACTGCCATCGCTGTCCACGCTTGCGGCGAGGAGGAGCTCGATCCGCTAGGCGAAGCCAGCAGCGTCGAGGAGGCCATGGCTGTTCTCCGCATCCACCATTCCGGCGCAGCCGCGCGGTTGAACCCCGACCACACCGCCACACCCGCCGAAACAGCGACGACACCCGACATCAGCCACGCGGCACAGGACCACATCACTCCCGAGCCCTCCGCGAGGGCCGAACCACCTCAGCCACCAGGGCGCGACTACTCCGCAGTCGCGACAGCGTTCGCGCTCTGGTCGCCGGGACGGGTCATGACACCGGCATACGACGCGCTCCGCGCGATCGATGCGGACTGGTTGCGCTCGCTGCTGCGCCACCGCGGATACTGGCCGATTCCCATCGGAGGGCGGGACGAATCCTGGTCTCACCCTGACCTGGCTGGAGAAGTTGTCTTCGTTCCTGCACAACTCGGACACGGTGAAGTGTCCGGCGTGCTCGCCGACTTGGCGGGCGGAATCTTCACCACGCCGGACTTCCGCAACCGAGTGGATGAAAAGCGCTGGTCACACGTGGTATCCGACCTGATCGCGACCGCTCGATACAGCGACCTCGAACTGTCGATACTGCGATCTGTGGTCGAGGACAACGCCCACCGACACCCACGCCTCCCACACCTGCCAGACCCCGCCGAGAGACTGGCCAAATCCCACGCCCTTGCGCAACTGAACGGCCGTCACGGACTCGAGCCACTACGCCAGGTCATCGAAACCTACCTCCGCGAGCACCACGACCGAATCGTGGACTGCTCTGCCGAACAGGCGGTCGCACGACGCCACTCCCGCCAGCGATTCGCCCACAGCCACCGAGAGACCGCCGCCGAGGCATTCGGCGAATCCGACTTCGAGTCCGCCTTGGCCCATCTCGACAGCGCCGAGCTTGTCGACCCGCTGTGGCCAGGCGACGGCAACACCACCTACCACCAACTCCGACAGCGATACAGCCGCACTGGCCGAGCCGCAGCCGATACACCGCCCGCGGACACCCCGTCCGGGGATCGCGGTCGGGCGGCAACGCCCGCCCAGCAACGTCCGCCGACCCCGAAGTCCTACGACACCACCGATCCTCGAGATCTGCTGGACACCATCGACAACGCGCACGATCGCGGGTGGTCGATCTCGTATCGGTGGCGCCACCGCCGCGACAATCCCGCCCCACGGCTGAAAGTGGTGCTCCACAACCCCGACGGCTCGGCGCCGGTGCAGATCAACGCGGTCTGGTCGGCTGATCCGGACGGCCGCGGCTACACCTACGATCCCGAACGATCCTCCATCCACGACCCCGACGGCCCACACGAAACCGTCCCCTTGTCCGAGGTCAACAGCGTCATCAACGCCCGACCTGTGCGGGCCCGCTACGACACCGACTCCGCCGCCACCCATCTCACCGAGCAGATCATCACCGCCGCCCGGGCCGCCGACCAACTGGTTCTCGACCTGGCAAACGCGCTGCACAGCGAAAAATCCGCGCAAACGATCGTTGCTGACTTCGTACACGCTCGCCTGGACACAGAACTCACGCACGCGGAAGGCAAACGCGACACCAACCGTGTCGACATGATCCTCGGGTTGCACGAGCAGATCCCCGTCATCGGCGCCCGCATCGTCGATCTCCTCACTCCCGAAGCCGTCGCACTCCCCTCCGGCGAAGCCGACGTCGCGGCTGCCACAGCCACTCCGCAGATGTCCCCACCCAAAGCACAAGCCCCCTCGGCCGAGGAGGCATCACTCGCGCTCATCGAACTCGCCGAACCACTGGCTCGCCGCGACCCCGTACTGCGCGCCCTGGCTACCTCACACCTGATGCAATCCGGGCCCGACCACGACGCCCCCACACAGTGGCCCTTGGCTCGCGCGGCCCTGCGCGATGTCTACGCACTCCTGACCACCTCGCACCCGGGTACCGCACTCGGCGACCACCTCGCGCACTGGAAGATCGATCCCGTCGACCACCTCGCGCAGAAGCTGCTGCCCCGAATCCTCACCGACCTGGCCGGCACCGCCGATCCCTGGGCTGAGGTCATGAACTCCGGGCCGACTACCACGGATCTGCGGGTCATCAGCCCGACGGAAATCCAGGTCGGCACAACTGATCACGCACCGATCATGCTGGTCAACACCGGCGTGGGCGAGAACCACCACCACTGGACGGCGACTACAGGTGCCGCCGAAGTCACCCCCGCCTCACTCTCCGAAGCGATAGATCGAGCACGCCGCAACCTGCTGCCGATCCCCACCGCCCCTCCACCGCAGCTCGACCCCGACCTCGCTCCGATGGACGGGCTGATCGCATCGTTCGAGCGCGACCTCGGCGGAACCAGCGATCGACGGACGATCGAAGCCGGCGGACACCGCTACCTCATCGACACCGCGGTCACCGCAAGCGGGCCGAATTTCAAGCTGTGGACCGACACCGACAACGACGACGCCGCGCCTCTCAGCGGAAACCAACGGCGCTGGCTGGGTCAGGAGAACTCACTGTCCACAGCCCTGGAACGCATTCGCGAAGATCTCCACCCGATCGCAGAAATCGAAGCGCACAAAGAAGCCCGCCGACGAACGTTCGAGCACGAGTCGGCAACCGCGCCGATGTACCTCGACCGATACGGCGCGACCGTGCGCCTGGACCTCTACGAACCCGTCGAACGCTACGTCGGCGTGCATCTCCGCAGTCCCGACGATTCGATACGACAACTCGTGATCGGCATCGGCCAGCACCACTACTTGGTCGCACAGGACGCCAGCGGGCGAACCTACCATCTCTGGCAGGTCGAACCGATCGGCGATCGATGGCACGCTCGCTCGGGCATCGGCACCACCGACGACCCCGCCGGGATCATGTCCGCCCTGCGTCAACTGCACCGCACACAGGTCATCGACATCGCCTACGACACTCAGCGCCAACGGTCCCGCTCGGCAATAGCTCCGACCGAGACACAGAGCTCTACCCACACCGATACACCGTCGACCAGCGGAACAGCCACCACAGCACGCATCGTCATCGCACACACCCTGCAAGGCACGCTGGTGCACGGCACCAGCCGGACCGACCTGGACCTGCACCAGATACTGCTCAAACACGGATTCAAATTCTCCAAACGCATCGGCCCCGACGGCGCCTGGTATCTGAATCGCACCTGGAAACACCACACCCGCAGCCGCCGCGTCCAAGGACTGGAAGTAGACCTCACCCGCAACGAGGTGTCCTTCCGGACCCAACGAACCGAGTACGACCCCGCCGCCGAATCCTCCTCTGACGCCTCCGGCGTTGCCGGACCTCCGCCGGAACCGGACAGGAGTTCACAGCCGGTACAGACCATCGAACAGGCTCGGGACCGCGCAACCTACAGATTCGAGTACGTGTGGCGACCGATCACCAATCCTCCGCAGTTCGCCAGACCGCCGTCGGTTTACCTCTACGAGGAGCTGGACGACATGATCACTCGCGCAGAGCGGGCCGGGTGGCGACTGACAGACGATCGGTCCGCGCTCCCCCGACGGTTCACACTGAGACTACGAGCGAAGCCTCCCGCGAAACGCCACGAATTCGAGCTCGTTTGGACCAAGGTCCCCGGCGAACGTCGATATCGGTTCCAGCAGGATCAGTCGGTCAGCATCGGCGGGGAGGATGTCGCCGAACAGATTCCTGCCCGCCTGGGCGCGGTGCTGTCCGCATTGAATCACCGACTACCCGCGCCGGACGCAGCATCGGCGCAGCACAACCAGATCTCGGACCAGATCATCGACTCCGCGGTCGCCGCGGCATTCGACGACGAGGGCTTGGATCAGTTCCTCGACTATCCAACTGCCCTGTTCCACGACACCGTCGCCGCCCGCGCACGACATGTGATCACAGAACACATCCGCGCACAGCAAACCAACGCCGAGCGCAACGAGGACGCTCCTCGCATCGCCGTCTGTCGCGCCCTGCTCGTCGACCACCTCGTCCTCGACGACACAGCCCTTGTCGTCGGTGAAATCCGTTGGCGAACAGCACATCTCGACTCGATTGGCGTCGATCTCCCACGCAGCACGATCGCCGTCGACACCCCCACGCCTCCACCGAACCTGCGCGTACTGAGGGACCACGAACGCGCCGCGCACCGGGCCCTGGTCGAATCCGACCTGAGCTCTCCCAGCGAAGGATCCACCCCCGCACAACGTGCCCGGCAGTACTTCACCGCCCGCGTGGCACGCCTGAGCGCCGAACTCGAGCACAGCTCGCCGCGAGCCGGTCGGTCTCGGGAACGGATCATCGCAGAACTGGCCGAGATCGAAGCCCTGACAGCCGGATTCGACGCAGAACAGGACCGCCCCATCACTGCGGCCACCACCACCGCCATCGAGGCACCCAACGATGGGCCAGAGGCCGCCGACCGATTATCCGCCCCGGTCACGCCACCGAGGTCGACCGCGCGGCCGCACCCTGACAACCCGTCTCCCGCGCGGCACTCGAGCGACAACCCAGCAACAGCTCGAGAACAGACAAGACCAGTCGCGACCGCGGCACCGAAGGCATTGGCTCCCTCCGACGCGACCGAGATCGCAGAACGGGCCAGAAAAAGTGGGTGGAGGGTCCATGAGGGCCCTGCCGATCCCGACCGAGCTCGCGACTATTTCCGCCTGGAACTAGAGGCGACCACAGTGCGCGGACATCGCCGGTTCACCCTGCGCTGGCGGCTCACCGGAGGTCGACCGTCCTTCGATCGGACGCGCTCGTTGGCAGCGCACCTGGCCGAGGCCGGCGACGATGAGGGACGACGCCCCACTCTCGACCAGGTAGGGATCGAGGTCGGGTTCACGGCCGCCGATATCACCGTGCTGCCGAGCGCGGCACACGACCCCACGGTCGCGCCGGTTCTGGCCACCGCCGACGTCGAGGCACTGCTCGGAGGGCGAAGCGCCGCGCCGGTCCCACAGTCGTTGGCCACCGCGCTGGCCGTCGAACACGCCACCTGGTCCGCGTTGACAGGTGGCATCGATGACGAGGACTGGCGAGCAGTGCTGGACACCCGCCGCCTCTTCACCGAGGCCCGGATCGCGCGGTTGATCACCGAGCTGGCCCTCGATTCGCAAGTCTGGCCGCGGGCTGGTGACCGAGAAGCCAGGCTGGGTGAACTCGATCGCGCCCGGGAGGACTACGGCGCGGGCCTACACGAGCTCACCGGACTCGACGAAGCGGACAAACAGCGGCTGATAGCCGAGATCGCCTCGGTGGGTCTACCGCACAACAACGACCCTCACCACCGAGGCCCAGAAGGGTTGCGGGCACTGGCCCACGCCGAACTCGACGCATTGGCCGCCGTGCGAGCCGCGCCGGATCCGGAGAATCGATCCGCGTTGATCGCACTGCAAATCCGATACAGCGAGGCAAGGATCGCGCACCTGCTCGCGATGGCGGACACCCCGGACCACGACAATCCGCTGTCCGACCAGCACGACGCCGAGCTCCGTCGGACACTTGCCGATCTGGGCGCTCAACGCGCCGCTGAGCGGGCTAGTTGGCGGACCCGTGATCTCGTGACCTCGTCGGGTTCCATCGCGCGGTCAGGCGACACCGATCCGCGCGCGATCCTCGACGCACTGGATCGCGCCATCTGGTCGATCGCAGACCACCCCACCGCCGCCGGTGAAACCCGCGCGCGGCTCGAACTCGATCTGTTCCGGCTGCGGGTACCCGACACCGAGCGCCTAGATCTCTTGGGGCAGATCGACGCCTTCATCCGCGCCCGCGCGCTGCCCGCTCGTGCTCCCGCGCACAACGAACCTACCGTCACGGTGCCTGCCATAGAAGGGCACTCGGACGAGCCGACGGAGGAGCGAAGTCGTGAGGAGGCCGCGCGCCTGGAAGGACGCATCTTCCAAGCCGCGCAGAGCGCACGGCCACTGGTCGAAATCGCTTCCTCCAACAACACTTACGACCAGTATCTCGGGGTCGCGTTGGACCGCGCTCGCGACGTCATCACCAGTGTCCTGGACGACGAATTCGGTACAGAGCCCGGTTGGTCTCCGCCCGACTCGTGGTCTCAGGTCGCGGGCCGTGAAACGCTGCCAGCGCTGGTCCAACGGGTCGCCGACGCGGTCTGGCGTACCCATAACCCCGTGCTCGAGAACGCCGAATCCGTCGGTATCGAGGTCATCGACGAACTCGCCCCCGCCTGGCCCGAGCCTGCCGAGCCGGACCGGGTGGCTGCGATGGACCTGCTCACCGAATACCTGACAACCACAGGCACATTGGCGCGGATGAGCCGCACCGGAGACCCGGAGTTCTATCGCACGTTCGCCATTCCCGCAGCTACCGAAATCATGCGGCGATGGACCGCCGAGCAGTCCACCGATACCAGCGCCCCTGGCACCGAGAACGGCATCGAGGACGACGTTCAGAGACTTCGCGAGGCGGTCTCGGTGTTGGTCGCATCCGAACCCTCTCCCGTCGCGATCGCGCGGTCGTTGGCTCTGTCGGTGTGGCAGCAGGTGACAGGCTCCGAACTCACCGGTGAGGTCACAGACGGGTTGAACGGCGCTTTCGAGTCCTTCGGCGGGATCGCCGACGAGTACATCGATGAGGACGAGGATCTTCGTTCCGCCTTCGAGATCTGGTCCGTGCGCAGATTTTTCATTGTCGCACTGCCGAAGCCGGGCAGCGGCGTGTACGAGGTATTGGCCTTCGCCGATCCTGATGAGGTCCCGCCCGGCGGAGAGGGGGACGCATTGGATCTGACTGCCGGCTCCGCCTCCCAGATCATGGACGTCATCCGCGCGTTCCAGTGTGAGGACGCCATGGAGGCCGCCGCTGAGGTCGGACCGCGACTCGAACCCCCTGAAGCATCCTTCGTCGCCGAAGAAGCCAGCGCCCGCGGGTGGAGAACTAAGGGTGATTTCCGGCAGTTACATCCCACGGATCGCCGCTACGAATTGCGGATCGACAGCCCGCAAGAAATGGCCGTTCCGGTGCATTATCGGCTGCGCTTCGATCTCAAGGGCCCGTTCGGCCCCTACGTCTACAACGCGGCGCGTTCCAGCCACACCATCGGCGAAGTCAAGACTCTCGGTCCGTCCCTCGATGAGGTCTACGCCCACATCGCTCCCGGCCGCACACGTCCACCCACCCCCGCTCGATCGGCGCGCGCCGGCGACGCGTCTGCGGATCCCGCCGTCGCATCAGGCAGCAGATCAGCGGTCAGCGACGCGCACCCAGCCGGGACGGCACCGATCGAACTGAGCGCTCTCGATCGCGCGATCATCAACGTGGTCACCGACGACTACGCCTCCCTGTTCAAGGGGCGCGGGGGCGCTCAAGCCGTCGCGGCCTACGTTGCGGATGTCGCGATGCGTCACCTGGCTCCCGGCCGGAGCCTGGCCGCGGTCGAGAAGGTGGCTCGGGCGCGTATCAACGAGCGCGGCAGCGAGATCCGCATGGCAACCCAAACGCAGGTTGCCCAACGTCGACGCGAGCGCGCCGCACACGCCGAGCGACTGCGCAACGTCGACGCGATTTCGGCCTATCGAAGCGGCGACTTTTCTCGAGCACTGCTGGTCATCGATCAGGCCGAGCTGATCGATCCCCTCTGGATCGATGACTCCGGTGCCGGGTATGACCGCCTGCGGAACACCATCCTCGACGCCCAGGCCGCAGCACTCGCACGGGACGCCGACGAGGAAGTCATCACCTACACCGCGGCGGCGATCTCGCACGAGGAACGCTCCGACCGGCCCGCGACCTCCGGGACCGTAGACTCGATCGCCCGCAACTGGGTGCATCCAGGAATCGTCACCGTTCCCAGCGGCAAGCGCGCACGAGCACGTGCGAACATGCTCGCGATCGAACTCCTGGCCCGCCTCGACAGCGAGGATCGCCCCGCCGACGCCGAGGAGGCCCCGCAGTTGGCGGCCTGGTCGGGATGGGGCGCGGTATCCGACATCTTCGACTCCCGCAAGTCCGACTGGAACTCCGACCGCGACCGACTACGAGGACTGCTGGACCCGGCAGCCTACGAGGCGGCCGCGGACTCGACCTTGAACTCGCACTACACCGATCCCTCCATCGCGGCGAGAATATGGGCGGCATTGCAGGATGCAGGGTTCGACGGCGGACGCGTGCTCGAGCCCGGAGGCGGCTCGGGCACATTCGTCGGCCTGGCACCGGCCGACGCCGAGATGATCGTCGTCGAGAACGAGCCGATCTCCGCGAAGCTGATCCATCGCCTGTATCCACAAGCGCTCGTGCGCTTGGAGGGATTCCAGCACACTCATCTGCCCCCATGCTCGGTGGTGGCCACAGTGGGTAACGTGCCGTTCGGAAATTGGGAGGAACGCGACCCCACCTACAACCCTCGTGGGCACAACGTGCACAACGCTTTCATTATAAAGTCCCTGCACCTGACCGCCCCCGGCGGCTATGTCGCCGTGATCAGCTCGGCCTGGACGATGGACGCCAAAGACGGCCTCGCCCGCGCCGACATGCTCGCCGAGGCAGATTTCATCGGCGCAGTCCGTCTACCCGGCACAGCCTTCACCCGAGTCGCCGGCACACCGGTCGTCACCGACATCATCGTTCTCCGCAAACGCGAAGCACAACCGGACGGCGTTGAGGCACCCCCACAGCCCGCCGACGTTCTGGCGCGCAATGCGGAGTTCCTGCACTCGATCGATCGCGACTTCATCGACACCGTCACAGGCGAGAACACCAAGCTCGCGATCAACTCGTGGTTCACCTCCAACCCGCAGCACGTACTGGGCGAAATCTCGGCCGGACAAGGCATGTACCGCGGCGGGATGCTCAACGTCACTCACGAGGATCCCACTCTGCTACCCGGACAGGTCGACGATGCACTGCGCGCGATTGTGCGCACGGCGAAGGGGCAGCAGCTCGGGCTGACCGCGCGGTCGGCCGACCTCGCCGAACTCGCGCAGCCACAGTCGGGACTGCTGGTCCGCGATCCCGATCAACTGCTGAGCCATCCCATCGGCATGGTGCGCCACCGCGAGGATGCCGGGTTCGAGACTGCCACCGAGTACGGAACGTGGGAGCCGGTCAAAGTCTTCAAGACCCGAGCCAACGAAACCCGCCAACTGCTGCATCTACGCGACCTCGCCCACCAACTCACCAGCACCCAACGAGAGAACGGTGACGCCCGCGAGCGCGCTCAGGCGCGGAGCCGCCTGAACCGCGCCTACGACAACTATGTCTCGCGCTACGGGCCGGTCAACAGATTCAGCTGGCAGGAAGGGCGCGAACGCAGCCAAGCCGAGCACGACAAACGCTATACCGACCTCGAGATCAAATGGCGTAAGAAGCATTCCGACGACGATGACCGCGCCTATACCGGCGCCCTGCCCGCCGAGGTGGTCGAGGACATCGATGAAAAGGCGTGGACTGCCGCGCCGCGGTCCAAGCGTCGCCCCCATCTCGAGGGCGCGATCGGCCGCGACCCGACTATGGCCTCGGTCTTGGCGCTCGAGCATTTCGACGAACGCACTGGGACAGCACTCAAGTCGGCCATCTTCTCCAAGGATCTCGTTTCCGCACCACGCCAGATCACGTCCACCGACAACCCTGCCGAGGCTCTGTCGATCAGCTTGGGCACTGGACGTGGTGTCGATCTGCACTACATCGCCGAACTCCTCGGAGTCGATTCCGAATCAGCACGAAAAAGATTGCACGGAAAGGTATTCAACGATCCCGATGCCCCCGACAAGCTGATCCCGGCACCGAAATACCTCAGCGGCGACGTCCGCGCCAAGCTCACCCGCGCACGCACGGCCGCAGTCCTCGACCCGGCGTTCGCCGAGAACGCCGCAGCCCTCGAAGCCGTCCTCCCACCATGGCGAGAAGCCGCGCGGATCAAAGTCCGGCCCGGATCCGCCTGGATCCCGGTGGAGGACCACACCGAGTTCGCCCGGCAGACGTTCGGTCTCGAAGAAGTGAAAGCCTCACGCCTCAGCGGCATTGTGCGCTTCGAAAGCGAATCCAAAGCAACCGCCCAAGAACGAAACTGGGGCACCGAGGACCGCAGCGCCCTAGAGCTGTTCGAAGCGCTGTGCAACAGCCGCCAGATCTCGGTCAACCACTCGAAGCAACAGCTGGCCGACGGAGCGCCCCTGATCGACACCAAGGCCACCGCCAAAGCCCAAGCCCAAGCCGACCGCATCCGCGCAGAGTTCCGTCGCTGGCTGTGGGCCGATGGCCAACGTCGCGAACGGCTGGTCAACCTATTCAACACCACCTTGAACTGCATGGTGGAGCCACGACACGACGGCCGTTCCCTCATCGTGCCGGGACTGTCGTCGGAGATCACGCCCTACCGCTACCAGCTCGACGGGGCCGCGCGCGGTATCAACGAGCCCACGACGCAGCTCGACCACGTCGTCGGTGCCGGCAAGACCGGCACGATGCTGATGATCGCCTGGTTGCTGCGCCAGTACGGGCTACGCAACCAGCCGTGGTTGGTCGTCCCCAACCACATAGTCGAAGACGTCGTCGAATTCAGCAAGACCTGGTTCCCGACCTCGATCGCTCTCTCTGCCCCGCCGGGTATGGATGCCGCGGAGCGGCGCCGCTTCGTAGCCCAGACAGCGACCAGCGATTGGGACTTCGTCATCGTGGCCGAGTCGACGTTCGAGAGGATCGGTGTCAAACCGGCACGGCGCGCCCGATACATCAACGAGCAGCTCGCTACCGTCGACGCTAAGCTCGAGGAGGCCGACTCCGGCGACGACGTCCCGAACCGCAGTGTCAAGGATCTGGTCCGAGCCAAGAAGCAGCTCGCGACCAGGCTCGAAAAGCTCACCGAGGGTGCCAAGGACACCGGCCTGACCCTCGAAGACAGCGGGATGGACTACCTGCTGATCGACGAGTTCCACCGCTACAAGAACAAAGGCCGCTTCTCACCCGTGCCCGAGGCTTCGTTGTCGCCGGGCTCGGGACGTGCGGAGAACATCGCGATCGCTCTGGCTCTGCTGCGGGATCGCGCTGCCGCCGAGGCGCTCACACGAGGGCGAGCTCCGGCCATCGAGACCATGCGCATCGCAACCGCCGCGACCGGCACCCGCATCGCCAATGCATTGGTGGAGGAATGGGTCCATCAGCAGTATCTCCGTCCGGACTTGCTCGAGGAACGCGGCATCGCCGACGTCACGGACTGGGTATCGGTGTTCACGAGCCTCAAGTCCGTCGTCGCCACCAATGTCTCCGGCACCAGTGTCACCGCCATTGAGAAGATCGCCAGTTACGCCAATCTCCCCCAGATGCTGGCGCTGACCCGCGTTTACACCGACGTCGTCACTCGCAGCCAGGTACCGGCGAAGCTGCCCGCACTTCATGGCGGAGAACGCCGGGTCGTTGCCTTCGACCCTTCTCAGGAGATCAAAGACTTCATCGCCGACCTCGACGACCGCATATCGGAGCTGGATCCCGACAAAACCTGGCAGGACAACCCTCTCAAAGTCCTCTCTGACGGCCGCAATGCCGCACTGGACGCTCTACTGGTCGGCTTGGACTCCGAACTCGCCAACACCCGCGCCTTCAACGTGGCGCGTGAGATGCTCACCATCTATCACGCCAACAAGGACAACCGGTACCGCTCGGTCAACGGCGAACCGCATCCGGTGCCGGGCGCATTGCAGATCGGGTTCTGCGACCGCGGCACCCCCACCGGCGTAGCCAAGGATCGCTCCCTCTACGTCACCCTCAAGAAGTTACTGGTCGCGGGGCTGCCAGAACTCGGGCTGGACGGCATGCCCGAGAACAAGATCGCATTCATTCACGACTTCGCGAAACCCTCGGCCAAACGCCAACTCAGCGAGGACTGCAAGAACGGCCACATCTCGGTCCTGCTGGGCAGCACCGAGAAGATGGGCACGGGCATGAACATCCAGACCCGGGCTATCGCCGAACATCACATCGATGTCCCATGGCGCCCGGACGAGCTCGAGCAACGCGAAGGCCGCATCATCCGTCAACACAATCAGAACGAGCTCGTCCACATCCTCGTCTACGTCGCCGAGGGCACTATCGACGCTTTCATGTGGTCCAAAGTGCAGTTGAAAGCCGAATTCATCGAGCAAGCCCGTACAGGTCGAGCAGACCTCGACGAGATCGAACAATTCGATGAAGGAGACATAGCCCAAGCAGCGGCGCTGACCAAGGCCATAGCGACCGGCGACCCCCGCCACGTCGCCATCGCAGAACTCGAGCAAGTGGTGATCCGCCTCGGCAACCTCGAGGAAGCCCACAGCGACAGCGTGCACCGGGCCCGAACCAGGATCGCCACTCTCCCATCCGAGATCAGGCAGATCAAACGATTGACCGACGCCGCCACACCACATCTCGCGGCCGCCGCCGCCTGGGGGCTCAATCCCGGCATGATCAGCGTAGGCGGTCAGACCTACGACGACCGCGGCAAAGCGAACCGAGCGCTGCTGACAGCCGCGCGGCATGCCTTCTTCGAGGCCGACGCCGCATACAAACGCAACGGCATCACCACCGGTACGCGCCCGATCGCGATCATCGATGGTCACACCGTGAACGCGACGCTGGACCCGGTCTACAACGTCCTGCATTTTCAGATCGGCGACCTGCCGGTCAGCGCTCGCATCGAACGCGAGAACCTGTTCCCCCAAGTCAAGACCGCCGACAACAACGACCCAGACAAGAAGAATGCCGCCAAACCACCGAACGACGCGGATACCGCCCGCGGCCTGAGCGCACGAATTTCCAACGCATACACCAAACTCGACAAGAAGGTCATCGAGCTTCGTGCCGACCTGGAACAGAAGGACTCCGAACTCGAATACTCCCGAAACATCATCGGCAGCACATACGAACACGCCGACGAACTCGTCACCGCCAAGGTCGAACTGACCAAGCTGCGCCTGGAAGTCAACGCCGCCCAGAACTCCCCCGAGGCCGTGGCCGCCCGCCACGCTCGTGGAGAACGACTCCTCGCCAAAGGCCGATTGCCAGGCTGGTCGCGGTTCCTCAACCCCACCGAAGAAACCGTCCGCCGATCATCGTTCGCCACCAGAGACCAGTACATCGCCGCCGCGCGCGCCGACATGGCCGAACGCGCCGCACTCTATGCCCAAGACCCCGACCTACTACCAGTGGGCAACAACGACCCGTCGGCGCAGAGTCCTCCGCCTCTTCCGCCAGCGACCAACATCGTCATCGACGCAGTCGCCCCCGACGCAGACCCACCTCCCGCTCCGGATTCCGCCGCGCCGAAGTCGAATCTCGCACCCGCGCCGACCAAAGCCGCTGCGAACCGCGACCCAGCCGAACGCCGGCGTTCCATGGCACGTCAACCAGTCCCGAGCGCCACACACGGGCCGCGACCATAGATCGAAATGTATAGTATGTTATGTTTGTATATTACTCGTATGTGGCTCGGCGCACGCCGCGGCTACAGTAGGCCAATTCACCGGCGGCCGGACAATGGAATCGGCCGCGCAACGTTGGGGGTACCACCATGCTGGAATTCGTCGTCATCGCGCTGTTCGGTGCACTCGCGCTCGCGGTCAGGTTCCCCGCTATCGCTCGGTGGGGTGGCGTTTTGCTGATCCTGGATTCCGTACTCTCGCTGCATCCTGCGCTCGGCCACGGCATTCTGATCTCGACCGTGTGGTTGGTGGTCGGCGTGACCGTCTGGCTCTTCGGCCATCTCGTGGAGGCTTACCGCATCGGCTATTGGCGTTCATGGATTGCCATGCAGGCTTTCCGACTGCCACTGTTGAGACGATTGCGTCCGGTATTCGCTTGAACTGCGGTCCGCAATGCCACTCGACGAGCCCGAACGGACCGGCGTCGCGCACGCGATCCGAGGTGCATCGAATCTCGAAATCTACGACGGATTCACACATGAGTGCCCGGATTAATCGATTCCTGTCCACCCGCACTTCCTGCTCACGCGGCCACGTGGTGATCGCCGACAGTGATCACGCTTCGGCCGAGTCCTCAGAGTCGAGGTCGCCGAGACCGGTTCACGCTGTCTCCTGCCGACCTTCTGGGCGAGGGACGAATGTCGGCGACCGCCGACAGCTCTTCTCGCCCCGATGTCTCCGCCCGACGCTTTGCGTGGTCCGCCAGAATTGCATGCCTACGTTGCTCGGCGTAGCTGATCTCGTGGGACAGACGATGATGCACTTCGGGTTGATCCGCGGGCGACACCGAATCGAGCTGCCGTCGAAGAGTCTGCACCCGAGTCTCGTAGTGCTGGGCGACAACCATCACGAAGACCGCGCGCAGATACAAGTCTGGATGGCTGCCGGGAATCGTCAGTGGCGGCACGGCGAGTTCGGTCGCCAGCCCTGGGTCCGATCCCAGTCGCTCCATGACGTTGGTGATCCACTCGTTGACGTCGGCAGGGGCGGACCTGGTGCCGCCGAGGTCGATGATGCTCGCGTGCAACCGCGCGTGTCGAGGCTGTTCGAACGTCTCGCGCGGAAGCTCATCGAATCCGTGGGCTGCGGCCAAGACAGGGAACTGAAGGGCGGTTTGTAGGGCTGTGCGTTGCCAGCGCGTTCGTGCGGGCGATTGGTCCTCGTGCGCGTCTGTCGGCGCGGACGAGGGTGGGGGTTCGATCGCGCCGACCAGTTCGAGTGCGGCGTCGGGATCGACGCCGGTCCAATCTGCGAGTTGGCGGGTGTACTCGCTACGGGTGATCGGATCGTGGAGTTGCTGGAGCACGGTGGCTCCGTGGTGGGTGGCGGCGATTCGGCCTTCGACGGTGGTGATGTCGTGCTCGCTGAGTGCGGCGCGAAGAACATACTCGATCAGGGCGGTGCGGGAGAGAATCAGTTCATGCAGCCCTTCGTCACCGGACCGCTGGCGGAGATCGCATGGGTCGGCTCCTTCTGGTGCGATCGCGACCGAAGAGCGCCCCGGGGTGGCCTTCACGTGGGCAAGAGCCGCGGTGGCGGCTTTTCGCCCTGCGGCGTCGCCGTCGAAGCAGTAAACGATCTCGGTGCGCCAGCGCTGATGGTCTGCGAGCATCCGCCGAAGTGTGTAGTGGTGATGCTCGCCGAACGCGGTGCCACACGACGCCACAGCGTTGGTGATTCCGGCGGCGTGCATCGCCATGACGTCGGTGTAGCCTTCCACGACCACGGCTTGGTGGGTGTCGCCGATCGCGCGGCGGGCCTGGTCGATACCGAAGAGCACCCGAGATTTGCTGTACAGCCGGGTTTCTGGAGTGTTGAGGTACTTCGCTTCCACACGGTCGTGATCGAAGACTCGGCGGGCGCCGAAGCCGAGGACTTCGCCGCTGGCGTTGCGGATCGGCCAGAGCAATCTCGCGTGGAAGCGATCGATCGGGCCGCGTCGCCCCTGGCGTGACAGTCCGGCGGCTTCCAACTCGGGCAATGTGAAGCCCAGTCGCATTAGGTGTTTCGTGAGCTCGTCCCAGCCCATGGGAGCGAATCCCACGCCGAATGCGTCAATGATTCGGGCATCGAAGTTGCGTTCTGTCAGGTATTGCCGTGCAGCGGCGGCCTCGGAATCGGTGTGCAGGCGTTGGCGGTAGAACTCGGCCGCGGCGGCGTTGGCGGCGACGAGCCGCGCGCGAGTGCCGCGGCGTTTCATGGTGGAGGTGCCCCCGCCTTCGTAGCGAAGTCGGTAGCCGCTGCGATGGGCGGCGAGCGTGACCGCGTCTGGGAAGTCGAGGTGCTCGATTCGTTGGAGGAAGGTGAACACATCGCCGCCTTGTCGACAGCCGAAGCAGTGGAACAGGCCGCGTTGAGGGCTGACGTGGAAGGACGGGGTTTGCTCAGGATGGAACGGGCACAGGCCCATGAGACTGCCGGGGCCGGTGGGACGCAGTTCGGCGTAGGCGCCGACGACGATCTCGATCGGTGAGGCGGCGCGGACAGCGGTGATTTCGCTGTCTGGTATGTGGCCGTGTGTGTTCATCGGATTGGGCTCGTGCACAGGGCGGTCTCGTCACGTGATCCGGCGAGGAGCCGGCGGGCGCACGACCGGGACGGGCCGAATCGGCCGTCTCTTCTCCTCTTTCGCCTCAGCGGCCGGTGACGCTGGACTGGACCAAGGCGCTCTGGAACTGTCGAGTCCGGAAGCGGGTCCGACGCTGTGCCGAGCTGCTGTATGCGGCGCGGGTAGCGCGGAGGCCGCGGTGAGGGCCGTGGAGTGGCGGACGGAGTCACGGTGCATGCGGGCGGCATCGACCAGCGACTGCGCACGCGCGATCCGCCGGTCGAGAGCGGCGAGCTCGTTCGCTTGAGCGGCGGTAACCGGCGTGTGTGCCAGCAGCTCGCGCACGCTGGAGAAGTAGTGTGTGCTGCCGGGCTGGTCTGCAATGTCTGGGCCCCAGGTAGTGACGAACCACGGGCCGGGCTCGTTGTCGGACCAGGACCCGGCGGTGAGACGACGGTCCGCGCAGTCGGGTGGAGTGATGTCGACGCGTCCGGCGGCACGAATGTCGGCGACCGTGTCGGCGAGACGGTCGAGTCGGTGTTGGAAGTACGCGGGATCGGTGTGCTGCTCGTGGTGGGGACGCTGTGCGAGATCGATGGCGTCGAGGCGTTGCTCGATAGAGGGCAGAACAGCGGCGGCGGTGTACGCGCGGATCTGATGCCGTAGGTTTTCTCGTTCGACAAGGGCCTCGAAGGCTGATGCGCTGTTGCGCGGGTCGTTGAGCTGGCGAGTGACGGTCTGGAGATCTCGCATCATTCGGATGACCTGGAGCTGGTCGTCATCGCGGTCGCCGGTGGGGGTCGGCTGAGCTTCGGCTTGTTCGAGCAGATCGAGGTAGGTTCTGAATTCAGCAGCGGGCACAGCCTCGAGGCGCAGGCAACTGCGTTGTTCGCCGGTGGCAGGATCTGCTCGATAGATCGCGGCGTCGACGCGTTGGGTCGGGTGCAACTCGGCGGCGACTTCGCGCAGCCACTGCCGGCATTCGAGCTCACTACCTCGGCTGGTCGCCGAGGAGAGCCGTTGCCCGGACTTGAGGCGTACCGCGTATGGCCAGTCCAATTCTTCGGTGACGAGTCGATGCCAGACCCGAAGCTCATCGACGATGTCGGCGAGTTGTCCGCCGCTGGTCGAGCGTGGTCCGGGGCGGGCTTGGCCGTCCTCAGGCGGGGAAAGCAACCTCACCAGTTCAATCCCGGGCCGATCGCTGAGGTTGATGTCGATTCGGCCGGCCCAGTCGCTCACACATTGTTGCTCGAAGACGCTCAGACCTGTCCGGCCGGAAACGAGCAGTTGTTCGAAGGCTCGATGCGCTTCGGCGAGTTCGTGAGTGCTGTCCAGGGCTGTCGCGTCGAGCACTCCCATGTCGACGCGGACGCGGACTTCGGAGGCGACGGCTTGCAGGAACCGGACTCGGTCAGCGGCCTGCGCGATCGACTCGAACCCTTCCTTGCGTACGGCGCTGATGATCGCCAGCGAGGTCGCCACCTCGTCCGGCGAGGTCCTCGAGAAGTTTGTGAGCCAGTTGGCCAACGCATCGGCTTCATCGATTCGAATCTCGTTCAGCCAGCGGATGAAAGCTGTGCGAAGGTCGCGGTGTGCAAGCCCCGGGGCGTGTCGCTCGTGGGTGCGTGGGTCTGCGAGAGGTAGCACCGCTCGGTCGATACGATCCAGGACCGATAGGTGGTAGCGCACCGCCGCGTGGCCGTATTCCTGGGCTGGACCACTGTGATACTCACGCAGGATTTCTCGGACGGCGCGCAGAGTACGGGCGTCGCTGTCGAGCGGTCCGGGGGTGATGGGCGGGATTGAGGCCGGTGCATCCGGTTCGGTCATCGTGATTTCTCCGTGGGGGCAAGTCGGTCGTGGGGTTCGTCGCCTTCTCGGTGGCTCCAGTGGGTGTGGAGTGGCGCGGGGACAGGCTGTGCGTTCGAGTTCGGTGGCGGGTGGTCATATCCGACGCCTGGGCGGCGGTGGCGGTGGCGGCGGTTGCCTCCTCGTCGGATGACGTTTGTCAGCACTGTGTGGTGCAGGTGCCGCCGAGGGAGTGACCTTGTGGCCGGTGGTGGCAGCAGGCGATGATGGGCGTTCGCACAGTTCTTGCGCGCGGTACAGGGCTGTGCGCACGGGTTCGGGGATGTCCAGAGGCGCCAAGATCACCTCGCGCCCCTCGGGGGCGAGGACCGTTGGTTCGGTGGTCACGGCGTCGAGCATCTGCTCGGCGGAGTCGTAGTGCGCGGCACCGATTTCCCGGCGCAGGGTCGGGAACGCCGGATAGAGTTGGTGGACCCGCGCTGTCCATCGCCCGTTCTCGATGCCGAGATACCACTCGTGTTCGCCACGGGGGAGCAGGATCCTGTACGGCTGCCCCGGGACAGCGGTGGTGTCCGGTGTAGGCGGGCCGTCGGCAGGATGCGCCCGGAGAGGTGTTACTACGTGGTGATTCGGGATGGGGGTAGCAGGGTCGTACTGCATGATCCCGGTCAGGGCTGCGGCGGTCGCGGTGCTGAGCGAGGTGTCTGTTTCGATCGCCGTCCAGAGGTAGTCCCGTTGACGCGACAGTAGCGCGTCGAGGACCAAGTCTCGGTGTGGGTCCGCGGGGATCAGGCCGTCCAGATGTATCGCTTGGGTGAGGTGGTGCAGACGCAGCGCATCGCTGAAGCCTCGATGACCTGGTTGCGTTCGGACGGCGGTCAATCGCCTGGTACGGGAGTCGAGCGCGCTGACCGATGGCCAGGCGTACAGTCCGGCTTGTTGGTGGTCTTGATTCACCAAGATCTGGGTGATGTGCGCGTCGATGATCGAACGGTTCTCGGGTCGGAAGTTGTCGGCGTCCATGAGTTGCCGGATGCGGTCGCGCACCTCGGCGATCTTGTGTGAGGTTTCCGTGATCTGCGGTGATGTAGCAGAGTCGAGTGCCGTCAGCCTGGCCATCTGGGCCAGTGCCACCTGGATGTCTGCCAGGACGAATCCTGATGTGGGAACGGTGGTGTGCGCACTGACGAGATCGCGATCATTGATTACCCGTTGGTCGGCTGCCCATAGCCGACGCAATGCGACCTCGGCGTCGTCCGTGCCTGCTGTGGCTGCCAGGGCGACGATCTGTCCGCCGATGTCGGTGCGGGGGATGATGATGTGGTCGAGCCGGTCTGTCGGGAGTCTTGCCTCGTCGTCCGAGCGCACGCGGTTTGTCGCGTTGATCAGGAAATCGGTGACTTTCTCGTAGGCTTCGACGAGCCGATTGAGTTCGTGATGGTCGACGTCAGGAATGCCCGTGGTCACTATTCCATCGGGCTCATGCTCGGCTGACGCTAATCTCAGACCTGTCGCGGCGGGGCTGCCGATCTCGGCACGCACGAATCGCACACGCTCGAGGTCGAATACGGTTCCGTGCAATTCGACGGTGGGGTCGGTGGGGTCGGCGGCGAAGGCCGAGATCGCGAGTTGGCTGATCAGCCATTCCTGGGCGTGGCTCGCCGAGTCGAACTGGCTCGCCCGCGGCTGCCTCGATGGCGCGGTGGAGCCGGCGTGCATCTCGAGGTCCACCCATTGACAAACCGCACCGTATCGGCCGTGCGGTTGCGCTAGGGCCTCGGTGTCGATCTCGAGCAGCACTTGGGCGAGAAGCAGGTGAGCGGGTTGCGATAGTGGTGCCGAGTTCAATGCCACGGCGTGGATTTCGCGACGGATGCCCGCGCGAACCTCGTGCAGTCCGCGAGTCCGCGAGCTGGTCGGGTCGGCGTCGTAGGCAGATTTCCACTCGTCGACACAGGCGCGGTATTCGCGGGCGAGTTCGTCGGCGGCGACGACGGTCAGCGGATTCTGCCCCGTCACGCGGGTAGCGTCGATCCCGTTGCGGCCGAGAAGCGTCAGCCGGAAGGCAATGTCCGGTGCGGACCCCCGCAAGTCGTACAGCGTCCTCTCCTCGGCGCCCGCGGTGATGGTTGCTCGGTATCGTCGGCTACCGGGATCGAATTGGTCGGTGACGATCAGTCGGTGCTGGAGCCACTCTCGTGCCATCCAAGGTCTACGGAATCGTGCGAATTCGCTTCCGAATGGCTGGGCGTCGGGATCGGTCTCCGAAAAGCTCGCCTCGTACGGGCCGCCAGGATCTGGAAGTAGAAGCGGCCCGGTCATGATCGCCTCCTACCGTGTCCTGGGTGATCGCCGTCGGTCGGTGGCCAGTCGGCCATCAGCGGTGAGAGCGCGGTGTCGGCGGAATGTAGTTGCGCGCGTACGGTGTCGACCTGCGCGTGAAGGCTCGGATTGTCCAGCATGGCCATGATTTCGCGTCTGCTCTGGCGCAACGCGTGCGAACAAGCCTGGACGGTGCCCGGCTCGAGGTGCTGTCGTGAAAGGGTCTGGCGGAGGGCATCGGCGAGATGTCGATAGTCGATGACCAGGGTTCGGAGTAGGCGTACGTCATGGTCCGGCATTCCGAGTACGAGGGTGCCGTCGAACTCGGTGACAGCGCGAAGACCTTCGGTGATCGATTGTGACGAACCGTGTGCTCGATAGACCGTCGACTCCGGGGTGGTGCGGGTGTCGGTGATGTGAATGTGCAGACCTGTGGTCTGGCCTGCGTGGCGGGCATGGATGTTGTGGACGAGGTATTCGCGGGCATGGCGGGCGCTGGCGAAGCGGTGGTCGAGCAGTCGATCCGTGGTGTCCGGCGCGGGCGAGTACCCGGACGGTGATGGTGGCGTTGTGTGGTCGAGGACCGCGCGAATGGATCCGTCGGGGCTGATGAGGCGAGCGAGGTCGGCGGTGCGCAGTCGCGCGTTCGCGCGCTCTGCGACAGCGGCGGAGAGGGCGCCGAGGCACAGCAGCGTTGCGATGTGTCCGCGCAGCCCTGCCTGGACGGTGGTGGTGTCTCTCTCGTGCGCGGAGTTCTCGTACGCCTCGAGCAGCGACTTCAGGATTCTGAGATCGGTGTCGGCGTCGCCGGTGACCGGTGAGTGATCGGCCCGTGCACGGGCCAGCGCGTCCAGAGTGGCAGCCACGTCGTCGCGAGGGCCGGTTCCGTCGTAGATGACGCGCCGATGAGCGGGAGCGGACCGGTCCTCGACCGAGGCGCGGTACGAGTCCGGTGCCTTGGCGCCGTCGACTGGTGGATGGGTGAGGCGGTACCGAATCCAATGCCGGGCCAGCCATGGGGAGGCGAAGTTCGCCCGGTGTTCGGTGAGGACCCGGGTGTAGGCCGGGTCGAGGGTTTGCAGTTTCGCCTGGAATTGGCCGTCGTCCTGCGTCGGTGGGCACCAAGAGCCCGGCATCGAGGTCGGTACGGTGTTGTTGTGCAACGGGTTTGCTCCCATCGGTCGGCGGGCGGTGTTCAGCCGCGGCGTGATGTGGTGGTGGCGGGTCGTGGACGGAAGTGCTGTTGCCAGAACCGTCGAGATCGTTCGCTCGGGCTGAAGGTGCGTCGTCTTCGCGACGCAGGCTGCGGGGGTGTCGAGGTCAGTGGCGAGGTGACCGCTGAGGGGTCTGGAGCGCGGGGGCCTTGGTGGCGGGCGTCGCGTCCGGTGGGGACCGCACGTTCGGCCCATCTGGCGCGCCGGTCTCTGCCGGTGACCGCGTGAGCCGCCGCTTTTCGCGCGTGTTCGTCGATGGATGCGCGCACGGTCGCCAAAGTCGGTCGGTCGGCTCCGGCGTCGACCAGTTGCCGTCCGAGAGCGTTGAGCGTGTTCTCGTATCGACGCAGGAGTCGATCGCGGCGTTCGGTCCCGGCGGCGACGGCTTCGATTACGGCGGCCAGGCCCTCCAGTGAGGCGTTGATCGCCTCGTTTCGGGCGTGGGGGTTCGGGGCGGGGTCGAGCAGGACTCCGGTGCCTTCGAGCAGCGTGGTCAGTTCGTGCGCGGCGCGACCGGGGCGTTCGTCGGTGTCGGCATGAGGTAGGTCGTCCCGGAGGAATGCGTCGATGGTTCGGCAGGTGTCCTCATCCACGCTGAGGTCGCTCAGGCACTGCTGCATCCGCCCAGTGGCGGTGGCGAAGCGATCGCTGGAGTGGCCGATCGCGCCGTCGTCTTCCCGCAGTGCGTCGAGGATGTCGTCGAGCGGGCCGTGCAGCGCGGCGGGGATCCGCGCGGTCGACGGATCCGCCGGGCCCAGCAGCTCGGATTGTGTCAGCGTTTCGGTGACGCGCGCGACTGCGCCGGCGGCGATGTCGCGGCCGCGCATGCGGTGCCGGTACTGATCGGCCGCGCGTTTGGAGTCTTCTTCGACCCACAGCAGGGTTGGGAGGTCTGTCCTGCCGGTGTCGATGTCGTGGAGCGTGGCGCGGATCTGCGTCCTTTCGATCGGAGCCAATCCGGGGCCGTTCTCGGCGACGGCGAGTAGATGGTGGCGATGGGTGCGCGCCTTCTCGACGAGTTGATGCATGTCGGCGGTGATCGACTGCGCAGGATCATCGGCGAATCGGTCGGCGGCGGTGTGTAGTTGCTTCACGACCGCGAGATAGTCGCGCAGTTGAGCGGTGACCTGGAGGCGATCCACACCGACCGCCTGCGATGCCGTGGGCACGGGTGGGTGCGGCGCCGAGGTTGGCGGTGCGGGTTCAGGTGGCGGCGCGGCGCCGGGTGCGCCGGGATCAGCGATGGGTTGTGCAGGGTTGGCGCCGCCGGTGCGCGAGCGATCGCCGGCCCCTGGTCGGTCGTCTGTCGGGTCAGGTGGTTGTCGTGGGGCCTGCTCGGGTGCGGCGGGGTCGGTCCTCGGTTCGACCGGCGTGTTCTCGGCGGAGTTTGTGTCGACCTGTTGGTGGGGCCCCTGCTGCTGGTCGCCGTAGCGACTGTCTGCGGGGGCGGGCATTGCGTTGACCGGTTGCGCGTCCGGGACTGCGGTTGAGACCTGCGGTGACGCGGGCGCGATGAACAGCGGCGGCGTGTCGAGGAGGTCGACCGAATGCGGCGAGTCGTGGTTGTCGGTGAGGTAGTCGATGACGAAGAGCACCTGAGACCGGTCCGGACCGTCGAGGTCCGTGGCCGCGAGTCCGTCGGCCAACTCGGCGCGGCGGTCTTGCATGGCTTCGGTGGAGGGCGTGTCCGTTCCGAGGCTCGCCCAGGTGTCGATCAACTGCCTCGCGTGGGTGCGTCCGGCGTCGTCGACCTCGGAGTCGTCGAGCAGTGTGGTTACCGCGGTCGCGGCAGCCTGTCTGCGCAGGTATCGGGCGCTCTCTTCGAGCGCGGTCTGAATGTGGGTGGCCGGGTAGTCGGGATCAACGGTCAGCGTCCGGCCGGAGGGATCGATGAGCAGCCCCATCTCGCTGCGATAGAACTCGGTCAATTGATCGAGGGCTTTACGCGCGATCGGTGAGCTGTCGCTCCATGCGAGCGCGTCCACCAGCGCGGCCGCGACATCCTCGCGCGGCCCTGCCAGATCGAGCCGTTGCAGACGTGCTTCGGCATCGCGCCGCTGCTCGGTCGTCTTCTCCGCGTAGCGCGCCATCGCGGCGTCGTCGCCGTCGGCGATTCCGGCGAGTTCGTCGTGTCGTTCACGGATCTGTTTGGCGGCGCGGTTCATCGCCAAGGCCGCGAGGAGCATCGCCAAGCGTTGCCACAAGCCGACGGCGCGTACGCTCGTGCGCTTGCCTGGGTGTGCGGTCGCGCTGGCTGGGTCGTCCTCGGAAGCCATGGCTGATACCTCCCACGGTTGGTCAGAGTGAGCGTCGTTGACGGTGATTCGTTGGGTTGACGACCCGACGAATCGGCGGTTTGTACGGGCTGGAGGCGACGGGGCGGTCACTCCGGCGGCCGGGAATTGTGGTGGCGGGCCGGGGGCTGTCCCCCGCGCTCGGTCGCGGTGGTTCGTTCGGGGGCCCGGTATAGGTGGTCGCACACAGGTCGTGGTCGGTCGCGGTGATGGTGGAGCGTGGCACGACTGCGCAGAATCCCGGCTCCGCCTCGGGGCCGGTGCCGCGCCGGAGGCTGGCGACCGCCCGCAGGACTTTCTGGCTCTCGACTCCGTGACCGGAGCTGATGAACAGCACCGAGTCGCGCACCGGGGTCCTGGTTCCGGGGCGATGGGGGTCCGCGGGCGCGGCGGACCAGGGCTTGTCCAGTAGCCACAGCGAGGCCGCGCGGCGTTGTCTGAGCGCGGGGAACATGTAGTCGGGCAGGTCGATGACCGCTTCGAGCACCCCGGATGCGGCCATGTAGGCGCGAATCGCCTTCTCGCGGGGGCTGCGTGATCGCCCGGCGCTGCTCGACATGAGCACCACGGCGCGGCCGCCGGGATTCAGTCGATCCCAACTGTGTTGGAGCCATGCGTAGCTCGCGGTGGCGTGCGGAGTGCCGAAGGGCCAGACCATGTCGGCGAAGAGCGGATCCTGTCTCCACGGGGTCGATTTCCATGGAGGGGCGGCGAGAACGATGTCGAAATGCTGATCCGGGGACGCCGCGTATGTCGGTGCCTCGGTGTGGATTCGACCATGGGCGCCTACCAGGTCCAGGTGCAGGGCTGCGAGCAACATCGTGTGCCGTGAGTGCGCGCGGCCCGCGAGTCGGACGTCGGGCACAGGCGATGCGCCCGACGTCGTGCCGGTGGTGATGGCGTGCAGGTCCTCCGGCGTGCTGCCGTCGAGGTAGGGAAGACGGTGCCGCAGGTGGGTGCCCGCCGCGGCGAGCATGATCGCGTAGTCGGCGATCGGTGCGTACACCCTCGCCGCGGGACCGGGATCGGCGAGTTCGACAGCAAGCCGTTCGATTTCGGGCGGCACCGGCACGGCGGACTCGGCGGGGGTGTCGCGTGCGGATCGTTGCAGCAGCGCCGAGAACACTTGCGCGCTGATCGGCGTGGGGACCTCCCAGACGTGGCGCTCCGGCGGTGGTCCACTGATCAGATCGTCGACGACCTCGATGATTCGGCGCAGTCGATCCGGATGTTCGATCGCCAGATGGCGGGCTGCGTTGTCGGCCAGGAGTTGGTCAACGGTCAGGTGTGCTTCAAATCGGGTGAGCAGGTGGACGGCACTGCGCCGATCCGTGGCCAGGACCTCTGACCACAGTTCGGGTTGGAAGACCGCACGATGGACCAGGGCGAAGGCCAGATCTCGCATGTGCGAGGTTCGGATGGGTGCGCTCAACGCGGTGAGGGTCTTCCATCCTTCGTCCATGCGCTGCGTGAATCCCATGGGGCGCAGGTCAGCCATCGGCGTCGCCCTCCCGGTCCCTCCGCCTCACCGAAGGACTCGGGCACGACCGCGAAGGGAAGGTCTGGTCGGGTGATCGCCTCTCGCTTCTCACGAACCCGTCGCAGGCCCGCGGCGTGTTTCGCTGCGACCGTGACTCGAATTCAGTTTCTGCGCAGCGTGTTTCGTCCGGCGGGGTCATGGCGCGGTCTCTTCTGCCCTGGACTGGACGTCCTTGTCGACGAAGATCTCGCGTTCCGGGTCTTCGGAGGGGCGCGCGGTGGGCGCGATGTATGCGCAGTTGTCGTGGGAACAGTCGGCGAGCAGGCGAGCGATCGCGTCGAGAGCCGAGCGATACCACTGGGTGTGCCAGGCGGTGAGGTCTTCGCGATATTGAGCGACCGCGTCGGGCTCGGTCAGATACGCCGCCTTGTGCGCGACCATCAGCGCAGTGAGCTCTTCCCTGACGGGACGATGGCGGTACCAGCACGGCTTGATCCGCGATTCCAGTGAATAGGTGACGCGCAGCCAGTCGACCCATTCGTTCAACTCGGTCCACAATCGGCGCGCGCCGTCGACGGCGAGTCCATCCCAGTAGTAGGCGCAGTGCACCAACTCCCCCGAGCCGTCGGCGACCGCGGAGTCGTGACCGTTCTCTGCGTAGGGGGGGTGGGTCATCCTGTCTCCCCCACGATGAATGTCTTGTCGAGGCGGTACTTGTCGGGGACCTGGCCGCTGTTGATCACCCGCTCGAATTCGGCGAGAGAGGCTTGCACCCGGGCCCTGTGCGCGGGGACCTGCCAGACGGTGGGCAGATGGACCTTCACCGGAGGTGCGTTGCGGTAGAGCAGCAGCCCGTGGTCGGTATCCATCTCGCGCAGCTCGGCGGCGGTCATGACCGGTTCGTCGTGCAACTGGAAGGACGGGCGGCCGCTGCCGATGGTGGCTCGCCACTCTTTCCGGTTGCCGATCAGGCGGGAGATGTCGTTGAGTTCGTCGCCGCGCATTCCCGGCAGGATCAGCATCGCCGGGGCCGAGTAGGCCAGCATCTTTCCCCCGTGATCGCCCCAGCGCTGCTGATTCTGGGCCTGGTTGTGCGCGAAGGCCCAGACGTTGATTCCGCGGCCGCCGCTGTCGGAGAAGATCGACGGCAGGTCGGGGATGGGTGCGACGTTGTTGACCTCGTCGAGGATCAATCGCACGGGCGGGTCGAGTCGACCGGACGGATGTTTCTGGGAGGCTCGATCGGCGACGTGGTGGACTTCGGCGGCCAGGGCGGCGACGAACGGGGCCATGGACCCGGAGGTGCCCTTGGATACGAGATAGAGTGTGTTACTGCGCTTTTGGTCCAGTACGAAGTGTGCGACGTCGAAGGATTCGCTTTGGGGGACGTCGATGGCGGCCATGAGTTTGGGTGATGCCAGGGGTTCGAGCAGGCGGGCGGCGGCGGCGATGACGTCGTCGGAGGATTCCGAGGCGGAGTCGAGGATCTGTTCGAGTTCGGCTGCCCAGTCCGGCAGGCTCGCGGCGAGAATCTCGCGAGCGGTGGTGGTGGTGCGCGAGGAGACCCATTTGCGTAGCTCGCGGATGCGGATCTGGCGAAGTGCGGCGGCGTGCAGGTAGCAGCGCAGCAGGGTGGCGGCCTTGTTCTCGAAGTAGCCGCCGTTCTTGGTGCCTTCCATGGGCATCGCCTTGGCCATGGCCGCGGCGCGGCGGATCGCGGTGTCGGGGTCTTCACATCCGGCCAGGATCGACCAGCGGATGCGTGCGGGCCATTCGGTGAGGTTTTCGGGGTCGAAGACGGCGACCTTGCCGACTTCGGCTCGCTCGGCGATCGTCGCGCCGAGCACGTCGTGGGATTTGGTGGTCGTGGCCAGGACGAATCCTGGTGCGCTGTGCACCAGTTGGCAGGCGATGCGCCAGGTCTTGCCCGAGCCGGTCGGTCCCTCGACCAGCACGGCGTCGCGGTGTTGGAGGTAGACGATCTCGCGCTTGTTCTCGGCGAGGGCGCCGAGAGGCACTCCCAGCTTGGCCGGGTCGAGCCCGGCGGGTCGGCGGTGGAACAGGGCGGGCAGTTTCATCGCCGCCACCCGCGTGGGAGCCGCAGTCGCGCGGTCATCGGCAGGCGGGACCCGGCGGCGAGTACCGGGTATTCGGCCGCGGCTTTGTCGATGGCGCCGTCGGCGTCCAATCCGGCGCGCCGCAGGTCGCTGACCTTGGCCATGCCGGGATTGCTGCGGCGCCGTCGCCGGCGCGCGTCGTACTCGGCGCGCGCGATCATGATCGTCGAGGCGACGGTGATGGCGACGACGATGATGCAGGTCCAGGTCAACCACGCCGGTCCGGGCCGAGGGTCGTCGGGCCAGGCGGCCGCGGGATCACTCATATCGCCGAAGAGCGCGAAGACGGTGGCGTAGGCCCCGGCCCAGCCGGGGGCGGCGATGCCGTGGCCGGACAGCAGCGCCGAGAGGGCTCCTCCGCCGAAGATGGCGCAGGCGCCCACCACGGCGGCGAACAGGGACAGCTCCATTCCGGCGGGCAGCAACGCACGTTCGCGCACCGGCGCGAGCGGCATGGTGTCGCGGGTTTCGGGTTCTCTCATCTGGTCCTCCCCTGGGATGGGATCGGGCCGGTTCCGCACACCCCGGGCAAGGGATGCCATGGTTCGGAATCGGCGGTGGGCAAACGTCTTCGGTCGGTGGGCATGCGGAACCGGCCCGTGGATTTCGGACCGGCCGGGTGGTCGGCGGCCGGGCGGGGCGCGGTTGGGGGCGTGGAGGGCTCGCTCATTGGGTCAGCGCCCCTGTGACCGCGGTATCGGTATCGGTCAGCACGATTTCGTGGGGTGAGCGGATGTGTTCGAGCAGGAATGGGTCGCGGTTGCCGATCTTGACCAGGGCCTGTCCGCGCCCCAGTCTCATCAGGGCTTCCTCGGTTCCGGCCGGGAGTCGATACATCCGGCAGGTCTCGCGTACGTCGTCCTCGCGGTCCTGGCCGTAGAGCACCACGATCGAGGCTTCTTGCATGAGTGATCGCGCGGGGGAGGACTCGGGCAGGTCGGAGATGTGATGGAACGCCGAGACGGTGCCCATTCCCAGGCCGCGCGAGAGTTTCATGTTGGCCTGGAACACTTCGCCGGTCGATCCCTGGGCGACGTGCCATCCTTCCTCGACGATGAGCATGGTCTGTTGGAAGCGGCTCGAGCGGCCGGCGAGGCGGTTGGCCAGCCAGGTGTTGATGACGGTCATCACGATCCGCAGCGCGGGCCCGTCGGTGGGCAGGGCGGAGAGGTCGAAGTGCACGAGGCTGTTGTGTTCGAGTGCGTCGCGGACCTCGGCGCTGGTTTCCTCGTCGACCAGACCTTTGAGGTCGCGGTCGGCCAGGCGCAGCAACGCCAGTCCCGGTTCCTGTCCCCATTCCAATGCCCTCTGCCCCCAACGCCGGCCGAGTACGGCGCCGTCGTCGGTGTGGGGGTCGAGCAGGCGCATCGCGAGTTCGCGGATCACCGGCGCGCGGTGCGCGGCGCGCGCGTCGGCGTTGACTTTCTCCAATGCCATTCCGACGGCGGCTTTTTCGCGTTCGTCCAGAGTCCGCCCCATGCTGTCTTCGAGTACCGCGAGAACGAGTGCTTCCTGTCCGGCGGGCACGATGCCGTCCAGGCCGCCGCGGTGTTCGCCGCCGGTGGAGATCGCGGGATCGAGCAAGTTCACACACGCCCCGCCGCCGCCGGTCTTGAATCGGATGCTGGCGGCGTCCATCGCGCGGGCGATGGGGGTGTACTCCCCCGCGCCGGACTGTGGTTTGCGGTCCAGGATCACCACTTGGCGGCCCGTGATGAGTTGGCGGATGCAGAACGCGGACTTGATGAGTGAGGATTTTCCACGTCCGATGTCGCCGATCAGGCACACGTTGATGCCGGAGATCTCTTCGCCGTAGAGGGAGAACGGGTCGAGGATCTCGAGTTCCTGGCTGATCGTGTTCAACCCCGCCGCGACGCCTTCTTGGCGCACCGAGCGGCGACTGGTCGCGAGGTTGAGCGCCTCGGCCTGGCGGGTGGTGGTCCACGCGCCTTCGGCGCGGTGCTCGTACCAGCCGAGTTTGTCCAGCCACCGACGCCGCTTGGGGGCCGGGCGGCGCACGCGCGCGCCCGCATCGGGATCCGACCCGGTCCTCGCGGGTCGGCCGGCGGCGGGCAGTCCGAGCACGCGGCGCGCCAGACCGCGTGGTGGGCGCGGCGGCCGCGCCGGGCGCTCGGGCTGTGGGGCTGTCGCGGTGGTGGATGGTTCGAGTGGTTCGCGGGTGGTGGTCATGGCGGTCACCGGGTGTAGCTGGTCGCGGCGAGGCCGCGACCGAGTGGCAGGGTGGCGAACAAGGCGATGTCGTGATCGTCTGTTGCCCAGTCGATGTCGCTGATGGCTGATTCGCCGGCGGCTTCACCGACGCGCAGGCAGGCGCGTTCGAGGTCTTCTTCGTCGCGGCCGGTGACCGCGACGGCGAGGCTGTAGATGACGCCGTGATGGCCCGAGCCCGGGGTGAGGTCGCTGCGGCGTCGGTCCGAGGCCGAGAGCAGTACGTCGCTGGATCCGTCGTCGATCTTGCCTTTCTGGCGTTCCTTGAGTTTGCGGGCCTCGTCGGCGGTGAAGTCCCCGCGCGCGGCGGCGCGGGCACGGGCGGCCGGGACGAAGTCCAGGCGGACCGAGACCGTGCGGATGGTCGGCATGGGAGCGGTGTCGTCGTCGCCGGGATCGGCGTCGACGCCGGTCAGCAGCGGCGCCAGCCACAACGGGCCCAGGGGTGCGGGTTCGATGGCGCGGGCGGGGATGGTGCCGACGCGGGTGCGCCATCGCCCGTCCGGGGCGATGGCGACCGAGTCGCGGCCGCCGATGTAGGTGGGCCAGCAGTTCGACCAGTCGGCGTCGCCGTGGCGGGCCAGCCGATAGCCGGGATCGATGCAGGCCCGCAGCACCGCGCACGCCCGGCGTTCGCCGTAGACCTCGACTCGGCCCATGCCCGCGATGGCGAGAAGTCTGGTGGCTCTCTCGGTTTCGTCGCGTATCAGTTGGGCGATGGCGCCGTGGATGGTGGCGTTCTTGGTGCGGGCGATGCGGGCGGTCTCGGCCATGAAGGTTTCGGTCTGCGGGAAGCGCAGGCACACGTAGGTGCGGTGTTCCTCGGCCAGCGGGGTGAGTACGTCCAGCAGCGCGCCGTAGGAGGCGACCGCCGGGAGCAGGCGCTGATCGGTGAGCGCGCCGACCTGTGTTTCGGCCCAGCGTTCGTGCGGTGCCATGTCGTGGGGGACCGACCGGTGCACGATCTGGATGCCGCGGATGAAACTGCTGGGCTTGGCGAGGTTGGCCAGGAAGGCTCCGAACGCGGCGGAGGTGGCGGCGTAGGCGGTGTCGCCGCGCAGACCGCTGGCGACCCCGTCCACGGCCAGCACGACCGAGAAGTAGGTCCGCTCCCCCGGGTTGGCGTGACGCAGGATGAACATCTCGTCCAGGCCGGTGCCCGAGACATCCAGCGGCGCGGTGTTTCCCAGCGCGACGGGGAACTCCCAGCCGGGATCGCGGTCGGGCCGTCCGAAGGCGGGGTCGGCGCGGTGGCGGTAGATGTGTTCGCCGCGGCGGCGCCGGTCCCAGGTGCGCACGGCGTGCAGGCGGGTGGCGGCGAAGGAGCGGTTCCCGCCCCATTCCATGGTGGCAGCGAACACCGCGCCGAGCCCGACGATGATGCCCACCAGGGTCGCGATCGAGGTTCCGGCCAGGACGTAGAGGGCGATCGCGACCAGGATCGAGATCGCCCAGCTCGCCATCACCGGCTGGGACAGCCCGAGCCAGGAGCGGCGCGCGATCTCCCCGCCCAGGATGTAGGTGCGTTGGTGGCTCATTGCTGCTGCTCCGCTTCTCCCGGTGACGCCTCCGCGGCGGAGCGGGCCTTGTTCAGCGCGGCCGCCGACGCCTGCGCCGCGATCGGCACCGCCAGCGAGGCGGCCGATCCCGCGCCGGAGAGCACCTTCCCGGCCGTCGCGCGTGCGCCCGCCCCGGCGCGCGCACCCGCGCCACCC